>NZ_JAAXPW010000021.1 GCF_012396605.1 Ureibacillus thermosphaericus
CACAAGTCATAGGTTATAGTAAAAAAATGGATGTTTACTACCCTCGCTTAGGTGTTTTCGTTTTTTCTCTAAAGTCCAGAAAAAATAAAACTGAAAATTCAGACATCATTTATGCGACGGTAGTGAATATGTATATATCCATTTTTTATCCATTCGACTTTTTACATTTTTCCCCTTTAATACTTACTCAATGCTTCTATTTCTTCTACACCTCGAGACCTATAAAGAAATAAACCCCCGGTTTGTTGTTGGCCATCCCCTTTTTATCTAATATGTTGATATAAACAAAAATATTTAGGAGGTTTTCTGTGAAGAAAATACTTTTAGCCATCGTCGTTATGTTATTGCTTTTTAGTTTAATTAGTATTGGTCACTTTTCATTCTTTTCAAAAGATTATAGAGCGGAAGTTACAAATGAAATTGATACAATCGAGTTAGATCTTGCAGGAGCAAATGCAACAATACTTACTAAAAATCAAGATTATGTTGAAGCGAAATTAAAAGGTAAAGGCAAAGTATCCCTTTCTAAAAAAGACGATACGATTGAAATAGAATATGATCGCAGATGGTATGAATTTTTCAATTTCGGGGATCGAACAGAGCTTATTATTACAATCCCTGAAAACTATAATCGTGATTTAGAATTTGATGTTCGTTCTGGAAACATTAACTTTGAATTATCAAAAGACATGGAACTCCATGAATTCAAAATGGATGTAAGATCAGGAAACATTCGCATCGATTCGTTACAAGCAAATAAAGCTGAATTGGATGTTAATTCTGGAAATGTGAATATTAAACATGTGACAGGCCAATTGGAGATTGATGTTTCATCCGGAAATATTTCCATTCAAGTAGATGATTTAATAGGTGATATAGATGCAGAAGTAAGTTCTGGCCATATTGCACTCGATTTACCAGATGATAGTGACTTTACATTATCTGGCGAAATTTCAAGCGGAAACATTCATAATCGTTTTCCTTTAAATAATGAAGTGAGAGAAAAAAATCGTTTACGAGGCACTCATGGAACTGGACAATACAATATCGATTTAGAAGTATCTAGCGGTAGCATTGAAATTAAATAAAATAAAAACCAAGGTGAAATAAATCTCTAAGAGATCTTGGCTGATCACCTTGGTTTTTTTAATTACCTACCACAACATTTTTTATATTTTTTCCCGCTTCCGCAATGGCATGGATCGTTGCGGCCAATTTTAGCACCAACTACTACTTTCGTTTGTTTTGGTTTTGAAAGATCTGTTAATTCCTTTGGAGTATACCCACGATTGTCCCAAAGTCTTGTAGTATTTGCAATGGAAAAAATCACCCTTGTTATTTCGTTAACCTGATTGACATTTTCAAACACAAATTGATTTAAAAATTCCCTCATGATGATATTAAATTTATAATTCATCACCTTGATTTTCCATACAAAATCATCCACTAACTCTTGAATCAATCTACTTTCTAGCCCTTCAACTCTTTCTAGTATTTTAATAAGTTCTCGATGATACTTCGTTTCTTCATAATAGAACTCATCTTTATAACGCAGTAATTCTTCTTTTTCAGGAATGTAAAATGGCTTCCCAACCACAAGTTGTTCCAATTTTTCCGTAATATTGTTCTCTTCAAGAGTTTTATGAATAAAACGATCTAATTTTACAACGACATTAGCTTCTTCAAGTAGTTTTTTATATTTTGAATCCGTTGTAATTGCTTGTAATTCTTTACTCGTAATTTTTGGCTTGTTTTGCAAATTGTAAATGTGTATTACTTTATAATTTGGAACAATTCCATATAAGTTCGTACAACTTACAATATAGTCATATATTAATTCTTTATTCGCTACTTTTTCTGGATCGATAACTTCAGAACCCCTATATTTGTCAGATATAATTAAATAATTTTCATGATGAATATGTTCCCATTCTGTCTTTTTGAATTTTACATGTTTTAAAAGAGAATTAATATGGTCTATATTTAACGGTTTATATCCGACCGATTCAGCCCATTCTCGAGTTGAAGTATATTGTGGATGAGTTGGGTCATGAATAATTTCTAAAAAATTCATATATCCAACTGGTCCCCCAACATCTTCTGGCGGTGCCATACCTCCGCCGTCTAGCAAAGTCGGATAGCCAAAATAATAATCATCTACGGTATCTTCTAACGTTATGGTGATTTCCCAATTATCCCCGAAATCATATTGATAAAGAATTTTACCGTTCTTCTCAATATATTGATCAATTTTAATGCGGCTAGGTTGCTTTACCTTTTTTCCGTTCAATTCTTTCTGTTCAATTAATTCTTCATTATTTGTGATCATAACATCTTCCAAAGGGAAGCAAAAATGATGATAGGGTTCCATATAGCTTTTAAAATTTGTTACGTACTGTATCGTTTCGTGCAGTCGATTAAAGGTTGCTCCAACCGGTATAATCACCTTTCGCCAAACTTCTGGTTTAATTCCTTCGAATGTCAATTTTAAAATATAAGCTCTCATTGTTTCACCTTACTTTCTAAATAAATTAGTGCTGACTCGCTTAAACCCTTTATAATTATATATAAATAACTTCACAAAAATAGAAGTTATCATTTTTTATATGAAACTAAAAGTAAAATATGAATAAAAAAAGTAGCCAATACTAGCTACTATAATTTAACCAGCGCTTTTCTACAATTATGAAAGCTTCTTCCAAATAATTTTTTAATTCATGGAATCGATCGATCTCTGGTGACTCATGGAAATCTTGCTTTATAATATTTAAAAACTTTAACAACTTATGCTCTTCTGTTTTTGAATTATTATAGTTATGAATTAAATCTTCTAATAAATGCAGTGGAATTTTATTTAAAAAGTGATGACTCCAAAGCCATTTATACGAAAGAATTTTTAACGATTCATCATTGCCTAAAATGGAAGTCAAAACGAAAGCAATTCCATAAATTTTTTGGCATTTTAATATGTTATTTAATAATTGCTCGTCTTTGAATTCGCTTTTTTCAATCGAATTATAAGCATGATCTAAATAATGATAGAACACCTCATAAGTCGCTAGATTTTTTGCCTCTCCTCGACCTTCAAAATACGCTGCCGAATTAAAGTAACGATAAAGCGCATTCATTAACTTCGCATTTCCATAACTAATCTTTTCCTGTATTTTACCTACGACTTCATCTGAACTAATTTCAATCATCGGTACCCCTGTTTCTTTGCGATGATCAGTTTTTAACTCGATAAATAATAACACTTCATTTAAATATGGCAGGACGAAATGTTGAGCAATTTCTTTATATTCTCTTGATTTTTCTCTACGTTTTGTTTGTATATATATAAAAGCTTGTGAAAGGATGAACAAAATAAGTATGGAAAATCCCATTTCCACCATAGGCAACTCAAGCCCTCCCCCCTTTTATATGTTGTTATAAAAATTTCCTTTTTCGTAATAAAATGGACACAACTTTATAGTATATATATTCATTTAGAAAAAAATTATTCTATGTTTGGGATATTTACTCTAGAATTGAGAATCACATTAATAAGATGTTACTAGTTTATTGTTGTGGTAATCATGCAAATTTAAACGAGGATAAAACGAGAAATAGTGGAAGAAACATAAGCAGTAGAGGAGAAACAGTTTTTTCAAGTTAACATTTCAGTTTCGACAACAAGCATATTACTTCTTCCTAAAATCTAAAAACACCTTCGATTATACCTACGATAATCGAAGGTGTTTCATTAATTAACCTTCTTTAATAACGTCCCTTTTATTTCTTCAATCTGTTGCAAATGACGCTCTTCATGATAGCCAATTAATGATACCCACTGTCGTATTGATAATAGCCCGTACCTTCTATGAATAAAAGATTTTTGCTCTAAATCTTCTTCACTAACACCTTCAATACTTTGCAACAATGCTTCTCTAGATTTTTCTAATTTTTGTATAAGCTCTTCTAATGTTTGAAATTTCTCTGAAGGTGTTAAATCATCTGGCGCTACTCGTTTCACCGTACGATCTAATATATGGTAAAGGGGTTTTTCTTCAGTTGGATTGTATTCATCTTTTGATAGCGTTTCCAATATTCCATCTACCGTATTCATTTCCATTAAATATAAATGCTCTAACACTTGAGCGATTGACCATTTCCCTTCTTCAGGTACTGCATTTAATTGTTCATTAGACAAGGAACGAACACTTTGCAAAAGCTTTTCACGGGTTTTCTGTATTTTTTCCACTCTTGCTACCCTCCTTCATTCTTTCTAATTATTATTCTTTCAAAATAAAAAAAAGAACTACTTATTCTTTTTATAATGAACGGAGTAGAACTATTTTTAGAGTTAACGGCCTATGTTTAAAAGTGACGCGGAAAATCGCTCACTTCAAACATAGGCATATCCATTGAAATTCAATATTGTATATCATTAAATTAATAGCATTGGAAGAATGCAATACGTTGACGATTTAATACATCGTAAACCCAACCTCGATTTCCTCTCCAACGGAAACCAATAATTGAGTTACCGAAAGCAAACATCGGATAGAACCAGAAGCTATTACCATTCGTTAACCAAATAAAAGTATTGCGGAACAAACATCTCCCAATTCCTCGTCCTCCACTGCGACGACCAAATTCAGCTGTTCCTTGGAATGAGCTAAGTTGAGGTGTGAAACTTGGAGGCGGAGCTGCAGGTGGAGTCATTTGTCCTCCAGGTGGTCTTCCTGGTGTACCTGGGAATCCCCCTGGTGCACCCGGGAATCCTCCTGGTGTACCTGGGAATCCTCCCGGTGCGCCTGGGAATCCACCTGGTGTACCTGGGAATCCTCCTGGTGTACCTGGGAATCCTCCTGGTGTACCTGGGAATCCTCCCGGTGCGCCTTGGCCTCCCCCTGGTGCACCAGGGAATCCTCCTGGCATACCTGGGAACCTTGATGGCTGGCCTTGAAACCCTCTACGCGTTACATCATCATCAAAATCAAATTGATTATTATTATCATTGTCGTTAAAAAAAGGATACACGCTTTTTCCCCCTTTTCTTCAAGCTAATTTCAATGTATGTAGCTATTTCAACGCTACATAGGCATATATTCATCTTCATTGAAAGAGGAGAAAAAGATGTGTTTGTATCCTAAAAACACCTTTTGTTGAATATTAACAACCAAAGTATACCAAGTTGTTTTATATGTTTTATTGTTATAATAACAAAAAAATCATTTTTATTAAAGTATTACTTAGCTACTTTTCACATTTATTTTATTTTTCTGTTTCGAATTAACTTAAATGTTTCTATTTCATCACTTCTCATTCTGAATAAAAACCGCACAGGACACTTAACATGCACTGTGCGGCAAAATGGACACTAAAAGACTCGTACTAAATTATTAGAAATTAATCTTCAATGACCCCTTCGAAGTTAATTAAATCTTCAAACTTAATAATCTTTGTCGCATCTGGTATACCAATCACAAAGTTTGGTTTTTCATTTACATTCGATTTACCCATTTTATAGTTTATTTTTAATCCGAATGTTTCGCCTTCCATTGTAAAGTCTATATCAAAATTTAACACATCATAGCCAATATATTTTTCTGGATGTACAGCAATATATTCTTTCAATTCATTTAATGTCACGTAATTATTAATTTCACCAACAATATCTTTAATATCTAATTCTGCAGCTTCCAGTGATTGTTTTAACATCTCGATATCTTCGGAAGTAACACCAAGTGCTTTGGCGTATTCTGGGTTTTCCAATAATGCAACGAATTCAGGTAAAATTTTATTAAATAGTTTTTGAATGAAAGGCGTTAATTCATCATTCGTCATTTCAAATTTAATTACTTTGTCTACTTCAATACCTTCTGGTACTTGAATTGCATCTTTAGATACTTCTTCATAATACTCCCCACCGAAGTGATCAAAGAAGAGATCGAACAATTCTTCATTAAGTTTTTGCTGTAATTCTATATCCATTACAGGAGCAGGTTGTCCAGTTACTTCTGAAAGCTCAGCAAAATCCATTTCAATAAATTTACCTTTATACTCTTCTGGAGTTGGGGCAAATGGCAGTTCAGGAATTTGAATCCACATTTTATCAGCAGTCATCACAACTGGCAGTTTAATATCACCAATTGGGAACGGTCCGTTTAGTTTAAATGTCATATCCATTTCAAGTTGTAATGGGTCTTTTTGATAAACCCCTTTGAAATCGACATGAATATCTTTAAACATATCAAAGATTGCAGTTGCTTCTTCAGTTGCTCCCTCAATTGTAGGGAATTCAAAACCGTAATTCATTGTTCCTTCAAATTCATAAGAATTCAATTCAAATTCTTTTTGATAAATTTCTTTTAGTTCTTGTACAATTGGATCATTTGCATATTGTTTATCCAATACTCTTGATAAGAATACTGCAAAGTGAGCACGTGTCGTAGGTTGATTTGGATTGAAGGCATTTTGTTCATTACCCGTTGTAATTTCATTTGCATACAGAGCATCAATTGCTTCATATGCATAGAAATCTTTCGCTACATCTTTAAAAGATGTTGTTCCATTACCTTTTAATTTGAAGGCATTTGTTAAAATAATCGCCATCTGTGCACGAGTAACATCATCATTCGGTCTGAATTCACCATTAGACCCTTTCATAATATCAGCGTTTGTTACAGCAGCAATAGCGTCATATGCATAATAATCTTTTGAAACATCCTTATATACAATCTTTGGATCTTTGCTTGTATCAAGTTTTAATACTCTTGATAATATAACTGCAGCTTGAGCACGTGTTATAGTTTGATTTGGCTTGAACGAATTGTCTTCATACCCTTTAATAACCCCTTTGCTTACTAAGCGGTTGATTTCGTATGAAGCCCAATGTTTACCACTTACATCTGTAAAGCCAGCTGCACCTGCACTCCCAAACGGGACCGCTAACAATAAAACAATTGCTAGTAAAATAGAAAAGAATCTTGTTTTCTTCATTTTTCTCCTCCTCCGACACATAATAGTTAGCCACATTTACAATAATTGTAACATATCCCTCTACTGGAAACCCTTATACTTTGTTACCAATTTATGTGACCTGTTTATAGATACGAAGATTCTATCAAAATGGTTTCAAAATTTTTTAAGTTTTTCTTTAATTCTACCTAATGGGTGATAAATAATATGTTGACTCCTGTCGTCGAATCGTTTTTTATGAAACTTCTTTATTGATAATTCGTACATATTCAAAAAAGGCTTTTTGAAAAGGAGGAAGTTTAGCATGATCGATAAATTTTTCAAGTCCATCATAGGGGGAAAACGTCATTCTTCTTCCAACTATAGAAGATTCACAAAAAGGCATAACTTTTACGGACATCATTATTACAAACGTGGACATAAAAGCAGTGGTATTTTTCGTTCCGGTAGCTTCTTCAGTTCAAGAAGTTTCTTCAGCAGTTAAACGATGATTCGATATTTTCTTGAAAACAAGTACCATCGAATATTTAAAAGGTATATAGATGAAAAGACAAATTATTGTTTTTCTGAGGTACTTGGTACTGGTACTTATGGTATAGCATATTTAATCATAGAAAAGCGGACCGGAAAAAAATATGTCCTGAAACGCCTAATAACGAAATATCGACATTCTAAGAAATTACGTCAAAGATTTCAAAAGGAAATCCAAATTCTTAAAGAATTGAATTTTCCCTTTGTCCCTTCCGTCATTGTTGAAAATGAAGTTGAAAATATCCCTTTTTTCGTGATGGATTATATGGAAGGCCGCACTTTTGAGCAAACAATCTTTGAAGAAGGTCATGTTTATTCTTTACCTGAATCCCTTCATATTTTAAAAATACTTCTAGAAATGGTCGTCCAAATTCATCATAAAGGTATTGTGCACCGCGACTTAAGAATCCCTAACGTATTAGTCCATCAAGGAAAGCTCTCTATTATTGATTTTGGATTAGCTACTTATTTAAACCCGAAGCAAAAGATTGAGGAAGTTAAAAATCCAAAAAAGGCTGCAAATCATTGTAGTGATCTTTATTTTCTCGGTCATTTTCTACTCTTTTTACTTTACTCATCCTATACTCCTACAGAAAGTAAAGAGAGAAGTTGGCAAGAAGAATTACAATTACCTGAAGAAGTAAAAAACTATATTGAACGTTTACTATTAATCCGGCCACCTTTCTCAAGCACAGAGGAAGCATTACATTGCATCCCTAAAGTCTAACCATATAATAATAGCCAATTTTGACAAGTATTTATTTCAACAGTAGACTATTATTTTTTTAAGAGAAATCAAAAAAAATCAAGTCGCTTCATTGAAGAAGCGACTTATTAATCGTTGACTATATTCAAAACCATTTTAACTTATTTGCAGAAAATATATTAGAAACTTGCTCCATTAATTGCAACATGTTGACTCACCGCTTCAAATTCTCGTCCATTCCAATTTAAAACGTTCTCAACGTATCCTAAACCATCTGCATGATATCTCCCGGCGATTTTTTCCATCGTTAATAATAAATACTTCCCATCTCCCGTTAGATCAATTGGATATATCCCACTAGCAGGATCTACCCAACCTTGAATAGGTTCCTTTAGCTTTCCATTGGAATCATATATTTCATTTAAATACTCTTTTCCTTTATAACGAATATTTAATAGATAACGTATGTTAGGATTCCTGCTCGTTACCATTACTTCTGCATTGTCTTTATAGTTTACTTCATACTGCCGTTCTTCATTAAACTTAATAGAATCAAAAATTTTCCCTAACTTGCCATGTAAAAACGAAAATACATAAGCAAAGACTATCGCTCCGCTTCCACCGGATTGAACAGTTACTAGAATATCATTTACCTGATCACCAGTTAAATCTCCCGTCCAAATCGTTGGATTATATCCTGCTACATCTCTTAAATGATATACGGATATTTCATGGGTGAAACCATTTTGAACAACTAGACTCATATTGCTTAAATAAGGACTATCGTCGAGTTTTGAGGCTATCAGAAAAATTCCATCAAGCACTCCATCACCGGTAACGTCACTCAATTGATAAGCTACTACAGAGGGGCCTTTTGATTGGTCAAAGGGGGGCATTAAGCTAGGCAAGATGTCAAACTGATGTGGTTGCCAATATGGATACATGTTGTTCCTCCTAACGAGTAAAATACCGTTACCCCATTGTATATGTGAATCATGACTGATTGGTTCTTTCATAAATAAAAAAACCTGAGAATTGCCTCAGGTTAAGCTCCCTTTTCTTTTTAGCCACATCCAACAAGTGATGATTATTACGACAAACCCAAAATATCCCATAATGGAATACACAGTTTTCACAATGGTAGTAAACCCGATAAAGCTTGCAAAAAATGCAATGAGGGCAGAAACAATGAGAAAATATTTATACGTTTTGGACTTTGGTGATACAAATCGAATGACAAAAGAATAAAGTACACCGACTGCTGTACTATAAATCATTATAATTAAAGTAATAGCCATCAGCACACCAATAATGGGATGTATATGTAAGGCAATTACTAATGTAGGCATCGGCTTCCCAAAAATCACATCCATTTTTGCCATTAGCGCCACATAAACTAATAGGATCAACATGCCCATTAATAATCCACCAATAATTCCACCCATTCCTGCCTCTCTTCTACTGTTCACAGTACTCCCCATTACCGCAAGCATTGGCAACCCTACCGCTAAATTATACGAAACATATAAAAGTGCTGCTAATAGCCAATGCCCTGTTGATAATTGATTCGCCATTTCTATATGTTCATTGAAACTACCATCCATCGTTAAAATTGAAGCTATCACTAGTATGAAAATCACGATGATTAAATAGGGGATTGCTAGGGCAAGTACACTTATAATTTTTTCTACATTGAGCATCAGTGTGAAAATTGTGAATATCATCATAAAGAAACTACCAATAAAACCATTTATTCCAAATAGCACTTCAAAAGCACTCGCTGCCCCTGCAAACATAGCAACCGTAATACAAAAAGAAAACACCGTTATGAGACAATCGATGATCGAGCCGAATGTTGAACCTGCAATATAAAGTACGACTTCTTTATGGGATGTTGTTTTCAAAGAATATCCTAATGTTGCTATATTCATTCCTAAAAAAGAAAATAGTACACTAGCAGCGATAACCCCAAACAGTCCATACCAGCCATGGGAAATAAAAAATTGTAATATCTCTTGTCCAGATGCAAAGCCTCCCCCGATCATTAACCCGACAAATGCTCCCCCAATTTTTAAACTATTCCTCACCATTTCCCCCATTTCTCTAATTCAATAATCGTTTGGAATGCTCTTATTCAATTGTAAACTTTCGAGGAAACTGTATATTTTTCAATTATCTTTCTATTAGGCTCGTACCCTATTCCTACAGTTTGTGGCACTTGAATGGTTCCATCTTTCACAACAACTTCGGGATTTATGATATCTTCCTCAAAATAATGGCTTGACCCTGCAGTATCTCCAGGTAAAACGAAATTTGATAGTGATGTTAAAGCGATATTATGCGCTCGGCCAATTCCTGCCTCGAGCATTCCACCACACCAAACCGGTATGCCCTTTGATTGGCAATAATCATGAATTTTGATTGCTTCAGACAAACCTCCAACTCGTCCAATTTTGATATTTATAACACCACAACTACCCAATTCAATCGCCTTTCGCGCATCTTCAAGAGATATAATACTTTCATCTAAACAAATAGGGGTCTTCAAATGCTTTTGAAGTGTCGCATGATCCACAATATCGTCATAAGCTAACGGTTGTTCAATCATCATCAAATTATACTCATCCAACTGTTTTAATAAGTCGATATCTCTTAAAGTATATGCTGAATTCGCATCTGCCATCATTGGAACATTTGGGAATGCTTCCCTCAGCTTTTTGATGACTTCCACATCCCATCCAGGCTTTATTTTGACTTTAATTCTTTTATATCCTTCTGCAATGTACTTCCCGACCACTTCAATCTGCTTTTCGATTGTCGATTGAATACCGAGACTCACTCCTACATCTATTTTTTCTTTATTTCCTCCAAGGACTTTTGCTAAAGGTTGATTAGACTGTTGTGCGTAAAGATCCCAAATTGCCCCTTCAATCGATGCAATGGCCATTTTGTTTTTCCGTATACCTGCAAACATTTTACTTACATCATCTGGATGATGAATGTTCTTCTGTAAAATCATTGGAATCAAAAAATCTTCTAGCATATGCCAACAAGTTTTTACGGTTTCTTCACTATACCACGGCGCTTCGAAAGCAACGCATTCACCAAATCCAACAATTCCTTCATCCGTGTGAACTTCCAACAATAAAAAAGATTTATCATGTAACGTGCCAAAGCTTGTTGTAAATGGATTTTTCATTGGCATTTTTACATGACGAACAATGACTTTATGAATTCTCATCAATAATTCTCCCTTTTTATACATATGTATTTCGTTTATACAAAATCATTTTCATTGAAAAGTATTTTCTCATCAAATGATCTCTGAATTAGTAATAATTAATTCTTTATTACTTGAAAAACCGAAAATAGTTGTAGTTTTTCTTAAGAGTGAAGTAAAGAAAACAGTTTAGTTCAATAATAGACTTTTATCTCTAATTTTTCTCGTTATGATTGTTTATTATTATCAAAATGTTGGCTAATTGTCCCTTCATATAAACTATTAAATGAATATGATGAAAACAAAAGGAGGTGAGAAATTTAATTATTGTAACGGGAATTACGTTATCCTAGGGATATATATGAACGGAAACAATTATTCCTTTCAATTTGATGTAACAAACTTTTAATTGGCATAAATCGAGGATACCCATTTCCTGTATTGTGATAATGAACAAATACAGCCTTCTACATTAAATCAATTTGAACTCCCTATATAACGATGTAAAAATAAGAGCCTGTATTTGTTTCATTGAAAAGGATCTGTAAAGTTAAGTCCACGGTGAATAGATCCCTTCACAACAGGAATGGTTTGGGCGCATATTGTATCCTTGACTTCTAACTTCTTAGGTTGGCATGAGGGTGGAGTTTATAGTTTGATCATTGTTATCTCCATTTATTTAGTTGGGAACGTCTCTCCGAATTTGCATTCCCAGTAACCATTGTACACCCCTTATTCGACGGCGAGTGGTGAGTGAGCACACATTTCTTCCACAAATCCCATTATCATTCATGGATGGCAAGTAGCCATCCTTTTTTTGTTATGTCTTTTCCCCTTTTACTATTTTATGTAAGTATTCTGAAACATTTGTGTTTCCTTGACTCAGTCTTTCGTAAAGGTTTAAATAGGAATAGACCTTTTTGCACTTTCAATTTCTGTAAATGTACCGTTACAATATCACTACTGCTATTTAAAAATAATTTTATAGATAAAAAATTCAAAGGGGATATTTATGCAATCAAAATCTCAAAAAGTTGCCTTAGCTCTATTACTTGGAAATATTTTTATTACCTTTGTTGGTATTAGCCTAGTTATCCCTGTCTTGCCTTCATTAATGAATGAATTATCCTTAAGCGGCACCGTAGTAGGAAACATGGTAGCTGCTTTTGCATTAGCTCAACTAATCGCTTCTCCCATTACAGGAAAATGGACGGATCAATACGGCCGGAAAATAATGATTATCATCGGTCTTTTTTTATTTAGTTTTTCAGAGTTGTTATTTGGTATTGCTAAGAGCCTTGAGATTCTTTTCCTATCAAGAATTTTAGGTGGAATTAGTGGCGCATGCATCATGCCTGCGATTACTGCATATATTGCGGATATCACATCTGAAAGCGAACGTCCGAAAGCCCTTGGATTTATGTCTGCCGCGATTAATACCGGATTTATTGTAGGGCCTGGTATAGGCGGATTTTTAGCGGAATTTGGAATTCGTGTGCCATTCTTTGCTGCCAGTGTTTTGGGAGCATTAGTAGCCATTGCCTCCATTTTTATTTTGAAGGAGCCTGAACGTAGAGAGCATCCGAAAGTGTTCAAAGATGAAAAAATTGGTTGGAAACGAATTTTTATTCCAATGTATCTTATTTCGTTTATTATTATTTTCCTATCGACATTCAGTTTAGCTTCCTTCGAGTCATTATTTAGCCTATTTATTGATCATAAATTTGGATTTACACCAAAAGATATCGCCATAATCGTTACAGGCGGTGGTATTGTTGGAGCAGTTGTGCAAATTTTATTATTTGATGCATTAACAAAGCGGTTCGGAGAAATTAACGTTGTTCGAATTAGTTTAATTATGTCAGGCCTATTAGTGTTCGTTATGACAATTGTAAATTCTTACTGGACAATCATGTTAACTTGTTGGATTGTCTTTGTTGGCTTTGATTTAATTCGTCCAGGAATTACATCCTATCTTTCAAAAATTGCAGGAAATGAACAAGGTTTTGTAGGGGGCATGAATTCCATGTTTACAAGCATCGGAAATATCTTTGGCCCTATCATTGGTGGTATCTTATTTGATATGAATTATAATTATCCATACTACTTTGCAACAATCATATTAATTTTAAGTATTATCATTGCAATGTTTTGGAAAAACCAACTGAATTCTTATCATTAATCAAAATGGTTATCCAGTTTAACACAGTTTCTGGATAACCTTCTATTTTTATCCTTCATAAGTCTTTGGAAAAAAGTTTCAATTGAACTCTAATGCCTAATAAAAAGAGCAAATTATTATAATATTATTGATAATTTAAATTCTTTCGATTAAAAAATCACATCTATCATATATAATGAATTTATAAGCAATTTTGCTAAAAAACACAATTTTTTTATGCTTCAGTACATTAAGGGGGATTTTTCAATGGTTAAAACAACAAAAGAAATTATAGAAATTACAGAAAAGCTTGGTGCTCATAACTACCACCCACTACCAATTGTGATTAGTGAAGCAGAAGGAGTATGGGTAAAAGATCCAGAAGGTAAAGAATATATGGATATGCTATCTGCTTATTCTGCTCTAAACCAAGGTCACCGACATCCAAAAATCATTCAAGCATTAAAGAATCAAGCAGATCGAGTAACTTTAACTTCTCGTGCATTCCATAACGACCAACTTGGTCCATGGTATGAAAAAGTATGTAAAATCACCGGAAAAAACATGGTTTTACCAATGAATACTGGTGCAGAAGCTGTGGAATCAGCGATTAAAGTTGCTCGCCGTTGGGCTTATGATGTGAAAGGCGTTGAAGAAAATAAAGCTGAAATCATCGGTTGCAATGGAAACTTCCATGGCCGCACTATGATTCCTGTCTCTCTTTCATCTGAGAAAGAATATCAACGCGGTTTTGGACCGTTAATTCCAGGAATTAAATTAATTCCATACGGTGATATTGAGGCATTAAAAAACGCTATTACACCAAACACTGCAGCTTTTATTTTTGAACCTATTCAAGGAGAAGCAGGGATCATTGTACCTCCTGAAGGATTCTTAAAAGAAGCAGCAAAACTTTGTAAAGAACATAATGTATTGTTTATTGCGGACGAAATACAAACTGGACTTGGCCGTACAGGAAAAATGTTCGCTTGCGAGTGGGAGAATATTGAGCCGGATGTTTATATTCTTGGAAAAGCACTCGGCGGAGGCGTAATGCCAATTTCTGCTGTGGTGGCAAACGATGATATTTTAGGGGTATTAAATCCTGGTTCTCATGGTTCTACTTTTGGTGGTAACCCACTAGCTTGTGCTGTTTCAATCGCTTCCCTTGAAGTCATCGAAGAAGAAAAATTAGTGGAACGTTCACTTGAGCTAGGACAATACTTTAAAGAAGAACTTTTAAAAATTTCATCACCTATTATTAAGGAAGTGCGAGGAAGAGGTTTATTCATAGGGGTTGAACTTCATGAACCTGCTCGCAAATATTGCGAACAATTAAAGGAAAAAGGTCTATTATGTAAAGAAACTCATGAATATGTAATTCGCTTTGCCCCACCATTAATCATTACGAAAGAACAAATTGATTGGGCACTTGAACGAATTAAAGAAGTTCTTGAGAATGCAGAAAGTGCAAATTAAGAGAATATATAATATTCACTAACATGCACTAAATGCAATTCATTTATGGCTGTTTAGAAAGTTAAAATTTCTAAACAGCCTTATTTATTGATTTTTTTATTCTCATTACATTATGATATTCAATTAATATATAGCAAAACTATTCCTTATATTAAGAGAGGGATTAGAATGATTCAATCGCTTTATGTGTCAGGATACAGACCCCATGAATTAGGTATATTTAACGAAAAACATCCTGGCATCCAAATCATAAAAAAAGCCATTGAGAATGAATTGAGAAGTTTGATTGAGGATGGATTAGAATGGGTCATCGTCAGTGGACAACTCGGTGTTGAAATATGGACTGCAGAAGTTGTCATTGAACTAAAAAATGAATTTCCTCAATTGAAATATTCCGTTATTACACCTTTTTTAGATATCGAGAAAAATTGGAATGAACAAAGACAACAACAATACGCTTACATTATTAGTCAAGCAGATTTTGTGACAAGTATAACAAAAAGACCATATGAAGCACCTTGGCAATTTGTTGAAAAAGATAAATTTATTATTCAAAATACCGATGCCCTATTACTTGTCTATGATGAAGAACATGAAGGATCTCCAAAATATTTAAAGCGACTGGTTGAGAAATACATGGAACGCAATCCATATGAGCTATTTGTGATTACGTCTTACGATTTGCAAATCATTGCAGAAGAATTAGAAAGAGCTGAATGGTGATTTTTTCAAATTATGATGAATTTCCTGTTGACAATTTAATTGATAATGATTATCATTATCGTAAATAGAAATTTCCGAGCTGAACCCCCCAAAATATATCTCGGGAACAATATTTTCCATTTTATTTTCTCCAAATTATGTCTATATCCCCCTATATATAGACATTTCTAGGCTGCAACTATTATGTTGCAGCCAAAATTCTATAATCAATACTATTTTTTATTTGAAATACATATACTAATACGAAGGAGTTGTACAAAATGGAATATCGTATAGAAAAAGATACGTTAGGTGAAGTACGTGTACCTGCTGATAAAATTTGGGGCGCCCAAACACAACGTAGTAAAGAAAACTTCCAAATTGGCGATGAAAAAATGCCAATAGAAGTCATTCGAGCATTTGCAATACTAAAAAAATCTGCAGCAATCGCCAATAAAAAATTAAATAAATTATCACCAGCAAAAGCAGATGCCATAATTTCAGCAGCAGATGAAATTCTAGAAGGTAAATGGGATGACCAATTCCCACTAGTTGTTTGGCAAACAGGTAGCGGTACTCAATCTAACATGAACGTGAATGAAGTTATTGCTTACCGTGCAAATCAATTATTAATAGAACAAGGATCATCGGAGAAAGTTCATCCAAATGATGATGTCAACATGAGTCAAAGTTCGAACGATACATTCCCAACAGCATTACATATCGCTGCTGTTGAAATGGTAGAAGACTATTTGTTGCCTCGATTACAACTTTTGAAAAATACATTAAAAGAAAAATCAGAAGCTTTCAAAGATATCATTAAAATCGGTCGTACCCACTTACAAGATGCAACACCTTTAACACTTGGACAAGAAATTAGCGGCTGGTATTATATGCTAGAACGCTCAGAACAAATGATTAAACATAATACCGAGTATTTAAAGAGCTTAGCCATCGGAGGTACTGCAGTTGGTACTGGCATCAATGCTCATCCAAAATTCGGAGACATGGTGGCAGAAGAAATTAGTAATATTACCGGCAAACAATTTGTTTCATCTGAAAATAAATTCCATGCATTAACAAGCCACGATGAAATTGTTGCTGCACATGGTGCTTTAAAAGCCTTAGCTGTAGACTTAATGAAAATTGCGAACGATGTTAGATGGCTTGCTAGTGGTCCTCGTAGCGGTATTGGTGAAATTATTATTCCAGCAAATGAGCCAGGAAGTTCGATTATGCCTGGTAAAGTAAATCCTACTCAATCTGAAGCTATGACGATGGTTGTTACTCAGGTAATCGGTAACGATGCAACAATTGCTTTTGCTGCTAGTCAAGGAAACTTTGAATTGAACGTATTTAAACCTGTCATTATTTATAACTTCCTTCAATCAGCCCGACTTTTAGCTGATGCAATGAAATCCTTCAACGACAAATGTGCTATAGGCATTGAACCGAACCATGAAGTACTTGAGCGCAACTTAGAAAATTCTTTAATGCTTGTTACTGCATTAAATCCTTACATCGGTTATGAAAATGCAGCAAAAATAGCGAAAAAAGCTCATGCGGAAGGCACTACTTTAAAAGAAGCTGCACTTTCTCTTGGCTTACTAACAGAAGAACAATTCGATGAATATGTAGATCCGAAAAAGATGATTTATCCAAATGCTTAAATTTCTAAATTTGTGTTTTCATCCCTTAACATACCCCTAAAAAAGAAATAACCGACGAGCAATTGGCTCGTCGGTTATTTCTTTTATATTACTCTTCTGCTGTTGTTGCATACATGGAATCTACTTTTTTTGGACCAATCATATTAAATATGATGTTTAACATAATCGCTGATAATGAACCGCAAACAATTCCATTAGACGTTAAAATGGATAGACTACCTGGCAATACTTCAAAAATATTTGGTACAAATGCAACACCTGCACCAAGGGCTACAGAAATTGCGACAATCATCGTGTTTTCTGGTGATTTCAAAATTTCAGGTGCAAGCATTGTAATACCTTGCGTCAATACCATTCCAAACATTGCAAGCATAGCTCCACCTAGTACAGCTGTTGGAATAATTGTTGTTAGTGCTGCGATTTTTGGTAAAAAGCCTAAAGCAACGAGCATTACCCCAGTAATAATGATGACTTTTCGATCTTTTACCCCTGTCATTTTAATTAATCCAACATTTTGTGAAAACGTTGTATATGGAAATGCATTAAAGATTCCACCAATGATTGAAGCCAATCCTTCTGATCGATAGCCGCGTGCCAAATCACTTGCTGAAATTGACTTTTTCTCAATATCACCTAATGCAAAATAGACACCACTCGATTCTACTAACGAAACCATCGCAACAAGCGTCATTGTAAGGATTGAAGCCAAGTCGAAGGTTGGCGTTCCAAAATAAAATGGTTGTACCATATGGAACCATCCTGCTTCTAATACAGGCGAAAAATCAACTTTCCCCATAAAAATACCTATAATTGTTCCGAACACTAAGCCTAATAATATGGAGATGGAACGAATAAAGCCTGTTGTAAATCTATAAATCAATAAGATCATTATGAGAGTAACTAACGCTAATGTGAGGTTGGAAGCCGAAGCAAAATCTGGTGCTCCCTGTCCTCCGCCCATGTTATTCATGGCAACTGGAACTAATGAAATTGCGATAATTGTAACAACAGAACCTGTCACAACAGGAGGGAAAAATTTTACTAACTTTCCGAATACTCCTGATATGAGAATAATAATAAATCCAGAAGCAATAATAGCTCCATAAATCGCACCGATACCTTTACTCTGGCCAATTGAAATAATCGGAAATACCGCAGTAAATGTACATCCTAATACGACAGGCAAACCAATTCCGAAAGCTTTCCCCCTCATTACCTGTAACAAGGTAGCGACGCCACACATCATAATATCAATTGCCACTAAATACGTTAGCTGCTGCTCATCAAACCCTAATGAACTCCCAATAATTAACGGTACTAAAATAGCTCCAGCATACATCGCTAATAAATGCTGTATACCTAGGGTAATTGCTTTTCCATTCGTCATGAAATCATGTTCCTCCTCGAAATAATTAAACAATCAATTATTCAGCAAACTCGATTGTGTTATTTTTTAAAGATTTGATAATGGCTAAAGACTCTACACGAATACCTTGTTCTCGCAACACTTTCCCACCATTTTGGAATCCTTTTTCAATCACAATGCCAACTCCAACGATCTTACACCCTGCTTGTTTAGCTATATCCAATAATCCTTTTACCGCCTCACCATTTGCTAAAAAATCATCGATGATTAACACATTATCGTCTGGGGATAAAAAGTCTTTTGAAACGGATATTTCGTTTGTTTCTTGTTTTGTAAATGAGTAAACTTGCGAAGTATATAAATTTCCAGATAAAGTTAATGATTTTTTCTTGCGTGCAAATACTACCTCTGCACCAATAGTCAAACCTAACATCGTCGCAGGTGCGATACCGGAAGATTCAATTGTTAAAATTTTTGTAATCACTTCATCCTTAAATCGATTCGCAAATTCTTCGCCAATTTCTCTCATTAAAAGCGGATCAATTTGATGATTCAAAAAAGAATCCACTTTTAGCACAGTGTCCGAAAGCACTTTCCCTTCTTGAGCTATTTTTTCTTTTAACAGATCCATTAAAAATTCGCCCTTTCATCATTCCTTTAATAAAAAAACTCGAAAGACCTTTCCTATGAGGAATAAGCCTTTCGAGTATATCGAAAGCACATAGACTTGTGCATATGTACTAACATCCGACAAATCTAGACAATCCCCTCATAGTCGACTTATTTACGGTAAGTCGGTAGAAACTTGCGAGCCATATTCCCGCGATTATATGAGTGTGGTATTTATTTTTGAATGTTTATTATTATAAACACGTCATATGTCGAATGCAAGATATTTCTTTAAAAAAACACATGTATTATTCGGAAATCGGTGAAATTTCAACTAATGAGCAGATGAATTGTTCGCATTTTCTGTTTTTTCTAAACTATCACAAAAAACTATTTCAATAGGCGGCCAATTACTTCTTTTACAGTTCCAAACGCTGCTCCTTCTTTGCCAAAGTAAGACATATTACGGCATGCAATAACTTTGACATTCTCACCGTTTTCGAGGGGATATTCTGCAATAACTCCTAATTTTTCAAGTTCTTGTACAGTACCTGTCTCAAACGTTTCTACTTTATGAATCAAACGTTCTTGATAAATTTCTCGAAATTCATCAAACGCTTTAGAACCTTGAATGATGATAATTTCTGGTGAAAATTCATTCAGCACTTTTTCAAACAACTGTTTTCCCGAGAGATATAGTAAATGATTTTCTTTTTTCATTTGCTTAAACTGTTTATAATCCTTTGCAAGAAGACAATTTACATTCGTCAAAACAACGTTTTCATTAAATTCTTTTTTCATCCATTGTGCAAAATTCAAGCTACCTTTATATTCCCGAGAAGCTGCAATGATTTCAAGTCCGTTTAATTGTTCAAACAATTCTCCATCAACGAGTGAATCAGCATACATTTTTATATCATTTAAATCAAAATAAGCTAGTGATTCCGGATATAAACCGACTAAAAATACTCTCGATTTATAAGGGTTCCCATCCACTTGAAATGGCCGATATTGAATATCGTCAGAATGCCCATCCACAACCCATTCGTATATTTTTCTGAAAAAACCCACGGAGACCGTCATTTTACTCATCCTTTACCAGTCTTTTGATCTTTTTCACTTGATTAGACAGAAAAACCCTTAAAACTTTCCATTTTTCCCATTATAACAACAGATTTAGCCTCTTATATATCCTTTTGTTGTTGGCTTACTTTTTCTCTACATCTAAATTACATTCCTCAAGCGGAATCAATTTTGTTTTGTGTTTAATCTTATACCCTAACCAAAAGATGATAAACAAAGGAATTCCGATGTACGAAACCGCAATTCCATACAAATCGATTGTTCCGATAAAAGCCGTATAATTTTGCCCAATAATGACGATTAAACATAAAGTTAATGCAAACAGTGACCCAAATGGATATAAAGGTGATTTGTAAGGTAAATCATTTAAGTCTCTTCCTTGTTTAATATATGCTTTTCGGAATCGATAATGGCTAATGGCAATACCAACCCAAGCAATAAAACCTGATAACCCAGATGCATTTAATAGCCACATATAAACTATTCCATCCCCAAAGAAGGAAGATAGAAAGGCTAAACAACCTACTGCAAGAGTTGCAAGTAAGGCATAAATTGGTACACCTCGACGATTTAGTTTGGCAAAAATCTTCGGAGCTTTTCCGTCTACAGCCAATTGCCATAACATACGTGAAGAAGCATATAAACCTGAATTCCCAGCTGAAAGCATAGCAGTTAAAATGATGGCATTCATCACAGAAGCAGCAAAGGCAATCCCTAATTTATCGAATACTAAAGTAAATGGTGATACCGCTACATCTTCTGATAATAGTCGTGGGTCTGTATAAGGAATTAATAATCCAATTGCAAGAATGGCTAATATATAGAATAGTAATATACGCCAAAATACCGAACGTACAGCTTTCGGTATATTTTTCCCAGGATCTTCAGTCTCTCCAGCTGTAATTCCTAACAATTCTGTTCCTTGGAAAGAAAATCCCGCAGCTAAAAAGATTCCGAATATCGCTAGAAAACCACCATTAAACGGAGCCTCATCTATAAAGAAATTTGTTAAACCGACTGGCTCTCCACCAATAATGCCAAAAATCATTAAGAAGGAAGTAATAATAAAGATGATCACTGTGGCTACTTTAATCATGGCAAACCAATATTCACTTTCGCCATACATATTGACTGATAATATGTTAAAAGTTAATACGACTACAATGAAAAGGATTGTCCACAAAGCTGATGAACTATTAGGGAACCAGAATTTCATAATTAAATTTACAGCTGAAATTTCTGCAGCAATTGTAATTGCCCAGTTGTACCAGTAGTTCCACCCCATTGCAAATCCAAAGGCAGGATCCACAAATTTTGTTGCATATGTACTAAATGAACCTGAAGAAGGCATGTAGGCAGCCATTTCCCCTAAACTTGTCATTAAAAAATAAACCATGAACCCGATTAAGGCATACGCTACTAAAGCTCCCCCTGGCCCTGCTTGGGCAACGGATGCTCCACTGGCTAGAAACAACCCTGTTCCAATGGTTCCTCCTAAACTAATCATTGTAATATGCCTACTTTTCAATCCTCGTCTCAGTTGTCTATCATTTTCAATCTCTTTTCCCATGATATATCTCCTTTTAACTCCATTTCCTCTATTCTTACATTATTTCCTTTTGAAAAAAATTTTTTAGTTATTATTGAAAAAGCATTCTCCTACCAAAATTTACAATTGAAAGGTATTATTATTCTTGTATCCGTTCAAGAAGGCACTTTATTAATATAACACTATTTTGGTTATTTTGAATTATTGGAGGTCTTTTTTATGAAGATAGAACAAGAAAGTTCTGTTAATAAACTCCATTTTACTTTTGCAACCTTTATTTTTTTCATAGCCATCATCTTTTTTGCTACGACCGTAAGAACTCCGATAACGGGAGTTGGGTCTATCATCTCCTATATTCGAGAGGATTTACGCATTTCCAATACTTTAGCAGGATTTTTAACGACGATTCCGCTTCTTGCTTTTGCTATTGTTTCTCCCTTCGCACCAAAGATTTCACGTAAATTAAGCATGGAATATACCTTGTTCTACTCATTGATTCTTTTAACAATCGGAATTATTTTGAGATCAGCCGGAAATATCCCCTTACTTATTATCGGTACGATATTAATAGGTGTTGCTATTTCTTTTGGAAATGTATTGTTCCCGAGTTTTTTTAAAGCAAAATATCCATATCATGTCGGATTGTTAATGGGAATATATACTGTATCAATGAACATCTCCGCCGCAGCATCTCTCGCTTTTAGCCAACCTATTGCGGAACATGCTGGGTGGCAAGGTGCTCTTGGATGTACTGTTATTTTCGGTTTGCTTACAATGATTGCTTGGATTCCCATTCTGCGCAGTGAGCACGTTGAACAAGGCAAAACAGAAAAAGAGGCCAAATTGGGGAACAGAATTTGGAAATCCCCTCTCGCATGGGCAATTGCAATTGCGATGGGAATGCAGTCTTTATTGTTTTACTGCTCCACTGCTTGGATACCAGAAATCTTAGTATCACAAGGTTTCAGTTTAGATAAAGCTGGTTTAATGGCATCTGTTTTTCAGCTCTCACAAATGCCCATGACATTTTTTGTTCCAATACTA
This sequence comes from Ureibacillus thermosphaericus, assembly GCF_012396605.1. Classification (GTDB taxonomy): domain Bacteria; phylum Bacillota; class Bacilli; order Bacillales_A; family Planococcaceae; genus Ureibacillus; species Ureibacillus thermosphaericus. The sequence continues at coordinate 23,084 of NZ_JAAXPW010000021.1, forward strand.
GCTGAAAAATTATCATCTCAGCAGCCAATTGTCTATTTCTTTACTCTATGCTATCTCATCGGTTTTAGTGGTCTATTATTCCAATGGACAGATGCCATACTCATCTGGATGATGCTTTTAGGACTTGCGGCAGGTGCTTCCTTTGGGCTTGTTTTAATGCTTTTTACATTGCGTACCAGAAACGCTTATGAAGCATCTGAAATTTCTGGATTTGCTCAGTCTTTTGGTTATTTAATTGCTGCAGTTGGCCCCGTTTTGTTCGGATTCATTCAAGAAATAACAGGTAGCTGGACAGTGCCGAATATTCTGTTTATTGCAACTTCTATAATTTTATTTATATTTTCCTTCATCAGTTCAAAAAAACGTTATATTTAACAAACACAAACATACGTACCCTTTTTTATGATACTATATAGGTTGAGAATTGCAGTAAGGGGTTAAGACTGTTGGCAAAGAGAACTAAAAAGAAAAATCGATTTACTCGTGCATTGTTTAGGCTTCTGCTTATATTCGTAGGTTGCATCGGGTGGTACTTTACAAGAACTTGGAAAGGTACACTGATTTCATTAGGAATTTTTTTATTCACTGCTTTCCTTATAAAATTATGGTGGAAAACAAGAGGCTTTTTTCGCCTTCGAAAAGCCGGTATTAAGCAAATAGATGAAATGACAGGCGAAGAATTTGAAGAGTTTTTAGGCATGCTTTTTAAAAAACGTGGCTTTAAGGTAACGTATACAAAGACCTCTGGTGATTATGGCGCTGACCTCATTTTACAGGACCGAGAAAATACGATTGCCGTTCAGGCAAAAAGATATTCCGGAAGTGTAGGTGTAAAAGCAGTCCAAGAAGTAATCGGTGCTTTAAAAATGTACGATGCAACAGAAGCTTGGGTTATTACAAACAGTTATTATACAAAACAAGCACAAAAATTAGCAGAATCAAACGATGTATATTTAATCGATCGCGATGAATTGATTGAAATCATTTTAGATTCAAAATAAAGAGAGTGCATCATCTTCTTGATGACGCACTCCTTTTCTTATAATGGAAATATAAAAGGAATAACAAACATCATCACAATAAGCATAATCAATTGTAACGGTATTCCGATTTTTAAAAAATCCGTAAATGTATAGCCTCCCACAGTTAACACTAATGAATTCGTTGGTGAAGCAATTGGTGTCGCAAAAGCCATTCCACTTGCAGCGGCAACTGCAATCATAAATGTATATGGGTTTGCATCCATCGTCAAAGCGGCATTCATTGCAATTGGAGCAAACAAAACAGCAGTAGCAGTATTACTAATAAATTGTCCGAATACAATGGTCAGTAGATAAACCCCTACTAATACACCAAAAGAGCCAAAACCACCTAATACATGTATAATGCCATCTGCTAACAGCGTCATTCCACCGGTTTTTTCTAACGCTGTCGCCATCGGTAACATTGCCGCTACTAATACGATACTCTCAAAATTCATTTGATCATAAGCATCATCTACATTCCGTAAACAACCAGTAATAATCATTAACACTGCTCCAATTAATACACAAATTACCGCATCGAACACTTCAAAAACCATTAATGCAACCATAAAGAGTAAAATGGCAGCTGCTATTTTGGCTTTTCCTGTTGCTGCAATGTGTCCAGCCATTTCTTTTGGTTGTCCAACTACTACTACATCTTGCGTTTCCTTGGATAAAAATTCAATCGCATCCCAAGTTCCTTGAACTAAAATTGCATCACCAAAACGAAGCCTTTGAGAAGCAATGTTCTCTGTGAAATATTCTCCTTTTCGATTAATTCCAATTATATTTACATCGTATTTTTCCCTAAATCCAATTTCACCAACTTTTTTTCCAATCAGTCTTGAATGTGGAGTTAATAATACTTCCGCTACACCAATATCTTTTGAAACTAATTCATTCGATTCCTCTCGATCAAATTCACGAACTACCAAACCACAATCTTTTACAAAGTGATATACATCTTCTTGCTCCCCTTGAACATATAATACATCTCGAGCATGGATAATAGATCTAGGCCCTGCTACCATTTGATGAGGATAGGAAAATACTTTTGGTCCTTCTGTATGTTTCAGTATTTTCATCACATATACATTGAATGTCGAAGGCAATTTCAATTCAGCAAGGCTCTTCCCTACAATTTTTGAATTCATTGGAACGTAAACTTTAAATAATTTATCGTTTAGATGATACTCTTCTACAATCTTCTCCGGAGACAACTGATAAGCGTTATTTGAACTAATTCCTTTGTTTTTATTTGGTAGCAGCTTATTTCGCACGAATACTAAATAAAGGATCACCACTACCGCTGCAATCATCCCAATTGGTGTAATGGCGAAAAAACCCAACTTGTCAAATCCATAATCCACAAGAGTCTGGCTAACAATCAAGTTTGGAGGTGATGCAATGAGCGTCATTAGGCCGGACATGCTGGCCATATAAGATAGTGGCAATAAATACTTAGATGGACTTACTTGAATACTTAATGCAATACTTACTACAATCGGCATCATTAATGCCACCGTACCTGTATTACTCATAAAAGCACCGACAACCGCAACAATGAGAAGAAGTAATACAAACAATTTTAATTCACTATTTCCAGACCACTTCAATAACAATCTTCCTGCCATACCACTTAATCCAGTTCGCATTAATCCTGTTCCGATTATAAATAACCCCGCAATCATGATGACAACTGAATTAGAAAACCCTTCCAACGCCTCTTGTGGTGTAAGGATTCCCAAAGTGACAAACGCAAGTAGCGCCATGATAGCAATTAAATCTCCCCGAAAACGATTTAATATAAACAGGAATATTGTTACTACTAAAAGGGTAAAGGTAATTATCAATTGCATAAGAATACTCCTTAATCACATACCGTACATTTTTATATTGAATCAACCACACAATAGTTCATTGTACTGCAATAAATATCTTTTTTCACTGGAACACAATAATTTTTCATTTAGATTTATTCATTATCAATTATTTTGTCATGTATAGAATCAATACAACCATTTTTAGCTTCATTTTTTCTCTTTCACTTTTTTACTATGTTTTGTTACATTCAAGTAATTGAAGGAATTCAATTCAGATTAGAATATTTACCTCTTTATAAATTATTTCTAAAAATAATTATTCTAATTTAGTAGAAATTTTTATTTAGATTTGTTATAGTTAATACATAAGCGAAGAACAATTTAGGAGGTACAATGATATGACTAATATTAACGATAAACGCCAACTCTTTACAAAAGCAAATGGTGCACCCGTTGTGAACAACCACGATTCTATGACAGCAGGCAAACGTGGACCTGTCTTATTACAAGATGTTTGGTTAATTGAAAAACTTGCGAACTTCAACCGTGAAGTAATTCCAGAACGCCGTATGCACGCAAAAGGTTCAGGGGCACATGGTACATTTACAGTAACGCATGACATTACAAAATACACGAAAGCAAAAATGTTCTCACAAGTTGGGAAAAAAACCCCATTATTCATTCGCTTCTCTACAGTTGCTGGTGAACGTGGTGCAGCTGATGCAGAGCGCGATATCCGCGGTTTCGCAATCAAATTCTATACTGAAGAAGGAAACTGGGACTTAGTTGGTAATAACACACCTGTATTCTTTTTCCGCGATCCATTGCACTTCATCGATTTAAACCACGTAGTAAAACGCGATCCTCGTACAAATATGCACAATGCTAATAGCAATTGGGATTTCTGGACACTGCTTCCTGAATCATTACACCAAGTGACAATTACAATGTCCGACCGCGGAATCCCTGCAAGCTACCGCAACATGCATGGATTCGGTTCTCATACTTACAGCTTTATTAATGAAGATAACGAACGAGTTTGGGTTAAATTCCATTTCATAACACAACAAGGGATTAAAAACTTAACAGATCAAGAAGCAGCTGAATTAATCGGTAAAGACCGTGAATCTCATCAACGCGACCTTTACAATGCAATTGAAAATGGTGACTATCCAAAATGGAAAATGTACATCCAAGTAATGACTGAAGAACAAGCAAAAGAAATGCCTTACAATCCATTCGACTTAACAAAAGTATGGTACAAAAAAGATTTCCCTCTCATTCCAGTTGGTGAAATCGAATTAAATCGAAATCCAGATAACTACTTTGCAGATGTAGAACAAGCTGCATTCTCACCATCAAACATCGTACCTGGTATCGGTTATTCACCAGACCGCATGTTACAAGCTCGTATTTTTGCATACGCGGATGCACAACGTTACCGTTTAGGAGTAAACCATTATTTACTTCCTATTAACGCTCCAAAATGTCCATTCCGCACATTCCACCGCGATGGTGCAATGCGCTTTGATGGCAACTTAGGAAGCACGCTGAGCTACGAACCAAACAGCTACGGCGAATGGCAACATCATCCTGAATTGAAAGAGCCACCTTTAGCTCTTGAGGGAGATGCAGATATTTATGATTTCCGCGAAGATGACAATAACTATTTCGAACAACCTGGAAAACTGTTCCGCATCATGACTGCAGAAGAACAACAACGACTCTTTGAAAATACGGCTCGCGCTATGGAAGGAGTAGAAGAACATATTAAACGCCGCCATATTTTACACTGCTACTTAGCAGACCCTGCTTATGGTGAAGGCGTTGCAAAAGCACTTGGTTTATCATTAGATGGAATGGATTTAACAAATCCATATAAAGATTCTGTCAAAAAATAATTAATTATACTGTTCAAATAACCTATTTCAAATCGCTTACAAATGAATCTATCAATCTACTAATCATTGATAAAAAATCCTACCTTACCATCATCGGCAAGGTAGGATTTATTTTTGTCATCACTATCCTGAAATCCTGAAATTGATTTAACACTTTGGGGTAGTTAAGACCTTTTATTAAGCTTTCTTTTTATCCAAAAAAAATGTTGGATAGATATATCACGATTGTTACCGTAAAGCAACTTACAATCGTAGAGAATAAAACCGTTTGTGCGGCAGTATTGGATTCCACATCATATTCTAAAGCTAGACTTGAGCTGTTGCGGGATGTAGGAAATGCGCTTGCAATAAATAGAGATTTTGCAACGACCCCATCGATTCCAAGTAGATAAATGATTAGTAGTGCAATTGCTGGGCCTAGTATTAGTCGCGTAAAGCAGCTTGTAATAATCGTTTTGTTAATAATTGTGCGTATTTCAATCTGGGATAATTGAGCCCCTAACGTAATTAAAGCAACTGCAATAAATCCTTCCGCAACATGATCCAATGGAATGCGAAAAGTTTGGGGAATTTCAAAATCTGCGATATTTAAAATAATCCCAATGATTAATGCATGAACAATCGGCATTTTCAAAAAGCCCTTTAAAATTTCCAACCCTGATTTTGTCGCAGAAATTAAATTGTACAAGCCGTAAGTATACGTGGTCATATTTTGGAAAATAACGAGAATTACTTGAATGGCAACCCCAATCGGTTGAGTAGCAAAAACCATTTGTGCAACAGGTATACCATAGTTCCCAGAGTTGATGAGCACAACACTATTTTTGAAGACAGCCGATTCTAAACGATTAAGACCTAATAGTTTGGCTATGTAATGGCTAATCAGCATTTGACTTCCAATAAACAAAACAATAAATATTGCTACTTGTGCAAGTACCGACATGTCAATTGTCGTTTCATATATATTGACAAAGACTGCTGCTGGCATAAAACAGTATGTAACGAGCTGAGACAATGCTTTTAAGTTAAATTGAAATTTCTTCTGTAACAATGCACCTACTACAAGCAATACAAGAATCGGTGCAACAATTTGGAAAAAAATCATTGATAAGTAGTACATTTTGCGACCTCGCTTAGTTTAGATGGGTGGCTTCATTCAATATTACATTATACTAAATGTATCGTATTCTTCGAGTTGCTAGTCTTACTAAGAGATTGATTCTTCACCAATTGGTTTTCAGTGATACATGCAATATGATGGCTATTTCAACATGAATAGCAAACAAAACTAGCTAAAAGGTAAATCTTTTTTGCATTTTTTTTATTTCTAATCTTTGGTATATTCATCTTAAGTGATTTAGGAGGAGAGGCAGCATGCTCAAATTTGACGAACTGCTCTTTCAAAAGACGAAAGGTCAGATAGGTATACCTTTTGAAGAAGCGATTGAACAGCTTAGTAGTTATGAAATTGACGAAAAAATATTTGGCAACGTGATCCCTCTTAAACAGATTCTTTTCAATAAAACAGAAGCAACAAACGTTATTTATAGTACCGTTAAAAACAGCTGGGGAAAAATGGACTTATTTACACAAGAAATGTTTCGTTTATCGAATATAGAACTGCAAAACGTTGAAAAGAAACTCGACGCATTTTTCTCATCTCCAACTAGCAAAAAATTAATATTCGAGCATGCACTCATGAAAAATGTTTTTAACTTTTCACATTTTATTGAATTAGTTTTTGGGAAAAAGTCGAATTATTCAAAATCAATTACTAAATTGAATGAAATTCATTTATATAAAATAGGGAGAAAATATTTCATACATATACTATATAATCAGAAACCTGACTTTTGGCGTTATTTGTATGCCAAAAAAATTTATTCAATTTTCTTACAAACACCATTACATACGATTCAAAATCCCCTTGATTTAATGAATCAATTTAAGCAATTAATTCAATCTTTTCAAACGAAAAATCAAGTGGTCACAACAATGAATAAATTCATTCAAAAGATTGATTATAAAAATCCACGTTCCTATTTGTTAAAAGAGTTTCATTTATTAAATATCTCCCTTCATTTTATGGGAGGAAAACGGCACTATAAAAAAATCAATAAATTGATATCGGATGTAATTAGAACGTGGAAATCTGGAGAATGGGCACTGACCGAGAAAGAACAAACTTTACTATCGTATATTTTAGCAATTGATGGAGCAAAGCATTTTGATACGGAAAAAACCATTGCTCATGGAAAATATTTAATCATGAATGATCGTTTAATTAATCATTCCATCGAATTATTAATAGAATATGGAGAAATATTACCTAACTTAAAACCGGAGCCACAATCGTTAGTAAAACGATACGATAAAAATTACCTAGAACAAGTATTTTTTATTGTCATTGATGCTCTTGTAAAAAACGAACAATATTTCGATGTGCTACAATTGATGAAAGAGTATGAAATCGCTTCATGTACAAGCATCTATGATTTTTTAAATGCAAAAGTCTTCGATAAAGATTTATTGCTTAAAATTGAAGCAACTGTGCAACGGGATATTGCTTACATCGTTGATCATTCGCCTCAGCACGTATTACAATCTATCGAAAAATGGCTAAAACAATATAAAGAGATTGAAAGTCCTTTCTATCCTATTGCTAAAATGACATCCCAACATGTTTGCAATTTGTTGAAAGCTCTTTTCGCCACAGAACAATTTGAACTGTTTGAACAATTAATCAACATCTATATAAAATACTTAATACTACAAGAAGATTTTGAGGATTTGCGTAATTTCGTTTCCGGTTTTGTACAAAAATAAACGTCCCAAAAGTAATAGCCATTACCTTTGGGACGATTTTTATTGCAGCACGCCCTTTTGATGGAATGTTTCAATCTCCTCATCCGAATAACCAAGCGATTTTAAAATTTCTACTGTATGTTCACCGACTTTTGCACCAACAAATTTATAGGTTGGTTCGACACCGTCAAATTTTATTGCAGTTCCAATCTGCTTTTGTGTTGTACCGTCTTCTTTTGGAACATCGACAATCATATTTCGAGCTTGAATTTGCGGGTGATTGCAAGCCTCTTCAAAAGTTAAAACCGGTTCTACACAACCATGAAAATCTTCATTGAACACTTCCAACCACTCATCAAAAGTTTTCGTTAAGAAAGCATCTTTTACTGCCTCTTTAAATCTCTTTTGCGTATAAGTAGAGTCATTAAACGTGCTTTGAATTAATTCAGGAATATCTAATGCTTCACACAATAACTTGCGGAAGTGCGGCTCTAAGCTACCTACTGAAAAATAACGGCCATCCTTTGTTTCATAATAATCATAAAACGTTCCACCGTTTAATATTTCTTCTTCAGCCTTTGGTAACTCACCGCTTCCTAAAAAGGCTGTTCCATATAATGCATTCATTGTGAAGACAGCATCTGTCATGGATATATCAATATATTTTCCTTCTCCCGTTTTTTCACGATGTAGTGCACATGCAAGCACACCTATCGCTGCATGTAATGTTCCTCCAGCTATATCTGCAATTTGTATCCCCATAGAAACAGGTTTTTTCCCTTTGTGTCGTGAATAATCAAGTATACCTGCAATCGATAGATAATTATTATCATGACCTGGACGATTGCGATATGGTCCTGTTTGGCCATAACCCGTGACAGAACAATAAATCAGCTTTGGATTTACTTGTTTTAATGACTCATAATCTAAACCTAAACGTTCCATTACACCCGGCCGAAATCCTTCAATGACAATGTCATATTCTTGGATTAATTTTTTTACGATTTCCACTGCTTCTTGTGTTTTTAAATTTAGTTTGAGTGATTTTTTGGAGCGATTTAAATGCTGATGAATGTACGACTCTTTATTATCATCATATGGCGGCATAATGCGCATTAAATCCACTCTACGTGTGGACTCAACGTGAATGACGTCTGCCCCAAAATCTGCAAACATCATCGTCGTAAAAACCCCAGGAAGCATTGATGAAAAATCGAGAATTTTTAAATCTTTTAATATAGTCACTTTTCCCATCCCCTCTATGAACAAGCCAACTATTCATATAATTTTTGAAGAAACAAACTGCTATCATTACGAGCTTTATAACAGTTATATCTCAATAATTATAGTAATATTTTAAAATAATCTGAAAATTTTGTGAACCTCTTATTCAATATATGATAATTCATTCATAGATATTATTAAATCTATGAAAACGGAATGGAAATAGTAAAATCCATTAATAGTAATTATTAGATTCCTCTTGAATGATAGGGAATTTGATTCTATAAAAAAATGTATTTTTATAAAATATTTTCCTAGTATGCTAGTTTGTTCGTCAACATAACCATCTATATTAAGCGAACTCCTATTTATACATAAAAGACCCCGTCATCTCTATGAATGATAGGGTCTTTTTCTCTTATGATATACTATTCACCTTGTTGTACTAATCGTTCTTTACAGAAATCTAATAGGTACTGCTCTTCGTCTTCCTCTAATGCTAATTCAATATATTTTTCATCTTGCTTATCCATAATAAAATAATTGATAATAAATGGCCCTTCCCCATTATCGCCTACAAGAAGGCGGATTTGTGTTCCTGCACTAGAATATAGTTCGTCTTCTTCATCCACTTCTATGTCCAACAAAAATTCGTAGCGTCTTCCCTCAATTATACCAGTCGGATCAATTAATTCTTCCATTGTAAAATCAATGATATTCATATACATTTTCTCCTTTAAATTAGTCCTAAAAATTCTAATTACAATCATAATCAAAAATGAATAATGGTCAAATATCTTCTCATATTCATAAAACAATTTACAACAAAAAACCGCCTCAATTTGAGACGGTTATATTTTGAGCATAACAGCTTATTTCGTCTTTAACTCTACAACGACAATCTCAGGCAAATTAAAAATTCGATAAGGTACTCCACTATTGCCTAATCCTCTATTCACATTCATCGTCGTCCCATTTTCTTCATAAAATCCCGCAGTGTATACAGGGAAAAACCCTTGTCCAGGCGCTACTAAGCCTCCAACAAAAGGAATTCTAATTTGACCTCCATGGGCATGTCCTGTAAATATCAAGTCTAATTCATTTTTTACATAAATATCAAACTTTTCCGGACGATGGGCAAGTAGCATTGTAAACATATCTTTCGGAACAGTTGATAATGCAGTATGTAACATAGTTTGCGTATCAGTCCCATTGAGAGGATCTTCAATGCCCGCTATAGCAATTCTTTCTCCTCCCCGTTCAACCCATGTCGCAACGTTCGGTAAAATATGTACTCCTATTTCCTCAAGGGCATTATAAATTTCCGTTACTTGATTAATTGCTACTTCATGATTACCAATTACATAGTACACATCCGCGATTTTTACAAATTCACGGACAGCTAATAAACTCTGTTGTAAATTATAACGATTGCTGTCAATAAGATCTCCCGTAATAAAAATGACATCTGGATTTGTTTCCCGTACTTTTTCAACTAATTTTTCTTGATTTTCACCAAATAAAGCATCATGCAAGTCAGATACTTGAGTAATTCGAAAACCGTTAAATGAATCAGGAATTTCATCAGATTCATATATTTGTTCCGTTATGACAATCCAATGATTATTTACGTACAAAAATAAATATAAACCGACAATTAACAATATCAGTGTTAGTAACTTTTTCAAAACCATTCGCTCAATTCTATTCTTAGTTTTCCAAATGTCCATTCATTATATTATTTCTTTACAATTAGACAATCAAGTACGAACTTACTCTGATTGTTTAGTTGGTAAAGGTTCTTTCTCTCCAAATAATACTGGCTTTAATTCGTCTTCACCTGAACCCTCAGCTAGTGGCACACCAGAGCGATAGGCTGCTCGTATCACAAGATGTGTGGATACCGGTGAAGTGATAAATACAAATAGAATTCCTAACAACAATCGAACACTTATATATCCATCTTGAACCCAAATGTAAAAGAATGAACCCACTAAACACGATAGAACAGCTAGTGTAGCGCTTTTTGCTACAGCGTGAGCACGAGTATATACATCAGGAAAACGAAGCATTCCAAATGCGCTAATCACACTAATGATTGAGCCAATAAAAATAATGATAACACTGAACCACTCAATGATCTGACTTACGATCAATAATGACACCTCTCTCTATATATTTAGAAAAAGCAATTGTCCCAATAAATGCTAAAATCCCTAATATTAATATCGCTTCTAAAAAGGCTGTCGTTTTTAATAAGATTGAAAGTATGGCCATTGATGAAATCAAATTAACACCAATTGTATCAAGAGCAATTGCTCGGTCGGGCATTGTTGGGCCTTTAATAATTCGAATTAAATGCAGTGTAATAGCAACCATAAACAGGGCTAGAGAAATTAGCAATATCATATCGATCATTAACGGGACACCTCCAATATTACGGTCTCAAATCTTCCTAATGAACGAATTAAGTCTTCCTTCTGTCCAATATCCATCGCATGAATATACAATTCATCACCAGATTCTGATATCTCCATTACTACGGAACCAGGAGTTAATGTTAACAACAACGAAAGAGCCGTTACTTCCCAATCATTTTTCAATATTGTCTTGTACTTAAATATACCCGGTGTAATTTTTAAATTGGGGGTTAAAACTTGCTTCATTACAACAAAACCTGAAACAATAAGTTCTCTAAAGAAAATCACCACAAGTTTCATAATTTTCATTGCTCGAACTAAATAAAATTGTGTGCCAAAAAATCGATGCATTACATAAAGAATTCCTATCCCAACGATAAAACCGGTATTAAAAGTCGAAAGTGTCGGTGTAGGCTCGTCTTTGAACAATAGCCAAAGAAGCGCTATAAACAAATTTAAAATAAATTGGGCAAAAAACACCTTCCCACCCCCTAACTTTCACTTAAAATAGCATCAATATAGATAGATGGATTAACAAGGATATTTGTCGCATCTTGTACATAAACTAATAGCTGTTCTGCACCTAGACCAATTGCAATCATGCAAAGGGCTAAAGCAATAAAGGAAGCCATTGAAGCAATCGGAAGCGGTTTTTTATCTTCATTTGTTATAATCGTTTCTCCAAAGAACGAACTTAAGAAGATTTTTAATAATGAAAATAACACGACAAGACTTGATGCAAATCCAAGAAATAATAATACATAGGATCCAGCTTCAATCGACCCTTTACCAATCAACACTTTCCCTACAAACCCGCTAAGCGGTGGGATTCCTACTAAAGCTAACATCGTTAAAAAATAAATCCAGCCAAATAATGGATAATTTCGAATGAGTCCACTCATATGATCTATTAACTTTTCACCCGTTAAGTAAACCATCATCCCTACCAATAAAAACAATAACGCTTTTGCTACCATGTCATGTATTAAGTAATATACAGAACCTGCAATTGCTGATTCCGTGCCAACTGCTAAACCAATTAAAATGAAACCTACAGCAATTACAATATTGTAGGCTGCAATTGTTAATACATTTCGTGAAGCAAGCGCACCCATACATCCTAAAATAATAGTTGCTCCTGCAAAAATTCCGATAATTGTATGAGTCACTTCTGGTTGATGCGGAAACATTAATGTAAAAGTTCGAATCAATGCATACACGCCAACTTTTGTTAGCAGCGCTGCAAATAATGCTTGTACAGCAGTAGGCGGCACAACATAAGAACCTGGCAACCAGAAAAATAGCACTAAACCAGCCTTTAAACTGAAAACAATAAACAATACAAGCGCCACAGTTGTTAGCATTGGATCTTGGCCGGCTTCAGCAACTCGCTCGGCTATATGCGCCATATTCAGCGTTTTCACTGTACTGTATAAATAAGCGAGAGCAATTAGGAAAATAGAAGATCCAATAACGTTTATTAATACATATTTTAATGACTCTCGAAGTTGTACCTTTTCCCCTCCCAATGCCACCAGCACGTACGACGCCATTAACATGACTTCAAAACAAACGAATAGATTAAAGATATCCCCTGTTAAGAAGGATCCATTTACTCCGCCAACTAACAATAAAACAAACGAATAGATGAACATATTTTCATGCCGTTCGCCTATCGTTGAAAAAGCGTAAAGTAAACAGAACACCGTGACAATGCTTGAGGTTAATACCATTAACACTGAAAAAGTATCGGCGACAAACAAAATTCCAAAAGGTGGTTTCCAGCCACTAAAGTCCAATTTTATAATTCCTTCTCTTTGTACAAGCTCTAACAAAAAGAATGATATGATACTAACTGCAATCATCGTGGTAATCGTAATCATTCTTTGTACTACTATATAATTTCTCAAAAATACCAAAATAACTGCAGTAAATATTGGAATAATCAGTGGCAATACTATGATGTTATTCATCTGACATTCCTCTCAATTCGTTAAAATCATCTGAGCCATTCGTTTTATATGTTCGATAAGCTAAAACAAGTAAAAATGCAGTCGTAGCAAAGCTAATAACAATGGCAGTTAAAATCAACGCTTGAGGCAATGCATCAGTAAATGGACCATCTCCATGTCCAAGCAGTGGCACGTTGCCTGTTTTTAATCCCCCTGACGTCATAATGAGCAAATTAACTGCATGGGATAGCACCGCAGTGCCGATAATGATACGAATCATATTTCGAGAGAGGATTAAATAGGTTGCCACAGAAACGAGAATTCCAATAAGTATAATCATTACTTGCTCCATTCACTACTCATCCTCACTTATACTTAAAATCATCGTAACTAGCGTACCAATTACGGTTAATGCAACCCCCGCCTCAAACAACGTTACGGTTGTTAAGTGTTTATCACCTATAAACGGAAATTGAAAATGCCCGTCTGTTTGAGATAAAAAAGGCACGTCTAAATAAATTGCTCCAAGACCTGTTCCCGTTGCAATCAACACACCAAGAGCAGCTACTTTCTTAAAATCAAAGGGCATTTTTTTTTGGATAGTGTCGATATCGTACGTTACATAGAGCAAAATAATCCCGGAAGCGAGAACAAGCCCCCCTATAAACCCTCCTCCCGGTGCATTATGACCCGAGAAAAAAAGATATACACCAAGAGTGAGGATGATGAAAATTACTACTTTTACAACCGTCCGCAATATCACATCATTAATTCTCATTCGTTCCCCCTCCTTTTGCTTTTAGCTTGATGAGGGTGTATACGCCTAAACCTGCGATAAATAATACAACCACTTCGAGCATCGTATCGAATGCACGGAAGTCTCCTAAAATTGTGTTTACAATATTTTTCCCACCAGCTAACTCATACGAATCGTTAAAGAAATAAGAAATGGTGATAAATTTTTCATAATTGAGAGCAGCAAAACCTACTAAAGTTACCGTTGCCCCTACAGCTAACGATATGAAAATATTTCTCATTTTTATCCATTTCGGTTGAATCTCTTTTCTTATTTCTGGCAAATGTCTAAAACAAATTAAATAGAGTACCGTTGAAACGGATTCAACGACAAGCTGTGTTAAGGCTAAATCAGGAGCTCGGAAAACAATAAAGAAAAAGGCAACTGAATATCCTAATACACTACTAAGAAATACGGTTGTTATACGAGATTTCGCAAACAATATACCAACGGACGAGGCAATCATAATCAACACTAAAATGATTTCAAATACTTCTAATGACTCCCTATCGACAGGGCTCCAAGAAAATATATCAGTTTGGAGGAAATATCCACCGACAATCATTAAAAACGCTAGAAAAATGTAGACAAAATAATCTGTCAAATTACCTGTCATGTATCGACCGGTAACGCGATTCGAAAAAGATTCACTAAATGAAATGCCATTATTAAATAGTGAATTTAATGATAAATTTTGAGGAAGTGCTCGATAAATTGGCTTCCAACGTTTCAATAATCTGTAAAGTAAAATTCCGACAACGATTACAAAAATCGTCATCCATAGTTCAGGACTAAATATTCCATGCCAAGCATGTATATGCGGCGTTAATTCTTGCGTTGTTGGAAAAGTAGGATAAATACTTGCCATCGCAGGTCTTAAAATATAATGGCCTAGTAGATTTGGGAAAAAGAAAATTCCAACCACAAAAACGATGAGCGTATAAGGAGATATTAACATTCCAATCGGTGCTTCATGAGGATGTTTTGCTAATAGATGCAGCTGAACTTTACCAAAGAATGTTTTACCCACAATGATTAAACAGTAAACAAAAGTAAAGACGCTCGCAATCCATGCAACAATTGGAATTAGAAATCCTATACTATCTAAAGAAAAAATATTTAATTCTTGTATATGAAGGGTTGCAGCAAAGAACATTTCCTTACTTAAAAATCCGTTAAACGGAGGAAGCCCTGCCATTGAAAAACTACCGATAAGTGCGATTGTGAAGGTTAACGGCATAAACGACATAAGTCCACCGAGCCTACGAATGTCGCGCGTCCCTAATTCGTGGTCGATAATTCCGACCATCATAAACAGTGCACCTTTAAAAGTGGAATGGTTTATTAAATGGAAGATGGCTGCAAATGCCGCTTGTGTATAAATAATCGTTTCCGAAGAATTACCTAAGTAGACTGCCACAGAACCCATACCTAATAAACTCATGATAAGCCCGAGCTGACTTACTGTCGAAAAGGCGAGCAACGCTTTTAAGTCCACCTGTTTTACAGCATTGAAGGAACCCCAAAACAACGTAAACAACCCAACGCCTGTTACTAACCAGAACCATAACGCCTCACCACCAAAAACAGGTGTGAGTCTTGCCACTAAATAAATTCCTGCTTTTACCATTGTCGCAGAATGCAAATAAGCACTCACAGGTGTTGGAGCTTCCATCGCATCCGGCAACCAAATATAAAATGGAAATTGTGCAGACTTTGTAAATGCACCTAATAAAATCAATACAAGTGCTGGTACAAACAATGCGTGTTCTTGTATCGCTTCCACATTTCCAATAATCTCACGGATGCTTAATGTTTTTGACATCTCATAGAGCATCAAAAAACCTGCTAGCATAGAAATACCGCCGGCAACCGTAATGATCATTGATTTTCTTGCTCCAGCTCGTGAAGCTTTTCGGTGATGCCAATATGCAATTAGTAAAAACGATGAAACACTTGTTAGCTCCCAAAATCCATATAAAACCATTAAATTATCAGAAAGAACAACCCCTAACATTGCCCCCATAAACAGTAACAGGTAACAATAAAAATGGTATAGCTGTTCGCTTCTGGATAAATAAAAAATCGAGTACAAAATAACTAAACTTCCTACTCCGGTAATGAGTAAACTAAAAATTAAGCTGAGTCCATCTAAATAAGTAGTGAAATGAATACCTAACGAGGGGATCCACTCATGAGTGAAAGCAACAACTTCACCGTCAGATATACGAGGGATGTATGTAGTTAAAAAAAGGAATAATATAAAAGAGACACTCAATACGAGCCATCCTATATATTTTTTGCTAATAAACCTGTATAATACAGGAGTCAATGCAGCAAAAATAAACGGAGTAAGGATGATGGCAACATCAACTGTCACAAGTTCTCTCCTCCCATTACTATATTTACTTGACGAAAACAAATCTACGTAGCATAATAATGTGTCAATAACAATATATACTATTGAATTAAAATGCTAATAACTTAGAAAAATTTAATCCTAGCTACAATTTTAAGTATATAATAAAGCAATTTGTATTTCATTGATTTTGACTGAAAAATAAAGAAGTCTGTTATGATATTAATTTAAGAGGTGCTAATATAAAATGATGAATGGTGTCAAAAAGCAAGCGGATGAAAGTATTTTAGTTTGCGTTTATTATGGATTAAACGGTGAGCGACTCATTCGTAGAGGTCATAAGCTTGCTAGTTTGCTTAATTGTCCATTATATATATTAACGGTTGATTCAAAACCTCTAGACAATTTTGATGCTGAAAAATCCGGTTATATTGAACGTTGGACCGAGTTAGCAAATGAACTAGGGGTTGAAGAATTTATCATTCGGGACAACGAAAAAAGACCGATTCAAAAAGTAATAGCTGAAGTAGCTAGAGAATATAATATTTCCCAAATTATTGTTGGTCAAAGCGCTCAAAGTCGATGGGAAGAGATCACAAAAGGTTCCTTTCTCAATGTATTATTAAAAGAAATTCCTTTTGCAGACTTCCATATCGTTGCAGTAAGCCGACCTACTGAAGATGAGGGCATCGACATGTATGAAAAAGGTGTCCGCGCTTTCATCGTGTCGGAGGGTGAACAATATAAAATTGTATTTACTTGCCCAAAATCCCGCTTTATAGAAGGAATCTTCTTTAAAGAAATTGGCACAGACTTTGATAATGGGATTTTCCGTTTTTCTTACAACAATAAAATGCATGAGTTGAAAATTGAAGAAGACTTCGTATTAAATCCTGAAAAAATTCCAGATGAATATAAACATTACTTAGTGTAAATTTCTCCATTAAAACAGAAGCGTAATAGCGCTTCTGTTATTTTTTTGCATAATCTTGCTTATTCAGCTCATTCTAAATTGAGAAATGAAAGGAGTGGATTCACAATGGAAAATTTTTGGGAAGTTAATTTTTGGCAAATTGTTATCCGAAGTATTGTTGCCTTTAATGTCATCTTAGTGTTAGCAAGAATTATTGGAAAAAAACAATTAAGTCAACTAACTTTCTTCCATTACATCACTGGTATTACTATCGGATCAATTGCTGGTGAAATTACAACGCAAATTGACACTCCTTTTTTTGACGGTATCGTTGCCCTATTATGCTGGACTGCTCTTACTCTCATTATGAGTTTTATTGCAATGAAATCAACTAAAATTCGTGTTCTTGTTGATGATCGTCCTACAATTTTAATTCAAAATGGCGTCATCAATCAAAATGGTTTAAAAAGAGCAAGACTTCACACCGATGAATTAGCAATGTTATTACGTGAAGAAGGCGTTTTTTCATTTGATGAGGTCCATTATGCAGTGTTTGAAACCAATGGTGAATTGAGTGTATTAAAAAAACCTGCTAGAAGTCCCGCTACGAAACAAGACGTCAAAGCGGATTGTTCAATTCCCCCTTACTTCCCAACCGAAGTCATTTCCGATGGGAAGATTGTGAAGAAAAATCTCTCCGAATTAAACTTAACTGAAGAATGGCTGCTAAATAAGCTAAAAAAGAAGAACATCAAAAATATAAAAGATGTTTTTTTCGCACAAGTTTTAGAAAACGGTTCTTTATATGTTTCACTTTATAATGATAAGAAAGGTTTGTCCAAAAAAGCCAATTAAGGACAAACCTTTTATTCATATTGTCTAGATTGGAGATATGTATAATTATGGCACTTTCATCAAATCAAGGGGGGTAATGATACCTATTAACTTCTGATGAGGTTTACCATGTTCCGTAATGAGCAAAGCGTCATATCGCTTACCCCTTTCAACACCTTCTTTAAAAAGCTCCTTGGCATGATATACAGTTAAATACCGACTAATAAACTTATAGTTTACCCGCTTTTTTTCGTAATGCAATATATCTTTCATAGTTGGCATTTCGTAAACTAAGATTTTATGATTTGCTACATCCGCTAACCAGTTGGTAATACCTACTGTAGTAACGAGACCTTGGAATTCCTTCCCTTCATATATCGGGAATTGAGTATATTTTCGTTGTTGAACGATGTCTAATGCTTCTTTTAATGAATCTGTCGTCTGAAAAGTAACTACTTTTTTTCGAAAAACTTGTCCTACTATACTTGGTCGATCTAATAGTTGATCTATGTACTCGATGCGTTCAACAACTTGTATATGAGGCTCAGCAATGACAAACTCCTCAGATACTCGATGATGCACAATTACATTTCGCAAATCTGCAAAAGTACGTAAATCATCTTCATATTTTTTTACTAACGGACTTTTCTTTTTTGCCAATTCAATTAGGCGATAAAAGGGCAAGTGCTCTCTTGCCTTTACGATTTTTCTCAAAGTGAATGTAATTCGATTAAACGCTAACAGGAAACGATCGGAATTTTTCAATTTTGATACACCACTTCCCTAGTAGATTACTAGTTTCTATTATATTCTAAAATTTTAATCAATTAGAAATCTGTTATTATACTAGCACCCTTATTTTCCGAAAATATCAAAATTTGCTATACTTTTAATTATGATAAAGCAAGCTTTCAACAATCATTAAAGAATGCTTCATAAATGAAATTTGTATCGATTATGAAGGAATTCTAGACGACAAAAAAATTGTTAAGTAGGTTAAGACATCATGAAAATGAATTTTATTTACCCTTTACTTATCATTATTGGAGCTAGTAGTTACGGAATACTTTCAACCATTATTAAAGTAGCAATGGGTTATGGATTTACACCCGATGAAGCTGTCACAAGCCAATATCTGATTGGATTTTGTTTAGCGTTGTTATTATTTGTCTTTACTAAAAGAAAAGTTCCTAAGCTTAAAAAAGAGGAATTCATTACCTTAATATTTGCTGGAATTTTTACAGGTACAACCGGCATTGTTTACGGTAAGTCTTTAAATTACTTACCGGCATCTCTCGCCGTTGTATTGCTCTTCCAATTCACATGGATTGGCATCCTGATAGACTGTATCTTGCGAAAAAGATGGCCGAACCGCCCGGAAATCATTTCCCTAGTCATTCTTTTTATCGGAACGCTGCTTGCCGCTGGAGTGTTTGATGCCGATTTATCAAACATTCACTGGCTAGGTTGGTTTTTTGGTTTTTGTTCAGCTATTAGCTTTGCGATTTTCTTACAAATCAATTCAAAAACAATACAAGGTATTACAACAACCGAAAGAACACTATTTACATCCTTTTTCGCCCTTATCTTGATTAGCATCTTCTTGTCACCAGAAATAGTATGGAACGGTATATTAATAAGAGAGGGGCTTTGGAAATTTGGCTTAATACTCGGTTTCTTTGGAACGATTTTGCCGATTTTCCTACTTGCAACTGCTGTGCCAAAAGTCGGCGGAGGTCTTGCTTCCATCTTAAGCGCCATGGAATTACCAGTTGCTGTCATCGCTTCTGTCATTGTATTGCATGAACCTATTACTCAGTTACAAATTATCGGCATTATTCTTATTTTAACGGGAATCGCGCTGCCAACCGTCATCTCTCAAAGGCAGTCAATGAAATATATTGAAGAGAAGTCAGAAGCCAGTTAATTATTTAGAAGCCAATACCTCTCTTCAAATTACCTTTTTAGCAATAATACTGGGGGCGATTATTGTGATGTTCCATGAGTATAAAAGCCGCATCCATGAATACGAAGGCACTCAATTTCCTTCAAATAGTTATCGAAAAATCGTGCTTCAACCTGCCTATGAAGAAGCAAAAAAACATTTCCTAAAATCAATGGTGCAAATACATATTGCCCATTTAAAAATGCTGGAAGAACAACAACTTGTATCAAAAGATGATGTAAAAAAAATCGGTTTTGCCATTAGTCAACTCGACTTGGAATATTATGAAAAGCAAGATTACAAACCTCAATTTGAAGATTTGTTTTTCCGAATTGAAAATAAACTGATGGAGATTGCTGGAGATGTAGCGGGAAATTTGCATATTGGAAGAAGTCGAAACGATATGGGGATTGCCATTTATCGTATGACAATACGAGAAAAACTTCTTGCCCTTATGGAAGAATTAGTAACTTTGCGAACTTCACTCATCGCCTTTGCATTAGAACACGTAGATACCATCATGATCGGCTATACTCATACACAACAAGCCCAACCAACAACTTTCGCTCACTACTTAAAGGCTGTTATTGACCAACTTACAAGAGATTTTAAACGCATGCAACATGCTTATGCAACGGTAAATCGAAGCAGCATGGGAGCCGCCGCATTAACGACAACAGGTTTCAACATTAATCGCCAACGAATGCAAGAACTGCTCGCTTTTGATGATTTAGTGGAAAATGCATGGGATGCTGTGGCCGGAGCTGATTATATTGCTGAAACAGCTAGTGTTGTGCAACTTGCCGCATTAAATCTTGGACGTACCGCACAAGACTTCTTACAATGGGCAACACAAGAATTTAATGCAATCAGTCTTGCCAGTCCATATGTTCAAGTCAGCTCCATTATGCCACAAAAGCGAAATCCCGTTTCAATAGAACACACCCGTTCACTACTCTCATCGGTTGTAGGGGATGCTTCCACAGTCTTACAAATGATTCATAACACTCCATTCGGGGATATTGTTGATACGGAAGATGATATGCAGCCTTACATTTGGCGTGCAATGGAGAAGCTGCGTGGAATCTATAAACTATTTGGCAGTTTAGTAGTGACAATGGATGTCAACAAAGAAAAATTATTAGAGCGAGCTGAAAGAAGTTTTGCCAACGTTACCCAACTAGCTGATACCCTCGTCATTACTGAAAACATTTCCTTCCGACAATCACATGCAATCGTTTCAAACTGTGTTCGTGCTTTGCTAAAAAATAATAAAGATTCCATTGAAGATTTAACATGGGAGCTAGTCAACGAAAAATGCATTGAACTGACTGATAAGCCATTAAACATTTCTAAAGAAGAATTCTATCAATCTTTAAAACCTACACATTTCGTCAATATTCGAAAATTACCAGGTGGCCCTGCTCCCATGACAATGAGAAAATCGCTCTTAAAAGCAAAAAGGGAAACCCCTTTACTGAATAGATGGATTCAGATTAAAAAGGATGCAATTTTACAAAGTGAAAAACGTTTACAACAATATTTAGATGAATGGAGCAAACAGGAAACATGAATCAGTATATTTTAGCCATTGATGGTGGAGCGACAAAAACCACTTTGTCATTGAGAGATGCTAGTGGAAAGGTATATTTCGAAAAAACATCAACAAGTACAAATTACCAAGCCATTGGCGCAGAAAAGGTAGAAAAAGTATTAACTAATCTATTAAATGAGGCTTATAAAGCTACAGGCATACTGGACATTGCAGTTGCTACCTTTGCCATTGCAGGTGTTGATACACAAAACGGGCTTGCAATAGTTCAACAAATTATCCATCGAAGTTGTGGAAACTCACCCTTCTCTATTCGTCGTACAATTGTTGAAAATGATGTACAGTCCACATTAATAGGATTAACTGGCGGAAAAGCAGGTGCCCTCCTCATTTCAGGTACTGGTTCTGCTGCTTATGCTACAGATGGTCAAGGAAGGATTGAACGCTCTGGTGGATGGGGACATCGGGTTGGAGATGAAGGAAGCGGTTATTGGATTGGAAGAGAGATTTTAAATACGATTTTTCGCTCTGAAGATGGCCGTCTTGAGAAACCTACCGTCCTCACTGACCTAGTTTACGACATGTTACAAATAGACAATATTGAACAACTTAATGATTGGATCTATCAACCAGATTATACAAATGCTCAAGTCGCTAACATTTCGAAAATCCTAACGAAAGCTATTTCCCTTGGAGACGAGCAAGCCATTCAAATCGCTTGCAACGCGGCGAAAGAATTATCGATCATGACAAACGCGGTATTACGGAAAATTGAACCGATTGGTGAAGATTTTATCGTTTACTTAAACGGTGGCATATTGAAACATAATCCGATCATCTTAAATGTCTTTAAAGATTATGTGAAAAAAATATATCCATATATTTCTTTCCATTTATGCACTCAAAATCCGATAGACTATATTGCCAACAGGGCACTTAGTTCATTAAAATAATAGTGGTTTTTCAATTTCGATCAAGTCGGTCGGTACGTTATGACTGGGGCTAACTGGAAGCCCCTTTTTTGTTTCGGTAAATCATCAAAAATTTCGTATCTCCATTTTTTTCAACCCTTCGTCCGTTGCGAATATTAAATAACCATCTTCAACCAATAAGTCACTAACCTTTTCCCGATAGATAATGGATTCATCTGAACCATCAGTGCGTATTCTTGCAAGGTATGCACCCTTTGAATAGTTGCTGAAAAAAATCCATTCACCTAACCCCACGATATATTGTGCTCTACTCTTTGTTAATCGTTTATTTTCCCCGGTCGATAAATTTAATCGATATAAACGATGATCATCCGCAATATTGCTGTAGTAAATATAACCATCCTTTTCATAAGCATGGTCAATTTTCGACATCACAGTGTATTTTTTACTTATCGCCTTAGGATAATCCGCTTCATTCCAACGATGATCAAGTTTCATTGTCGCATCATCAAGGAGAAAATATTGATATCTCACTGCATTACCACGATCAGGTACTGGATCATTCCATGTAGTATCAAGATGATACCATTCCCCATCTACTTTCACTAAGTTCCATGCATGAGGACCTGTATGCACTTCTCCAACTACATATAACGTTTCAATCCCTAAATCTCTTAGCATTTTTAATGCAAGAAGCGCGTATCCTTGGCAAACTCCTTTATTTTCTTTTAACACTGCACATGCACTATGAGGACTTAACGATGTGTCCGTACTATAAACTGTATTTTTTACTATATAATCATTAACAAATTTGACCTTTTCAAAGTCCGACATGGAGTTTACATCGACGCTTGCTAAAATGGCTGCTATTCGTTCATCCACATATTGCTCATGCACAGCATTTGTTAAATATTGTTGCTGCACTTTAATTTTCGCTTTATATTTTCCATATTCATATTCAATTTTTCGATCACTCAAATGCCCTAAAATATAATGATCTCGATTAGAAGCTTCTTCTACTGCTTGTTGAATGATATGTTCAATATCGCTTGTGCTTCCAACATAATGTATTTCAAAGTTTGTTTCCCAATGACTAAAATGATAAAAAAATGCATCTGCTAACTCTTCAACAGATTGCACTTTTTCCGGTAAGTGAACGGTAGCTTGTAAAGCGGATATGGTTGAAGCTGTTTCGTAAATTGTTTCCTTCGCCGTTTTTCCTATCTCTGAAATATTTATGTTCTCCATGGTTGTTATAGCAGAATTGATATCAAGCCAGTTAACTATTTCATCCCAAATTTGTTTGGACAAATCATATGCTGGTTTAATCATGACAAGGAGAATAACAAGAATTATCAATCGCTTTAACAATTACCTTCACCACCTAACACAATAAATTTCTAAGTTCCTTCTCTTTCCTACAAGTATTGCCATTTATAAAAAAAGAAGTACTACCAAAAATGAAAAAGTTGGTAGCCCCTTTGGTAGTACTATAAAAATGTACGATTTTTCGAACAAAAAGTTTCATTCCTGATTTTTTTTATGATACTTTGTGAAGTTTGCAATAATTTGCTGTATGATTTTTTGAGAATTAGTGATCTCATCATAGTGAATAATCGAATTCTTCCTTATTTTAACTCGTCCAATAGGAATTTCGTAAATTGGGATTTTTCTTTTGATTGCTTCCACCAGCATATTAATATCATAATCATAAGAATCCCCGTGTACCTTCAATAACCACGATAATTCTTTTGTCGGAATGGAACGCAATCCTGTTTGAGTATCTAATATTCGCCGATGGAATAATAATTTAAACAATAGTGAGGCTGCTCGGTGACCAATCGCGTTGGATAAAGGCAAGTCTTTTGAACGAAAGTTACGAACACCTAATATAATACCATTAGAAAATACTCTTAAATTTTGTAATATGAGCTTTACATCATCTAATGTATGTTGGCCATGAGCACCTACCGTTAATACGAAATTTGTCTTAGGAAAATATTTTAACACGTAACCAAACCCGGTTTTTAATGCTCTCCCTTTCCCTTTATTATCCTCATGCTTTAATACAATACAATGATCAATCATCGATAGTTCTTGAAAAATATATTGATATTTTGGATCGCTGCCGTCATTCACAATGATCACTTTGTAAATATTTAATTCTAATAAAGCCTTTGTATAGTTAATAAGTGTTGGTAGTGGGTTTAGTGCTGGTATAATAACAATTGGTCGTTCCACAGCTTATTCTCCTTAAAAAGTTTATTAGAACCTATTAATCTATAGTATACTACTTTTATTTATATTTAAGAGATTGATATTAAAATGGCTGTAACATTTCTTTATATGATAAATATGGCCGCCTCAAAAGAGACGGCTTTTTCTATGAATCCTTTTGCATTGTATTGCATCAGTATATGAAAACTAATTTCGTACTGCTTGTTCTATTTCTTCTTTGAATGCTTTAATTGCTTTTTCAATATTGGCCGTATGACCGAGCTCTTGAAGCACTTCACCGATTGCTTGGATTGCCTTTTCTAACATTTCAGGAGTTGTATTCCCCATATGACCGATGCGGAATGCCTTCCCTGCTAAATGAGCTAATGCACCAGCAACGATAACTCCACGAGAAGCTAAACCACTACGAAATGCGACATCATCTACTCCCTCAGGATATAAAATGCAACTCAATGTCGGAGCAGCAACTTCTTCATTTGCTAACGGTCTCATACCGTAGGAACGCATCGCCGCTCGAACCCCTCGTCCATAGGCAATATGGCGGTTTTCTCTCTTTTTCATCCCCTCATTTAAAACGATTTTTAACGACTCATTATAGGCATAAATCAAGTTAACAGGAGGAGTCGCAAAATATTTTGAAGGGTCTCTCATAATTGGTAACCAATTTTTTATGTCGCAATAGTAAGCTTGAACTTGTCCTAAATGCTCCCGAGCCGCTAGAGCGGTTTTATTAAACGCAACAATAGCAAGCCCTGGTGGCATACCAATAGCTTTTTGTGAACCAGTAAGGACGACATCCAGTTTATAGTCTGGATGGCCATAAGTTTTACTCATATTTTCATCGATTGCAGCACTAGCCACAACACCATCAACAATGACAAGGGCACCTGTTTTTTTGATAATTGGCACCAATGTCTCTAAATCTGAAACAACACCTGTAGATGTATCTGCATGTGTAATCGTCACGGCTTTATATTGTTTACGTTTCAACGTTTCTTCCACTATTGATGGATCAATTTGTTTTCCCCATTCTGATTGTAAAACATCTACATGTATATCGTATGCCTGCGCTAATGGAATAAAACGGTCGCCAAAATATCCGTGACTTAAAACAAGTAGATTTTCCCCTTTTCCAACCGTGTTGACGATAGCCATTTCCATTGCTAAAGTTCCAGTACCAGCAATGACAAATACTTCTCCATCCGTTTGAAACAGCTCTTTTGTTTGCTGTAACGCATTTTTATAAACTTCTACAAAGCGTGGATCTGTATGCCCCCTTGTTTCTAACGCTAAAGCATCGTAAATTTCATCCACTACCGGAGTTGGTCCAGGAATCAATAGTAGATCTCTATTTCTCATTTTCTTTCCCCCTTTGAAAACTTATTAAACAAACGAATTCTTTGAACAATAACTTTTTTCTTCTCGTTTATCAATATTAAAAAAAGACCTTACTCGCTCTGCTCTCGAGACAAGTAAGGCATAACCATCCCCAATTTACTTAATATTTAATCCCTTAACATAAACCCCTTTAGCAATAAATCGATCAATATAGGAGGCAACCTATATTAATTTAACGATCCCCTTTGTAAGTAAGCGATTTAATAGGTTCAAATAACTTGTTCATTATGTCAAAAATTGAACAAACTTAAAACACAAGTAAGCTACATCAAAACGACCAAAAGTTTACAATCCTTCAACAACTTTGTTCAAAGTTTATCAAGCTCAGACTAAAAACTTTCAACTTCATTCGTCATTTCGCCAATACCTTTACTGTTTGTATTGTTGCCTGTTCTATATAAATATCCCCCGTTTTAGACTAAGAAAGAAATTTTATTATACGAATTGTTCAGCTTCTGTTGAACCTGCCATTGCAGTTGTAGAAGAAGTACCTCCAGAAATAACCATTGATACTTCATCGAAGTAACCTGTACCAACTTCACGTTGGTGTCTTGTAGCTGTATAACCTTTTTTCTCTAGATCAAACTCAGCTTGTTGTAGTTTAGAATAAGCTGCCATACCGTTGTCTTTGTAATCAACAGCCAATTCAAACATTGATTTGTTAAGTGAGTGGAATCCTGCTAATGTTACGAATTGGAATTTATAACCCATTTTTGCAATTTCACGCTGGAATTCTGCAATCTCTTTATCTGTGAGATTTGCTTTCCAGTTGAAAGATGGTGAACAGTTGTATGCTAACATTTTGCCAGGGTATTTTTCATGAATTGCTTCCGCAAATTCTCTAGCTTCTTCTAATGAAGGTTTTGATGTTTCGCACCAAATTAAATCAGCATATGGCGCATAAGCTAAACCGCGAGCAATTGCTTGTTTAATTCCTGCTCTTGTTTTAAAGAAACCTTCAGGAGTACGTTCACCTGTAATAAATTCTTTATCTCGTGGGTCAATATCGCTCGTTACCATGTCTGCTGCATCAGCGTCAGTTCTAGCAATTAAGATTGTGTCTACACCCATAACATCCGCAGCTAAACGAGCAGCAATTAAGTTACGAATCGCATTTTGTGTTGGAAGTAATACTTTACCACCTAAGTGACCGCATTTTTTCTCAGAAGCAAGTTGGTCTTCTAAGTGAACTCCAGCAGCACCCGCTTCGATCATGGCTTTTACTAATTCAAACACGTTAAGTGGTCCACCGAATCCTGCTTCAGCATCTGCTACGATTGGTGCAAACCAATCAAAACCATCATCGCGACCTTCAGCATGTTCTATTTGATCAGCACGTTGTAAGGCTTGATTAATACGTTTTACGACAGCTGGAACTGAGTTAGCTGGATATAATGATTGGTCTGGATACATATGTCCTGCTAAGTTAGCATCAGCCGCTACTTGCCATCCTGATAGATAAATAGCTTTTAAACCTGCTTTTACTTGTTGTACTGCCTGATTACCTGTCAATGCACCTAACGCATTAATAAAATCTTCTTCATGTAAAGATTTCCAAAGTCGAGCAGCACCACGTTTTGCCCATGTATGCTCTACGACTACAGACCCCTGTAATTTCACTACTTCTTCAGCAGTATATGGTCGTTCAATTCCTTTCCAACGTGGATTTTCAGCCCAATCTTTTTTTAATGCCTCAACTCTTTCATTTCTTTCCTGTTGCGTCAACATTTCATTCACACCTTCCCCTTTATTTCAATACACTCTGTTAGAAAAGTAATTTACATTCTGTTTCATAACAGGTATATTAATGTTAAACCTAATATATAACAGATAATAAAAAAATGTATTATTTTGTGACGAAATACTAAAAATTCAGGATAAAACAATTATTTCCAAAGATAATTTAGCATGATTCTGAATTTTTAATAAGGGGGAAGTAGTGTAGAGATGTTATGTGTGGATATTTCAAATGAGGGATTAGAACAATTAAAAATTATATTAGAAGATTGGATTCCTAAAAATGCATCCATTGCTGTAGCTTCCGAAGATTCTTATATTTATTATTCACCAAGTATCGAACATTTACATCTTACTATCGAGGACAAAATCCACCCAGAAAGCGTTGCATCTCATGTATTACAAACTCGAATGAAAACTGGAATTGTATTGGATTCAACAATATTTGGAAAACCCTATTTCGTAATAGGCTACCCTATTTACTTAAGTCAAAAAAATGCCGCACTCATTATTATTTTCCCATCTTCCTATACTCCAGAAAAAAAGGAACCTTATAAATTTTTAACTGGTAAGCAGGAAGATCTGTGGACACCCGTACCTGTAGAGGAAATTTCTCATATCGAAAGCTTGCAAAAACGAACTTGGTTTTATGCAAATGATGAACAGTTTAAAACAAATTATACGTTAAAAGAGCTTCAAACAAAGTTACCGGAGTTTTTTGTTCGAGTACATCGTTCATATATATTAAACATTTATTTTATTAAAAATATCACGAAGGATATTACGACAAACTTTATCATTCAATTAAAAAATGGCACCGAATTACCTGTTAGTCAATCATATATTAATGATTTAAGAAGATTACTTGAATTTTAATGATTTAAATGTTTGTTAATTATGTTCCAAAGTAATCCCGAAATATGTGAGATAAATAAAAAAATGCCTTCTGGTACACACGACGAATAGCCCTTCAATCCCAAGTTTTTTCGGATTGAGGGCTATTTTGCCATTGCACATGATTCACAAATTGTTTTCGACCATGGCAAATAGCGATCTAATATTTCTGGCTGTTGATGGATTGGTAAACTTGGGAGTTCCGACAATACTTTCACTAAGTATTGATAAAAATCAATTCCATTAGCTTTTGCCGTTTCAGCCAAGCTTAAACAGATGGCATTTGTATCGGCTCCCGATTCACTCACGGAAAACAGCCAGTTTTTTCGTTGATATGCGTCGTTTGAATTCGGGCTTACTTTTTGTGTAGGCTATGTTAAAACTCATTGTTGATATTCGATTTATACGAACATATATTCTATGATATTATTAAGAATATACGTTCGGAGGGATGACAATGAAATTAGTTGATATTATTAAAGCTGTTCAAAGTTTGAATACTACCGACCAACAACGTTTATTGGATTTTTTCACAACTAACTTAAAACCGTTTCTTACATCAGAACCGATTTTTAATGATATTCTTGAACGTAAAAATGCTGATGGCTATACTTGTCCTCATTGTTCATCCAAAGAAGTAGTTCGTTTCGGAAAATACATGGTAAAAGTCAATTCAAAAGATGTAGAACGTCAACGCTATCGTTGTAAAAAAACTAAAGGGATGGGGGCGTAAATTTAATGGAGCAGCAACAAAATATCTCCAAAATTACCTTGCTTGGTTTACGTATCTCGATAGCATCCAATTTAAAACAGATGATGTATTTATTAAGGAGTTTCTTGTTCAAAGTTGTATTCATAGAATGACGGAAACTAACACATCTCTTCGCTTAAAGAAATTTGCTGTGTGAGAGAAGTATGAAGGTAATTGGGAATAATTGTCGAATATTCTATATATGATTGGATTGCCTTGAAAGATTGTAAATAGGAGGTATTTTATGAAAAAGCTGTTATTAGCAATCGGATTGATGATTGTATTTGTTGGGGCTTTTGTATTCTACAACAAACTCTACTATCCTTCACTTCCGATAGAAAACATGAGCAAAAAAGAGGTCATAGAAAAATTAAATAATTCTGATGAAAAAATCGTTAAATTATTAAACGAAAACGGTCAGCAATGGTATATTATAAGCGAACGAAATATACCCATAGCTGATGAAATTATCAAGGAAATGGTTAGACAATATGGTTGGGTTTTCAAACAAAAAGATGGAAATGGACTCTTCTTTGAAAAGCAAGGTGAAAATTTGATTATATCGACACAAATGTGGACTGGTGACTATGTGTTAGTTAAAATTCCACCCACTCTAAAAGAGTAAAAATAGGCTTGTTCTCTAAAATGAGACAAGCCTATTTTATATAATCATAAATTCAACAATAAAGTTTAACAGAGCCTTTGTGTAAAAAATGGTGCTGGTTGTATCTACCAACACCAAATATTATAGAGCCTCACTTTAGAAACCGAATATTCATTACCCAAAACTTAGCGAAAATAAAAACAGCTTAGGGGAACCTCGAATTTCCCCTAATCCATCGTAAGCCCGAAATCAAACAACGCCTATAAATCAATGACACCTCCCTGTAAGATGAAAGTAACAATTTCAGAGGAGGTGTTCTTTTTTTTGGCAACGGAAAAACTCAATATCGTGCCTGTAAAATTAGAGTCCAAATCTGATCCAACTCCATCCCCAGCAAGTCATGGTCCACTCAGACCAATATGCGTCATTAATCTAAAAAAGGTGTCTTTTAACCAATGATTACTAGTGATATAATCAAGACATTATTGAATTTATACGGAAATGTGGTGAATGATGTGATCAATGATTCGAATGAAAAATTAATTCAATTATTAGAAGAACAACTCGCGCAATCCAATAAGAGAAATGAAGAACTGTTGAAACAAATTGAATCGTTGTCACAACAAGTTCGCTATTTAACAAAGCTTCTTTATGGCTCAAAATCAGAAAAATCAAAGTACCAAGCTCCAGATGGACAATGTTCTTTATTTGATGATGACTCTTTTTTTAACGAACCTGAGCACACAGAAGAACAAAGCACGGACACTGTTACCTATACAGTTGTTCGTAAAATACATAAAAAGAAATGAAACGATTTCTTCGTGGATGGTTTAGAAATTGAAGAAATTCATCATCACCCTGAAACTTACAATGCGAGTGTTGTCAATCTCAGATGACAGAGATCGGCAGCACGATTGTTCGTGAGGAAGCAAAATTTATACCGGCTATTGTGAAGCGTGTTCGACATATCGAACACGCTTATGAGTGCAGGAATTGTAAAAAAGATCTTCGTGGAAAAGTTCAAGGGAACCATCATTTGTGACGGATATTCTGCATACGCTGGTTTACCTAACGTCACATTCGCCAATTGTTGGGCACATGTGCGTAGAAAATGGTTAAAAGCCAACAGTAAAAACGCCGAAAAAGGTGTAGAATATTGTAATCGACTCTACGAATTGGAACGAAAGTTTAAGAAACTTTCACCAAGCAAACGTCGAAAAGAACGAAAAAAATATTCCAAACCGATTGTGGAAGAATTCTTACAATGGGTAGATGAATCTCCTTTTTACGGCAAAAGTGCCCTTGCGGAAGCGGTAAACTATACTTTGAAACATGCCGAAGGTCTAAAAGCATTTCTATATGACGGTCGAATTGCGATTGACAATAACCCAGCAGAAAATGCGATTCGTCCGAGTGTGATTGGTCGGAAGAACTGGCTTTTCTCTGTGAGTGAATTGGGAGCTGATGCCAATGCCATTTGTTTGAGTTTAGCTGAAACGGCAAAAGCTAATGGAATTGATTGCTATCAATACTTGGTCAAAGTATTGACAGAACTCCCGAACCTCCCAATCCATCAGCAACCAGAAATAATCGATTGCTACTTGCCTTGGTCTAAAAATATACGTGAATCATGTGCAATAGCAAAATAGCCCTCAATCTGAAAAAACTCAAGATTGTAGGGCTATTAGTCATGCGTACTAATAGGTACGCTTTTTTAATCCCTGTTTTAAGTTTTTCAATGCGTCATTTGAATTCGGCCTTACGATTGATATGCGTCGTTTGAATTCGGGCTTACCTTGGTAGTAAGGGGCTTCAATTTTTGCAAAAAAAAAGCACCACTATTGTGGTGCCTTCTGCGAAGCGCTCGTCTATCTCTCACAAGGGGACCCCTTAACTACCATCGGCGCTAACTCCGAAGCACGTTGACCAGCGATTTTCTGTGTCAGCTTCGGCAGTCCGGTGCTCACGTACTTAGTACGCTCCGCTCCGGGCTGCCTCGCTTCCTTGAACTTCTTGGTCCCCGTGCTTCTCGTCTCCTTCAAATATTTATTTTACTTTTGTTTAGCATGTGGTTTCTGTATCGCGCCGATCGGACTTTCAGTCCTTGTTAGTAAGGGGCTTCAATTTTTGCAAAAAAAAAAACCACCACTATTGTGGTGCCTTTTGCGAAGCGACGTCCTACTCTCACAAGGGGAAGCCCCTTACTACCATCGGCGCTGAAGAGCTTAACTTCCGTGTTCGGTATGGGAACGGGTGTGACCTCTTCGCCATCGTCACTTCACTATATGAGA
>NZ_JAAXPW010000022.1 GCF_012396605.1 Ureibacillus thermosphaericus
GTGTTTTGCCTCCAGCTTCCTTCAGATTCCGCGTCACCACGGACACCCTTGCTCTTGGCTAACCTCTACTTCTGTCTTCGGGGTTCGGGACTTACACCCTATAGTTCATGTACATGCCGGGCGCACGTAAAAACAGGCTGCAACTTTGGTTAAATGCAGCCTGTTTTTTTTTGGGCAATTACTTGGATGCTCGGCTTTTCGACAGCAATCATGATTGTATAATCTTCTGCCTCTTTTGGACCAAAGTTGATATAAGGTAAATATCAGAATCACAAACGAACAATTTATGCGAAAAACAGAACTTCTAAAAAATTTTTTCGTCATAGTAACTGAGGAGTTTTCAAAAAACTTAAAACTAATAGTTTTTTAATACTGTAGATATGAAGTGGTTGCTAATTCCCGAAACGGGCATTATCCTAGAAAAACAGAGAGATCTCTACTCTCGTTACTGTTTTAGATAGGTAAGCAAAATTACACAAGGAGTAGCACAATGGAAAAGTGGGATTTATATGATATCCATCGAAACAAATTAGCGAAACAAATCGTTCGTGGAGATAAAATGGCATTAGACGAGTTTCATTTAGTCGTACACGTTTGCATATTTAATTCACAAGGAAAGATGCTGATTCAACAGCGTCAGCCTTTTAAAAAAGAATGGCCGAATCTTTGGGATATCACATGTGGTGGTAGTGCGATTGCTGGAGAAACCAGTCAACAAGCTGCTTCTAGAGAGTTATTTGAAGAATTAGGAATACATTATAACTTTGAACATATACGTCCGCAATTTACTATTAATTTTGAACGTGGATTTAATGATTATTACCTTATTGAATATGACGTGAATTTAAATGAATTGACGTTACAATCTGACGAGGTACAAGCCGTAAAATGGGCTTCTAAAGAGGAAATTATAACGTTAATTAATCAAAAAAAATTTATTCCTTATTATGAAAGCATTATTGCGTACCTATTTGAAGGACGACATCATTATGGCTCTATTCGTATCTAAAGGAAAATTTATTGATTATTTTTCATTACTAATAAAAAACGCCCCAATCCCTTATAAATCAAGGAATTGAGGCGTATTCTACTTAGTATTTCTTTACATTTATTTATTTTTCACACGCCCATCCATCGTTATCACGGTCGTGTTTTTCGTCATAGGATGGATGGCTGGATGAAACACCATTTGGATAATATTTGCGCATTTCTGTACAATTACTAAATTTTATCGGTGCACCGGACACTACCCCGGATTGATTTTTCGATGGTTGCGTAGGCGATGTTGCATTCGCTTCAAACGGATTCGCATTGATCGTAAACGTGTAACCATCTGACGTCACAACAATATTCCCGCTCGTTGCTGTACTGTATGCTTTTGCCCTTACCGTCATTATATTATTTTTGACTTCACTATGAGGATGGCCATAGGAATTTCCTTTACCATAACTTAAGATGACCGCTTCTGGTTTTACAGCACGTAAAAATGCTAAACTTGAACTTGTATTCGAACCGTGATGTCCTGCTTTTATGATTTCAGATTCTACATTATATTTCTGTAGCATTTGTGATTCAATATTTGTATCGGCATCTCCTGTTAACAGCGTATCCATGTCACGATAAGATACTTTTAATACAATACTTGCATCGTTATTGTCATCTGCATTAGCATCAACATGTAGCACTTGTATTTTCAGTGATGAATCTACTGATAACAACTCACCGATTGTTGCTTGATGATAATTCGCTCCTTCTTTTTTGACAGCATTTAATATATTCACATATGTATCCGTCGTATGTACTTTTCCGGAGTCTATAAAATTGTCCACCTGAAAAGCTTCGATTACATCAACAAGGCCACCAATATGGTCCGCATCTGGATGCGTTCCAACGACATAATCAATTTTATTAACTTTCAATGATGTTAAATAACGAACTACATCTTCGCCTGCTGATTTCGCCCCACCATCTACAAGCATTGTTTTTCCATTCGGTGTTTGAATAAAAATAGAGTCACCTTGTCCGACATCAATAAAGTGAACTTTCATTTCTTTTAACGCGGTTGTACCCGTTTCTTGATAACGGATCGCTCGTGCCATGAATGTTGCTAAATGGGCTTTAGATAAGTTGGTTTGTGGTTTAAAAGTACCATCTGTATATCCTGTCGTAATGCCCGCTTTTGCTAATTGCTTTACCGCCTCATATGCTGTGTGTCCTTTTGGAACGTCTTTAAATGTTTGATTTCCTGCAGGCAATGGATAAGCGCGGGCAATAAACGTAGCCATATGTCCACGCGTTACTTTTTGGTCAGGCTTGAATGTACCGTCCGGATAACCTTTAATGATTCCTGCCTTCGTTGCTGCATAAATATACCCGCTATACTTGTGAGTTTTCGGGACATCCTTGAAACCTGTTGCTGATGGCGAATTATCCAATTTCAATGCTTTTGCAAGCATCACAATCACATCTAAACGAGTTGCAGTATTGGAAGGAGCAAATGTTGTTCCTTGATCAATGACTTCTTGATCTACTAAATACTCAATGTCTGAATAATTATAATGCGTTTTCGAAACATCTTGGAATGTCTGTGCATAGGATGGAACTGTAAAGCATCCTATCAGTGTAATGGATAGTAAAATCGTTATAAGTTTTTCATGTCTTCTCCTCCCTAGCGTTCAATTATAGTGGAATCATTCATGCTTGCATACACATCAATATATGGAAGAATTACTGGACTTTTTTGCTAATGAGCATTTTTTTTATTAAAAACTTCAAATATTGCCTTTAATAAGAAAAACAGACTAGAAACCATTACCGTTTCCAGTCTGCTTTATTTTGGATAGCTTCATTTTCTATAAACCCACACATACTGTTACCTGCTTTTTGTCACAACGATTCCCGATCATAAAAATTCGAGGATTCTTCTAGTTCCGTCCCTTTTTTAAATTCCACCAATCTCGCAAAGGCGCGCCAGTAATGGTAGACGAGACGGTCAATCCACAGAAGCGCCTGAACGTTGGACATGGCCACTTCCAATTTTGTTTCTCTTACCGCCGTTCGCTCATAATATTTTCTTCTGCGCACTCTTCTTTCTTCTGCAATTTTGTGGGCGGTTTTCTCCAACTCTTGCTCCATTTCCAACAACTTTTCTTCGCTGTCAAAACTTTGATTGATTTGTTCTAACGTTTTATGCCACCATTTCATCAATTTCTCTTGATGAAAAACTCCTTCTACCTTTTGTTGTTCTCGCAATACGCGAATTAATCGGCTGATATGGTCCAACACGTGCAATATGGCAACATGTTGATTACGAAGTTTCGTTGAATCCGATTGCACGTCATTGAGGAACTTACGGAGTAACACAATGGCTTCCTCTACTTCCTGCACTTTTTTTTCGTAGCTAGCCGTTCCCTTTTTCGCTTCAATTAATTCTAACATTGAATCCGTTAAATGTTTCATCATTTGCAATAATGTTTGATAAGCTACTTCTAAGGCAGCGGATGGAATGGATACCAATTGATCGTCGAGATTTCGAGTCAACGCATTCGCCTTTTCTGGCAACATTTTCGTTAAGAGCTTTGAAAACTGCTTTGTAAATGGAACGAAAATGATGGCCCCAAATACACTAAACAGCGTATGGAATAATGCAAGCCCCACGGTTTCATCAAAGCTACCGGTAAACGCAACAGTCAAAAACTCAACAAATTGTAAAATGTAGCGAATGAAAATGGTCACAATGAAAGCGGTCACAACATTAAACATCAAATGGGTTGCCGCTGTTCGTTTTGCTGCGATGGATGATCCAATCGAAGCCACAATAGCTGTTGCAGTCGTTCCGATATTTTGACCAACGACTAAAAAAGCAGCCTGTTCAAAATCAATCGCTCCAGCAAATAATGCAGTAAGCGTCGTTGCCATCGCTGCACTAGATGCTTGCATAATAATGGTCATAATAATGCCAATTCCAATTAATAACAAAATGGACAGAAAGGATTCAGTATCCAATGACTCAAAGCGAATCCAATGTTGGGCCGTTTCCATCCCTTTTTGGAGCAAATCGATTCCTAGAAATAGAAGGCCGAAACCGGTCAACACGCCTCCATATTTCTTGATGTCGCTTGGAGCCACATATTGTACAAATACCCCTAAACCAATCATCGGCAATGACATGGCTTGCAGGCTGATCTTAAACCCTAAAAGGGAAATAATCCACCCTGTACTTGTACTTCCAATATTGGCGCCAATGATAATACCAATCGACTGAAAAAAAGAAATAAGTCCTGCACTGACAAAACCAACTGTTAAAATCGTTGTTGCGGTTGAAGATTGAACGAGCACAGTCATAAAAAATCCTGTTAATAAGGATGTAAACGTTCCTTTTGTGAAAGTATGTAACCATTTTCTCAACGTTTCGCCCGCAATCTCTTTCAACCCGTTTGTCAACATCGACATTCCTAATAAAAAAATGCCGATTCCACCTATTGCATTAATCATCAAGCCACCTCCTTCACTAGAAAGGGCAATTCACTGGAATATTATTATTTTACAAAAAAAACAAAATTGCGTTCCTAGAAGAACGCAAAATTAGACGAAAGAATCAATAAAAATTCGACCATCTGATATGGGCAAGACGCAGTATTCATTTTGAAATTATATTTCACAAAATATTATTTCTATTCTGCATCAATGACAAATTGTTTCATTGACTCTCTCGAATCTTCCTCTTTTAAATAAATCACTAGTTCTTGGCGATATTCATTTCCCTCTAAATAGTGGTCAAGGGTATGAAAATCATATTTATAACTGCCAAAAGGAAACGTTACATATTCTCCCTTCACCGCCGCAAGTAAACCTGCAACATCGTGGGAGACCATTTGTAATAATTCTTGACCTGTAGATGTTAATACAAATATTACATTCATCTTCTTTCACCTTTTCATGAAAAAACGTTGCCTTATAAGCAACGTTTTCTTAGTCTATTTATGTAAGGATATTTTACCATATGTATTAAGCATTGAACACTGTTGTGTCTTCTTTCTGCTTTGCAATTTTTCCCCAAGGAGTTCCGAGTTTTAATAATACCCAGCGATCTAAACCATACCAACCTGCTACTTTCCAAGCTAACATTAAGAGAATGCTGAGTAATAATAGACGTGGATTTGAACTTAACGTGCCAGCAAATAAGAAGGCAATATTCATCATCGATCCGAAAAAGGCTGCAATGGCTGTAAACAATCCTATTATTAATCCAATCCCAACAAGCACTTCCCCAAACGCAACTAAATAGCTAAAGATTGTCGCATTCGGCAAACAAATATGTTCTAAAAAGGCTGCATACCATCCCATTACATCATTCGTCGTGGATGCTTTTTCGATGGCACCTTGTAAATATCCGCTGACTGCCGCTCCCGCATTCTTACCAGTCCAAGCATCATCAAATACTTTATGAATTCCTGATTGGAGCCAAATCCATCCTACATAAATGCGGACAACTAGCCAAATGGCCGCGGAACGAGTGTCATTAAATAAAAATTGAGTCACTGGATTTTCCGGATAGAAAATCAATTCCTTTTTTTCCATTGTTTCACTCCTTTCACCACTTATTATATAGTGTTTTATTACTCCGAACTATCTTTTTTTCTATATACAAATACTTTTTATAATGAAAATTCATGAATTTGAAAAAATTATAAATACAAAAAAAAGATGCAACAGGTTGTCTGCTGCATCTTCATTATATTAAATCGTTACAGGTGCAAAAAACTCCTCATACAATGCGCGTAAGCATTGGTCTTCATATGGCTGCAATACACCAAATACGAGGCTAACTTCTGATGACCCTTGATTAATCATCTCGATATTTGCTCCAGTTCTAGAAATAGCTGAAGCTGCACGGGCTGCTAATCCTGTATTATTGCGCATACCTTCGCCTACAATGACAATCATGGAAAATCCGTGACGGAAATAAACATCATCTGCGTGAAGTTCTTCTTTCACTCGTTTAACAATGCGTTCTTCTTTTTCAGGATTTAATTGGTTGGAACGAATGATAATTGAAATATCATCCACTCCAGATGGCGTATGATCGTAAGAAATGTTTTCTTCCTCAATGATTTGTAATAGTTTTCTGCCAAATCCAATTTCTCGATTCATTAAATATTTAGAGACGTACAAAGTCGAGAAACCGTGATCTGCCGCTATCCCAATGACCGGTCGACCATTAGGCTTGCGGGATGGAACAATGCGTGTACCAGGAGCAGAAGGATTATTTGTGTTTTTAATATTCACAGGAATCCCTAGTTTGAATACAGGAATTAAAGCTTCATCATGGAATACTGAAAATCCTGCATAAGAAAGCTCTCTCATTTCACGGAATGTAATTTCTTCAATACCGATAGGATCGTTTACCACTTTCGGATTTGCAGAAAAAACGCAATCAACATCTGTGAAGTTTTCATACAGCTCTGCTTTGACAGCCGCCGCTAAGATGGAACCTGTAATATCGGAACCACCGCGATCAAATGTACGCAATACACCATCTTTTGTATATCCGAAGAATCCAGGGAAGACAATGATTTCCTCACTCTTGCCCAGATTTTTTAAGTTTTCATAAGTCTCTGGTAAGGCAACTGTTCTTTCAGGAGGGTCGTTTACAATTAACCCCTCTTTTGGGCTAACATATTTCGCCTTCATGCCAATAGAGTTGAAATATGCCGCGACTAATTTCGCGTTATTGTCTTCTCCACTTGCTTTTAAATTATCAATGAATAACTCTTTTTCTAATTTTAATGCAATGCGTTCGCGTAAATCTTTCTCTATTACTTCGCAAATTTTTCCGTCTAAACCTAGACCTTGAGCAATTTCAATATATCGATTTAACACATTTTGCAGCTTCTCTTCAACTTGATCATTCCGAAGAGCTGATTCTGCTAAATCGATTAACAAATCCGTCACTTTAATATCATCACCAAAGCGTTTCCCTGGAGCAGATACCGTCACGATTCTTCTTTTTGGATTAGCCTTCACAATATTTGCCACTTTTTTGATTTGTTCTGCACTTGCAACAGAAGTACCACCAAATTTACATACTATCATTTTTTTCATCAAATCCTTACTATCCAGAATTGTATTTTCCATAAAAACATTTGACTTTCCTCAGTGTACAAATTTTATAAAAAATCGTCAAGACCAATTAAATAAAAAGATAAAATATTTGCAAAATTTAATCCGATTATATTAATTCGTCCTAGTATATGTAGAAATTCACTACAAAACTGCATAGTTGCCTAACATAAAAAACTTCAATTTTTTTTAAAAGAAAACCGTGCACACCTATTCGGTAAAAATAGATGCACACGATTTTACTATATATCATGTGTCAGTATCGATTATCAATACTTAATATTTAGTAGTTTTATTATATACTATCTTCTTGATTTTTCTAGTCTAAATTTATTGTTGATTCATAGATTTTTATAACTTTTTATCATTAAAAAATCGAAATGACAGAAACTAGAATAATAATCATGACCATAAGTACTAATTGAACATACATCCAACATTTTATATGAAAATCGTCCATAGTAGAATGTATTTTTTGAGAAATAATTGTGACGAACCCGACAAGTACGATTTTAAGTAAAAGCAACAGCCCTAACGGCTTTAACAATAAATCCAATGGCGAATCATATTTATACGCTAACAAACTACCGGAAATAACTAACATCACAATGCAAACAAAAGCATATTCAATGAAAATGGAAATGAAGTTTTTTACCATTGTTTTATATTTAGAATAGAAAAAAATAACAATGGCAAGACCTGTAAACCAAATCGCAGCCGCAATCAAATGAAGGATTTCAAATAGTGCTAAAATAAGTGAGCGAAAATCTGCTGGATATTCGATTTTACAACCTATAAGTATCAGTACAAACAATAAATCGAACCATCGATTTTTATACAAAAACAATAACCCCAATACTGAGACTATAAGCGAGAGATACCAGCCATACTGAATCGATGATTGGTTTGGTAAGGAAGGAAGGAATCCATCCGTTAATATATTCATTTCCAATAAAATAAGTGAAATCAATGCGAGAAAATGAACGCATTGAATAACAAATCCCCATTGCAAATATGTTTTTCGTACATAGAAGGAATAATTCTGTATAATTCTCCACCAAATCACCGATCCGACAAGTAACAAAAAACCAATGGTATAAAAGGATTGGATGGCAATCAAAATTAGTTGGGACTTTTCGGTAGGATTGTGCCATTCATGATGCTCTAAAAGAGTGATGGGCGAGAAATTTCTAGTAAAATAGATGAATTCGTAGAGAGCATTAAGGGATGCATGATTCACAAATTGAGTAGTACTCTCTATATAAGAATGATTTTGAGGAAGGAAATTAGTGTCTGATGTTTGATTCATAAGCATTTTGAATGATGGATCATGCTCTACATGCGATAATGCTTGCCACTCATCATCCAATGCCACTGACGAAAAAGCATAGAATCCATAGACTAAAATGGCAATAATCACCAATGGAACAAAGCGTTTCCTTTTGATGATGAAAATCCTTTCCTCTTTTTATTATCATATTCAGATACACTTCAAATGGATTATTCCATTAAATAGATCCTTACTTTCCTCGCTCTACGTTGTTGGAAAATTCCATCTTCCAACTGAAATATTCTTCTTCAGGATTTTTTTCATAACGCAACATTGCATCAAACTTATTCCCTTTTTTGCTTGTGAGACCTTTCAATAACACATTCCCATCTCTCAACAACTGCTTCACCATCGTTTTCGTCGGTTTCTTTTTCATGGAAGCCAGGAATTTATCATTTTTCCAAATGACAAATTTACATCCATTTTTCCAATTGCTGCAACCAAATCCTTTTTTCCCTTCAATGACCGCATGACCACAAACTGGGCATTTCCCTACCACTTCAAAGGTTTTCTTCTTTTTCTCCACTTCATTTAAAATCACATCTTCATCTTGTTGAATGGTATATACAGCTCTTTTCGTAAAGTCAAAAATAAATTGTAAAAATCGTTCCCGCTGAAATTTTTGTTTTTCAATATCCGATAACGTTTTTTCTAATCGGCCGGTAAACTCTAAATCAAACAATTCTTTGATTGGGAATGTTTCAACAATTCGCTTCCCTAGCTCTGTGCAAATTAGATATTTATTTTTCGTTGTAATGTAACCAATTGATTTCAACTTTTTGATTGTTTCTGCTCTTGTTGCC
Source organism: Ureibacillus thermosphaericus (assembly GCF_012396605.1). Classification (GTDB taxonomy): domain Bacteria; phylum Bacillota; class Bacilli; order Bacillales_A; family Planococcaceae; genus Ureibacillus; species Ureibacillus thermosphaericus. Next base: position 9,256 of record NZ_JAAXPW010000022.1, read on the forward strand.
GGCGTGCCGATGCTAAAACCGCTTAAAATGGTCGCCATCATTTCATCGCTTTCTTCCAACTCTTCTTCCTTCCCTTTTCCGCACGTTTCCATCACCTTCAATAACGTTTTTTCCGTATGATGTTTCGGCGGCTTAGTAACATAAGAGGTTAGTTCATGGTCCATGATTGTCACTAGCTCATGAAGGGTTACATTTGGAAGAATCATATCTTTTGACTCAATTTGTTCTACTTTTCTCCACCCTTCTACAATTTGAACTCTGCCTTTTGAAATAAACTCTCCTTTGATTTCGTTCACTTTCGTTACGATTTTTGTTTCTTCATGTTCAGCCACAGGCATAAATTGCATTAGAAAACGATTTTTAATCGCTTCATAAACGATTTTCTCATCATTCGATAAACGGGCAGGCTTCACATACGTCGGGATAATGGCGCTATGGCTTTCGACCTTTGAGTTGTCAAATACACGTTTCTTTTTAGCAAAAACGATTTCACCTTCATAAGGTAAGCCTTTTTTTACAATTTGAAGAACCTTCATTGCTTTATCCACTAAACTTTCTTCCAATACGACGCTAGCTGTACGTGGATAGGTAATATATTTCTTTTCATAAAGGGATTGGGCAACTTTCAGCACTTTATCGGAAGTCCAACCTTTATATTTGCTCGTAATATACCCTTGCAAGTTTGTCAAATTGAATAAGTAAGGAGGATATTCTCTCTTTTTCTCTACGGTCTTTTCGATAATTTGTGCTTGATGATTCGCTAATGCTTTTTGAATGTTTTCTAATTCATCTCTATTCTTAAACTTTTCCTCTCCATTTACGTGATACGTTCCTTTATACACTTCCCCATTTTGGGTTTGAAAGGACGCTTCGAGTTTGAAATAATCTTCAGGTTTGAATTGTTCGATTTCTTTATCTCGATCATAAATTATTTTTAATGTAGGTAATAAAACTCTTCCGATGTTTAAAGCACTGCCTGATCCTTTCTGATATTTTAACGTTGCAACAGATGTCAAATTAATGCCAATCACCCAATCCGCCCATTGCCGACTAATTCCTGCATCCAACAGCGGTCTCATTTCCGTATTTGGTTTTAATTGTTTAAGACCTTTCAACACTTCTTCCTTCGTCCATTCATTTTGCAACATTCGATACACAGGCTTATTCGTTTTCAAATTATATATAATTGTATCGCCAATCAGTTGCCCTTCCCGATCATAGTCGCAGGCAGAAATAATCATTTCCACGTCAGGGCGGTTCATTAACTGTTGGATAATTTCCAGCTGCTTTTTTGCCCCAAAGTCTTCTTTCTCTTTATTTTTAGGATCTGTTTTCACTTTGTATTGAAATTTTTGTGGGATGAAAGGAAAGTACTCCATTCTCCATTTCGTCATTTTTGGATCATAATCTTTCGCATCATACAATTCAAGAAGGTGTCCGAAAGCCCACGTAATAATGTATCCGTTCCCTTCAAAATATCCTTCTTTTTTTGTTTTTATGTTTAACGCATCTGCAATATTTTTCGCAACGGATGGTTTTTCTGTTAATATTAATTTCATTTTTTACAATCACCTTGTGTTGACTAGTTTTAATTATAATTATAATGTTATTTTCTTTGATTAGAATGTATTGAGTTAACCAGAAATAGTATAATATGAAATTTTATAGAAAATAGTATTTGATATTGATATAATGTCATTACAAAGGTAGGGGGAGTTTATTGCCATGCAAAATGTTTCAAAACGAACGATTTTATGGATTGTACCTATACTCATCCTTTTTATTTTTTGGTATATGTATAAACCAACGGATGGTGCTGAATATATATACTATATTAAAACACAAACTTCTAGTAGTAGCCCTTCGTTAAACTATGAAGATGCTTTGAACAAAACTTGCGAAAATGAAGAGTGGATTTATTTTAAAACGAACAATCGCCAACATGTTGTAGAGTTTAAAGGAGTTTGTCCTGTTGATGGACAAGAAAAGGCGGATATCAACTTGCAATTTATTGTGGAGAAAGATTTATCGGACTTTAAAGTTGGAGCAATGTTATTGAAAGGCGAGCAACAAACTCCTGAAAAGCGGGATGCGTTTTTAAATGAAGTTCTATCAAGTCAATGATTCATCAGAGCGAATGAAGTAAATTCGCTCTGTTTTTTTATTTTAGGGATATTGACTAATGGCTCACCTTAGCATTTGCTGGTAATTTTCATCGATTGGCTATTCTCTTCCTAATTTTGGATTTTATTGAGTTTGCTGATGCCTTTTTCATCCATTGACTATTATCTTGCTGAGTTTGACTATTATCCTTGATTGATTGACTATTATCTTCTTGATTTTGACTAATATGGAATTTCGCTAAGCCCCTTTTTCTTCCGTTGGCTATTATGTTCCCAAGTTTGACTATTATCCTTGCATGGTTGACTATTATCTTCATCATTTTGACTATTATCGTATTGGGCGAGGCACCTTTTTCTTCCGTTGGCTATTATCTTGCCGAGTTTGACTATTATCCTTGCATGGTTGACTATTATCTTCTTGATTTTGACTATTATCGTATTGGACGAGGCACCTTTTTCTTCCGTTGGCTATTATCTTGCCGAGTTTGACTATTATCCTTGCATGGTTGACTATTATCTTCATCATTTTGACTATTATCGTATCGGGCGAGGCACCCTTTTTCTTCGGTTGGCTATTATCTTGTCGAGTTTGACTATTATCCTTGCATGGTTGACTATTATCTTCTTGATTTTGACTATTATCGTATCGGGCGAGGCACCCTTTTTCTTCGGTTGGCTATTATCTTGTCGAGTTTGACTATTATCCTTGCATGGTTGACTATTATCTTCTTGATTTTGACTATTATCGTATTGGACGAGGCAACTTTTTCTTCCATTGGCTATTATCTTGCCGAGTTTGACTATTATCCTTGCATGGTTGACTATTATCTTCATCATTTTGACTATTATCGTATTGGACGAGGCAACTTTTTCTTCCATTGGCTATTATCTTGCCGAGTTTGACTATTATCCTTGCATGGTTGACTATTATCTTCATCATTTTGACTATTATCGTATTGGGCGAGGCACCTTTTTCTTCCGTTGGCTATTATCTTGCCGAGTTTGACTATTATCCTTGCATGGTTGACTATTATCTTCTTGATTTTGACTATTATCGTATCGGGCGAGGCACCCTTTTTCTTCCATTGGCTATTATCTTGCCGAGTTTGACTATTATCCTTGCATGGTTGACTATTATCTTCATCATTTTGACTATTATCGTATCGGGCGAGGCACCCTTTTTCTTCCATTGGCTATTATCTTGCCGTGTTTGACTATTATCCTTGCATGGTTGACTATTATCTCCACGATTTTGGCTATTATCGAACATTGCAGATTTCGATTACACTTCATCATGTTGTAACTCAAAAAATAAAAGGCAAAGAGCACCTCAATAGTACCCTTCGCCTAAAAAAATTGCATTATTTTCTTCCAGCAATTCCCGGATGTGTCATTTCATATGGATTTAAGATTTCATTTAACTGTTCTTCTGTTAATACGCCATACTTAATGCAAAGTTCACGGATGGATTCCCCTGTAAGATATGCTTCACGTGCTAATTTTGCAGCTGTTTCATAGCCTACATGTGGGTTTATTGCAGTGATGATTCCAATGCTTTTTTCAACATATTCTTTCATACGTTCTTCATTTGCCTTAATGCCTTTTAAGCAGTTTTCTGTAAAGGATTTAAAGACATTTGTCATAATCGAAATCGATTGAATTAAATTGAAGAATAACACAGGTTCCATCACATTTAATTCAAATTGGCCTGCTTCAGATGCAGATGTAATTGTTAAATCATTACCGAACACTTGGAATGCCACTTGGTTCATCACTTCTGGCATAACAGGATTCACTTTACCAGGCATGATAGAAGATCCAGGTTGTCGAGCAGGAAGAACGATTTCTGATAAGCCTGCGCGTGGTCCAGATGCCATTAAGCGTAAATCATTGGCAATTTTAGACATGTTGATCATGCAAACTTTTAATGCAGAAGAAACTTCTGTATAGCAGTCTGTATTTTGAGTTGCGTCCACTAAATGTTGTGCACTTCTTAATGGATGTCCGCTGAATTTCGCTAAATGTTCTGTTACGATTCTTATATATTCAGGATCTGCATTTAAGCCAGTGCCGACTGCTGTTGCACCCATGTTGATGTCGTATAAATTGTTTCTCGTATTGGCAATACGTTCAATATCGCGGGCAATAACACGAGCATATGCTTCAAACTCTTGTCCTAATAAAATAGGAACAGCGTCTTGCAAGTGCGTTCTTCCCATTTTAATAACGCCAGCGAATTCATCTGCTTTTTTCATGAATTCTTGTTGCATGTATTTTGTAGTTTCAATTAATTGATTTAATAAACTTAACACAGCAATATGCGTTGCAGTAGGGAAAGCATCGTTTGTTGATTGAGACATATTTACATGGGAGTTTGGACTAATTTTTGAATAGTTTCCTTTTTCCTCTCCCATTAATTCTAATGCGCGGTTAGCAATCACTTCATTTGCATTCATATTAATGGAAGTTCCTGCCCCGCCTTGAATTGGGTCAACAATAAATTGATCATTCCATTTTCCTTCAATCACTTCGTCAGCAGCTTTTACGATATATTGCCCAACTTCTTTATCGAGTAAGCCAACTTCCATGTTTGCTAATGCGGCTGATTTTTTTACAATCCCTAGTGATTTAATTAATTCTGGATGAATACGATAACCTGTAATTGGAAAATTTTCCGTTGCCCGAATTGTTTGTACGCCATAATAAGCGTCTTTCGGAATCTCCTTTTCTCCTAAAAAGTCTTTCTCAATACGAACATCGGTATTCATAATAAAAACAATCTCCTTTTCTTTCTATCGAAGCTCTAAGCAAACGTTTACATTGTCGAACTTGTATTAGAGTTTCTTTATTAAATCCTACACTATTCTATCATAGAAAAATATAAAAAGAGCCCTGTTTCCTAATAATATTTTGTAATAGTATTGCCAAATTCACATAAATGTTATTTAATAGATTCTATATTGTTTTATTTCAGAGTTTTCGGAAAATTATAGGATATTAATATAGTTTTGAGGGAAGTCAAATGAATGTATCTGCTATGATTAAACTGTCAGTTAGTATGGCCATTTTTGGTTCCATCGGTTTATTTACAGTGAATACAGGGATTCCTGCTGTAGAGCTCGTATTTGTTCGTTGTATCTGTGCAACTTTATTTTTAGGTGGACTATGGTTGATAACCGGAGGACATAAGACAGAAGTTTGGGATCGAAAAGAAGTATTACAAACTCTATTTTGCGGAATATTCCTCGTATTGAATTGGGTGTTTTTATTTAAGGCATTTGAAGAAATGTCCATTTCCGTAGCCATTTCTATTTATAACTTAGCACCCATTTTCGTTGTGATGTTAGGTGCGGTATTATTGAAAGAACACATTACGATTGGGAATATTCTTGCCATTATCATCTGTTTTGTTGGCTCTGTTTTTATTGTTGGAATGGAACATTTACATTCCATTGAAGCTTTTATGAATTCTGGATTTATATGGGCCATGTTATCCGCCATTTGCTATGCGTTGACGATGTTTTTAAGTAAGACGCTAAAAGGATTATCACCTTATGCAACGACATTTGTACAAACAGCTTTGGGCATACTCATTTTGTTGCCAATGTGCGATTTTTCGGTGTTTCATGGTTTAACAAGCACAAACATAATGTTTATAGTGGGAACAGGTATTATTCATACTGGATTTGTTTACTATTTATTCTTTGACAGTATTCGTAAATTGCCGACAATCATTGTTTCTGTTTTAACTTTCCTTGACCCAGTTGTAGCAATTTTACTCGATATGGTGATTCTTGATTTTAGACCAAGCCTCTTGCAGACTCTTGGTATTTTGTTTATTTTTGGCGGAATCTCATATACGGTATTAAAGCCCAGAAAATATACACAGGAGAAGTTAGCGTAATAAAAAATTTCTTCTTTCTTTTTATTGACGATTAAGTTTCGCTTTGATGATATGAAACATTCCCTGTTTATCGAATATTAAATTCACTAACTTGAAAAGTATTTTGGAAATATCAAAACACATAAATAAAAGGCTGCCTGGAAAGTAACGACTTGTTAGGCAGCCATTTTTACATTGCAAAGGGCACAAAACTTACCCACTTTTATACTCAGTTATTATTTCTCTCCATCATTTGCTTCCAGACGGATCCTTTTGCTTCTTCGCCTTGCTCGATTCGTGCAATAGCCATCTTTACTTGGAGTTTCACCTCAAATTCCGGATCATTTTCCGCATCCCTTAATGCAGGAAGACTCCGTTCCGTTCCAGATTCATATAAAAACATAGCTGCACGCCAGCGGACAAGTTTATTTTTATCTTTTAACGCTTCCATCATGGCCGGTTCAAATTCTACAAATCCAAGATCGCTCATGCAATCTCCTGCAGTGCGGCGAACCGCGGCGCTTTTATCTTTCAATACACGAACAAGAAGCGGCACAACTGCCTTATCTTCAATCATGCCTAAATACACTGTTGCGAGTCTCCGAATGGACATCTGTTCATCTTCCAAAGCTTTTTCCAATAATGGAAGATCATCCAAATCCGGATCCGGAATTTGATCTAGCATTTGGAAACGTTCCTTCCAATCCTCCACCTCAAACTCTTCCACCGTAATTTTCTTTCTTTTTACGGTTTCTTGTTTTTTTGCATTTGCTGCTTCCACTATGCGGGCAATCCGTTCATCTGGATATGTTGCTTCAATTTCTTTTAAGACGCTTTGCGCAATTTCTTCTTTATCTCCATAGCGAATGCCAAAATCTGCCCACTTACGTTCGAAAATATAGTTTTCGTCTGTCTTGTCAACTTTAATTTGATGAAACGCATTCACAAACCGCTCACCAGTTGAAATCCGATGTTCACCGGAAGAATCAAACACTTTAATTTGAAGCGGCAATCCTCTAAACATTTGAACGTGGACAAAAACTTCTCCATAATGATCCACAGCTTGTTCCTTTTGTTCCACCTCTTCTGTTTGATCACCAAGCGCATTGCGAACTTGGGATAAAATCGTTTCCCATTGATATTTTGCATTCCGCTCAACCGCTAAAAAATCTAATACGCGATAAACACCCTTAACGCCTTCAATTTTCAAGATTTCTTGGATTTCACTTGGCGCTTCTTCTATATTTTCTTTCGTATAATTAAAGCTTTTGCCAAAAGGCAACTCCTCATCCACTACCACTTTCATTGAATTGGGACTCGGTGTTGGCTCAATCGTTACTATTTTCAATATTCTTCCCTCCATTTAATTTCCGTTCACAATTCCATCTAAATACGTCCATCTTTCAATCAATCGTTCATATTCAGCATTTAGTTCGTTTAATTTATCTGTATATTCCTGTAGTTTCACATAATCCGATCCACAGCCTGCCATTAGTTCTTCCGTTTCCGCTATTGCCTCTTCCACTTGTGCAATTGTTTCTTCAATTGTTTCCCACTCTTTTTGTTCTTTATAAGTTAATTTTTTCTTTTCATTTTTTGGCTTCTCTTGCTTTGGTTTTTCTTGTTTTTCTGCTTTTATCTCCAGCTTTTCAGCTTCGGATTTCTTCGCTAAATATTCTGTGTATAAATCCAAGCTTTCCTCTACATTCCCTTTACCATCTAAAATCCATAATTTTTTCGCAATTCGGTCTAAGAAGAAACGGTCGTGGGAAATGGTAATCACAACACCTGGGAAATGTTCAATAAAATCTTCCAATACTCCAAGTGTTTCAATATCTAAATCATTTGTCGGCTCGTCCAATAACAATACATTTGGCTGTTCCATCAATAATCTTAATAAATGCAGTCGTTTCCGCTCACCGCCTGATAACTTCCCAATCGGTGTACCGTGTGTATGTAATGGGAATAAAAATCTTTCCAACATTTGGGCAGCTGAATAACGAACCCCTTCCGAGTCGGTAATGTCGTTCGAAGCCTCGCGAATATATTCAATCATTCGCTGATTTTCATTCATTTTTGGAAGCATTTGATGAAAATGGGCTATCTTAACGGTAGGTCCAACAATGACTTCTCCTGCATCTGGCTGAATTTCCCCTGCCAATATCTTTAATAAAGTCGATTTTCCATATCCATTAGCACCAACAATGCCGATGCGATCCCCTTGTTGAATCAGAAAATTAAAGTCTTTTAATATCGTTCGCTCCCCAAACGATTTGGATAAATGGACGCCTTCTAAAACCTTTTTCCCTAATCGGGTAGTCGATAGCGACAGTTCAAGTTTTGCTTCTTCTTTATGCCGTTCAATTTGCTTGTCTAATTCTTCAAAGCGCTGAATTCTTGCTTTTTGTTTCGTCGTTCTTGCTTTCGCACCGCGGCGTATCCATTTCAACTCATTGCGGTAACGATTGCGTAATTTTTCTTGCGTTGCCTGTCTATTTTCTTCCCGAATTGCTCGCGCTTCTAAGAAATCCGCATAGTTGCCGTTATGGCGATAAAGGGTTTGATCCGCGAGTTCATAAATATGAGTGGCAATTTCATCTAAAAAATAGCGGTCATGGGTGATAAAAATAACGGCTCCTTTTAAGCGAAGTATCATTTCTTGCAGCCATTCCGTTGATTCTGCATCAAGATGGTTCGTCGGCTCATCCAATAAATAAAGATCCGCCGGTTCAATTAAAACCTTCGCTAAAGCCACACGCTTTTGCTGCCCACCTGATAAATTCGAAACATGCTCATCAAACAAATTAATGCCCAGTTTCGTTAAAGCTTGTTTTGCGAGAGCATTAACATCCCAAGCTTTTTCAGCGTCCATTCGCTGCTGCAGTTGGAATAATTGGTTTTGAAGCGCTTCTGATTCAGGCTGAATGGCGAGTTTTGATACGACTTCTTCATACTCTCTATTTAATTGCAAAATGGGAGAGTTTCCTGAAAAGACAGCTTGCAGAACGGTAAGTCCTTCTTCAAATACAGGTTTTTGTGGCAAGTAGGCAATTCGATATTTGTTTGGATGATCCATTTCGATGGAATCGGCTTCTTGTTCGCCAGCTAAAATGGAAAGTAAAGTTGACTTCCCAGTACCATTAATCCCAATCAGTCCTGCCCGCTCTCCTTCATAAATGGTAAATTCAACGTTTTTAAATAGTGTTTTATCTCCAACGGTTTTTGTTAAATTCGAAACAATTAAATGACTCATCGTATTCCATCTCTTTCAATATAAACTTCTACTCATTCTATCATTTATTATATAGAAATTTTTATCTCCTTGCATTCTTCAGTATCTTATCAAAATGTTCCACACCGGAAGATTTATTTTCTTCTATTTTTATTTAACCTTCGCTCTCAAAATTATTTTTCTAAAATAATTTTACCTTAATAATATTATACTTATAATGCCTGAATACAGATTTATTGTAAAATTTGGCTAAGCTTTGGATAATTATCGACAAAATCTAAAACAATTCATGTCTGTTTTGTGAATTTTACACTATACCCATAGTGTAAACGATGTTAAATTTCTTATTTTGATATAGAATTAACTCAAAGTGATTGAAAGGAAATCGAAAATCGATTTTCTTTTTGAACGTTGAAAGGAGTACATCCATATGAAACGAACTCTGCTGTTATCTCTCTCAATGCTTCTTGTCTTCCTCGCAGGTTGTGAACCTTTATTAGTGTTAGACCCAAAAGGACCTCAAGCGGCACGTCAAGCAAGTGACATTATGATTTCCATCGGGATTATGGCGTTTATTGTAATCGTTGTCATGGTTTTATTAGTTTACATGCTTGTTAAATATAGAGCTTCGAAACTACCGGAAGATTACGAACCACCTCACATTGAGGGTAGTCCTTTGATTGAAGGACTCTTTATTGGTATTCCAATCATTATTGTGGCCGTTCTTTCGTTTATTTCTGTGAAAAGTAACTACATTGTAGAAGCAACTCCACAAGGTTATGAAGATCAAGAACCATTAATCATTTACGCTTCATCTTCCAACTGGAAATGGCACTTTAGTTACCCTGAACAAGATATTGAAACGGTGAACTACTTATATATACCAACGAATCGACCAATTGAGTTTAAACTTTATTCTTACGGACCTATTACAAGTTTCTGGATTCCACAATTAGGTGGTCAAAAATATGCGATGGCTGACATGGTGACAACACTTCATTTAGCTGCGGATACACCAGGAGAATATATGGGACGTAACGCTAACTTCAGTGGTAAAGGTTTTGCTGAAAATACATTTACTGTAACAGCCATGAATCAAGCAAAATTTGACGAATGGGTGGAAGAAGTTCATGCCAATGCTGAACCATTAACTGAAGAAACTTTCGATAAATTATTAGAACCTGGTCATCTTGGAAGAATGACGTTTACCGGAACACACCTTGGATTCAATCCACCTCCAGAACATGACCACGGTGCAGATGAAGGAACGGAGCTTGAACATACAGAGTACGAAATGCATGCTGAGCATTCACACGAATAAACGTAAATCTAGTAATTTACGTAATAAACTTTGAGAGGAGAAAAATCCATGGAATTTTTTGAACGATTTGCTGTGCCGCATCCAAGCCCAGCAATCTATGCATCTATGGTAGCGATTGTTGTTGTCTCCCTAGCCATTGTCGTTGGTTTAACATATTTTAAAAAATGGGGTTACCTGTGGCGAGAATGGCTTACGACTGTGGACCATAAAAAAATCGGGATTATGTATTTAATCTCCGCAATTTTGATGTTGTTCCGTGGTGGAGCTGACGCGATTATGATGCGTGCACAGCTCTCCATGCCGGAAAATCAATTATTGGATGCGCAACATTATAATGAAATTTTTACAACGCACGGTGTAGTCATGATCATCTTTATGGCAATGCCTTTCATCTTTGCCTTCATGAACATCGTCGTTCCATTGCAAATTGGAGCTCGTGACGTTGCCTTTCCAAGACTTAACGCTATCAGCTTTTGGCTTTTCTTCTTTGGAGCGATGTTATTTAATATTTCGTTCGTTGTCGGTGGTTCACCAGATGCAGGATGGACGTCTTACTTCCCACTTGCTGGAACGGAATTTAGTGAATCTGTCGGAACGAACTATTATATGATTGCTATTCAGATTTCGGGTATTGGATCCTTAATGACTGGTATCAACATGATTACTACGATCTTAAAAATGCGTGCTCCAGGAATGTCGCTGATGAAAATGCCAATGTTTACATGGGCTACATTTATGGCTTGTGTCATTATCATCTTTGCGTTCCCAGTATTAACAATTGCGTTATTAATGGGTACAACAGACCGCTTATTTGCGACAAACTTCTTTACTTCTACAAATGGCGGTATGGACATGCTTTGGGCAAACTTCTTCTGGGTCTGGGGACACCCGGAAGTATATATCTTAATCTTACCAGCCTTTGGTCTTTACAGTGAGATTATTTCTACTTTTTCTGGACGAAACCTTTACGGATATAAATCAATGGTAGGATCAATGGTGATTATCTCCCTGCTTTCATTCCTAGTTTGGACGCACCACTTCTTTACGATGGGTCAAGGTGCTTTAACAAACAGTATCTTCTCCATTTCAACAATGGCCATTGCGGTGCCTACTGGAGTGAAAATCTTTAACTGGCTGCTTACGATGTGGAAAGGGAAAATTCGCTTTACTGTTCCAATGCTGTACTCAGTAGGATTCATTCCACTATTTACAATCGGTGGGGTTACTGGGGTTATGCTTGCGATGTCAGCAGCGGACTATCAATATCACAATACAATGTTCTTAGTCGCTCACTTCCATAATACAATCATACCTGGTGTCGTATTTGCGATGTTAGCTGGCTTACATTACTACTGGCCAAAAATGTTCGGCTTTATGTTAAATGAACGCATTGGTAAATGGGCTTTCTGGTTCTTATCAATCGGATTCGTCCTTGCCTTCTTCCCAATGTACATTACAGGTTTAGACGGACAAGCACGCCGTATGTATACGTATTCAGAAGCGACAGGTTTCGGTCCTTTAAACTTTGTTGCATTCATCGGTGCAGGTTTAATGACAATTGCCTTCTGCATTATCGTCTATAACATTTTATATAGTATTAAAAATTCTCCAAGAAATGTTGGGGATGACCCATGGAACGCTCGTACATTGGAGTGGGCAACGCACAACCCAGTACCAGAATACAACTTCGCACGCACTCCACATGTAGCATCGAGTGAAGCATTATGGGATGTGAAGAAAAATGGACATGAATTATTTAAAGGTGACATTGAAAAAATCCACATGCCAAATAATAGTGGTGTCCCATTTATTATGGGTGTGATTTTCTTTATCGCTGGATTCTCCTTCGTATTTGCATTGTGGGTTCCTGCAGTCATCGCGCTAATCGGTATTTTCGCATGTATGGTGCTTCGTTCCTTTGAAAAAGATGATGGACGCTATATTTCAGTGGAAGAAATTAAAGCAACGGAAAGCACATATGGAGGTGCTAATTCATGAAAATCGATCACACGCAGCCTCTTGAATATGGTACACACCAAAACCAATTGAATATTTTAGGTTTCTGGATTTTCCTTGGTGCGGAAATCATGCTGTTTGCAACACTTTTTACAGCCTACTTCATCATGGAACATCGAACAGGAAATGGACCAACTGGACCGGAAATCTTCGAAATTTCACCAGTGCTTATTGAAACGTTTGTATTGCTCACAAGTAGTTTCACCATTGGCCTTGCTGTTCATGCAATGAGAATCGGACGTAAAAAGGCCATGTTAGCATTTTTAGGTATTACCCTATTACTTGGTCTAGGGTTCCTTTCAGTAGAAATCTTTGAATTTATGCATTACTACCATGTTGGTGCAACTTATCAAACAAGCGGATTTACTGCTGCACTCTTAACAACGCTCGGTACCCATGGTGCCCACGTTACCCTCGGATTGTTCTGGGGACTTAGCATCATCATTCAGGTGGCAAAAGACGGCATAAATGCACGAACAGCCAATAAATCCTTTATCTTCTCTCTCTACTGGCATTTCCTAGATGTTGTCTGGATTTTCATTTTCAGCTTCATCTACTTGAAAGGAATGATGTAATATGAAAGAATTATTTCCTGCAAAACAAGTCGGCGGCTATATCTTTTCATTAGTGTTAACGATTATTGCTCTGCTTGTATATTTTCTGGATTTTACTTTCCCAATAGCAATGTCAATCCTACTTGTCACAGCTTTTGTCCAAGCAACAGTGCAATTAGTGCTATTTATGCACGCAGGTGAAACGGAAGACGGTAAAGCGATTTATACAAATGTGCTTTACGGAATTATTATCGCAGTCGTTACAATAATTGGTTCATTATTGATTTTAATTTGGGATATGTAATGGACATGGAAAAAGCTTGAATCTTGCATTCAAGCTTTTTTATTATTTGACTGAAATTCAAATTGGATTAAATGAAGAAATAGGCCAATGAGTAATAAATAAAAACTCCCTTTCACGATACTAATACCGTACCACATTGATAGATTGGAAACAAAACTAATTCCAAATAATATCAAACCCAAAATAAAAAGCAACGCAAACAGATTCATAAAATATTTCAACATGGTCCTATCCCCCTTGCTGTCAACAATCGTGAATACCCTTTTGTATATTTTCCGTTCACAATTTAGACAAATTTTTTCTTAAAAAAATAATACCATACTTTTTATACTTCAAACATAATAATTGTATTTTATGAACTTTTTTTGTTTTATGTTTACACTTTTATTAAAATGACTTTCAATTCATCTTTTTAACTGCTCTCAAACTTTGTTCTCCTTATGCATATTCCTATCCATGACTTTTCGTTTTATTATTCTTACTTTTTTCATTTTTTAAAATATTTTATATTAATTATTTATAAAAAATCATTCTAATTTATATTGACGATTCAAATGAAAGCTGTTATCATTTTTCTAAACTTTTTAATATAACATAAAAACCTTGTATAAATTCAAGAATACGGCTTGAATGTTTCTACCAGCTACCATAAATAGCTTGTCTACAAGGAATGAAAACTTATTATACATAATATTTTTATTCCATTTTGTAGAGAAACTTTGGCCTAATTGTCGCCAAAGTTTTTTTATTGGGGAAATCTATTAGCTGTAAACTTGCTTTCATATATTCTTTGATAAAACTAGGAGAGTACATCATGAGAAACTTTTTTAAATTTACAGAACGAAATACATCCTATAAACAAGAAACATTAGCAGGGATTACGACTTTCTTATCCCTTGCCTATATTTTAATCGTTAATCCGCTTATTTTGAGCCAATCTGGGATGGATCAAGGAGCAGTATTCACTGCAACAGCTCTTACTGCCATCATTGGTACACTACTTATTGGGCTGCTTGCTAACTTTCCCATCGCCATAGCTCCCAGTATGGGATTGAATTCTTTCTTTACTTTTTCCGTATGTATTGGAATGGGGATTGACTGGAAAATTACACTAACTGGGGTTTTTGTTGCGGGCATTATTTTTACGTTATTAAGTTTAATGAAAGTTCGAGAAAAAATTATTACGATTATTCCATCAGATTTAAAATACGCCATCGCTTCCGGAATCGGGTTCTTCATCACGTTTATCGGTTTAAAAAATGGTGGTATTGTTATAAGCAATGAAGACACATTTGTTTCCATTGGAGATTTGACTTCACCGATGACTCTGCTTGCAATAGTTGGACTTACTATCACAATTATTTTATTAGTGCGTGGAATCAATGGCGGCATATTCTATGGAATGTGTATAACAACCATTATAGGTATGATGTGCGGCTTAATTGAAGTTCCTTCATCATTCATTGGGAGTATCCCAAGTATTGAAGCAACTTTTGGTGTCGTGTTTAATCACTTAGATGAAATATTTACACCTGAAATGTTGACAGTCATCTTTACCTTTTTAATTGTTGCCTTTTTTGATACGGCTGGTGCTTTAATTGGATTAACAAGCCAAGCTGGCATGGTCAAAGATGGTAAAATCCCGAATATAGGTAAAGGATTGCTTGCTGATTCTCTTGCCGGTGTATTTGGTGCTATTCTAGGAACTTCAACTCCTGCCACAAGTGTTGAATCGTCAGCTGGTATTGCTGTCGGAGGAAGAACGGGCTTTACATCTGTCGTCATTGCAGCGTGTTTCCTAGTTGCGTTGTTTTTCTCACCGCTTGTCAGTGTGATTTCGGCGGAAGTGACATCCGCTGCATTAATTATTGTCGGTGCCTTAATGGCAATGGAAATCCGTAAAATCAATTGGACAAAGTTAGAAATTGTAATTCCATCGTTTTTAACAATAATTATGATGCCACTTACGTCTAGCGTAGTTATTGGTATTGGATTAGGGTTTGTCCTTTATCCCATTTGTTTAATGGCTCAAAAACGTTTTAAAGAAGTTCATCCAATGATGTATTTACTTTGTATTCTATTTATTTTATATTTTGCGTTTTTCATCTAAGAAACACATTGATGAGTGATGTCAAAAGTAATAACCACTACATAGAATAGTCTAAAAAAATGCTGGTAGAAACCCTCCTCTGAATGAAAGTGCCTGTGAAATTTTTTACTGCGAAATTTCACAGGCAATTGTATTTTACACGCAATCCCATCATCGACACTTTATCTATTGTATTAAGAGTATTTTCGTTGTAGTCCTTCATGCTGATTACAATGAAAAACGGCTTTCAAAAGAACTTCTACACCATT
This sequence comes from Ureibacillus thermosphaericus, assembly GCF_012396605.1. Classification (GTDB taxonomy): domain Bacteria; phylum Bacillota; class Bacilli; order Bacillales_A; family Planococcaceae; genus Ureibacillus; species Ureibacillus thermosphaericus. Next base: position 25,047 of record NZ_JAAXPW010000022.1, read on the forward strand.
TATTTTAAAAATATCAAAACCTTACATTTAGAGAGGCACTTCTAAATGTAAGGTTTTCATTATTACGCTTTTAATTTCAATGGCAAAAATGCATAATTTTCATGTGTAATAATGTCCAACGGTTGAACTTGAAGAGGGGCTGAAAATATTGGACCATCGATCACCGTTGTATGGAACTCGCCCCCTTCGCCGCAAGGATCAATAGATCTTTGCTGAAGCTCGTCCAAGAAGTCTCTAGTCAAGATTCTTCCTAAGTCTTCTATACGCATACCGAGTGATAAATTCACGGTTGTCACCATAGCTATAAAGCCTAAATCAATAAATTCTTCAACTAGCGAACGATGATTTTTAAGGTAAAGGGGCATGCTTAATGTGATCCCTACTTTATTTGTGACATCTGCGTGCCATGTTCCCTCATATGCTACGTCCACGTCTCCAGTCACGAGGACTTCCGCACCTTTTTTCTTCGCCTCTTGTAATAGCTCAATGAAATGTTGTTCATATGTTGTCCAGCTTGCTCCCCGTGAATAAATGGGATAACCAATAGCTTGAGCTTGCGCAGTTAAAAATTCAGGAGTCAGTCTGTGCGAGTGGGAATGTTCTTCTGTTTCATCCAGCATTGCAATTAGTCCAAGTGGTTCTGCTACTTGCTTCGCTTTATATAAAGCAAGCATACTATCCTTTCCCCCGCTAAAGGATGCGATAAATTTTTTATTTTTTACTCTTTCCAGCCAATCATTCACTATCGTTTCAGCCTTTCAATATATGTTTTTTCTTATTTATTATAAACCCTTTATAGACTCAGTGCTTCGAAAAACAAAAAACGAATTAAAGTGTAAAATAGCTCTACTTCTATAGTTACAATTTGCTATATAGAAACAAACAGTTTGAATTCGAAACTGGCTGTATAGAGAGCATTAATTTTAAATATCGCTCCCTTTTATTTTTGATTCATCATTTTTTCATAAGCTGTTTAAACAATACCTCTTTAAATGCTTGATCATGTTCAATTTTAAAGGCTCTTTCAAAACTTTCTTCCGCATGTTTTTTCATAAAACTTTTTGTAAATCGTAAAGTCTCAGCAGGAGATTCTAAAATTTGTTTAGCTATTTCAATACATTTATTTAATACTTGATCACTTTCCACAAGGTAATTAACTAATCCAATTTCATACGCTTTTTTTGCATCAATTATTCTTCCTGTAAAACAAATATCCTTCGCAATTCCTTCTCCAACTATCCAGCGAAGTGGAGTAAAAATAGGAGGAGCTCCAAATTTTATTTCGGGATGTGCAAAAGTTGCATCAACTGAACAGATCCTCAAATCACATAAAGTAGCTAAGTCAAATCCTCCGCCATACGCTAAACCATTAATCCCAGCAATTAATGGTTTAGGAAAATGCCAAACATCTCTATGATATTTAGCAGAAGATTCATATATTTCATCAAATAAAGTTTGGTCTGAGAACTCTTTCAAATCAAAACCACTTGAAAATGCATTCCCTGCACCCGTAATAATAACGACACCAATCTCATCACATTCTTTCCACTTATTTAGACATTCTGATACTTCTCTTCTTAACGTAATGTTAATAGCATTCTTTTTTAATGGTCGATTCAGGATAATAATCCCTATGCCATCTGCCCTTTTCTCCACTAAGATTTCTTTATACATATTCAATCCTCCTTCAGTTGTTTCTGATAGAAACCAATCGGTCTCTTTTTGTAAAAAATAAAAATTCTGCATAGCAGAGATTAGTTTACTAATGTCTGTAAATACTTCTCTAAATTTTCGCAAACAGTTAATAAATATTTTGAATCTTTATAAAGCTTGGTTAGTGCCAATCCTCCTTCCAACGAAGATATGAAAAAAATAGCTTGCTCTTTTGCGGATATTTCGGAATGAAAAGTTCCTTTTATTCTTCCAGATTCGATAATCTCAGTAATCATTTCTATTAGTCTAAGCATCGTTTTTTGTGCATGGGGTAGTATGTCGCTATCTTGTTGACAGTCCATCTCAATCGATGCATTGAAAATCGGACAACCACCTGCAATCGGAATATCATTTGCTAAATTTTTAAATACTTCAAAAAAAGTTTTTAATAAAGTCAATTCATCACTTTCTAACGTTGTTTTCTCTAAATAGAAATTTCTGACTTTTTTCACCGCAAAGTAGAAGGCTTCAATCATTAATTCATTTTTATCTTTAAAATGCCTATATATTCCCCCTTTTTTCAATCCGGTTTCATTCATAATATCTGACAATGATGTTTGGTAATACCCTTTTTCATTAAAGATTTGAGCAGATTTTTCAATGATTCGTTGTCGTGTTTTTTCACCTTTTCGCATCGTGATCTCCCGTTTTCATCATTAGTGTTGATAAATGAAGAAGCCTAGGTCAATTTGCTAATATAAGTAGATAAAAAATTTGTAATACATTCTAATTGTCAATATGCTTATTTTGTTAAATTTATAACTCCTAATGTTTTTTTAATGTTGAAAAAAAGAGGAATTATGTTCAACTATTGGAACATAATTTCCTCTTATTGATTTATAACCACGATTTTTTCTTGTATTCATCAACTTTTTAGTAATGATTGATACATCTCCTCTAATGAAATTACACGTCCTTTATCATCTTTATAAACAACATGTTCAGGTTTGAAATGGATTGGCGATTCAAGACCACAAGCAGCCGCAATACGGAAAAGTCCTTCCCTTAAGGTGATGACATAATTAGCCGTACGATATTTCTTTTCATCAACGACAAGAGCTTTTTGCAAATCAGGGTCTGTCGTTGCAACACCGACAGGACAAGCATTTGAATGGCATTTTAATGCTTGGATGCATCCTACAGTAATCATAAATCCACGTGCGATGTTGACAAGGTCCGCTCCCATGGCTAAGGCAATCGCAATCCGGTCTGCAGAGAACAGTTTGCCGGAAGCGATGATTTTCACCTGATTCCGTACACCGTAATTGATTAATGCACTGTGAACTAATGGCAAGGCGGATTTAATTGGCAATCCGACACTATCTGCTAACTCTTGGAAGGATGCACCTGTTCCACCTTCCCCACCATCAACCGTAATGAAATCGGGACCTTTTCCAGTCTCTTTTATCGCTTTTGCTAAAGCTTCTGATTCATCGGGGCTTCCAATAACTACCTTCATGCCAACGGGTTTTCCTGTTTTTTCTCGAATTTGTTCCATAAATTCAAATAATGAAGGGAAATCATTAAACTCTTTAAATCGGTTCGGACTATCGATTGCTTTAAACGGCTCCACCATACGAATTCTTGCAATTTCCTCTGTCACCTTTTCAGCGTCGATATGGCCACCTCGTGTTTTCGCACCTTGAGCTAATTTAATTTCGAATGCCTTAATCTGTGGAATCTGACTTTTTTCCAATAATGCATCCCAATTAAAATTCCCTTCTTTATCTCGCACACCAAACAAACCAGGGCCGATTTGCATAATGATATCGACATTACCTTTTAGATGATATTCTGAAAGCCCTCCTTCCCCAGTGTTCATCCATGTCCCTTTCGCTAATCCTAACCCCTCTGATAAGGCAGTAATGGCATGATCTCCTAAGGATCCATAACTCATAGCAGACATGCCGATTTGCCCTTTCACAATAAACGGATGTTTCGTTTTTTCTCCAATGACAATTGCATCTTCATCATGTAATAAAAATGCCTTTGAAACATGATCTTCAAATATTTCCTTTCTTTGGCCAAATAAAGGCTCTTTCACTAAGAGGTATCTTTTTGTCTTTACTTTTTCATCGTCCATTTTTAATTCTTCCGTTAACTTAGGAAACATGGAGTTGCGAATATAAAAACCGGGTTTTTCAAAATCTCGAAGTGAACCAAAACCAATTACATCCCGTTTATATTTTGCCGATTTGACAATAGTTTGATATTCGATACGTGAAAATGGCTTACCCTCAGTATCATTGTTAAATAAATATTGGCGCAATTCAGGACCAATCGTTTCAAATAAATAACGAGCTCTCCCAATTAGTGGATAATTGCGAAGTACAGGATGTTGCTTTTGCGTCCGGTCAATAAAATATAGATATAATCCAATCACGACAAGAATGAATAAAAGGAAGCCTATTAGTACCGAACCAAATACAATCAGCACATCTGCAAGATTCAATATGGATACCTCCAAACAATATTAATTGAAAAAAATCCCTATAGTTTAGATTTCTCAATCATATGGAAACTATTCAATTTTAGTTGCGAGAATTCCGATGATGTATTTTCTTCATTTCTGTTAGAAAGAATTTAGACTAAAAATCTGCTGTTTCTAGAATCTGATCCGCCAATAAAATCTATACATTAAACATTTGGAAAATATATCTTGATTTTACACACTACTTAATAAATCGTTCCCTCAAATATTTAAATAATAGCCAAAACTTTGCTTATAATAGTCAAACTCCAAAAGATAATAGTCAATTGCTAGCACATATTAGTCATAATCTGTAAGATAATAGTCAAAGTAATGCTCTTAATAGCCAAACAAATAAAACCGTCCTTACTACAAAATCATGCAAAGTCAAACTATGAAAGATATAGCCAACCTTTACAATATTTCATCTCCAAAATTAAAGGGCAGTCTAAACAAAATTCTAGACTGCCACGAAAAACAACCTATCCAAATAAACTCCCCACTGCAGTAATAGAAGTCGCTAAATCTTTTCGATAGTTCGAATCCTTTTCATTTAAACTATTGATGCTTACCTCATTTCCTCCAAGCGAGGAGTGAACATACAGTCCATTCCCCATATACATGGCGATGTGTCCAGGGAAATAAAGCAAGTCGCCTTTTTGTATTTTTTCAAAGGGTATTTCCTTGATTGGGAAACCTTCTACAATTTGTGCATCTCGGTAAATATAAACACCATTCAACATGTATGCCATAGAACATAATCCAGAACAATCAATTCCCAGCGGCGATTTTCCTCCCCAACGATAAGGCGCCTTTAAATAGCTCAATGCAGTTTGAACAACATTTTCTCGAAACGCTTCCTCAGAATCCAATTCTACAATTCTTTCACGTATCCAATAAGAGCGACTATAACCAATCTCGCCATTCACCAATTTTACTTTAACCCATTCTGGATTCAAACTCGAATCTTCCACTAATGAAATAGAAGATCCCTTCACTAATGTAGCGATTTTCGCGCTTTGAATTTTTGGTTCCGCTAAAATATCTGCGAAGTTTTGAATGATGACATGTTTTGCTTCTTTATCCCATTGCCCAGCTTTTCCTTCATTGATGAGCAATTTTTCTTTTAAACAATACCCCTTATATCGATAGGCGGTTTGAACATGTACCCAAGTGCCACAATCTTCGAGTATCTCAACAACCATGCCATATAATACTTCGTCAACACATTCAGAAGTAGAATACGGGTGTTTATGTAGGGGTACAATCATATCACTTGCAACTGCTTTCATAGGGTATCCCCCCTATTCGAAATAGTCATATACGATTTTGGAAATGCGGCCGATGAATCGCTTTCCGAATTCAAAATCATTTAATTCCGTTAGAAAAACTCCGATAAAATAGTCCATAGTTGGATGATAGACAATTCCTGCATCATGACAAACCGTATCCAAACTGCCTGTTTTATGGGCAATCCGGACGTCCGCTATATATCTCTTTAAGCGTTCATAGTCTCTTTGCTTGCACAAAATATCAATTGCTATTTTATTAAATTCGTCTATTAATAATTGTTGTTGATAAATCAATGAAAATAAATGTGCCATATCTCTCGCAGTCGTCACATTATCGTACCCAAGATTTATTTTTTCAAAATCCATCATTTTGCGTTCCAGGTTTGTATGAGCCAAACCGATTTTCTTAAAATAATGGTTCAACTTTTCAAAACCAAGTAAATCAATGAGTTCATTTGTTGCAGAATTATCGCTCGTAATAATCATCCATAATAGCAACTCATAGATGGTACAGGATGTTAAGTCTTGCTCCGTGATTACACTAAAATCCACTTTATTTTCTGGTGAAATTTCTACTACATCTGTTAAAGAAAATTGATTTTCTTGTACATAATGCAATACAGCTAATAAAATGGGAACTTTTATAATACTCGCACTTGGAAAGACTTCATCCATCTTTTCAGCAATCAGGTATTGATCCGTTTTCAAATCTTTCACAACAAGATGCACCTTACAATCTGCTTCATCTAGCAAGGTTCGGATTTGCTCCATCCTAATCGCCACCTACCCCATTACTTTTATCATTCTCAATTCGGTATTAAATGAAATCTTCTTGCCTAATGGCAGCGTCATCGTAGGCAGCACATGACCACATGTAATGTCCATTAAGATCGGTTTACCTGTCGGAACTAATATTTCTTCAAATATAGTGTGCAATCGTAAACTTTGTTCAGGCTTATCTGGATTTTGTGGACCACAATTTGTCCAAGCTCCCAGCAAAATGCCCACAGCATCATCCAGTTTACCTGCAAGTTTTAATTGTGTAAGCATTCGATCAACACTTCGCTCATATTCATCGATATCTTCTAAAAATAATATTTTTCCTTTCGTATCAATTTCATATGGAGTTCCTAATGATGAAGCCACCAATGTCAAATTGCCGCCAACCAATTCACCAGTCGCTTCACCTGGTACTAATACTTTCACGGGATTCCCAGGTGCATTTTCTAAAAAATAATCCGTGCGTTCTGTATCCATGACGCTTGTCAAAAACGAATTCCACGTATAATCGTCCATTTCATCTTTAATGAATTCCGTAGATGGCATAGGCGAATGGAATGTAACAAAATGACATAATTGGTTGAATACAATATGAAGCGCTGTGACGTCACTATACCCAGCAAAAACTTTTGGGTTTTCTTTAATCATCTCTAAATCCAACAATGGCAAAATTCTTTGGGCACCATATCCTCCGCGAATGCAAAAAATCCCATCAATTTCAGGATTGCGGAACATTTCATTGATTTCTTGTGCCCGTAAGTCATCTTTTCCAGCTAAATATCCATGCCTTTCTTTGCAAGTTTCGCCTACAACGACGTTAAAGCCAAGGTCTTCAATTGCTTTGATGGCTCTAGGCAACACTTCAGATGGAGTTGGACTGGACGCACTAACCAACCCAATCGTATCACCCTTTTTTAACGATTTTGGTATTCTCACATGCTAACCCCCATTCTTCTCGTTTCACGGTAACGGGCAATTTCTTCTTCGTTTGCCAATACAAAATGTCCCTTTTCTATTTCAATAAAAGAAGGCGGCATTGTTTCATAGTTATGCTGAGTAGGGTCATAGATTTCCACCTTTTTACTACGTTCTTTATACGGATTTGGTTCAGGCACAGCTGATATTAATGCACGGGTATAAGGGTGAATGGGATTGGAAAACAATTTTTCTGTTTCTGCCAATTCCACAATATTCCCCTTATAAATCACTGCCGTTCGATCTGTGAAAAAGCGAACAATGGATAAATCATGGGCAATGAATAAATAAGTTAAATTATTTTGTTGTTGTAGGTGTTTCATTAAATTCAATACTTGCGCACGGATGGAAACATCTAAAGCTGAGATTGGTTCATCTGCAATAATAAACTCTGGTTCCATCACTAAAGCACGAGCAATTCCAATTCGTTGACGCTGACCACCTGAGAATTCATGAGGAAACCTTGAGGCAAATTCCGGTAAAAGGCCAACTTGTAGCAAAGCATTTCTTATTTTCTCTTGTCGTTCTTTTTCACTGGAATAATTTTTAGTATTTATTAAGCCTTCACTAATGATATAGTCCACTTTTGCCCGTTCATTTAAAGAAGCCATTGGATCTTGGAAAATCATTTGAATTTTTTGTGTGATTTCACGATCCCAATCACGAGGGATTTTTCCATTGATTTTCCTTCCTTTAAATAATATCTCCCCACTTGTAACTTCATTAATGCGCATAATCGCACGGCCAATCGTTGTTTTTCCTGAACCAGATTCTCCTACTAATCCAAATGTCTCTCCTTTATAAATTTGAAAGCTGACATCTTTGATGGCTTCAAACTTTTTCTTACCTTTTCCAAAGGTCACATTTAAATTTTTCACTTCAAGTATTACTTCGCGATTAGCCATTTGCGTATTGTCTCCCTTCTTCAAAAAATTTTTTCAACACTTCGGGAGGCTCTACTTTTGGGGCATTGGGATGAAGCAGCCACGTTTTGGCATAATGGGTATCACTGACTTTAAAGTATGGAGGGCGTTCTACAAAATCAATTTTCAATGCATATGGATTACGCGGCGCAAATGCATCTCCTTTAATTTCATTAAATAAATTCGGCGGCGTTCCTTTAATGGAATAAAGTTCTTTCCCTTTTTCCCCTAATTGTGGTAGTGATGAAATTAATGCCCATGTATAAGGATGTTTTGCATTGAAAAAGATTTCATCCGTTTTCCCAAATTCGATAATGTCACCTGCATACATCACCGCAACGCGATCCGCTACTTTTGCTACAACCCCTAGGTCATGGGTAATATAAATCGTTGTCAAATGATATTTTTCTTGGAGATTTTTCAACAACTGCAAAATTTGCGCTTGAATCGTTACGTCAAGAGCTGTTGTTGGTTCATCACAAATTAATATTTTTGGATTACATGCAATCGCGATGGCAATCACAATCCGTTGACGCATACCACCTGAAAACTCATGAGGATATTGTTTGTAACGTCTTTCCGCATCTTTTATTCCAACATCCCGAATTATTTGAAGAACTTTTTCGTAGGCTGATTTTCCCTTTAGTCCTTGATGCAAAATGACCGCTTCCTCAATTTGCTTCCCAATCGTTTTTAACGGATTAAGAGAAGTCATAGGGTCTTGCGTCACCATCGCAATTTCTTTCCCTCGAATTTTCAACCAATCATTTTCCGTTTTAAATTGCGCTAAGTCATAATCTTCATACAAAATTTTCCCTTGATCAATATAACCGTTTTTATCCAATAGCCCTATGATCGATTTCATTAATACAGATTTTCCAGAACCTGATTCTCCTACGATGGCTAAACTTTCACCTTTATATAAATCTAAAGATATATCACGAATAGCCGTCAGTTCTCGTCCACGCAATGTAAACTTTATGACTAGATTTTCAATGGACAAGATTTTGTTCTTCTCATCTACCATTTGAATGCCTCCTATACGTGATTTTTCGGATCAGCCGCATCAGCGAATGAGTTACCTATAATATAGAAAGAAATCGTAATCACACTTAATACGATACTTGGGAATAGTAGCTGATATCTTAAATCTGGAGACATCATTAATACTCGACCTTCGTTAATTAAGTTGCCTAATGATGGCTCACTTACAGGCAACCCTAAACCGATATACGTTAAAAATACTTCGGCTCCAATTGCATAAGGAACAGCTAAACTCATTCGCAACATAATGATTGAAATTAAATATGGTAACAAGTTTTTTAAAATAATACGATAGCTTGGCGTTCCTAACGTTCTTGATGCCAAGTTATATTCACGGTCACGCAAGATGACAATTTGGTTGCGAATAAATCTTGCCATCTCAACCCAGCCAGTTATACACATTGCCACAATAATCGTAGTGATACTTGGTCGTAATATTAGAGACATTAAGATTAATACAATCGTCGTTGGTATATTTTCAATCACGTTATAAGCATGAGTGAGAGGTGCTTCTAATTTCCTTGAATACCCCCACAGAGCACCGATGGTAATCCCAATAATCGCCTCAACAATAGCTACGACCACACCAATAAATAACGATGTTCTTGTTCCTGCCCATATGCGAGACCATAAATCTTGTCCAATGGAGTTTGTACCAAACCAGAATTCCTCGTTTGGTGGGACATTGCGGGCTTGGTAGCCAGTTTCAGGATCCAGGTAGATTTCCGTTGGCGATTTTTGGTTAGGTAAATATGGCTGAATCAGAACAAATAAAACAATCGCAATAACTAAAATCAATAAACTTACTGCTACTTTATTTTTTAAAAAAGACTTCCAAGTAGAGCGCCAATAAGAATAATTCGAATAGCCGATTTTTTCTGCATTGTTTTCATCTGCTACCGCAAATTCAAATAATTGTTTACTAGATTTGTCCGTAATATTGCGTATTTCTTCAGAATATAAGCCCATCAGCGAACACTCTCCCCTTTGCCGAATTTGATGCGAGGATCAACAAGGGCCATTGCTACATCTCCTAAAAATAATCCAATGATCCCTAAAGATGAGAAGAGTAATACAAGAGCTTGAACGACTGGATTATCTTGACGCTGGATGGCGTCAACGAGCAACCCGCCCATTCCCGGTATGGAATATAAAGATTCAATATAAATGGAGCCAGTGATAGTTAGCAAGATGGTTGCTGGCAAATACTGAGCCAATGGAATAAAAGCATTTCGCATAACATGTCTAAACATGATGGTGCGTTCTTTTACACCTTTAGCCCGCGCTAGTTTAATATAATCTTTGTTTAATTCATCGACCATATAACGTCGCATCCACATGGCATAAGAAGCGATTGGCCCTAAAGACAGTGAAATTAATGGCAACACCCAAGTAATGGGCTTGTCTTCATTAAACAACATAGGTAAATTCAAGAAGTCCGTTATATATACTTGAATGAGCAAGTAATAGACCATGGAAGGAACTGCCACAATGAACACAATATAGCCCGTCCCAAGCCGATCTAACCATCTTCCTTTAAATTGAGCCATGAAAATTCCTAATGGAACGCCCACGATAATGGATAAGGCAACAGCTGCGACTCCAAATGCAAATGAATACACGATTTTATCTGCAATAATATCAATAACGGGTACATCCGTACGATATGTAATGGATTTGCCCAAATCGCCACGCAATAAATCTAAATAAAAGTTTCCTAGCTGAACGAGGATTGGATCACGCAATCCTAAATTCGTTAAATAGACTTCTTGTTGTTCGGGTGTCATTTTATCAGCAGCGGCACCTAAATAACCTTCTTCAGGCAATAAGCGTAATAAAAAAAACACGACTGTAATAATGACAAATAGTGTAACCACTGACTGTAACAGCCGTTTTACGATATATCCTAGCATGAGAACCCCCCTTGTTTACCTAAATAAGAGAAGAAAGGAGATGTAAGTTAGCCATCTCCTTCTTCAAAGATCGACTATGAATCTTTTCATTTATTGAATAAATTCATAGTGAATTATTGACTTGCTTTAGCTAGCGCTTCAGCACGCTCTTTCTCCCATTGCGCTTTCGCTTCTTTAAATTCTTCGTTGTTCATCGGTTTGTCTAGCAATTTTTGCCCTTTAAATTTCTCCATTGTTACTCCAAATGGTGAATATTGTGCATCAAATGGATTTAATTTAGATGCTACGTATCCAGTGCCACCTACTTTGTAAGGAACAACGAATGCTTCTTCGATTAAGAAAGCTTCTGCCTCGGCAAACAATTCATAGCGTTCTGCAAAATCAATTGCTGCTTTCGCTTTGTTTACCATATTTTCATAAATCGGTTGACCATTCGTATCAGTATATCCTTCAGCTAATTCTGGTTTGTTATATGTTCCACCTATTGTAAATGGATCTGTATAAGTGGATGGATCTGCATAGTCTGGACCCCAGTTCACTTCCATAAATGCAAACTTTCCTGGACGCCGAACTTCTCCAAGGAATCCAGTTGAAGGGCCAGCATAAACAATAATGTCAATATAATCTTTGCCTAACAAATTTTCCATTTGTTGTTCAATAACTTGAGAGCGGTTTGCCCAGTCAGGCATTCCAGAGTTATATGGCATTAATACTTTAACAGGGAAAGTCGCTTTACCTTGAAGTTCTGCCATCGCTTTTTCTTTATATTCAAGCGCTAAGTCAGGGTTAAATGAATCATTATTTGTAAACTTCGCTAATGGTTCTAATTGTGTATAGTCAACACCATCTATATCAACAAAGTTTTTAGGCGTAATCGTATTGTTTAATAATGATTCAGGATTATAAGGTTCGTCCGTCAACATAGCAGAAACTCGGTCAAGCGCATGGAATAATGATTTACGGAAGTTTTTGTTGTTTACTGCAATCTTCCAGTTTTCCGGTTCATATTCTGCATCAAATTGTGGATTAAAGTTTAATGCATAGAAATATGAATAGAAGTTGCTTCTACTTTGACGAATTAATTCTTTTTTCTCTGAATCTTTGAACCAATCATCTAAAATGGCAGTTGGAATTGCCGCTTCGTCCACTTCTCCACGTAAGAATAATTCTGGTGCAACAGTAGCTGCTTCTTTGTTATACTTATATTCGATTTTGTCAATTAACACATTTTCATGATCCCAATAAGTCGGATTTTTCGTTAATACACGTTTATTTTGAGGTTCAAACTCAGTTAAAATATAAGAACCATTGTATAAAAGGTTTTCTTTTGATGTACCAAAGCTGTCTCCCTTTTCAGCTAAAAACTCGCCATATACCGGGAAGAAACATACATAGTTCAACATGGAAAGAAAGTAAGGCGTTGGTCCCTCCAATGTATATTCAAGGGTATATTCATCTAAAGCTTTTACCCCAACTTGAGAAAAATCTGTAATTTCTCCTTCATAGAATGCATTGCCGTTCTTCACAACAGTTGCAATCCATGCAGTTGATGATTCATTTTTTGCATCGAGCACATAATGTAATCCATCTACAAAGTCTTTTGCAGTTACTTCAGCTACTTCATTACCTTCATGGTCTACCCATTTCACACCTTTTCGAAGTCTAAATGTCCATACTGAAGCATCTTCATTTGTTTCCCACGATTCGGCTAAACCTGGTTGAACAATGCCGTATTTGTCATATTCAATTAATCCATCTACTAAGTTTGCAGCAACTGCAAATTCATTAGTTTCAGATGTTTTTAAATAGTTGAGCGTTTTTACTTCTCCGGAATATACTGTGCGAAATACAGATTCATCTTTTGTTTCTTCATCATCGCTACAAGCTGTTAGCATCATAACGATACAAGCGAGCAAAAACAGTAAATACTTTTTCATAGAACCCCCCATTTTTTCTCTAACTTTCTATTGAAAATCCTAACCCAGGATCCTCCGACATTCTAATCCATTGGCTTTCGAATGTTGGACCACCTGAAATAGGATCTTTCAAACATAGGCTTGGCCCATCTAAATCAACGAGCGTAATGTTCTTTTGTGACGCAGCAAAATGAGCCGCAGCGCTTACGCTAATTTTTGTTTCCAACATGCAACCAATCATGCATGCAATTCCATTCGCTTCTGCAATATGGGAAATTTTTTGTGCCTGATAAATACCACCCGTTTTCATCAGTTTAATATTGATACAATCACAAGCACGCATTTGAATAACCTTAAGTGCATCTTTTGCTGAAAAAACGCTTTCATCTGCTAAAATATTTGTTTCTGTATGAGCTGTTACATAGTGCATGCCTTCCAAATCAGCATAGTGAACAGGCTGTTCGACTAATTCGATGTTGACATTTGCATCCTCCAATTTACGAATTATTCTGACAGCTTGTTTTGGAGACCAGCCTTGGTTGGCGTCTACACGAATTTGAATGTCAGGTCCCACAGCCTTTCGGATAGCGATAACTCTTTCCGCATCACTTTCAGGATCTTTCCCAACTTTCACTTTTAAAATTTGATAACCACGTTTCACTGCTTTCAAGCTGTCATTGACCATCGTTTGTGCATCATTAGCACTAATGGTGATATCCGTTACAAGCTCTTTACGATAACCACCCAACACTTTGTATAAAGGAGCATTATAACGCTTTGCAAACAAATCATAAATAGCCATATCTACTGCGGCTTTTGCACTTGTATTTTTATATATGCATTGATCAAGGCGTTCCATAATGAACGCAATTTCTTCGATTTCCAATCCGATTATTGCAGGTTTTATGTAACGCTCAATTGCGTGTACAATTGATTTTCTCGTTTCACCAGTAATGACAGCCGTTGGAGCTGCTTCCCCAATCCCAATTTCTCCCTCATCTGTATAAACGTAAACACCAATATTTTGAATCTTTTCGACTGTTCGAAGTGCCGTTTTAAAAGGTGTAATAAGGGGCGCTGCAACTTCGAAACACTTGATGTCTGTAATTTTCATGTTGGCTCACCTTGATTCATTTAAGTTAAAAACTGCAATATTCGTAAAACGTCAAAATAGTTATCTGTTTCATATTCCACTGTATTATGAGGCTTAAATTTTGCTCCAGGATAAAAAGAATTTCGATATGCACGTGTATGATCTCTGTAAATAATTTCGACATTGAATTGCTTTGGAAGCTCTATTTTAATTGAATCTCTATCAACCTTCATCGCTTCTTCTACCAATCTCTTTGTTTCGCTAATTGCTAATTTAGGGCTAATACTTACTGTAGCCCCACCAATTCCCTCTTTGATAGGAAGCGTAACAATATTTTCGTTAACAGCCTTGATTTCCTCTGTCAGTCCAACATCTCCACTGACAAATGCAACAGGAACTCCATGTAGTGCTGCCGCATAAGCATTAATTAAAAATTCACTTGCATATTCACCGTTGATTTTCACATCGGCATTCACGACCAATGTGTGGGCCAATGGATTTCGATGGCTTCCACCTTTACTGTGATAACCGATGAAAATGGCGCGATCAAAACTTTCATCTAATCCAGCAACCATACACATTGGATCCCCTGTCCAGCCACGAATTATTTTCACATTTTCTGGTAAGTTTGAAATATCAATATTCCTTGCAGAGTCATGGGCATCTTTTAATACGATTTCAGTTGCTCCACCCGCTATTGCTCCTTCGATTGCGGCTTCAACTTCTTTTGTCATTTGCTTTTGAAAAGGGGCATAATCCGGTGTATTTTTTTCCGTCTCAATCCAAGTTGTTGAGCCAGCAACTCCTTCTAAATCTGCACTAATATAAACTTTCATATAAACTGAAACTCCTTTACATCATTATTTTCTAGTTCTGCTAATACTGGGCCATAAGGGACGACTTGTTCATTTACTCTCCTTGCCCAAGAGATATTTCCGAAATCATAATGCCACCATTCATCAGCGTAATTTGTAAAGCCGACATGGATTAAACTGTTATATAATATTCTTCTATTTTGAAGTGCTGCAACATTTTCTTCTGGATGATCTTCAAAATATCTCGTTGCTGATTTTTCGTTCATTTCATCAAACTTTGTGCCTAAGTCTAGTTCGTTTCCATTCGCATCGCCTAAAGTTAAATCAATCGCTCCCCCTGTAATATGGGGGGAAGTACGTGTTGGCTCAATGCTTGGATACGCAACATATTTTAAAGTGATTTGAAAAATTTCCTCTTCCGTCAGCTCAGGATGCTGCATTTTCGTTTTTTCTAAAAACAGATTGAATAGAGATTGCTGAACCTGAAATGGACGAAATCCATCAAATAGAATGAAACTATACTGACGAGGCAATATTTCTAAAGCTTTCTTGATTCGTAGATAGACTCCCTTACGTAAATAGATTGATTGAATACTAGATGGAATGTTTAGTTCATAATAAATAGGTCTGATGTATAATCGGTTCGGTACTTGTTGCACTTTAATAAGTGGTTCCTGAACTTCAAGTATTTGTGGAGTCCACTTTTGTGATGGAAATTTAAGATCTTTAATGGGTGAAAGTAGAAAATCCTGTATGAAAATCACCTCAAATAATCGTTAATACTATTAAATTTTCATAATGAATTACCATATGATAGAATATTTTGATAATTCTGTATTCAAACGAAATATATCATACTTTCCTTGTTTTTTCTAGTTCCTATTTGGTTAATTATTATAAATAAGTATATATATGGTATTAATTGATATCATTTTATTATTAGTTCGCTATTTTTATAAAACTTAGGGTTTGAATAATAAATGCATTTTGCAAGCACATGTATTCTTTACTCCCTCTACGGAAAATAGGACCAATTCATTTTATTTACCAATTAAATGAATGAACGACATGTCCATTTCTTCCAGTTGTTGTAACAGCTTGGGATAAGGAATTTAAAATTGCTTCTTCCGTTGTTTCTGCAGCAGCAATAAATAATTGATTCATGATTGGATGATCTTCTCGTAGTTGGATTCTAGATTCAGTAATATAATCAGTGGAATGTGGAATTTTGTGAGCAGTCGTAAAACCAATTACAATATCACCACTGCCGTGAGAATAATGGCTTCCTGTTCTAGCTAGTCCAATTCCACAACGTTTAATTACGCGCAATAATTGCCGGCTGCTTAACGGTGCATCTGTTGCTAGTATTATGATGATTGAACCATCTGTCGGTTTAAGAGTGGAATCCTCTTGACGTTGGTTTGTTGTATATTGCTCACGTCGAAACTCAACACTTTCTCCAAAATTACTCAACACTAAAC
This sequence comes from Ureibacillus thermosphaericus, assembly GCF_012396605.1. Classification (GTDB taxonomy): domain Bacteria; phylum Bacillota; class Bacilli; order Bacillales_A; family Planococcaceae; genus Ureibacillus; species Ureibacillus thermosphaericus. The sequence goes on from NZ_JAAXPW010000022.1 coordinate 41,462, forward strand.
ATCCAAGTGTATAGGATTGGTTCTCAGCCGTTACAATTCGAGATGACGAACCAATTCCTCCTTTATAACCAAAGCAGATCATTCCTTTTCCCGCTCCAACAGCTCCTTCCTCCACTACTTTATCAGATGCATTTTGAATCGCTTCAATGGCATGTTCAGGTGTGACAGGACATGCACGGATAGAATTTAAATAACTATCATTACACTCTCCTACAACAATATTAATGGTTCCTGTTGAGATACCAATCTCAGGATTTTGTTCTAACATATATTCTAAAGTGCCTTGAGTGACAGCTGGAACGCCAAACGTATTGGTTAACATAATCGGTGATTCGATGACACCTAATTCATTGATTTGTACAAGGCCTGTTGTTTTTCCAAATCCATTCAGGACATAGCTAGCTGCAGTTACCTTTTCTTTAAATAAATTACCGCCATGCGGTAATATGGCAGTTACACCTGTACATGCATATGTACCTTGATCATCTATTGGATAATCCAGCGTCACATGACCCACCTTTACCCCTTCCACATCGGTTATGCAGTTTTTTTCTCCTACTGGCAATCTTCCAATGGTGATTCCAAATTCTCGAATCTTTTTCCTCATATTCCAACCCCCATCGATTTTTATAATGTATTTTAATAGAATTGATAGGTTTGGAAAAGATTAGAAGAAACAAAAAGCACATGAGCTGGATTTAAAATCAAATAGATCGTTGAAATAATATATTTTACAACATATGAAAAATTTGAAGGAAATAGAACCAACTTCTCTTTATTTCTCTCATTTTTGCAAACATTTTCATATCTATTTAGCGTCATAATCTATATTCATAATTAAATTAAACATATTTTGCTAGAAAAGATGTTGATTCAATCTGAAAGCGAAAAGCTAACAGGTTGCCAAGTAGTTTTATTGGCAAAAATAAAACGATATAAAATTTGAATGAAACGGTGCTATGTTTGGACGAGCGATAATATGATAGTAAAAAAGCAGTTGGAAGGAGATTTGATTGAGAAAAAGTGAATTTGGAGGTTTTATTCTTCGGATTGTTCTAGGAGTTATTTTCATCGTTCACGGATTAGCAAAATTGCAGGAAGGAATTACTGCAGTAGCAGACCGATTTGCCAGCTACAATTTACCGTTCCCAGAAGTTTTTGCATATGGTGTTACAGGTCTTGAAATCATTGGAGGAATTTTCATTGTCATTGGTTTTTCCATACGTCTATTTGCTTTTTTATTCATTCTTCTGATGGCAGGAGCCATTGCAACAGTGAAATTTGCTGTTGGGTTCCTCCAAGGTTATGAATTGGATTTAGCTTTGATGGCAATGGCTACTTATTTACTTTTTGCAAGCAATCGTTTTCTTGCTCTTGATAACTTCATTGTAGAAGGAAAAGAAAAAAGGAATAAAGTACGATAAAAAACAAAGGTAGAACGTTGCAGCAATTCATGCTACTAAGTTCTACCTTTTTATTGATTATTGTTTTGTAACTAATTCTAAGTCAACTGGTACGAATTCTTCTACAGATTCACCGTTTAAATATTTAATAGCTGTTTCTACAGCAATTTTACCAATTTCCTCTGGTTTTTGCGCAACAGTTGCAGCCATTACGCCTTCTTCAACTTTCTTCACAGCATCATCTGTAGCGTCAAATCCAATTACAATAATATCTTTACCAGCTGCTGAAATTGCTTCAATTGCACCTAAAGCCATTTCATCGTTTTGTGCGAATACTGCTTCAATGTCAGGATGTGCTTGAAGCATATTTTCCATTACAGATAAACCTTCACTACGGTTGAAATTAGCAGTTTGACTAGAAACAAGATCTACTTTACCTTCTACAGCTTCAAGGAAACCTGCACCACGGTCACGAGCAGCAGATGATCCTGGAACACCTTCAAGCATTGCTACTTTTGCACCTTCACCAGCAAGCTCAAGTAAATATTCTCCTGCAAGTTTACCACCAGCTACGTTATCAGAAGCGATATGTGAAATCACTTCACCGCTATCTGCAGAACGGTCAACTGTAATAACTGGGATGCCAGCAGCGTTTGCAGATTCTACTGCAGAACCTACCGCTGAAGAGTCAACAGGATTGATTAACAATAAGTCAATTCCTTGTTGAATTAAGTCTTCTACGTCAGAAGCTTGTTTAGAAGCATCATCTTGAGCATCTACAATCACAAGCTCTACACCATTTTCTTCACTAACAGCTTTTGCACCTTCGCTAAGTGTAACGAAGAATGGGTTATTTAATGTAGAAATGGAGAAACCAACTTTTACTGCTCCTTCTTTTGTTCCTTCATCTGCAGCATCATTTTGTTCCACAGATGAATTCATGGAACATGCAGATAAAACTAACATTGCAATGACAACAAAGAATAGATGTTTCATTTTTTTCATTCTTAACCACTCCTTATTCAGATTTTTTTCGATCTAGTAAAACTGCTAATAATATTACGATCCCTTTCACGACTTGTTGCCAGAAAGAGGAAACGCCAATGAGGTTCATACCGTTATTGAGTACACCAATAATAAGTGCCCCAATTAACGTACCAAAAATCCAACCTTTCCCGCCATTTAAGCTTGTACCGCCTAACACAACCGCAGCAATCGCATCTAACTCATAAGATTGCCCTGCAGTTGGTTGAGCAGAATTTAGGCGAGAAGTTAAAATTAATGCAGATAATGCAGCAAGGAAACCAGAAATCGCATAAACTGCAATTTTCACTCGGTCTGCATTTATACCTGATAATTTCGCAGCTTCTTCATTTCCACCAACCGCATAAACACGGCGGCCAAATGTTGTTTTATGCAAAATAAAATAAAGAATACCAAAAGTGATTAATGTCGTAATAACTGGAATCGGAATTCCTAAGAAATATCCTTTACCAAATAATTGGAATGAAGCATGGTCACCTAAACCTGAAATTGGCTTACCGTTTGTATAAACAAGCGTTAAACCTCGATAAACAGTCATTGTTGCTAATGTCGCAATAAATGGTGCTACTTTACCTTTTGTAATAATTACCCCATTTATTGCACCTAAGATGAGACCTAGAATTAAAGCAATTCCCATAGAAAGGATTGGGTCAAACCCACCAGCTAATAAACTTGCGGCAACAGCCCCTGTTAATGCTAGTGTTGATCCTACAGATAAATCTATACCACCTGTGAGAATAACAAAGGTCATTCCAAATGCAATAATAGCGCTGATTGATACTTGTCTTAACACGTTGAAGATATTAGAAATGGTTAAAAAACTAGGATTCAATATACTAACGACAATAATTAAAAGAATTAAACCAATTAATGGCCCTAATTTTGATATTATTTCTTTCGACGATTTAGACAACTTGTTCACCTCCAGTTGCAAAATGCATAATTCTTTCTTGCGTCATTTCTTCTTTCGAAACTTCTCCCGTTAATTTTCCTTCATGCATAACAAGAACGCGATCAGCCATTCCAATGATTTCTGGCAATTCTGATGAAATCATTAAAATCGCTACACCTGCTTGTGCTAAATCGTTAATGATTTGGTAAATTTCTTTTTTTGCACCGATATCGACACCGCGAGTCGGTTCATCTAATATTAATACTTCAGGTTCCGTACCTAGCCATTTAGCAAGAACCACTTTTTGTTGATTACCACCACTTAATGATTTGGCACTTTGTTTTGGACTAGATGTCCGAATTTTTAACTGCTCAATGTATTGGTTGACGAGGGATAATTCTTTCTCTTTCTTCACTACACCTGAAGTGGAAACTTTCTTTAAGTTCGCCAACGCTACATTTTCCTGAATGGAAAAATTCAGTACTAACCCTTTCGTTTTACGGTCTTCCGTCACGTATCCAATTTTGTGTTTCATTGCATCAATCGGTGATTTTATGGATACTTTATTACCATCAATCAAAATGTCACCACTATGTGCTTTTCGATAACCGAAAATGGTTTCAGCTACTTCCGTTCTTCCAGCTCCCATTAATCCGGCAACACCAACCACTTCACCTTTTCGTACGTTAAACGAAATATTTTCAAACAAACCTTTCACCGTTAAATTTCGGACTTCCAGTTTGATGTCTCCTATATCGCATTGTCTTTCGGGGAATCGTTCGCCCAATTCCCTTCCTACCATCATGGCAACAATTTCATCAAAATTCGTTTCAGGGATATTTCGTTCCCCCACATATTGTCCATCTCTTAAAATGGTAATGCGATCACAAATGGAGAAAATTTCCTCCATACGGTGAGAAATATATACAAACGAAATTCCTTTCGCTTTTAGTTCATTAATTGTTTCAAATAATGTTTTTATTTCCCGATCCGTTAAGGCAGCAGTTGGTTCATCCATCACGATATACTTCGCGTCACTGGCGATCGCTTTAGCTATTTCAATGATTTGCTGTTTTCCGACAGACAAATCTCCAGCACGAGTTTTCGGATTCACGTGTAAACCTAACTTAGATAATAGCTCCTCAGCTTCTCTATCCATTTCTCGGTTTTTTAAAATACCGAAAGGACCGTATGTTTTTTCTTTTCCTAAAAATAAATTTTCAGCAACAGTTAAATCAGGTAATATGTTTAATTCTTGATGTATGACAACGATTCCGTATTTTTCAGCATCTTTAGGCGATTTAAAGTTGACAGGTTGACCATCTACTTTAATTTCACCAGCATCCTTCGTATAAATGCCACTTAAAATTTTCATTAATGTCGACTTTCCAGCACCATTTTCCCCCATTAGTGCATGGATTTCACCTTCTTTAAGGTTAAACCGAACATCTTTTAACACGACATTGCCATTGAAGGCTTTCGAAATGCCTGTCATTTCAATCATGAAATCACCTACTTTTTCAAGAAATCTATTAAAAAATCACACCGCATTGCAAAATGACATTGGCATAAGGCGTCGTTTCACCAGTGCGAATAATGAACTTCGCATTTTTCGTTAATCGCTTAAATTCCTCATGTGAAACATACGAAATGTTCGGTAATGTGTTTGTTAATGTTTTCGAAAGCTCTGCGTTTTTTGTTTTAATTTCTTCTGCTAAAACGGCGCTTTCTACGACTAAATCGTCAAGTACAACTTCTAACATAGTAAGAAAACTCGGCTCTCCCAACTTATATGATAAATCTATACAAGGTACATCATCTGGAATTGGTAAACCACAGTCGGCAATAACGATTTGATCCGTATGCCCTAATTTTGCGAAACGACCAGCTAATTCTCTATTTAAAATTCCGTGTTTTTTCAAACTTCATGTCCTCCCAAGCGAGCTAATACTTCATCTATAGTTGGCATGCCGCCTTGTGCGCCAAACTTTTCAACTGAAAGGGATGCAGCGATGTTTGCAAATTCAACCGCATCATCAATTGATTTTCCACTGCAAATCGCATGAGCAAATGCGCCATTAAACGTATCCCCAGCTCCTGTTGTATCAACAGCAGTTGTTTTAAATCCAGGGATTCTTACAATTTTTGATCCATCATAGTAAGCCGCACCTTCACTACCTAAAGTAACAATGACTTTATTTGGATACTCTTTTAATACCGTTTCCCAATCAGCACCAAAGATTAATTCACATTCCGTTTCGTTTGGCGTTAAATAAGTAATTTGATTCATCCATTCTTTTTTGAAATTCGCAGCAGGTGCTGGATTTAATAAAACTGGAATAGCATGCTCTTGACAGATAGTGAATACGTACTCAATCGTTTCTGCTGGTATTTCCAACTGCATCATCACAAGTTTGCTTTCTCGAATCAGTTGGATATTGGCATCGATAATTTCTTTATTTAAATCAAAATTCGCTCCTGGAACAAAAAGAATGCGATTATCACGATTATGTAGCAAGATATTTGCTATTCCAGTGGAATTATTTGTTTTCACGATGCCTGAAACATCAATATTTTCACTCATTAATTTTTTATATAACTCTATTCCAAAGCTATCGTCTCCTACTGCACCAATCATGCGAACTTGACTTCCAAGTCGAGCCGCTGCAACAGCTTGATTTGCACCTTTTCCGCCTGGAATCGTCGTAAAAAGCTTTCCTTGAACCGTTTCTCCCTGTTTCGGGAAAGTGTCAGTTTCCACTACAAGATCCATATTTATGCTTCCAATCACCGTGATCATTGTAAGAACCCCTTTCGAGTCGTCTCTCGCACAACTAATTCCGGATTAATGACAATGTTTTTCTCAGTTATGCTTTTGCCTTCGATTTGTTGAATTAATAATTCTGCTGCAGTTTCACCTAGCTTGTATATGTTTTGGGCAACAGTTGTTAAACTAGGAGTTGTATAATTTCCTAACTGTATACCGTCAAAACCAATGATTTGAATATCATTCGGCACGCTTCTATTCAATTTTTCACAAGCTTTTAACGCTCCAATTGCCAAAACGTCGCTACTGCCAAATATTCCATCAATAGTAGAATGTTTTTGTAAAAATTGGAATGTAATATGTTCAGCAACTTTAAAATCATAGGGACTTTCAACAATGTGTACTTTTATATTTTTTCCTTCAACAGCCTTTAAGAAACCTTTCAAACGCTGTTCGGAAGAAATAAGTTGCTTAGGACCTTTTAGAAAAAGCAGCTCTTTAGCACCACACTCTAGCATGTAGCGGCCGGCCATTTCTGTTCCCAGTATATTATTTGTCGTTACAGATGGGATGTCCATAATCGGAGCCCGGTCTAAGGCAACGATTGGAATAGTTGCTTCTTGACCATTTCCTGAGTGAGTAGATGTGATAATAACACCAGCCACGTATTCTTGAGTAAGAGCTTTAAAGTAATGTTGTTCTTTTTTAGGATTCTCGTCCGAATTACATAATATAACAGTGTATCCATATTTGTAGGCGGTATCTTCTACAGCACGGGCAAGCTCTGGAAAGAATGGGTTTTTAATATCCGGAATAATGAGTCCAATCATATTGGATTGTTTAGTGGATAGCGTCCTTGCAACATTGTTTGGGACAAAGTTCAATTCTTTAATCGCGTGCTCTATTGCTTCTCTAGATTTTTTTCCCACATAACCATTCTTATTAATGTATCTAGAAACTGTGGCTGCAGATACATTTGCCCGCTTTGCTACGTCATGAATCGTTACCATACAATCACCTTTCGAATCATTGTGGTACCGGTTACACATTTTCATGAAAAAATATGTAATCGGTTACACATTTGACCTCCTAATGTGTAATCGGTTACACAATCTACCGCCCAAAAAATTTACGTGTATATATTACCTGAAATAATCTTTTATAGTATGTCATTTTTCTTTTAAATAGGCTATACCATTATCGATTGTTCACAAATTGTTCATCATTTTGTAATTATATGGAATAACCTTTTTGTTTTCAACTGATTTCTTTAGATTTCAACTTTACATTCAGCCTGTCTATATAATGATTGGCGTCCTTAAATTGTTGTTTTATAAAAAAACGCTTCGCTATCTCTAAATAGCAAAGCGTTTTCCAATTAAAACAACCCGATTGCATTCCCTTTTTCATCAACATCCATACGTAATGCGGCGGGTGCTTTGGGCAATCCTGGCATTGTCATAATATCGCCCGTTATGCAAACCAAAAATCCTGCTCCTAATTTTGGAATGATTTCTCTTACAGTAATCGTAAATCCAATTGGGCGACCTATTAATGTTGGATCGTCTGACAATGAATATTGTGTTTTTGCCATACAGATTGGTAATTGATCCCAACCATTTTCCTTAATTTGTTTCAATTGCTTTTTCGCTTGATTTGAAAATTCAACTCCAATCCCGCCATATACTTTTTGGACAATCGTCGTAATTTTCTGTTCTATGGAATCGGATAATTCGTAAAGCGGAGCAAATTGTTTCGGTTCGTCTAAAACTTCCAATACTTGTTTGGCTAGATCCATTCCACCTTTCCCGCCTTCTTCCCATACATTTGTTCTAGCGATGCGGACATTGTTTAATTTCGCCCAATTCAGAAGCGTTTGAATTTCTTGCTCCGTATCCGTTATAAATCGATTCAAAGCAACAACCGGTTCAATTCCGAAATTTCTTACTGTCTCAATATGTCGAGCTAAATTTGGGATTCCGTTGCTGAGAGCTTCAATATTTTCTTTCGCTAACTCGCTTTTTTCTGCTCCGCCATGCATTTTTAATGCGCGAATCGTTGTCACAATTACGACTGCATCCGGATGGAATTCACCTTTTCTTGCTTTAATGTTCAAAAATTTTTCAGCACCTAAATCCGCACCAAAACCAGCTTCTGTCACGACGATGTCCGCTAATTTCCGTGCGGTTTGCGTAGCAATCAAGGAATTACATCCATGAGCAATATTCGCAAAAGGTCCACCGTGAACAAGAGCAGGAGTTCCTTCAATAGACTGTACAATGTTCGGTTTGAACGCTTCTTTTAAAATTAATGTTAATGCCCCCTCAATTCCTAGGTCACGCACAAAGACTGGTTGACGATCATAAGTGTAACCAATTAACATCTTGGATAATCGTTCTTTCAAATCCTCAATACTTGTTGCTAAACAAAATACCGCCATAATTTCAGAGGCAACTGTTATATCAAATCCGTCTTCCCTTGGAACACCTTGCGTTGGACCTCCTAGTCCTACAACAACTTTTCTAAGTGCTCGGTCGTTCATGTCCAATACCCGTTTCCAAATAATTCTTCTAGGGTCGATGTTTAGTTGATTTCCTTGATGAATATGATTGTCAATTACTGCAGAAATTAAGTTATTCGCTGTTGTAATCGCGTGAAAATCTCCATTAAAATGCAAGTTAATTTCTTCCATTGGAAGCACTTGTGCATAGCCGCCACCTGTTGCTCCACCTTTGATGCCAAATACGGGACCTAACGATGGTTCGCGAAGAGCTACCATGACCTTTTGATTTAATTGTTTTAAGGCATCAGCAAGTCCAATAGTAACCGTTGATTTTCCTTCTCCGGCAGGTGTTGGATTCGTTGCTGTCACAAGTACAACTTTACCATAAGGCTCACCCGGAATTTTTTTCGGGTCGATTTTTCCTTTATAACGTCCATATTGTTCAAGTGCATCATCTGGAATGTTTACTTGTTCTGCAATTTCTGCAATAGGTTTTAATGCTGCACCATAAGCAATGTCTAAATCCGTTAATGGTTTTGTAATTGTCATACTAATTCCTCTTTCTAGTCAGATTGAGTTTACTCTTCGTTATGAACGTTATTATTTACACAAGTGTTTGTTTTATAATGTTTTTGTTTTGTCTGCTTTGTTAATTAATGACGGATTTTATTATTACTACATAAATTCACTTTTTAGAAATGGGGCTGATAATAGTCAAAGCTCGGGCAATAATAGTCATACTGGGATGAATAATAGTCAAATTTGTGAACATAATTGCCACCCCATAAAAATTTGCTTCAATTATGGAAGATATTAGTCAGTTTCAAGCATTTAATAGTCAACTGGCCAAGGATATTTGCCAAATTGATTAACATAATAGCCAACTACATATAAACGATTTCCTTGAAATAACGATAATAGCCAAAATCAAGATTATAATAGTCAATCTTTGATAAATAATAGCCACACTCGAGCAAATAATAGTCATTCATTTTTTTTCGTATCCTATCCATCATTATACAATTCTTCTAGCAAGATTCGCCCTTGAGCTTTCAAAAGAATTGTGAACTCTCATTCTAAAAATTTCACCATAAAATTGAAGAAAAGGCTGTCTAGAAAGTCGGAAACTTTCCAAACAGCCTCATTTCCTCATAATCAAGATCTTTTCTGTCCAAAATGACAGCCACTTTTATGTCATACTATTTATTCATTCATCCACATTATTTATAGGCACATACCCGACCTTTTCAATTAGTTGTTGTCCTTGAGGAGATAGTACCCAATCAATTAATTTGTTGACATTTGGATTTTCCGTACCTGCAGTAACAATATAAAATTCCCCAGTTATAGGATATTCGCCACTTCGAATCGTTTCTTTTGTCGGAGAAACTCCGTCAATGGCCAATAGTTTAATTTGATTATTGCCGACCATTTCTTGTGAATAATATCGAAACGTATAGCCAATTGCGTTTTCGAAATTTCGATATTGTGCCACTTCGCTAATGATTTCTCCCATGCCGCTCGCCACATTTTCTCTTGGTGCATCCATAATAGACGTATCACCCATTAATGACTGCAACGACGTTTGAGAACCGCTATCTTCTGGGCGTTGATATGCCCTAATAGGTTCATTTTTACCACCAAGCTCTTTCCAGTTAGTAATTTTACCGGAATAAATATCTTTAATTTGTTGCAAAGTTAACCCATCAACTTCATTTTTTTGATTGACGAAAAATACAAACGCTTCCTTCCCAATTGGTATTAATTTTAGTTCGACTCCCTTTTCTTTTGCTCGCTGCAATTGTTTTTGAGAAGGCTCATTGACAAAAATCATATCCACTTTACCATAAATTAAATTTTCGTAGGCTTCTGGCGTTGTATTGACCATCACTTCACTATTATATGGGTCGTATTCTTTTTTCGGATATGTAGCTTGTGCAATGGCGGAATAGATCGGATACAATGCTGTTGCACCATCCATGATTGGTAATGAATCGGATAATTGAAGAGTTGCTTCTTCTTCTAAAGTTACTACTTTCGAATTTTCTTCAAAAGGCATGTATTCATAAATATTTACTTCTGCTGAAACGGTTGGAATGTTCTCCACATATTTTTGGTAAATCGGCCAAATGGAACTAGCACTAATCGCAACACAAGAAATAACGACAAACCAAATGATTCTTTTCTTTGTTTTGAAATATCGAAATAGAAATGCTAAAAAAAGCAAATACAGAAAAATTGCAAAAATAATGATGAATGGAATCCATTCGAAGTTTCCTATCAACAATGCCATAAAAACGACACCAAATGTAAAAAAACATAGAACGAAGAAAACAATGATTGACACAAAAATGTTCGTCATTACAAAAAAACCTCCTACCACCTAATTCGTCATGTAGGAGGTGTTTTCCTTTATTTTCATCGAACGAACAAATAATTCCCGTCCTCAAGCGTTACATGCTTTTCTTCTTTCGAACCGCTAATTTTCACTTCAACGATTTCATACTTTTGCTCTAAATTAAATTTGAAATGACAATTTGGCGCTTTTAATTTTATGTATGAGTCTGTACTCTCCACTATTTCATGTTCAAATAAACTTGCCCATTCTTTTGCCCACTGTAAATCTGTAACGGAGAATGAGATTTCATCAATTGTTAAATCTCCTAAAGGATGCTTTTGGATTGTTCCATTGTTTACCAAATCATTGTATCGTTCTTCGTCTGACCCTTCCCATTGAATGAGAAATGGAAATTCAAAAGGCAACTCTTTTTTGCCAAAATGCAGTAATTTCCAAGTTAATACACTTCCATCTGGGCGTATTCTTGAAAATGAATCAGGTCCAATCACTTCATAGCCTGCATCACGAAGTTTTTTTGCATCTTCTTCAATTGTCGTTGTCCGAATGGCAATTCGTGTAAAACCATTTTTCTTGTTTCGTTTTTTATAAGATTCATGTAATGTATATGGAATTTCAGCAGATTTTTCGAGCAACGTTTCATCAAATACGCCAATAAATTCAATATAAGAAAGGCCGAAATAACTGAGCGAATTATAGGTTCCCCACATTTCATGTTTTCCGCCTTCTACTGTATGAAGGCCAATTTCTTTCGTTTTTTCAACCATGGTTTTCGGCTCTTTCACAAAATGTACGATATGATCAAGTAAATACATGTTTCTCACCTACTATACTTCATTTGTTGCTGCAAATTCACTAATGTCCGTTAATGTTTCGTTCCAATCTTTTCCGACATCCACCCACTCTTTCGCATTTGAATATTCAAACAATTCATCGCAAGTTAATTCGATTGCTGAATTGATGCTGCCGCAAGCTGGAAACACTGTTGTAAAACGTTTTAACGAAACATCTAAATAAACATCTAAATCATGAGCTAATCCGAAAGGACATACTCCCCCAATGACATGCCCCGTAAAATGTTCTACTTCTTCTGCACTTAACATTTTCGCCTTAACGCCAAATGTAGATTTAAATTTTTTATTATCAATTTTTGCATCACCAGCTGCTACAACGAGAAAAGCATTTCCATCTTTATCTTTAAATGATAATGTTTTGGCGATCCGTGCAGGAATGACGTTTAAAGCGATGGCCGCTTGCTCAACTGTTGCACTGCTTTGTTCAAACTCTAAAATATCTTGGTCACGGTTAAATTTTTGTAAATGCTCTTTTACACTTTGTAAAGACATTTTCCCATCCTCCAATCCCGATAAAACAAATTTGAATTATTACCTATTATATATAAGAAAAGACTAGTGAAACTAGCCTTTCAGTTTAAATTCCATTTTATACTTTTTCGCACAGTATTTCCAATAAAGTTCTTGCCGTTTGTTCTTTGCCTTGAACTTCAATGACATCTCCAGTTTGAGAAATAATATAATGCTGAACATCGCCATACAATGATTGAGAACTATTTGCCACCATAAAGTCAGCATTCGATTCTTTCATTCGCAATTTTGCACGTTGAATTAAATAGTCTACATCTTCCGTTGCTTCAAGTTTAAACCCGACAAGAAGCGTTTTTGGATCCCAACCTTTAATTTTCCCTAAGATTTTTGGCGCTTTTTTAAAATGAATAATCGGTGGTTCATCCGAAGACATTTTTCCATTTTCCGTGATTAAATTACCGTTTTGGTCGTAAACTTTGTCTACAACCCAGTCAGAACCAGCCGCTGCCATAATCACAATATCAATGTTTTCACTTTGCAAAATATGTTTTATTTTATTTCCTAAATCTTCAATTCCTTCAAAACCTACTAATCGCATGGATTCTTTATGTTTCGGAAGCTTCGCAAAGTATCCGTGTAAATAAACTACTTCTGCCCCCATAGAAAAAGCTGTTTCAGCTAAAAAACAGCCCATCGTGCCTTTTGAAAGATTCGTATGTCCGCGAACCCGATCCCATTTTTCAAGGGTTCCTCCGCTTGTAATGAGCACTTTTTTTCCTTCTAATGTCTTCATAGCTATCACCTATCATTTTTATCTTTCGTTATAGATTAAGTTTACTGAACTTTAACTCCATTTTCATTAATAAATTCTAATTTTTAAAAACGAGTCGTTATGTAAAAAGCTTCAGTTTCGGAAAATATAAAAAAGCAGCCCCTATTAAGGGAGCTGCTCAACCTATGGTAACCAACCGTGTATATATTAATCCTCAGAAGATATATCAATTCATGTGTAAAGACATCTGATTTGATATATATATCGTGAGCATTAATATTACATTGATAATATTATCATTATTTTATCAAAAATTCAATACAAAAAGGTACTAAAGTTCTATTGCATCATTTTTCCTGCATCTTTAGCAATTCGTTACCCAAAAATTGCAATTGTTCGCCAACAGAGCACTGTTCAATGCAAAACCGGTGTGCTCCTGCTTTTCCTCTTATTTGTCTTAAATCCCTTTTGATGGGACAATCTATGCAATAAGTATCAATTAATTCATCTATATCTTTAATTACTGCACTTTTATCCACAAATCACAATCCCCCTTTATTAGTTTTTATATTTTACTATCGTCATTTTTTATTTGTCAAAGCGCATTTCTTCCAGTTGAAACAAGCTTATTATGTTGTAAAACGGTTGAGAATATGTCTATTGTGACATTTTCTGAGCTTGTCCTTTTGGAACAATAGTTGATATACCTTTTGCTCGACAATTTTTTATAATCAAGTCTTTACGATAGTCTATGATAAAGGGGATAAACACCGTTTGTGCAGTAATTCTTCAACTTTAATCGAGTAGGAGGGAGCGATTAACTCCCGTCCTCTCACACCACCGTACGTACGGTTCCGTATACGGCGGTTCAATTAAGATGATTGACGCAAGTCTTTATAACTTCCGTGAATAGCTGTTCTC
>NZ_JAAXPW010000023.1 GCF_012396605.1 Ureibacillus thermosphaericus
TAAAGAGAACAGCTATTCACGGAAGTTATAAAGACTTGCGTCAATCATCTTAATTGAACCGCCGTATACGGAACCGTACGTACGGTGGTGTGAGAGGACGGGAGTTAATCGCTCCCTCCTACTCGATCGATAAAATCTGAAAACAAATTCGGTTTATCTCGATTAAGGATTTACTGATTGTTATGATTTTTTAAGGATTTTAACTTTTCATAGATCGTTGCCATCCTTTTTTCTTCTCCTGCAATGACAGGGCGATAAAATTCCATATCTTGAAGATTGTCTGGTAAATATTGTTGATTTACCCAACCACCAAAAGTGCCTATTGGATAGTCGTGAGGGTACTGGTAACCAACGTGACCTAATGTTTTTGCTCCCGCATAATGAGCATCCCTCAAATGCATAGGAATATCCCCAGTTTTTCCTTCATGAATGGCTTTAATTGCAGCGTCTAATGCCTGATATGCGGAATTGGATTTTTCAGATAAACACATTTCAATGACTGCATTGGCAAGGGGAATTCTCGCTTCAGGTAAGCCGAGTACTTTTGCTGCTTCTGTTGCTGCATATACATGGGCGCCTACATTGGGATTCGCAAGGCCAATATCCTCATATGCCATCACCAAAAGTCTTCTACAAACTGCAATTAAATCTCCATTTTCAAGCAAATGGGCTAAATAATATAAACTTGCGTTGACATCGCTTCCTCTCACAGATTTTTGCAAAGCGGACAATAAATTATAAAAATGCGTGCCACCTTTATCTCCATATACGCCGATGCGTTTCGCCAAGTGTTCGATAGTAGAATCTTCCACACGCACAATGTCATCTATTTCTTCTGAAGCATGAAAGACTGATTCTAACAAAGTTAAAGCTTTCCTAGCATCACCATTGGAAGCAATCGCAATTTTTTTTATTTGTTCATCATGAATATCAATTGAATATTTTCCTAATCCTCGTTCTTCATCATGCAATGCGTTTTTTAACAGTTGGACAAGTTCCTCAAGAGTCAAACGTTTTAGTTGAAAAATCTCCCCGCATCGGGAACGGATTGCTGGATTGACATCGTGAAATGGATTTTCTGTCGTAGCACCGATTAAAATAATTGACCCATCTTCCACATGGGGTAATAATGTATCTTGTTGAAGTTTATTAAATCTATGAATCTCATCTAAAAACAGTATGACTTTTCCTGTGAGCCTTGCTTCTGATACAATTTGTTCAACATCTTTTTTTCCAGCAATCGTTGCGTTTAAAGGAAAGAAAGGTAAATTTGTGCTTCCTGCAATAGCATAGGCGATAGAGGTTTTCCCAATTCCTGGTTCACCGTACAATAACATTGACGGAACATGTCCGTTTTGAATCATTTTATATAAAGCGGTATCTTTACCAATAATATGTTGTTGTCCAACTACTTCATCTATATTTCTAGGGCGCATTCGAAATGCCAATGGTTCATTTTGCATAGTACTTCCTCCGATGAACTTAAAAAACTTTTCATTTATAAATTATAATAGACCTTTTCCAAGTGGAATAAAAGGTGTTATGTTATACTAGACGAAGAATATGGGAATAGAAATTTGAGGTGTAGTAAGATGAAAATTTCAACTAAAGGTAGATATGGTTTAACAATTATGATCGAATTAGCAAAACATTATGGGGATGGTCCACTCCCATTACGTAAAATTGCGGAAGAAAAAAATCTATCAGAGGCATACTTAGAACAATTAGTATCTCCATTACGTATTGCTGGTTTAGTAAAAAGTGTGCGCGGTGCATACGGCGGTTATTTACTTGCAATTCCACCAAGTAAAATTTCAGCAGCAGATGTAATTCGTGTATTAGAAGGTCCAATCCAACCAGTGGAGGGAATTGAAGAAGAAGAGCCACCACAACAACAGCTTTGGATTCGCATTCGCGATGCAGTAAAACAGGTACTTGATACGACAACGATTGAAGATTTAGCAAATTATACTGACGAGACAGAGTATGACGGTTATATGTTCTATATTTAATTGCACTTAAGAATAAAGGAGTTTATCGGCACATTATGCAAACGTTTTACTTAGATCATGCAGCAACTTCACCAGTTCATCCAGAAGTCATTAATTCTATGACGGAAGTAATGGCTCGTGTGTATGGAAATCCTTCCAGCATTCATGCAGCAGGACGATCTGCAAGAAAGATATTGGACGAAGCGAGAAGTATTTTAG
This sequence comes from Ureibacillus thermosphaericus, assembly GCF_012396605.1. Taxonomy (GTDB): domain Bacteria; phylum Bacillota; class Bacilli; order Bacillales_A; family Planococcaceae; genus Ureibacillus; species Ureibacillus thermosphaericus. The sequence continues at coordinate 2,211 of NZ_JAAXPW010000023.1, forward strand.
CTCAATCCATTGGCGCGAAAGATACAGAAATCATTTTAACAAGTGGTGGAACAGAAGCTGATAACACAGCAATATTTGGAGTAGCTCAAGCTTTAAAATCGAAAGGTAAACATATTATCACAACATCAGTAGAACACCATGCTGTTCTACATGCATGTGAACAGCTAGAAAAAGCAGGTTTTGAAGTAACATATTTACCAGTAAATGAAAACGGTCGCATTTCTGTTGAATCTGTAAAAAATGCATTGCGAGCTGACACAATTTTAGTAACGATTATGTATGGAAATAACGAAGTCGGTACGATTCAACCTATTAAAGAAATTGGCGAACTTTTAAAAGACCATCAGGCGATTTTTCATACCGATGCTGTTCAAGCTTATGGATTAGAAAAAATCGATATTAATGAATTACATGTTGATCTTTTAAGTGTCTCCAGCCATAAAATTAACGGACCAAAAGGAATAGGCTTTTTGTATCAACGAGAAAAAACGCCTCTCGTCGCTACTTTTTATGGTGGTTCACAGGAAAGAAAACGTAGAGCAGGGACGGAAAATGTACATGCTGCTGTAGGTTTTGCAAAAGCTGTTGAAATCTCACAGCGGGAAATGGAAAAAAGACAGGAAACATATCTTCAATTTAGAACGATCTTTTTAAACGTATTAAATCGGGAACAAATTACTTACAAGGTAAATGGCGATCATGAATATTTCCTTAAACATATATTAAACATTAGTTTTCCAGGAATGGACGTTGAATCGTTCCTCGTGAATTTGGATATGGACGGTGTTTATGCATCAAGCGGTTCAGCGTGTACAGCAGGTTCCATTGACCCGTCTCATGTGCTTGTTGCAATGTTTGGAAAAGGTGCATCAGAGCTTCGTAATTCCATTCGTTTTAGTTTTGGTTTAGGATTAACAAAGGAAGATGTTGAAATTGCAGCTGAACGTACAGCTAAAATCGTGAAAAGAATGACGAATTCATAGAATTAGAAAAGGTGAAATACATGGTAGAAACTCGTGACCCATCACAAATTCGTGTAGTCGTTGGAATGAGCGGTGGGGTTGACTCATCTGTTGCTGCTTATTTGTTGAAGCAACAAGGATACGACGTGATTGGTATCTTTATGAAAAACTGGGACGATACAGACGAAAACGGTGTTTGTACAGCAACGGAAGATTATGAAGATGTGATTAAAGTTTGTAACCAAATTGGAATTCCGTATTATGCTGTTAACTTTGAAAAAGAATATTGGGATAAGGTATTTACGTACTTTTTAGAGGAATATAAGGCTGGTCGCACGCCAAATCCAGACGTGATGTGCAATAAAGAAATTAAATTTAAAGCTTTCCTTGAACATGCATTAAAGCTGGGCGCTGATTATTTAGCAACAGGACATTATGCTCGAGTGGAAGAGCGAGATGGGGAAGTCGTGTTATTGCGCGGCGTCGATCGGAATAAAGACCAAACATATTTTTTAAATCAATTGAATCAGCAACAGCTGCAAAAGGTCATGTTCCCAATCGGGCATATTGAAAAGCCGAAAGTAAGACAAATTGCTGAAGAGGCTGGTCTTGCAACGGCGAAGAAAAAAGATTCAACAGGCATCTGTTTTATTGGTGAGCGCAATTTTAAAGAATTTTTAAGTAACTACTTGCCCGCGCAACCTGGTAACATGGAAACCCTTGATGGCAAAGTTATGGGGAAACATGATGGGCTAATGTATTATACAATTGGACAAAGACACGGCCTTGGCATTGGCGGTGAAGGTGAACCTTGGTTTGTTGTGGGGAAAGATTTAAAACGCAATGTGTTATATGTGGGACAAGGATTCCATAATGAAGCATTGTATTCTACATCATTAATCGCAACAAATATGGGCTTCACATCCAATCAACCGAAACCAAAGAAATTTACTTGTACAGCTAAATTCCGCTACCGACAAGAAGATACTCCAGTAGAAGTGGAGCTTTTAGATGATCAAAAGGCACATATTACGTTCCAAGTGCCGCAGCGAGCGATTACGCCTGGACAAGCTGTTGTTTTATATGATGGGGAAGTATGTTTAGGCGGAGGAACAATTGATGAAGTAATAAAAAATGGTGAAAAATTAACTTATGTAGGATAATTGGCGGCTAAGTTGGTCGCCAATTTTTGATGAGAGGTGAGAACATGAACTATAATGAAGAAGGCATCAAAGCATTGCAGGAAGAGCGTTATGAAGATGCAGTGAAAGCTTTCACGGAAGCAATTGAACAAAATCCGGATGATCCAGTAGGCTATATTAATTTTGGGAATGTCCTTGCCGCAATGAACGAGATAGAGCGTGCAGAGAGATTTTTTCAAAAAGCGATTACTCTTGATGAAAAAGCTGCAACGGCCTATTATGGATTAGCAAACTTATATTATAATTCGGAGCGATTTGTAGAGGCGGCAAAACTTTATCAAAAGTCGATTGAATATGGAATTGAAGGTGCCGATGCTTATTACATGTTAGGGAAAGCATTAGAAAAGGAAAATAAAGTAAAACTGGCACTTCCATATATGCAACGAGCTGCTGAACTTGCGCCGGATGATATGCAAATTCGTTTAAGTTACGGCATTTTATTATGTAAGTTAGAGATGTTTGATTTAGCAAAAAAGGAATTGGAGTATGTCTTACATAATGATGAACAAAATGCCGATGCTCATTATAATTTAGGTGTGCTCTACGCCCTCTCGACAGAGGATGCAAAAGAGGCGTTATATCACTTAGAACAAGCCTTTACAATTCAACCAGAACATGAACAAGCAAAATATATTTATGACATGGTAATGGAGCGCTTAAAGAATAAAAATTAGAATGTTGAAAGGCTATCTAGAAGTTAAGTTTCTAGATAGCCTTTTGAATTGGAAATTTTTGTATACTAGCCGGTAGATACCCAACATTGATGTTAACCTCTATTTAAGCTTCATATTATTATTTGTTTCAGAAACGAAATTTATCTTATCACGATAATAGATGTCAAGTCGTTGTGATTGAATTTCTATTGGAAAATTCACTATAGCTCATCAAAACTATGACTTACAATAATTCACCACATCTCGATATGGCAAATCGCCTCCAAAAATATCTAATGCACTGCCGATCGTTACGTGCAATTTTCCTCCTGATAATTTTTTAAACCTTTCAAGATCTTGTAATGATCGAACTCCACCTGCATAAGTTGTTGGAATCTTTGTCCATTTCGCTAAATCCTGAACTAATTCTTCCTGCATTCCGCTTTTTTTCCCTTCCACATCCACGGCATGAATTAAAAACTCATCACAATATTGTTCTAGGAAGGAAATATTTTCCTGATTGATTTCAAAATCGCTGAATTTCGTCCATTTATCCGTAACGACAAACCATTTGTCATCTCGTTTTCTGCAACTTAAATCAAGGACAATGTGTTCTTTTCCAATCTCTTGGACTAGACGTTCTAATCTTTCCATATCTAATTGTCCATCGTGAAATATGTATGATGTAACAATGACATGGCTGGCACCCGTATCAATCCATTTTTTTGCATTGTCCGCAGTGATTCCTCCACCGATTTGAAGTCCTCTCGGATATGCAGTTAAAGCAAATTGGGCTTGTTCTTCATTTCCAGGGCCTAACATGATAACATGCCCACCTGTTAAACCATCCTTTTTAAATAGTTCGGCATAATAGGAAGCATCTTTTTCAGAAATAAAATTTTCTACAACAGTTTCTTGTCCTAAAGTACTGCCAACAATTTGTTTGACTTTTCCATCATGCAAATCAATACAAGGTCTAAATTCCATAATGCACTCGAATCCCTTCAATAAGTATTTTTTATATCATATCATTGGTCTATTATTTAATCGAGAAGTGGAAGTTCCTATTTTGTTACACTCCGTAATAATGGTATCATATTAAAGAGATTTTTTCGGAGAGGAGCGTATGAAAGTGGAGGAAAACTTCACCATACTCAAAACGACAAAAACCTTTGTTTTAGGCCGGCCAATTGTTTCCATTTTTCATAACGCATCCAACATGTATTCTATTGTAAAAGTGAAAATTAAGGAAACCAATTTGCAATATACAGAAAAAGAAATCACAGTTGTAGGATATTTTCCAACCCTTGATGAAGAACATGACTATCGTTTTTTTGGAAGTTTGAAGCATCATCCGAAATACGGAATTCAATTCCAAGTAGAAATGTTTGAAAGGGAAGTTCCTGCAACTGAACAAGGTGTCATTCACTATTTATCGAGTGACTTATTTCCGGGTATTGGTCCAAAAACTGCTGAGTTGATTGTCAAAACGCTAGGGACTGATGCGCTGAAAAAAATGATGGAAAATCCACAAATTCTCGATGAAGTTCCAAGGCTATCTGAAGAGAAAAAAATGACTATTCGCAGCACTTTAGAACAAAATTTAGGTTTGGATAAAATTATGATTCAATTGAACGAATGGGGATTCGGACCGCAATTAGGAATGAAAATATATCAAACGTATCGAGAAGAAACAATTCATTTGTTAACCGAAAATCCTTATTGTTTAATTGAAGAAGTAGAAGGGGTTGGATTTACAAAAGCCGATGAATTGGGCAGTAAAATCGGCATAACAGGAAACCATCCCGACCGAATTAAAGCAGCAGTCTTACATGTGTTGAATCAAGCTGCTTTATCTGAAGGGCATGTATATTTAGAAGCGGAACATGTATTGCCTGAGGTTAAAGGTATGCTGGAACAGAGCCAACCTGTAGAAATTCCTTTTGAGTCTATTTCAAAAGCGGTTATTGAATTGGAAGAGGAAGGGAAAATTTGCGGCGAAGAGACGAGAATTTACTTGCCATCCTTATATTTTAGTGAAGTTGGCATCGCCACTAAAATTTTGCAACTTTTAAAGCAAAATGAACAAAGTCAAATTTTTTCAAAAGACGAGATACGAAAAGCAATCGGAGAAGTCGAAGAACGTTTGGAAGTGACTTATGCAGAAACGCAAGCAAGAGCCATTGAACAAGCTCTAAACTCGTCCGTTATGATCTTAACAGGTGGGCCAGGAACAGGGAAAACGACCGTTATTCGAGGATTAGTTGAAGTGTATGCAGAACTTCACGGAATTTCCTTAGATCCTAAAGAATATGCGAAGAGGGAAGAGCCGTTTCCAATTATTCTCGCAGCACCAACTGGTAGAGCTGCAAAAAGACTTTCGGAATCTACGGGTTTACCAGCGATGACAATTCACCGATTATTAGGTTTTAATGGTCAAGAAAAAGAGGAAGAATCAGATCGTGAAATCGAAGGCCGTCTTGTAATAATCGATGAAATGTCCATGGTAGATACGTGGTTAAGTCACCAATTGTTAAAAAGTATTCCTCTCAGTGCTCAAGTGGTTCTTGTAGGAGATCAAGATCAATTGCCTCCGGTTGGACCTGGACAAGTATTAAAGGACTTATTAGCTTCTAAAGTCGTGCCAACCATAGAACTAACAGAAGTATATCGCCAAGCAGATGGTTCTACGATTATCGAACTGGCCCATCAAATTAAAAAAGGGCAAATTCCAACTAACTTTACTGAAAAAACGACCGATCGTTCTTTTATTAAAGCTTCAAAAGATCAAATTGCCAGCGTCGTCACACAAGTTGTAAAAAGTGCATTGGCAAAAGGTCAATCTATACGTGATATACAAGTGTTGGCACCTATGTACAAGGGTCCAGCTGGTATTGATTATTTAAATAAAGAAATTCAAGAGCTTGTGAATTCAAACGAGGATGGAACGAGAAAAGAAGTAAAGTATGGCGATACGATTTTCCGCATTGGTGATAAAGTTTTACAGCTGGTCAACCAGCCGGAAAGTAATGTTTTTAACGGTGATATTGGAGAAATTGTAGCAATCTTAAAAGCGAAAGAAACGGTTGAAAAACAAGATATCGTTGTCGTTTCTTATGATGGCAATGAAGTGACGTATGAACGATCTGACTTAAATCAAATTACCTTGGCTTATTGTTGCTCCATTCATAAAGCGCAAGGCAGTGAATTCCAAACGGTGATTATGCCTATTGTTCGAAGCTATTCAAAAATGCTTCGTAGAAATTTGATTTATACAGGAATTACTCGTGCGAAAAATTATTTAATATTATGCGGAGAGCCAGAAGAATTCATGAAGGGAATTCAACGCACGGACGATTTGAAGCGTTTTACGACTTTGAGGACCCGATTGAATCCCGCGAAGATGAATGATGATCGAAATCAGGAAATGAAGATGGAAGGGGAGAAGCTTGATGAACAAATCGTGCATCTTTCACCGGACGATTGCAATGAACAGCAGACGACAGGCGATACTACTTCCCTTCCTCCAGTCCTTAATGCGGAAACAGCACCTAAAATCCATCCGATGATAGGGATGGATGGTATCACCCCTTATGATTTTTTGGATGAATAAAAGGTTGTATACACTTTGGATAAAAAACCGAACAATTGCCTGAATCTCTGATTCTGAGAGTCTGCAACGTTCGGTTTTACTATTTATATCGACATTCAAATGCAAATTCCGGTTTCCATTTGTTATTGAAAATTCTTCACTTTACGGCCATGAAGGAAAAAGTAAAGGAGCACGGTTGCCAAAACGACAAAACTTAAACTGAAATACAATTGGCTGTAAGTCGTATACGGCTCAATAAATCCCAACAGATATGGGCCAAAGCCCAGACCTGCATCAAGGAAAATGAAGAATGTGGATGTGGCAAGTCCCATTCGATGGATGGGCGTCACTTTCACTGCAACGGCTTGAATGCAGGATTGCATGTTGCCATAACCCAGACCGATCAAAACCCCTGAAAACAGCAGTACAAAACTGTTATGTGCCGCGCTTAAAACAATCAGTCCAATCGAAAAAAGAATAAACGCAGGATACATTACGTAATTTGCGCCTTTCACATCTAACAGACGCCCGGAGAAAGGACGTGAACACAAAATAGCGATGGAATAAACAAAGAAGAAGAAACTGGAGGCTTCCATCAAGCCGATTTCCTGTGCATAAAAATTTATGAAGGATAAAACTCCGGAATAGCATAAAGCGGCAATGAGCATAATGAAAGAAATCGGTATGGCTTTCGATTCAATAAAATTCGAAAGTTTGAACCCTTTAACGTCTTTCTCCGCCTTTTTCACCGCTTTAGGCTCTGATACTTGAATAAAGAATGAAGTGATGAATGCGATGATTCCTAATAAACTACACAATCCAAATACGATCAAAAAGCTTACATGCTGGCTCAAAAACAACCCTATGAAGGGACCGATGGCTGTCGCCAAAGTGGAACTCATACTGTAATACCCAATCCCTTCGCCCTTGCGGCTGTTGGGAATGACTTGGGCGACAATGGTTCCGGTTGCCGTTCCAGCAATACCGAGGGTCAAACCGTGCAAAAATCGCACAATTAAAAAGAACCAAATATTTAATTGAATAAAATAGAGGAAGCTTGATAATGCAAATAGGCAAGTGCCAATCAGCAATGTCCTTTTGTAGCCAATCGAATTGATGCCGCGGCCTATAAACAGTCTTCCAATTAATGTGGCGATGATGAAAATGCCTGTTGCAAGACCCGCTTGACTCGTGGTTGCGTGAAATTCTGTTTTTGCATAAACGGCTACAATGACAACTAGTAGATAAAAGACAGATGTTAACAAAAAATTAATGGTTGATGTGATAATAAAATCTTTTGTCCATAATTTTGATTCATTCATTGTTGTTTTCCTTCTTTACTGTAAAATTGCTGTTGAATTTTTGAAAGTGTATGGAAAAAGTTTTGCAGTTCATCCTCTGTAAGGTGTTCCATCATCTTTCTTTCGAAGCTCGATATTTTTTTACGGCAGGATGCATAAATTTCTTCACCCAACGGCGTTAACTGGATCACCTTTTCTCTCCGATCTCGGCTTTCCCTTTTTTCAATTAATCGAAGTTCCTCCAAAGCGTTCACCCTGCGAGTGATGGACGGCTTCTCTACACTGTATCGTTTGGCGATTTCCACCAGAGTTGACGGACCGTTATGCTTTATGTAATAGATAACTTGCCATAAAGAATAGGAAAGATTGTATTCGCTTAAAAGTTCATTCAAAGCATTGATCAGTGGCCGATACAATCGTAAATAATGTTGAAAAAATCCTTCCAAAGGATTTCACCTCCGATAAAATAGTTACCCTAGGTAACTATATCACTAAACTATTATATGTCAATAAAATGTTCTTTTCCAGTCATCCATTTTTTGCCCCTATCCGATTCAATGGCCATTTACCTGAATTGCGATGTATCCATGTTGGATCATCCCTTATGTACGATGTTATATATCAAATCGAGAATGTTTGTTAGCGATTTGAGAATTAAAAAGGATTTAAATGATATAAAAATATAGATTTATTTGAAAATTTTGTGTTTAGGTTTGATATAATTTAGAATTTAAATGCTGATTTTTGTAGTATTTACCAATTATTCATATGGATATTAGATAGGTTTCATTTAAAAATGAAATTGTTCTTTATAAACAAAAAATCATAAAATGAATAACAAGAAAAAATTATACTACGAAAGAGTGATGGATGATGTGTGGAATTACGGGCTGGATTGATTGGGAAAACAATTTGAAACATCAAGAAGTCACTATAAAAAAGATGACACAAACGTTAAACAAAAGAGGACCAGATGCCTCTAACATTTTTTGTGACACGCATGTTGCTCTTGGTCATACAAGACTGATCGTAGTAGATCCTGTTGGCGGTTCTCAGCCAATGTCGAAAACAAAAGGTTCTAATAAGTATACGATAGTTTACAATGGTGAGCTATATAATACTGAAGAACTGCGTAATGAATTGGTCAATCGGGGTTATTCATTTCAATCCCATTCTGATACGGAAGTATTGTTAACAGCTTATATCGAGTGGAAAGAAGAATGTGTTAAACATTTAAACGGTATATATGCTTTTGCTATTTGGGATGAGGAATGTGAAAAAATTTACATGGCGAGGGATCGGCTCGGTGTAAAGCCTTTGTTTTATAAATTTAGCGGAAAAAGCTTAATATTTGGTTCAGAATTGAAGGCAATTTTAGCCCATCCAAAAGTAAAATCCGAAGTTGATCGAGAAGGATTACAAGAATTATTTGGTTTAGGTCCTTCCCGAACGCCAGGGCACGGAATATTTCGAGGGATTAATGAATTAAGGCCAGCCCATTATCTTATTTTTGATCAACATGGCTTGAATATACAACGTTATTGGAATGTTAGAAGTACTAAACATGTTCATTCATTAGAAGAAACTATCGAAAATGTTCGTTTACTCATAAAAGATGCAGTTGAACGACAATTAGTTGCAGATGTTCCGGTTTGCACCTTTTTGTCGGGTGGTTTAGATTCAAGTGTTATTACCTCCATTGCTTCAAATTTTTTCAATAACCTAGAAAGAGGACCTCTTCATACCTATTCTATTGATTATGAAGAAAACAGTACTTATTTTCAAAAGAGTTTGTTTCAACCGGATGAAGACCGTCCATGGATTGAAAAAGTAGTTCAACATCTAGGTGTTGCTCATCATACGACCATTATTTCCCACGAACAACTTGCTGAAAAATTAAAGGAAGCTGTGATTGCTAAAGATTTACCTGGTATGGCAGATATTGATTCTTCTTTACTTTTATTTTCCGAAGAAATAAAAAAACATTTTACTGTGGCACTATCTGGTGAATGTGCTGATGAAATTTTTGGAGGCTATCCTTGGTTCTATAAAACAGAATTATTGAAAAACGATGGTTTTCCTTGGATGCAATCCGAATCAGAGAGACAAAATCTACTATTACCATACTGGCAAAATACATTGAAATTGAAAGATTATATAAAATTACGATATGAAGAAACGATCCAAGAAGTGCCGAAATTAGAAGGGGAAGAACCGAATAAAGCCCGACGCAGAGAAATGTTTTATTTGAATATGGTGTGGTTTATGTCGACATTGCTAGATCGAAAAGATCGAATGAGTATGGCTGCTAGTCTAGAAGTGCGGGTACCATTTGCAGACCATCGAATTGTTGAATATGCATGGAACATACCATGGTCAATGAAAATGCTAGGCGGAAGAGAAAAAGGATTATTGCGAAAAGCTCTAGAAGGCATTCTTCCAATGGATATTTTATACCGAAAAAAGAGCCCCTATCCTAAGACACATCATCCTAAATATACAAAGCTAGTAACTGACATGTTGCGACAGATTATTCAGAAGAAAAACTCACCAATATTGCAACTCATTTCGAAAGAAAAATTAGAAGAACTGCTAGATTCCAACAAATCATTTAAAATTCCCTGGTTCGGCCAACTAATGACGGGCCCTCAACTTATTGCCCATTTGGTTCAAATGAATATTTGGCTTGAAAAATATAATGTAAATTTAGTTGATTTGTAAACGCTTTTTGAAATAATATTAAACTTTAATATATACGGATTTTTCATTCATTTTGTTTAAAATTTTTCCATCATTAAATCGTCTGACAAATGCAATTAGAAAATAATCCGATTGGGTTTGCCAAAGTCGTGTAGGGATTCAGAGATACTCTTGCACGCTGATGACAAACAGCGTAGAAAGGAAGGGGTATTATTATGTTAAATGTAAATCCTGATCAATTTGTTATCAAACCATCATTAGCAACAATTAATTGTGAACCAAATTGGCAGTGGAAGCGAAAAGCACCTATTCCAAATTATGATTTACTTTACGTTTGGAGTGGAAAAGGAACTTTAATATTAAACGGAAAAGACTTTAAATTACAAAGAGGTAGTTGTTTTCTATTTAAACCAGGTGATTGGACGACGGCAACCCAAGATCCAATGCATCCGCTTGTAATTACGTACATTCATTTCGACCTTGAAATCGAGCCGAATATGATACCAAAATCTTATCGAATTTTACAAGATCGGATTCATTTTGAGTCGCTTCTTTCTCAATATGTAAGATTATTTTTAGTGAAAACTTTTGCTGCAGATATCGAAGGAAAGTTGATATTAAAACAATTAATGATTCAACTGTTAAGGGAAGATCAACAGTCAGAAACAATACAAATAGAAGAAAGCACGGAAATGCAAAGTCAGTTGTTCTTTACAATCAGGGAAGTGGCAAATTATGTTCAACAACATCCCGGAAAAAATCATACAGTAGAAAGTTTAGCTGCTCGCGCTAATTTTTCGCCACGTTATTTTTCAAAAAAATTTAAAGAAATCATGGGGCAAACAATTCAATCCTATGTTGTTGAAACTCGAATAAAAAGAGCGGAGCATTTGTTGCATTATACAGGCATGACCGTAACAGAAGTAGCTGATGCTCTTGGGTATAATAATATTCATTTCTTTAGCCGACAATTTAAAGCATATACAGGGAAAAGTCCATCGGAAATTCGGACATTACCGAGAATAAGAAAATCAACGATAAAAGAAATCTCGCTAAAAAGAAATGCTTAAATAGATTATTCAAAAAAACCGACATTTCCAATACGGAATATGTCGGTTTATTACGTGTATTATATTTTAAATCGCTTCACTAACAGTTGAAGTTGCTCAGCCATTGTTGCCAATGTTGTAGCGGATGTAGTAACTTCTTCCATTGTAGCCAGTTGTTCTTCTGAGGCAGAGGAAATTTCTGTTGAATGTTTCGCATTTGTTTCGGCCATTTTTGCGATTTCTTCAATGGAAGAATTAATTTGTTCAATATTTGTTGTAATTTCTTCTGTTATAGAATTTAATTCTTGGGTTTGAGCTGTAACATTCTCAATAGATTTTACTATTTGTTCAAATGATTTTCCGGATTCTTCGGTTATTTCTAATCCATTTTTTGCAACTGAATTAACATTGCTTGTCATATCAACAGCTGTATCAATGTCTTTTTGGATGATATGGATAATTTCAACAATTTGATCAGCTGATGATTTTGATTGTTCAGCTAATTTACGTACTTCGTCAGCTACAACTGCAAAACCTTTCCCGTGTTCTCCTGCACGAGCTGCTTCAATTGCAGCATTTAATGCCAACAAATTGATTTGTGATGCAATTTCGGTAATGACATCAATAATTTTTCCAATATAATTTGAATTTTGTTCTAAGTTTTTCATTACCTCTAGTGTATCGGATGATGCATCATGAATATTTTTTACTTGGCCAACTACTTTTTGAATGTGGGTATTACCTAAGTTGGCTTGAGCCATCATGACATTTGCGTTCTCGGCAACCGAACTAATAGAATCTGCAATATAATGCATTCCTCTTGTAATATCATGTATAGCTTCAGCACTCTCAGTTGTATTCTTACCTTGAATTTCTATTGTTTTTGCTACCTCTTGGATTGAGAGTACCACTTGATCGGTTACAGAAGCGGTTTGTTCAGAGCTAGATAATAATTCTTCTGAGGAAGCAGCGACTTGTTCAGAAGCCTCACTTACTTGACTAAGCATGGCTCGTAAAGAACCTAACATTTTATTAAAGGACAAAGCCATTTCACCAATTTCATCTTTAGTTTGAATTTGAATTTCTTTCGTTAAATCTCCTTCGCCCTCTGCAATTTCTTTCAGTTGATTATTGACGAGTTTAATTGGTTGAATAATTGAACGGATTAAGAATAACATTACAATCATTGTAATAATCCCAATAACTGCAATCGTCATTACAATATTAATTAATATTGTGTAAACATTTTTTTGTATTGATTCAATAGGTGTACCTGTTAGCCACATACCGATAATATTGTCTTTTCCATCTTTGATGGGTTGATACATTGTTAAATACAACTTGCCTGAAATATCGGCTTTTCCAATATAAACTTCACCTTTTTGAAGCACTGTTTCTAGAATGGCAGGATCGGCAGATGCACCAATTTTTCTTTCTCCGTTTACCTCAATATTTGTTGCTACAGTAGAATCATTTAAAAATATATTGGTAATACCACCAGTCGTCTCTCCGATTTTATCCAAGATTTTATTATTATCATTAATTTTAATAACGCCTTTATATAAGTTTCCTTCACGAACGTTCCAACTACCTGGATACTTTTCATCAATTATGCTTAAACCTAGTTTCGCTTCAACTGCAACTTTTTCCTCATAAATAGATAATAACTGTTTTTCAACTTGAATTTTTGCTACAAAACCAATTGAAAACATTAAGAATAAAATAACGAAGATTATTAAAATATTAAATTTCGTTTGGAGTTTCAATCTCTTAACAACGTTCATGATGCTCTCTCTCCTGAAAATATTGTAATTTTTATAGTAAAAATCTTACATCATTATAATATATTTATAAAATATTGTAAAAATATTTAGTATTTCGAAATAACTAGTAAATGATTAATTGTGTTACATATGAACTGTTAATTGATAAATAGAATACCTAGTAATTTAGAGGGAGTTTCATTTTTGGATTTTGCTTTGAATTAACGTATCCTCTCCTCCAGCAAAACACTTGGCATAAGTTCGACAAGTGTTTTTTTATTTCAAACATAAACCCGAAGAAAAGAAGAAGTGTAAAAAAGTGCAAAGATTCAACTTAATAGTCTAAATATTTTTGGTTTTAGACTTGTTAGGATGTATGTATAAGAAAACAGGAAGAATTAAGGGGTGCAGAAAAATGGATCAAGGATTAACACAAGGTTTATACAATCCACAATTTGAACATGACTCGTGCGGAATCGCCTTATTAGCGAATATCAAAGGTGAAAAATCACATTCACTTGTATCCCAAGCGTTAATTGCCCTAGAACGGTTAACTCATCGCGGAGGTCGAGATGATAAGGAAACGTTAGGTGATGGATCAGGCATTTTAACTGACATACCTCATGAATTATTTGAAAAAGAATGGGGAAAGCAGGGAAAACAACTGCCATCTTTAGGGGAATATGGTGTTATGATGATTTTTCTTCCAAAAGAGGAAACGAAACAAGAAGAATACAAGCAAAGAATTGAAGAAATTGTTGAAATGAACAGTTTGACAATTTTCGGATGGAGAACTGTACCAACAAACGATCAAGTATTACAAAATGAATTCATACAAACAGCCCCTTCAATTCATCAGTTATTTGTTATACCTACATCAGTTAATAGTCAAAATGATGATTTCGAAAGACGTTTATATATTGCCCGAAAAAAAATTGAAAACACCTTTAAACAATTCGAGCGTAATATTGATGCTTGTTATATTTCTAGTTTTTCATCGAAAACCATTGTTTATAAAGGGCTACTGTTACCGAATCAATTAAAAAATTTTTATGTCGATTTAACGAATGAAAATTACCAGTCTAAAATGGCAATGGTTCATAACCGCTTTAGTACAAATACTTTCCCGAGTTGGAGCAGAGCTCAACCAAACAGGATGCTCATGCATAACGGGGAAATTAATACTATTACCGGTAATGTAAACTGGATGTTTGCTCGAGAAGCAACAATGAAAACGGAAGTGTTTGGTGATGATTTGGAGGCACTTCATCCAATTGTCAATCTCGACGGCAGCGACTCTGCAATGTTTGACAATGTTTTAGAGCATTTAGTGATGTCCGGATGGTCTTTACCCCAAGCGATGATGATGATGATTCCGGAACCTTGGCAAAATAATAAATTACTTTCAGAAAAACAGAGAGCGTTTTATCAATATCATAGCTTATTAATGGAACCGTGGGATGGGCCAGCTGCAATGGGGTTCACAAACGGACACCAAGCAGGTGCTTGCCTTGATCGAAATGGTTTACGACCTGCTAGATTCATTTTGACGGAAGATGACTTTTTCTATTTATCTTCAGAAGTGGGAGTTGTCGACATACCAGAAGAAAAAATCGTCCAAAAAGGCCGCTTAAAACCAGGTCAAATGTTAGTAGTAGATTTCGAAAAGAAAGCCTTATTGTTCGATGAGGAGCTAAAACTGCAATTTATCAATGAACATCCATATGAACAATGGACAGCTGAAATGATTTTACCTATCGATAACATTCCTGAATTAAATGTAGAAACATCAAAAAATATGGATCGTACTCAAATAATTCGTCTCCAACGAGCATTTGGCTATACCTTTGAAGAATGGGAAAAATATATTAAACCTTTAGCAGTCCGTGGAGACGATCCAGTTGGTTCAATGGGGTATGATGGGCCACTCGCTGTATTATCCAAAAAACCACAACTATTATTCAACTACTTTAAACAACGATTTGCCCAAGTAACAAATCCACCAATCGATGCTATTCGAGAAGCGTACGTTACTTCAATGGAAGTGTATTTGGGCAGTGAAGGTAACTTATTAAAACCTAAAAAAGAAGACTATCAAAAAATAAAGTTAAAAACACCTATTTTGACTAAAAATGAATGGCTAAAAATTATTAGTTTAAATTTAAACAGTTGGAAAGTGTCTAAACTGTCAACTTTATTCCCTACTGAACAACCAGAATCGATGGAAATTTATTTGAAAAAACTTCTGAAAAACGCTGAAAAAGCTGCAAATGATGGATATCAATTACTTGTCATTAGCGACAGAGGTGTAAACAAACAAAATGCAGCCATTCCATCATTATTAGCTGTTTCCAGTGTCCATCACTACCTAATACAAAAAGGCCTTCGCAATAAAGTAAGCATTATTGTCGAATCAGGAGAACCGAGAGAAGTGCATCACTTTGCAGCACTACTTGGCTATGGAGCTAACGCTATTTATCCTTATTTAGTTTACGCATCCCTTTCACAATTGGAAGAAGCAGTAGATAACGATTTAATTGATAAGTATGTGAAAGGTATCACAAAAGGGATATTAAAAATCATGTCTAAAATGGGCATTTCAACGGTGCAAAGTTATATCGGTGCACAAATTTTCGAAGCAATTGGATTGAGTCGAGAAGTAATTGAAAATTATTTCCCTCGTACGATTTCTCAAATCGGTGGACTTGAATTAAATGATATTGCATTAGAGACAGTTATTCGCCATAAAGCTGCATGGGAAGATGATGAACTTTTATTGGAAGAAGGATCTGATTTCCAATGGCGAAAAAATGGTGAAGATCACCTTTATCGTCCTGAAACAATCCATACTTTACAGCTCGCTTGCCGTACAGGAAAATATGAACTTTACAAAAAGTATAGCGAAATGCTGTCGAAAGAAACGAATACAACGTTAAGAGGATTATTTGAATTAAAAAGTGATCGAAAACCAATTCCGATTGAAGAAGTAGAACCAATCGAATCGATTTTTAAACGATTTAAAACAGGTGCCATGTCTTTCGGTTCAATTAGTATAGAAGCTCATGAAGCAATTGCCATTGCAATGAATCGAATTGGCGGAAAAAGCAATTCAGGAGAAGGAGGAGAAGATCCAAACCGCTTTATTCCTTTGCCAAATGGTGATTCAAAATTAAGCCGCATTAAACAAGTGGCTTCCGGTCGATTTGGTGTAACAAGTCATTATTTAGTGAATTGTGATGAGATTCAAATCAAAATGGCTCAAGGTGCAAAGCCAGGAGAAGGGGGACAGCTTGCCGGCCATAAAGTGACAGAAGAAGTTGCAAAGACAAGAGGTTCTACGCCGGGCATTGAACTAATCTCACCACCGCCTCATCATGATATTTATTCGATTGAGGACCTTGAGCAATTAATTTACGACTTGAAAAACGCCAATCCCGAAGCGCGAATCAACGTAAAGCTAGTTTCCGAAAGTGGTGTTGGAACAATTGCTGCTGGTGTTGCAAAAGCTAAAGCCGATGTAATTCTCATCAGTGGTTATGATGGAGGAACAGGAGCAGCAGCAAAAACGAGCATTAAGCATGCTGGCCTCCCTTGGGAATTAGGGTTAGCAGAAGCACATCAAACATTAATGCTAAATGGCTTAAGAAACAAAGTAGTGCTCGAAACAGACGGAAAACTAATGAACGGTAGAGATGTAGTAATCGCCGCATTATTAGGAGCAGAGGAATACGGATTTTCAACATTGCCACTTGTATCGTTAGGGTGCGTCATGATGAGGGTTTGTCATCTAGATACATGCCCAGTGGGAATCGCAACTCAAAATCCAGTTCTTAGAAGAAAAATGATCGGAACTGCTGAACACGTTGTCCACCTAATGCACTTTATTGCGCAAGAAATTCGTGAATATATGGCGGAATTAGGCTTTAGAACAATAGAGGAAATGGTGGGAAGAACGGATATTATTCAGATTAAGAATGATGTGAATTGGAAGGAAAAGAAACTGGATTTATCTTCGTTACTCGTTAGCTATGATGGTGAACGTACAGCTACAAAAAGCCAAAATCACCAACTAGAAAAAACATTGGATTATGAAAAATTAATTCCATTAAGCAAGGAAGCTTTAAATCATAAGAAGCCAGTTCATATTGCTCTTCCTATTAAAAATACGAACCGCTCTGTCGGTACAATGCTTGGAAGTGTTGTTTCGAAAATACATGGAAGTGAAGGTTTAAATGAAGATACAATTCAAATTCACTTTACAGGATCCGCAGGCCAAAGTTTTGGAGCATTCATTCCAAATGGCATTACGTTGAAGTTGGAAGGAGAAGCAAATGACTATGTCGGAAAGGGATTATCTGGTGGAAAAATCATTGTAGCTCCTTCTTCAAATACAAAGATTGTTGCAGAGGAAAATGTCATCATCGGCAACGCGGCATTCTATGGTGCAACAAGCGGTAAAGCTTTTATTCGCGGTAAAGCAGGAGAAAGATTTTGTGTTCGAAATAGTGGAGCACTTGTTGTAGTCGAAGGTACAGGAGATCACGGCTGTGAATATATGACAGGTGGTAGAGTCGTAATTTTAGGGGAAGTTGGGAAAAACTTTGCAGCAGGTATGTCTGGCGGAATTGCTTATGTATATTCTCCAGCAAACAAATATTTTTACGAAAATTATAACGATGAGCTTGTATTACTTGAAACGATTGAAAGTGAAAAAGAAATCCAGTTTGTGCTTTCTTTAATCAAAGAACATGTTCAAGAAACGAATAGTCTTGTAGCGAAACGAATCATTCAAAATTGGAAAAAAGAAGTTTCGAATTTTATTCGTGTGATTCCTCACAAATATAAGCAGATTTTAGATGAACAAGAATTGTATTTATTAGAAAGTTACTAATTAAGAAAGTGTGGTGAACAAAATGGGAAAACCGACTGGATTTTTGGAGTATAAAAGACAAAATGCCCAGTATCGAAATCCACTAGAAAGACTTCAAGACTGGAAGGAAATATCAACATTACCTTCTGAAGACTTGTTAAAAACTCAAGCAGCTCGATGTATGGATTGCGGTGTTCCATTTTGTCAAAATGGCTCTACTGTAGGAGGAATGTCGACAGGTTGCCCGGTATTTAATTTAATTCCTGAATGGAATGAGCTTGTATACCAAGGTAAATGGAAAGAGGCTTATGAACGATTAAGCAAAACAAATCCATTTCCAGAGTTTACTGGAAGAGCATGTCCGGCTCCTTGTGAAGCTGGATGTGTCGCTTCCCTTTATGAAAGCTCCGTAACCATTAAAAGTATAGAGTGGGCAATCATCGAAAAAGCTTTTGAAGAAGGTTGGGTAACACCTGACATTCCAGAAAAACGAACAGGAGTAAAGATTGCGGTAATTGGATCTGGACCAGCTGGTTTAGCTAGTGCACATGAGTTAAATAAATATGGGCATTCAATAACAGTATTTGAAAGAGCAGATCGAATCGGAGGATTGCTCACTTATGGCATTCCAAAAATGAAAATTGAGCAACACGTAGTTGATCGTCGAATCCATCTGATGGAACAAGCGGGAATTACCTTCTTAACAAACGTTGAAGTTGGGAAAGATTATTCGATTGACCAATTACAATCAGAGTTTGATGCGGTCATTCTTTGCACAGGTGCAACGAAACCTCGTGATCTACAAATTAACGGAAGAAATTTAAAAGGGATCCACTTTGCGATGGATTATTTACACGCCAATACGAAAAGTATGCTGGATTCAGATTTTAAAAATGGTCAATATATTTCTGCTGAGGGAAAAGATGTGGTAGTAATAGGCGGCGGTGATACAGCAGTCGATTGTATCGCTACTGCTCTAAGACAAAATTGTAAAAGTGTCGTCCAATTCGATATTTATCCGAAACGTCCATCAGAACGTACGCCTGATAATCCATGGCCACAATATCCAATGACATATAAGTTGGATTACGGTCAAGAAGAAGCGCTAGCGAAATTTGGAGATGATCCAAGGCTATTTACAACTACTGCATTAGAATTTATTGGTGATGATAACGGTCAACTTGTTGCTGTGAAAAGTGTTGGTATGAAAACGACATTGAATGAAAAAGGTGAAAAAATTCGAGAACCGATACCAAATACAGAGAAAATGATACCTGCTCAACTAGTGTTACTGGCAATCGGATTTGAAGGACCAGAACAACAATTATTTGAACAATTAAATATTGATATTAAAAACTTGAAAAATAGTAGTGCTTACAAAACAAATATAGACAACGTGTTTGTTGCTGGCGATGCAAGACGTGGTCAAAGTTTAATTGTATGGGCAATTCAAGAGGGAAAAGAAGCCGCAAAATCTTGTCATCAGTTAATAACAAACAAAGTAAACCTATAATTTTAGGAGGGTTAAAGTGCAGACTGAAGATTATATACAACAATTATTTGCCGATCGAATTGGGGGTCCTTCATTCGGTTTAAAGGAAGAAATATTCAAATTTGAAAAAATTAAAAGAGCTAAAAGAATAGCCATTAAAGAAAAACCGGATATGGCTTTAATTGATTTGGGAGTCGGTGAACCTGATGCAATGGCAGACAAAAGAGTAGTTGAAAAACTATTCGAAGAAGCCTTAAAACCTGAAAACCGATTTTATTCAGATAATGGCATACATGAATTTAAAGTGGCTGCTTCCCGCTATATGTCAGAGGTATTTGGAGTAAATGGTTTAGATCCTGAAACAGAAATTAACCATGTTATTGGATCTAAATCAGGACTCAGTTTACTGCCAGCTGCTTTCATTAACCCAGGGGACATTACATTAATGCCATCACCATGTTATCCGGTGCTAGGAACTTATACAAAATACTACGGTGGCGAAGTTGTTTATCTTCCATTATTAAAAGAAAATAACTTTTTGCCTCGCCTTGATCAAATTGATCAAGAAGTATTAAAGAAAGCAAAACTGCTCTATTTAAATTATCCCAATAACCCAACTGGTGCAGTAGCGACGAAACAGTTTTTTGAAGAAGTTATTGAGTTTGCAAAAAGCAATCAATTAATCGTCGTCCATGATGCAGCATATGCCGCATTAATGTTCGACGGTGAGAAGCCACTCAGCTTTTTATCGGTACCTGGTGCAAAAGAGATAGGAGTTGAAATCCATTCCTTATCCAAGTCTTTCAATATGACTGGATGGAGAATCGGGTTTATTGCTGGAAATGCAAAATTAATAAAAGCTTTTCAAACGGTAAAGGATAACAGCGATTCTGGTCAATTTATTCCAATCCAAAAAGCTGCAAGTTACGCTTTATCCCACCCTGAAATAACCGAACAAACAGCAAATAAATATTCCCGTCGCCATGAATTACTAGTGAATATTCTTCGTGGGTGTGGTTTTCAAGTGGAAAAACCGAAAGGCTCTTTTTACTTATATGCTGAAGCTCCAATCGGGGTCAAAGATGGGCCTTCCTTTCAAACAGCGGAAGATTTTTCCCAATACCTTATTCGAGAACATTTGATTTCAACAGTTCCGTGGGATGATGCAGGGAGTTTCGTAAGATTTTCCGTTACCTTTGAAGCTAATTCAGAAGAAGAAGAACAGCAAGTGATGAAGGAAATTGAAAGACGATTGAAAGGAGTTCAGTTTATTTTCAAAGGAAGGTGATGAAATGTATTTTACAAAAATGCATGGTTTAGGAAACAATTATATTTTTATTAATTTACTAGAAAATACTTTGCAAGAACAAATACTTCCAACTCTAGCAAAAAATCTTTCTGATGTGAGATTTGGAATTGGTTCTGACGGGATGATTCTTATTTGCGATTCAAAAGTAGCCGACTTTCGAATGCGTATCTTTAACGCAGATGGTTCAGAGGGGAAAAATTGCGGAAATGGATTAAGATGTGTAGCGAAATATCTATATGATCATCAATTTATAGATTCAACGTGTTTTACTATAGAAACACTTGGCGGTATCGTTGAGGTTCACATTTCTCAAGAAAATACAAAAGAAGTGGAATTCGTCACAGTTGATATGGGTGAACCGAAATTGTTAAAAGGAATGATTCCAATGAAAGGTGACCCAACAACAAAGACTATCAATGAACCATTGACGATAGGAGGAAATGTTTACTACTTAACTTGTGTTTCAATGGGTAACCCTCACGCCATTATGTTTGTTGATGATGTTCATAATGTACCGTTAGAAACAATCGGCCCAATGATTGAATTCTCCGATTTATTCCCTGAAAGAGTAAATGTTGGTGTTGTAGAGGTAAAAAATGACAATGAAATCGACTATCGAGTTTGGGAAAGAGGCTCTGGTTTAACAATGGCTTGCGGTACAGGTGCTTGTGCGGCGGTTGTCGCAGCCACGCTCAATGGAAAACTGAAGCAAAACCAAGTAATAACAGTCCATCTTCCAGGAGGTGATTTAGAAATTCATTGGGATGAACATAACCACGTTTGGAAAAAAGGCAGAGCAGAATACATTTGCCACGGTGAAATAAAATTAGATTATTTCACAAAAGAAACAATGCTGTAACAAGCAATCAAATAAATGAAATTTCAATAGATAATAGGAGGAATTTAATATGAAAAAAAATTATACAAAAGAAGACATTTTAAAAATTGCTGAACAGGAAAATGTGCGCTACATTCGGTTACAATTTACAGATCTATTTGGAATTATTAAAAATGTTGAAATACCGCTTAGTCAATTACCAAAAGCTTTAGATAACAAGATTATGTTTGATGGTTCTTCTATTGAAGGATTTGTAAGAATCGAAGAATCAGATATGTATTTATATCCCGATTTAAATACTTGGCTTATCTTCCCTTGGGAAGCAGAACAAGGTAGAAAAATTGCACGTTTAATTTGTGATGTATATTTACCAGATGGTACTCCTTTCCCTGGTGATCCCCGTGGCGTATTAAAACGGGTACTAAAGGAAGCGAATGAACTTGGATTTACAGCAATGAACGTAGGTCCAGAACCGGAATTCTTTTTGTTTAAAGCAGATGAACATGGCAATCCAACAATGGAGTTGAACGACAATGGAGGTTACTTCGATTTAGCTCCAACAGATTTAGGGGAAAACTGCCGTCGTGATATTGTTCTTACCTTAGAAGAAATGGGCTTTGAAATTGAAGCATCCCACCATGAAGTTGCCCCTGGACAACATGAAATTGATTTCAAATATTCCGATGCAGTCGATGCAGCCGATCAAATTCAAACATTTAAATTAGTAGTAAAAAATATTGCTAGAAAACATGGTCTACATGCCACATTTATGCCAAAACCTCTCTATGGCGTAAACGGTTCAGGAATGCACTGTCACCAATCTCTATTCCGCGGTAAAGAAAATGCCTTCTTTGATGAGAAAGATGAATTAGGATTAAGTGAAACTGCTAAACAATATTTAGCCGGAATTTTAAAACATGCTTATAGTTTTGCAGCCATTACAAATCCGACAGTCAATTCTTATAAGCGATTAGTTCCTGGTTATGAAGCACCTTGTTATATTGCATGGTCAGGAAAAAATCGTAGTCCACTCGTTCGTATCCCAGCAAGCCGTGGTTTAAGTACCCGCATTGAATTAAGAAACCCAGATCCATCCGCAAACCCATATCTTGCCCTAGCTGTAATGCTGGCAGCTGGTTTAGATGGCATTAAAAATAAATTAACACTTTGTGACCCAGTAAACTCTAACATTTATAAAATGGATGAGGAACAATTAGATCAATTAAACATTCGCAGTCTACCAGCTAGTTTAAAAGAAGCGATTGACGCACTCGAACAAAATGAAGTCATTAAAGCTGCACTTGGCGAACATATTACAACGCACTTTATTGAAGCAAAACGTATTGAATGGGATGAATTTAGAATCAACGTGCATCCATGGGAACGTGAACGTTATATCACTTTATATTAACTACTTAAAGGAGGACGTTATATGAAAAAAGTTGAGGTAATTACGCGTCCAGAAGTGTTTAAAGAATTGCGAGATAATTTATTCTCAATTGGAGTCGGTGGCATGACCGTTACGGAAGCTGCCGGTACAGGCAAACAAAAAGGTGTGGAGGGGATGTTTCGAGGTACAACTTTTGAAATTAAAGTATTGCCAAAGTTGAAAATTGAATTGGTTGTAGAAGATGGGAAAGTAGATCAAGTGATAGAAGTGATTCAAAGAACATGCAAAACTGGATCGGTAGGTGATGGAAAAATTTTTATTATCCCTGTTGAAGAAGCAATTCGCATCCGAACAGGGGAACATGGTAAAGAAGCGATTATATAAGTTGAGAGGAGTCGAGTGAAGATGAAGAAAAAAATGCTATCTATTTTTCCATTATTATTGTTCGCTGCAATGCCAGCTTATGCACAAGCACCAACTGTTGAGTCGATAGAATTGTCTGTGAATCTAGTTTGGGTCATGTTAGGTGCTATATTAGTATTCTTCATGCATGCTGGATTTACTTTGGTGGAAACAGGATTTACGAGAGCAAAAAACTCGTTAAACATCATCATGAAAAACTTCTTAACGATTAGTATTGTTTCCATTTTGTATTATCTTGTTGGCTTCGGTTTGATGTTTGGTGATTCAGCTGGAGGTATGTTTGGAACAAATGGATTTTTCTTATCGGGAAGAGAAGATATCGACTTTTTCGTATTCCAAGCAATGTTTGCTGCAACTTCCATTACCATTATTTCAGGTGCTGTAGCAGAACGGATAAGAATCATGAGCTATATAATGATTGCTGTTGCAATGAGCATCATTGTTTATCCTATCATAGGCCATTGGGTTTGGTCAGGTGACGGATGGCTTGCACAGCTCGGATTTACAGATTTTGCTGGTTCCACAGTGGTGCACTTAACTGGTGCGATTGCCGCATTAACCGTTGTCATCTTCCTCGGGCCTCGTATCGGAAAATATACAGGTAAAAAGGTCAATGTGATTCCAGGCCATAACATACCTCTAGGTGCTTTAGGTGTATTCGTACTTTGGTTAGGCTGGTTTGGTTTCAACGGTGCAAGCACCCTTGCAGCAGATACAAGTTTAGTACCACATGTCATTGCAACGACACTACTTTCTACATCGGCAGCTTTTGTGACGTCTGCCGTTTATACAAAAATCCGCTTTGGAAAAATTGATCCGTCCATTTCACTAAATGGTGTACTCGGTGGATTAGTAGGGATTACAGCAGGTGCAGCAGATATTTCCATTCTAGGTTCAATTATAGTTGGATTCGTATCAGGTATTTTATTAGTAGAAGGTGTTCGTTTCTTAGATGCAAAAGTACGTGTCGATGATCCGGTTGGTGCTATTGCTGTTCATGGTATTTGTGGTATTTGGGGCACTCTTGCAATCGGATTGTTCTCGACAGCTAGCGGTTTATTCTATGGGTATGGAGCTTCTCAACTAGGCGTTCAAGCAATTGGAGTTTTAGCCGTTATCAGTTATACATTCTTAATTGTAAGTGTTGCAACAGTTCTGATTAACTTTATTCATCCGATTCGTGTATCAAGCGAAGATGAAATTGCAGGTCTCGATTATTCTGAACATGGCTCTTATGCATATGAATGGAGTCAAACCTTGCTTGAAAGAGTAATCAATGGCAATGACGAAAAACCTGAACACGGTTTAGGTTTAGCCGATCGTTTGAATAATCTAGGACACGGGGTAGTAAAAAGTAAAACTTCTTAAGTTGTTTTGAGTGGGAAATTCATACAGTGGGTTAACATTGTTTTGCGATTCTATTGAAGATCTGGAGACAATACTTTCAGCCTGAGGAAGATTTCCTCAGGCTTTTTTAATTTGTACAAAGATACATCCGTTACCACACTAACTAGTTGGAAAATGGATGTGAAATGGGAATAAGATTGACGCCAGAAACCAGTTAATCGAAGAAGGTAAACAGTATATGGTTACGTATAAATGGAATAATAAAAACCCTGATGAAAGGAAATTAATTCAAATTATGCCTGTCAATAATTAATAGATTTGATGATTCCCTAAAACCAGTAGGCGACGATTCATAAGTATGAATCGTTGCTTTTTTTAGTGCGCCTGGCATGGGTGTAATCTATAGGGTGTAAGTCCCGAACTGTGAAGGCAGAAGTAACAGTTAGCTTAACGCAAGGGTGTCCTTGGTGACGCGGAATCTGAAGGAAGCGAGCGGCAAACTTCCGGTCTGAGGAACACGAACTTCATATAAGGCTAGGTATCATTGGATGAGTTTGCTAAACAAAACAAAGTCCTTTCTGCCAAAGGTGGTACAGAGTAAATGAAGCAGATAGATGGAAGGAAAGATTACATTCTTACCCGGGGAGGTCTGGCGGATATGTGAAGTACGCTTCATAACCTACTTAGTGATAAGTAGCTGAACCGTCAGAAGTCAGCAGAGGTCATAGTATTAGTTGGTTTAGAACTACTAAGAAGGACCGAACAATTAAGAGAGAATAGCCCTTGGCATTCAGTGAGTCATGATGAACACAGAAAACGTAGTACCTCACTTGAGGAAGGAAGCGGTGAATCCCGTGGGAGACCTCTTGGAGGGTGGAGTGACCACTGGCATAAAGAGAACAGCTATTCACGGAAGTTATAAAGACTTGCGTCAATCATCTTAATTGAACCGCCGTATACGGAACCGTACGTACGGTGGTGTGAGAGGACGGGAGTTAATCGCTCCCTCCTACTCGATTAAATTGTAAAGTCTGATTTGTATGACTTTAAAACTATTTAATTTTGTTTTATAAGAGATAAAATCATATTTTGGTAAGATGGAAAATTAGACTGATTACACTAAATGAAAAATAAATCGATAATTCTAAAGTTTTACAAAATAAAGATTTTAAAAGAATATATCAAAAAGTTAGAAATTTATATCGATATAATAATGGGTTTTTTTTCAGCAAGTGTTGATTTAGAAAAGAAGATATTTCTTTTTAGGATCAATGCATGAATTTTATATTTTAAATACTGGAGGTTAAATGAAGTATGAGAAGATCTTAATTATTTTCCCAAGATTTACTTTTAACATTAATTATCAACATTATTCCAAACCAGTTAAGCTAAATAAATTAAACAAATAGAAAACAAAAATTTCAAAATCAGTTTTAGGCAAAGGAGATGCCACTTTTCAACTAGGGGAGGACTATCAGTGAAAAAAGTTTCAAAAAAAATCAGCAAGTTTAGCTTTCGTAATTTTCATATAAAATTATTTATTTCCATTACAATTATTGTAATCCTTTCTTCTTTGCTAATTGGCACATTATCTTATCAAACATCCAAGGAAGAATTAAGAAACCAAATATTGGATAATGTTTCGGCTAATGTATCTAGAATCGATGATGTTATCAAGGATCTAATTCAACCGAAAATGACGGATATTCAAATATTGTCAAATCGTATAAGAGGATCCCAATTTCAAGAATCCAATCATTCTGAAATACGTAAATGGCTGAAATTTTATCAAGAATCCCATCCCGAAATTGCTGGCGTCTATGTAGGAAATGAAGACGGAATATTTGTGAAGGAACCAGCACATTTAGCGGTTAAAGCTGGATACGATCCTAGAGAAAGAGATTGGTATATTCAAGCCATGGAGAATAAAGGAGAAACCTTTATTTCAGAACCTTATGTTGCTGCAAGTACAGGAAAAATGGTGATTACCATCTCCAAAGCTCTCGATGATGGCACTGGAGTTGCAGGAATTGACATCAATCTTGATAAGTTGGAAGAATTAGTGAAAAACATTCAAATTGGCAAGGCGGGATATGGACTCGTTTTAGACAAAAACAATAAATATATTGCTCATCCATCTGCTG
This sequence comes from Ureibacillus thermosphaericus, assembly GCF_012396605.1. Lineage (GTDB taxonomy): Bacteria > Bacillota > Bacilli > Bacillales_A > Planococcaceae > Ureibacillus > Ureibacillus thermosphaericus. Next base: position 29,246 of record NZ_JAAXPW010000023.1, read on the forward strand.
AATTGGGAAGTGAAGCCATAGATTCGATTTACGACAAATTGTATGAGAAAGATAAAGGACAGGTTAATGGAGTATTAAATGGAGAATCCGTAATTTTACATTTCATTACGGATGAATTGACTGGGTGGAAAATCGGCGGACTGATTTATGAGAAAGAAATTGATGAAGCAAATGAAGCTATCTTACATTTATCATGGATTGTAGGAACTATTGCGATTATCTTTGGTATCTTTGCTGCTGTTTTCATCATTAAATCTTTAAGCAGACCGATTAAACAATTGGGTGATTTAGCCGTAAAAGTCAGTGGAGGGGACTTGACCCAATACGCAAAAATATCGACAAATGACGTGATTGGAAAGTTAGGAATGGCTTTTAATGAAATGATTGATGGGTTGCGTACTTTGACTCTTCAAATAGACGAAACAGCCGAAAAAGTCGCGGCTACATCGGAACAATTGTCTGCCAGCTCCGAAGAAACGACTGCAGCAACTGAACAAGTGTCCAATTCGATTCAAGAAGTATCGAAAAATGCAGAAGCGCAGACAAGTATGGTTGAGAATGTATCCCATATCTTTAAAAAAGTTTCGCAAGGAGTGGAGGACATCGCCGAACGTTCATCCAACGTGACGGAACTTTCACGCAAAGCTATTCAGGTGGCAGACATAGGCGGCCAAGCTGTTTCCAAAACGGTTGAACAAATGAAATCCATTCATACATCTGTTAGCCAATCACAGTCCATTATTCATTCTTTATATGATAGTTCAAAACAAATCAATGAAATTTTAAATGTAATTACTGGAATTGCCGATCAAACGAATTTGCTTGCTTTAAATGCGGCTATTGAAGCTGCCCGTGCAGGTGAACATGGCAAAGGATTTGCTGTAGTCGCTGATGAAGTAAGAAGCCTTGCCGAACAAACCCAATCATCAGCTAAAGAAATTCAGGAGATTATTAAGAAAATTCAAGATGATACGGAAAATACAGTAAAGATGATGAAACAGATTTCTGTAAATGTAGATGATGGGGTAGAGATTACAAGCGAAGCCATTGAACAATTCAACCACATTCTCCAAACAACGAAAGAAATTTCGCCGCAAATGGAAGAAGTTTCTGAAGCAGTGAAAGAAATGTCCAAAGCTCTTCAACATGTCAATGAAGAATTGGATGGTCTTGTGGAAGTGGCTCAAGGTAATAATGCGGCATCTGAAGAAGTTGTCGCAACAGTGGAAGAACAGTTGGCTGCGATGCAGGAAATTTCCGCTTCGGCCCAGTCCCTTGCATCAATGGCAGAAGAATTGAAATCTGTCACATCTAATATGAAATATCATTGATGAAGCAACTTCAATATTACATCTTGATGGCGTAATGAGAAAAGGGTTCTTTTCGATTCATCCATCAGTACAAACTGTTTTGAGTGACTAAATATTTTGGATGACGATGTAAATTAGGCAGGAGAGTTTAATCTTCTGCCTATTTTTCTTTTTAAAAAGTATTAGTCTAATTACAAATGTTATCCATTTGCAAAAAATTTTTGTATAATTCAAGATATGACTATCAAAAGAGAGGAAAAGAAGATGTTAAAGCATTTTTTTTCTTACTATAAACCACATAAACGATTATTTATCATCGACTTTTCATGTGCTGTCTTTGTGGCTATTTTAGATTTGTTTTTCCCAATTGCGGTGCAATGGTTTATTGATGTCTTATTACCTGAAGGCGATTGGGGAAAAATTGTACAAGTCAGCATTTTATTATTACTTGTTTACATTTTAAGCACCATCATGAACTTCGTTGTCAACTACTTGGGTCATAAACTAGGAATTAATATTGAAACCGACATGCGTCGCGATTTATTTAATCACATCCAAAAACAAAGCTTTAAATTTTTTGATAATACAAAAACGGGCCATATTATGAGCCGCATTACAAATGATCTTTTTGATATTGGTGAATTTGCGCACCATGGTCCAGAAGATTTCTTTATTGCAATGATGACATTTATTGGTGCGTTCATTATTATGTTCCAAGTAAATCCGACATTGACGTTTATTGCACTTGTTTTCACACCCTTTTTAATTTGGTTAGTGACTTACTGCAACAATAAAATGAACAATGCTTGGAAAGAAATGTATAGTAAAATTGCGGATGTTAATGGAAGAGTAGAAGATAGTGTTTCAGGAATCCGGGTTGTTAAATCATTTACAAACGAAGAATTTGAAATGAAGCGCTTTAAACAACAAAACGGATATTTCCGCGCTGCCAAACTATTTGCTTATAAAGTGATGGCAGGGACACACTCAAGCATCTATTTTATGACACGACTATTGACTTTAGTCATTTTAGTGGTAGGTGCTTGGTTGAGTTATAATGGCAAATTGACATATGGTGAATTAGTAAGTTTCGTATTATATACAAATGTATTAATTAAACCTATTGATAAAATTAGTGCATTACTTGAACTGTATCCAAAAGGAATGGCAGGATTTAAACGTTTCCGGGAATTACTGATGCAAGATCCGGAAATTCAGGATCGTCCCAATGCTGTAGCAGTTCCTCATTTACAAGGAAATATCTCTTTCAACAATGTATCGTTCCAGTACGATGAATCAAAGCCGGTATTACGGAATATTTCATTTAATATCCAAGCTGGCCAAACAATCGCATTTGTCGGTCCATCTGGAGCAGGGAAGACAACAATCTGTTCATTAATTCCCCGCTTCTATGATGTAAACGCAGGGGCGATTACTATTGATGGAATCGACGTACGAGATATCACACAAAAATCGTTGCGTGAACAGATTGGCATTGTACAGCAAGATGTATTCTTATTTACTGGTACAATTCGTGAAAATATAGAATACGGAAGACTAGGTGCAAGCTTTGAGGAAATACAAGCGGCTGCTGAGAAGGCTCATTTGAAAGAATTTATCGAATCTCTTCCAGATGGTTATGAAACGCAGATTGGGGAGCGCGGCTTAAAATTATCAGGAGGTCAAAAACAGCGTATAGCCATTGCACGTATGTTCCTAAAAAATCCGCCAATTTTAATATTAGATGAAGCCACTTCTGCACTGGATACTGAAACAGAAATGATGATTCAAAAATCTTTGAACGAGTTGTCCAAAAATCGTACAACATTAGTCATTGCGCATCGACTTGCAACGATTCGCAACGCCGATCGTATAATTGTTGTAACGAAAAATGGAATTGAAGAACAAGGCACTTATGAGGAACTAATTGCTTTAAATGGCGTATTTGCAAAATTGCATCATATCCAGTTTCAAAAAAATGAGGAGGAATTTATCTCTATCTAAAAGATTATTGGAGTTAATGGAGAAGCTGGGACAGAACTAAAATTGGCCTTCTTAAAATCGAATTATCATTAGCATTTCGATATTTAATTAAACCGAATGATATTGAAGCTCAGAATAGAGTTTCAATAATCGTTCGGTTTTTCTATTGGCTGAAAACCTTTTGTCTCAACTCTTTTCTTAATTAGCAATTATCTATTTTTTAGTCAAATTATCAAAAATCCCAGTAGCCATTCATTTCTAATATGTATTATTCCATATCTTCAATTTAATGAAAGAATAAGAAAAAAGGGAATCGTCTAAAAATTTAAAACGATCCCCTTTTTATGCTACACTTCCAAACAGAATTTTCTATCAACTTAGAAAACACTAATTCTTTTCTTAAAATAATACCATTAATTAAAAGGATTTTCTTTCTTTAAGCTTTCAGGAAGTTCTGGTTCATGAAAAACTAATGTACATCCCATAGTAGTTGCTGTATTAGCTAATAAAATAACCAAACCTGAAATTTTGCTGACAAGTAATTTTCTAAACATTCTCTTTACCTCCTACAAATTTTTGTGTTAATACAGAAATAAGTTGTAATGTTATTCCGTAAAAAATGAAAATTCTGCTGGAAGGTATAAATATGAAACAAAGCCATAAAACAAACAATCTAAAAGCTATTTTCTTTTTTAAATACTGTCTATGTTTATAATTAAAAACAGGACGTTTACTCGTACCAATTGGTGAAAAAATAAATAAAAATAAAGACATTGTACCAGTGAATAAAATCAACCATTCTATACTTAGATGAAAATCTTTTATGATGATTACACCAATTGGAAATGCAAGTATACTCATCAGTAAACAAACAATATTATTTTGAAAATGAAACCCCAAGCAAACTTGTCTCAAAATAAAAAATACAATGTGAGTGAAAAAAGTGATAAAAAAACAATCTAATAATATGGCGATCAGATAGATAATGATAATTTTCCAAATATCATTCAATATTAATCTCACGCCAAATTTTATTTTTTCTCTCTCTAAATTATTGTAATGTTCTAGAGTAAGCATATTGACTATTCGATTCTCAATATTCGATAGAAAATTCATAAACACCACCACATCATTATCTTAATGTAAATTTTGATTAAATGGAGTTTTATGTCATAAGTGTTTAAATTTTACTCCTAGATGTAACAAAAACTATTAAACTTAACGAGTATATTGCGAGTTTTACAGTAAAATAGTTATTGAACTTAATATATTTACAAGCATCTTCATTATTTTCTTTCATCTAAATTTTTTATTATAGGATTATGGTGTATAATGTGAAATGTGTGCTATTTTTTCGTATAAATATTTCCATAATCCTATTTCATTTATCTTAATTAGTGAATGTAAGTTGCGATAAATAATGTTTGGGATATGCCATCCCAAAATTACTAACATATAAAAATCACTATTTTTCAATCATGAAAAATAGTGATTTTCCAACTTATCCTTGATTAAAATAATACTCAAATCAATCAAACGAATTATTTTTTGATAACCCTATCATATATTCAAGGCTTAAAGGGGAGAGTTACAATTTCAGATTTACTTATTGTTAGTATTATTGAATTTACTGTAATCTGCCTATCGATTTTTTATTTGCAAAAAATAAAATTAAATCTATTTTCTGTTTCCATTAGTCTATCAATAGCTGTTATATCATTAGTTTCATTTTATTTTCTGGAATCATGGATTGCCATCATTATACTATTTGGTAGTATCGTGTTAGCTCTGATTTTTCACTCTAATTTATTTAAAATATGTATTGATTTATGTTTAATTATTTTCATCGGAATGATTTCAGACCACATTGCCCAACTGGTTTTAAATAAAAACAATAATGTCTTTTTCCACTCTCTAATCTTTGCACTTTGTTATGCAATATTATTTATAATCATTAATTTACTCATAAATTTATATAAACGAGATTATTTGCCCATTAATTTTATTACCAAGTTTCTCATCAGTATTTTATGTTGTGTAACTGTCATCGTCTTATATTTGAACATTTTTATTCCAACATCATACGAAGAATTGCAGCTAACAAGAATTAATCTAATCATTCAAATATGTTACTTAATTGTTATGTCATTTTTGTTCATCTTACTTATTTATAGTATCAACGAAACGAATAAATTAAAGCATGAGAAGATACAAAAAGCATTGTTTTCTCAATATATGAGTTCATTAAATGAAATTAATATTGAAATGCAAAAATTTCGTCATGATTATAAAAATATTTTAATTACAATGGAGAGATACATAGATAATAAAGATTTAGATGGTTTAAAAAAATATTTTAAAGAAAAAATCATAAATACTGAAAAAAATACACTATTAAAAAATTCCTTAATTCATGATTTAGGGAATTTAGAACTGATGGAACTAAAAGGATTATTACTAACAAAACTATTAACAGCTGTAGAGAAGAAAATTGATATACAAATCGAAATTCCAGAAAAAATCGATTCTATTTATATGGATATTATTGATTTATCAAGAATGATAGGGATTTTAATTGACAACGCTATAGAAGCAAGTATTGAATGTGAGAATCCCTTTATCAATCTTGCTATTATGAAAACAAATGATAATTCAGTATTAATGATTATTGAAAATAATTTCACCAATACATTAGATATTCATCAACTTTATAAAAATCATTATTCAACAAAAAAAGGAAACCGTGGCTACGGCCTAAACAATGTTAAGGATATTTTAAATAACTACCCAAATGTACTAATGAATACGAGCATTGAGGAAAATATCTTTATCCAAGAAATTGAAATAAGATAAAGGTGATGTTTCTTGAAGGTCATAATTTGCGAAGATGATTTAGAACAAAGACAATTTCTGCAGAATGTCATAAGAAGATATTCAAGTTTTCATTTGCCAAGTATTGAAATTGCATTATGTGCTTCAACACCAGAAGAAGTCATATCTTATATCGAAAATCATTCAGCTGAATGTTACATATTAGATATTGAATTGAATAGCAGTATCAACGGTTTAGAATTAGCTAGAATTATACGAAAACAAGATCCATTAGCAACTATTATTTTTGTAACGACCTTTGCCAATAAACTAAAATTAACCTTTAAATACAAAGTAGCAGCTCTTGATTTCATTATTAAAACGTCGAATCAACAATTACTTGCTAACAATATCATCGAAGCATTGACAACTGCATATCAACATTATTTGACACTTGGCCATAATAGTTCTACAAAAGTACTTCAAATAAAAGTAGGAGAGAATATAAAAAATATTCGTTATGAAGATATTTATTATTTTGAAACCTCTTCAATACCTCATAAAATAAGAGTGCATTCAAAAAATGGCATCTATGAGTTTTATGGAAAATTAAAAGATTTAGAGAAATTGGATCCAAGATTTTGTAGATCACATAACAGCTATCTAATAAATATTGATTATTTGCACGAATATGATGTAAAAAATAAAATATTAATAATGGAAAATGGACATGAATGCTTGGTTTCATACAGATATGCTAAAAATATTGTGAAACACTTAGTGTAATGGATGCGTAAAATGTGGGTTTCTAGAAAGTCGAAAACTTTGAACTGCTAACTGTCAAGTAGACAGTAATTCAAAATTGTTTAACGAATTCTAATCAATTATGATTATATGAAAAGGATAGATGAAGCAGGAAACCTGTTCATCTATCCTTTTTAAATGAAATGTTCAATGTGAATCCATTAAATAATTTAATAGATTTTCCTTCATACTATTTACTCATCCATTATTACAGTCATTTCAACATCTTTTGATTTTTTTGTTGAAAGTGCAAAATATCCAATCGTAATGAGGATAAAGGCAGCCATGTAGCTTAATAGTATGAAGTTGTTCTGCCATAAGAATGAAATATCCCCACTTGAGATTGCAGCTTTAAAGGATTGGATTGAATAAGTCATTGGCAATAGTGCATTGATTGGTTGAAGTGTGTTTGGTAGCAACTCCATTGGGAATGTACCTGCACTTGTTGTTAATTGTAAAATTAATATAATAATCGCTATAAATCGTCCAGTGTCTCCTAATAATGTGACAAGCATTTGAATAAGTGTCATAAACACAATGCTTACAATTATGGAAGTTAGGATGAACAACGGAAGATTTACAACTTCTAGTTTTAATGCCAATAATAAAATGCAATCTACTAATAGTGCTTGAATGATACCGACAATGGCAATCACACCAAATTTACTACCAAACCAAGTGAAAGCATTTTTCGGTCGGATGACTGGTCGTTTTAATTCAAATACAATGGATAACATTAGTGCTCCTACGAATAAGCCTAGTGACATAAAATATGGTGAGAAGCCTGTTCCGTAATTTGGCACTTCATTTACTGCCTCTTTTTGAATAACAACCGGTTCACCCATCATGTCATACGTATCTTCATTTGCCTTAACTGAACCAGCTTCTTCAGCTCCATCAGCAAGTTTGTCAGCTAATTCCGTTGTACCATCTAACAATTTATCTGTGCCGGATTTTAATTGATTTGAACCATCTGCTAGTTGATTTGCACCGTCTTGAAGTTGACCTGCACCAGAAGTTAACTGTTTCATGCCTAAGCTTAATTCCCCAGCGCCATTTGTTAAATCAACTGAACCAGTATAAAGTTTATTTACACCATTTTGCAATGTTTGTTGTCCAGCATTAATTTGGTCAAGACCTGCAATTAATTGATCAAAGGCAGGGCCAGTTTGAGTTTTTAATTGCTCTTCAATACCATCAGCTGAAGAAAGCAATTGATTTGTTAGTGAAGTTTCAAATTGTGTTAACCCTTCTTTGAGTCCTTTGCTGATACCCGTAGAAATTTGAGGTTCTAATTGGGCTTTTAATTGGGTTTTATATTGCTCTTCAATTTGTTCCTTCGTAGGAACATTGCTTGCTAGCTGCGCGATAAAGGCAGCAGCTTGTTCTTCACTCATAATGTTGTTGGCAACGAGAGCAGCCTGAATTTGTTCTAAGTTTTGAGTTTGTGTTGATATGGATTGTACTGCAAGTTGGCTTGATAGTTGATTGACAATTCCAGCTGTCAGTTGTGTTGAAAGTTCTGCAGATAATTGAGTTTCTAATTGATCGATTCCATTACTAATATTCTCAACACTATTTTTAAGATTTTCAGAAATTCCTGTAGCAACTTGAGCTGGAAGTTGATCTTTCATTTGTTTTAGGCCATCTTCTACTTGAGATGTTCCTTCGACAAGGGATGGAAGATTTTCGTTCACTTGACGAAGACCATCTTTCAATTGACTAGAGCCAGCAGCAATCGAGCTTGAACCATCACTTGCACGGTTTACGCCTTCTTTGAATTCAATCATTTTTGAAGCCAATGTTGCAAGATTGTCACTCAATGTTTTTGAACCATCATTTAAATCAGCTACACCATCTTTTAATTGGCTTGCTCCATCGCTTGCTTGGCTAATTCCATCTGCTAACTTTGAAATGGAATCAAACATGGTTTCGGAATAAGTTGAAATGATATTTTTGGAGATTTCCGCTTTGATTTCTCTCATGGCAGTTTCTCCAATTTGAGCTGAAAGGAAGTTTGTACTTTCATTCGGAACATATTTTAGTTCCAATTTTTTCGGTTCATCATCTAGAATCGTTGTTGCATTTTTAGAAAAATTTTCTGGTATTTCCACTAGCAAATAAAAATCTCGATTCTCTAAACCTTTATAACCTTCTTCCTTTGAAACTACTTTGAAATTAAACTGTTCACTGTCATTGAGTTTTTCAGCAAGTTCTTTCCCGATTTCCAACGTTTTTCCTTCAAATTCAGCACCGGAATCTTCATTGACAATGGCAACTGGCAAGTCTTCTAAGTGCGCATATGGGTCCCAAAATGCCCAAATAAACATTCCTGTATACAGTACAGGAACAAGCGCAACTGCTAAAACCGATATGAGAATTTTCCGGTTTGAAAGAAGAAATTTTAGTTCCGCCATAAATGACGATTTTTTCATTTTGTTACCTCCTGGAAGTAATGACTATTTTGTTCATTTGGTCATTCTTGCGTAATATATATAGGGTACTCTAATACATTGAGACCCTTAAAACCTTAAAGTTATTTAGCCAATCCATCAATGAAATATAATTTAAATAAATTAGATATTTCTTCTTTATCAATAGCTGGATGCTGCTTTTCCCAATCAAATATTAAAGCAACATACATTTTTAACATAACAAATGCTGTGATTTCAGGATTGCACTCTTTAATTTCACCACGGTCAATTGCTTCTTGTATAATTCCCTTCATGTAGTGAATGACTGCTTGTTCAACACGCTGTATTACTTCTGCTACTGCTTGTGTTCCCAGTTCTCTTTCTTCTTGAAAAAGTTTGATTGTGAGCTGATGAGACTGTCGAAATTCTAGAAGTCTTAATAATACACGATTAATGTTTTCATCGAAGCTACTATTAGGATTAATGGCTTTTTCTGCTTCAGTTTTCATATCTTTAATAAGAGATGTAATAATTTCATCAAATAGTTCTTCCTTATTTTTAAAGAATGTATAAATTGTACCTTTTCCCACATTGGCAAGTTTCGCGATTTGATCCATCGTGGTTGCTTTGTATCCAAATAAAGAAAAGGATTTTTTTGCAGCTTCAAGTATTAATTGTTTTCTGTCAACGCTCAATACATTCACCTCACTTTAATAAATTATGACCAAATGAGAAAATTAGTCATTTGTTTCACGTAATGTACTTTACCACACAATATCTCCCTTTGCAAGTGTATTTACATGTTATGTAGTTTTTTTATTATCTTAGTAAATTCGCTGATTCGTAAGAAACGATTCAATAAATCAATCGTTATATGCTGTAAATCTATGTCAGAAAATACTTCACTGAAACTTTATCGAAAATAGAATCGTAATAATGGGGAAATTTCTTAAATGAAGGAGAGTAAACTATGTCATTTTTTAACAAAATGCTAGCATCTTTTGGTATTGGTTCAGCAAAAGTGGATACTCAGTTGGAGAAGTCTTCCTACAGTGCTGGTGAAACGGTGCGCGGTGAAGTAGAAGTATATGGAGGAAATGTTGCTCAACAAATCAATACGATTTATTTCACTTTATATACGACTTATATAAAAGAAGTCGATGATCGAAAAGTTTCGGTTCCATTTGCATTCCATAAATTCAAAATTAGTGATCCTTTTATGATTCAAGCAAATGAAACAAAAATCATCCCGTTTTCTTTCGTGCTGCCAGTAGACACACCTGTAACGATAGGAAATTCTAGAGTATGGGTGAAAACGGAATTAGACATTCAAAGCGGTGTGGATTCAACAGATAAAGACTTTATAGAAGTTCGTCCATCAAGATTGGCTTCTCATGTGTTAAATGCTGTACAACATTTAGGTTTTCGTTTACGAAAAGCGGAAAATGAACAAGTATCATTCCGATACCGAAAAAACTATCCTTTTATTCAAGAATTTGAATTTGTTCCAGTAACAGGGCCGTTTCGAGGTCGATTAGATGAACTAGAGATTGCTTTTCTTTCCCAAGAGGAAGGCTACGTGGAATTATTATTGGAAGTGGACAGAAGAGCAAGGGGACTTGGTGGATTGTTTGCTGAAATGTTGGATGTGGATGAAAGCCACGTGCGCGTTACATTTACAGAAGCGGATATGTACCATATTGAATCTAAGCTTCAACAAATTATTTCGAGATATTCATAATGTAAAAATCTATTATCTTTTATATAAAACAGAGATTGCCAACAGAATGAGCGGACTAGTGAAGTTAGGATCCTAGTTCGCTCGTATAACAGGCTATTTTTTCCTACATTTTCAGTGAGTTAGTAATTTTAAGTGTTTCAAATCTAAAACAAATTCACCGGATTTTAATATATCAAGTCCAATCAAACCTTGAATATTAAATCCTTGCAATGTTCCAAAATCAATATGAACATTAGGAAACGTCTTTTCGCCAATTTTTACATAATCCAATTTTTTCATAAAACTATATTCTACTCCACCGATTCCATAATGACGAACTAGCGAATCTCCGTTTTCAAAATAGATACCTATCTCTTGTACTGAATCAATATTGATAAAGGAATGGGAGGCACCTGAATCGATTGCAACTCGGCTTAACAATTTACTTTTCCCTTTATAGCAAATTTCAATTGTTGATAGCAATAAACCATCTTCAAAGAGAAGCTGCATATTTTACCTCCCAAAAGCTTTTATTTCCATTCTATTTCAATTTGTTAATCAATATTCAATTTGTACTTATATGTGTTTTATTTCTATTACGCAGAATAAAACCAATTGCAATAACGATGAATATTAATAATAATTGGAACAAGATTATAGGTAACGGATTTGTTAAATAAGGCTGAACATAAGCATCTTGAATAATCATTTTTGATGCAGTCCATGCAAGGACACCAGCACCTAAATAGATGAAAATAGGAAATTTTTCGATGATGCGAATGACAATTGTACTTCCCCAAACAATTATGGGAATAGAGATAAGGAGACCAAAGATGACTAGTAGCATATTTCCATAAGCTGCTCCTGCAACCGCAATAATATTATCAATGCCCATTAAAAAATCTGCTAACATGATTGTCCAAGCTGCACCCCAAAAGGATTTCTTTGATACGCGTATATCGGTATTTTCTTCAGTCACTAGCAGTTTTATCGCTATATATACTAACAATACGCCGCCAATAAATAGTAATCCATCAATTTCTAACAATTTCACTGCAAGCAGTGTAAAGATAATGCGCATAAAAATGGCAGCTAGCGTTCCAATGATAATAACCTTTTTTTGTTGTTTCGATGGCAGATTTTTTGCAACCATTCCAATCAATAATGCATTATCGCCAGCAAGAACAAGATCGATAAAAATAATAGACATTAGTGCAGTGTAAAATTCCATCGAAATAGTTTCCATATCTGCTCTCCCATCTATACTTTTTTGGAAAGTATATGTCCTACCATCCATGTTAAGAAGTAATTTACAAAGAAGGTATTTTTAATTGACATGAAATTATCGTTTTTTTATAATTTAGTGAGAATATTTCAATTCGTACTATGTATCATAAACAGCTTATACTTCAATACGATGATGGAGAGAGTACGTTTTTGTCCAGTGGAAAGAGAGAGATTCCGTAGGCTGAAAGAATCTTCACTAGTGGCAATTGCGGAAAGCTACTCCAGAGTGCAGTTAAAACCTGCCGTTCACTTACGTTACAGTGGCTAGAGTGACAGTTTCAAAATGAAACGGTTAAACGAGTATTTAGGTGTACGATATGAAATGAAACTGTAACGAGGGTGGTACCGCGAAATTTAATGTCTTCGTCCCTTATTGGGATGAAGGCTTTTTTTTAATTTCAAAAATATTAGTAGGAGGTAATATTGAATGAAAGCAGCAGACATTCGTCGCAAATTTTTAGATTTTTTTATTGAAAAAGGCCATGCAGTTGAACCATCAGCTTCATTAATTCCAGTGAATGACCCGTCTTTACTTTGGATTAACTCTGGGGTAGCGACTTTAAAAAGATATTTTGATGGTCGTGAAATTCCTGAAAATCCACGTATTACAAATGCTCAGAAATCCATTCGTACAAACGATATAGAAAACGTAGGGAAAACGGCTCGCCACCATACATTTTTCGAAATGTTAGGTAACTTCTCTATTGGTGACTACTTTAAGCGAGAAGCAATTCATTATGCTTGGGAGTTTTTAACAGATCCAAAATGGATGGGATTTGACCCAGAACTGCTTTCAGTAACAATCCATCCAGAAGATGAAGAAGCTTATAACATTTGGAAAAATGAAATTGGCTTACCAGAAGAACGTATCGTTCGCATTGAAGGAAACTTCTGGGATATCGGGGAAGGTCCATCTGGTCCAAATTCAGAGATTTTCTATGATCGCGGTCCAGAATATGGCGATGATCCAAACGATCCAGAATTATTCCCAGGTGGCGAAAATGAACGTTACTTAGAAGTTTGGAACTTAGTGTTCTCTCAATTTAATCACAATCCAGATGGCACATATACGCCGCTACCTAAACAAAACATCGATACGGGTATGGGCCTTGAACGGATTACTTCTGTCGTACAAAACGTTCCGACAAACTTTGATACAGATTTATTTATGCCAATCATTGAAAAAATTGAAGAGTTTGCAAACCGTCGTTACAAACGACCTGGTGAAATTGATTTGAAAGAAATTTTCAACAATAAAGAAGATATCAACACACCGTTTAAAGTAATTGCGGACCATATTCGAACAGTCGCATTTGCCATCGGTGATGGAGCGCTTCCATCAAATGAAGGACGCGGTTACGTAATTCGCCGTTTATTACGTCGTGCTGTAAGATATGCAAAACAAATCGGTATTGAAAAGCCATTTATGTTTGAACTCGTTCCAACTGTTGGAGAAATTATGAAAGACTTCTATCCAGAAGTAAGTGAGAAAAGTGAATTTATTCAACGAGTTGTGAAAAATGAAGAGATTCGTTTCCTAGAAACATTAGATGGTGGCCTTGAAATTTTAAATGAAGTAATTGAACGTGAAAAGAAATTAGGGCGTAATGAAATACCAGGTGAAGACGCGTTCCGCTTATATGATACGTATGGATTCCCAATTGAATTAACAGAGGAATATGCTGAAGAACAAGGAATGACAATCGATTACGAAGGTTTTGAAGCGGAGATGGAAAAACAGCGTGAACGAGCAAGAAGTGCACGTGTTGATGTTGATTCTATGCAAGTGCAAAATGAAGTATTAACGAACTTAAAACAACCTTCCGTATTCGTTGGATATGAAGTGGCAGAATGTGACTCAACCATCGTTGCTATGGTAGGAAACGGTCAGGAAGTAAATGTAGCTTCTGAAGGAGAAGAGGTATTAGTCATTTTAGCGGAAACACCATTCTATGCTGAAATGGGTGGTCAAATCGCTGATAAAGGTACTCTTGAGAGCGATACATTCAAAGCTGTTGTAAAAGATGTTCAACTTGCACCGAACGGGCAGCATCTTCATACAGTAATTGTTGAATCAGGTGAAATGCATCTTAACGATCATGTAAAGGCGCAAGTGAATGCAGAAGAAAGAAAACTGATTGTGAAAAACCATACGGCAACTCACTTATTACACCGTGCTTTAAAAGATGTATTAGGTGAACATGTAAATCAAGCTGGTTCATATGTAGGTCCAGATCGTTTACGCTTTGACTTTACACACTTCGGACAAGCAACAAAAGAAGAGTTAGAAAAAATTGAACAAATCATCAATGAAAAAATTTGGGACGACATTGAAGTAGTTATTGAAGAAATGCCGATTGACGAAGCAAAAGCTCTTGGTGCTATGGCCCTCTTCGGCGAAAAATATGGAGATATCGTTCGCGTTGTACAAGTAAGCGATTATTCAATTGAGCTTTGCGGTGGTTTACACGTAAACCGCACATCTGAAATTGGATTGTTCAAAATCGTTTCAGAAGGTGGAATTGGTGCCGGGGTAAGACGTATTGAAGCTGTTACTGGTAAGGGGGCATATCTTGCAGTAAAAGAAGAAGAAAAAATCTTGCAAGAAGCAGCTGCACAATTTAAAGCAAATCCAAAAGACTTAGTAATGAGAATTCAAGGCTTACAAAGTGAATATAAAGAATTACAACGAGAAAATGAATCATTATCACAAAAATTGGCAAACCTTGAAGCAGCAAACGTTCTTGATTCAGCACAAAAAATCGGCGATATAACTGTTTTATCTACACGAGTAGAGGCAAAAGATAATAATCAACTTCGTCAAATGATGGATGATTTAAAAGTGAAGCTTGAAAAAGCAGTTATTGTTCTTGGAGCTATTGACGGAGATAAAGTCATGCTTTGTGCAGGTGTAACAAAAGATATTGCTGGTAAAGAATATCATGCAGGTAACATCGTCAAAACAGTAGCTGAGAAATGCGGAGGAAAAGGTGGCGGTCGTCCTGACATGGCAATGGCTGGTGCGAAAGAAGTTTCAAAACTTGATGAAGCCCTTCAATCTGTGTATGATTACGTTAAATCTATATAATAATTAAAAAGAAATCTATTTCACTGACTAATTGAATCAGTTATAATATAGAAAATGGAGCTAGAATTTCCAACTCCTTATTTCCGAAAGCGAGGTGCTGGTCTTGAGTTCGTTTGATCAAACAATGAAATTTAGCTTTCCAGAAGAATCAATGGAAGATGAAGTCAAGCAAGTAATGCTAAAAGTGTACTCTGCACTTGAGGAGAAAGGGTATAACCCGACAAATCAAATCGTAGGGTACTTGTTATCTGGTGATCCGGCATATATTCCTCGCCATCAAGATGCACGAAATTTAATTCGTAAACTTGAACGTGATGAAATTTTAGAAGAGCTTGTGAAATTCTATATTAGAAATAACAAATGAGGAATAATCAATGAGAGTAATGGGATTAGATGTCGGTACGAAGACAGTTGGCATTGCAATCAGCGATCCATTGGGTTTAACAGCTCAAGGAATTGAGACGATTCATATAGACGAAGAAACTGGCGAATTTGGGATTGAGCGAATTAAAGAGCTTGTAAAAGAGTACGGGGTTACCGAATTTGTTGTCGGATATCCTAAAAATATGAACAACACTGTTGGTCCACGAGGAGAAGCTTCCGAGAACTATAAGAAGCTTTTAGAAAATGCGTTCAATTTGCCAGTAACGCTTTGGGATGAACGTTTAACAACAATGGCTGCTGAACGAATGCTCATTGAAGCCGATGTCAGTCGAAAAAAGAGAAAAAAAGTAATCGATAAAATGGCAGCGGTCATGATTTTACAAGGATATTTGGATAGTAAATCATTTAAATAAGATCCCATGTTGGGTGAATAAAGTGATTTCATCATGTTTTATACTTTCCTAAAGACAATTATGTCGAGGGATGATTATATATTTTGTTTATATTCTTAAAAAGAGGTGACCAACATGGTACATGAACATGATTATGAAGAAAGACATATTACTGTAATTGATGAAGACGGAAATGAGCAATTATGCGAAGTAATACACACTTTTGATTCTGAGAAATTCGGAAAGTCCTATGTATTATATACAATCGTCGGTGCGGAAGAAGATGAAGATGGTCAAATCGAAATTTTCGCTTCTTCATTTACTCCTGCTGAAAATGGAGAAGATGGAGAACTTCAGCCGATTGAAACGGAAGAAGAATGGGATATGATTGAAGAAGTATTAAATTCTTTGGAAGAAGAATTTGAACTAGAAGACGATGAAGAATAATCATATAAAGTAGGCAAAATTTTGCCTACTTTTTTCATGCTTATGATTGATTTACTTGTTAATAATATCGATTATTTTTCATGGAACGTTCCACACTAAACTTGAAAAGGTTATAAATATTAGGAGGAAAACATGGATCAACAATATTTTTATTTAACAACAGAAGATGGTGTAGAGATGAAATGCAAAGTATTATTTACCTTTGATACAGACGACCATTCTTATTGCATTTATACGATAATCGATGAAGATGGTAATGAAAGCGAAGAAATTTCAGCAGTACGATATGAACTTGATGAAAATTTAGAAATGACGAATTTTCAGGAATTGGAAACAGAAGAAGAGTGGGACATGGTTGAAGAAGTATACAATACACTAGTTGATACATTTTCTGAAGAAGAAAGAGACGCATTTATTGCAACGGATGAAGAAGGAAATGAAATAGAATGCAAAGTCATTTATCGATTTACATTAGATGAATTCGGAAAAAAATATGTCGTGTATACAACCGATGAAACGGAACCAATTGAAAACCTTTATGTTGCAAGCTACGTCGATTCGGAAGATGGTGAAATACAAGAAATTTTCCCAGTAGAGTCAGATGAGGAATGGAAAAAAATTGAAGAAACAGTTGAGTTTTTGAATCAATAACTCTAATCAATCCTTTTAGGCTGAAGAATTCCTGCGGTTTGATTTTTTCATACCGCAGGGAAACATAATAAAAACAGTTGTATTGACAATTTATTAAATCATCATTGTTATAAATTGTTGTTTGAAAATTCGTATTTATCAGAAATGATAAGATTGATAGAACTTTTTCTTGTGAAAAAACGTACAAATACATATACAAAACGAAAGAGTCAACCGAAAGCGCATTTCAATATTGTTAATTCTTTCATAATTTTATATGATATGTTAAGAGTTGCAAGGGGGGAAACCAGTGGAGCAAGAACAACAAAGGAAAAATGAAATAATGGATAAAGTAAAATTGCGTAAACAAGAAGGAAAAGTAGTCCGTCGAATTGTAACAACAGTAACGCTGTTTATTTTGACGTTAATTGTAGTTGTTGGGTTATCTGGCACGTTATTTGTAAAAAGTGCATTACAGCCTGTTGATCCACAATCGGAAAAACAAATTCAAGTAGAAATTCCTATGGGCTCTGGGTTATCTACCATTTCAAAAATATTAGAAGAACATGGTATTATAAAAAATGCGACAATCTTTAAATATTACGCAAAATTTAATAATCAGTCGAATTTCCAAGCCGGCAATTATACGATGTCGCCAAGCATGACTTTAGATGAAATTTTAGAAAGCTTGAAAACAGGAAAAGTATATAGAGAACCTGTACTAGCGATAACGATTCCAGAAGGATTAACATTAGAGCAGATTGCTAACATTATTGAAAAAAAGACGAAATACACAAAAGAACAGTTTATGGAGAAGGTAAACAGCGAAGAATTCATTAATAGCATGATGGCTTCTTATCCTGAACTTATTACGGAAGAGGTATTGGATTCCAACATCCGTTACCCGTTAGAAGGATATTTGTTTCCTGCGACTTACGCATTCTATGAAGAAGATGTTACTTTAGATGATATCGTTATTCCGATGATTGAAAAAACAAACGATGTCATCAATGAGTATCAATCTTTAATTGCAGAAAAAGAGATGACAGTTCATGAGCTATTAACATTTGCTTCATTATTGGAAGAGGAAGCCACTGAAAAGACGGATCGCGAGACGATTGCAAGCGTATTTTATAACCGATTAGAAATCGGCATGCCTCTTCAAACGGACCCAACTGTATTATATGCATTAGGCGGACATAAAGAAAGAGTATTATATGAAGATTTAGAAGTTCAAAGTCCATACAATACTTATGTGAACCCAGGATTACCACCAGGTCCAATTGCTAATGCTGGTGTCGTTTCAATTGAAGCTGCTTTAAATCCTACAGATACTGATTATCTCTATTTCTTAGCGGATAAAGAAGGGAACAATCATTTCGCGAAATCATACGATGAACATCTACAAAACAAAAGTCTTTATTTGAATAATAAATAAAATGCAAAAATAGCAGAATTAACCATGTTGGTTAACTGCTATTTTTTATTCATTCAATTCCGATATTGGTAATCATTCGGTCAATAGTCTGAATTCTAAACTTTTCAATATGAAAATAGTAAAGAATGTTCGCTTTCCATTGATTTTCATGTTATGATTAGATGTGATTTTTCCATAGTGTAGTTGATTAAAGCCAACTCGTTTGGTTTTTTTCTTTTTATATATAATCTGAAGGAGAGAAAACATGGAGTTTTCAGATCAGTTCATAGAGTCCTTCATTCATCCTCGGAATGAATTGCTGCAAAAAATGGAACAATATGCACAAAATCACCATGTTCCGATTATGAAAGCTTCGGCAATCGAAGTTTTAACTCAAATACTGCGTATTCAACGACCGAAGACAGTTTTAGAAATTGGTACAGCAATTGGCTATTCGGCTATTCGCATTGCTGAAGCGGTGCCTTATTGCCGTATCGTTACAATCGAAAGAGATGAACAACGCGTCCAACTTGCTAAGCAGTTTATTGAGGAAAGTCACGTTGGAAACCGAATTACGGTGATTGAAGGAGATGCGTTAGAAGTAGATGTAACGAAGTTTCAATCTACTTTTGATGCTGTTTTTATTGATGCAGCGAAAGGGCAAAATATGCGCTTTTTTGAAAAATATTCTCCCCTAGTTCCGTCAGGTGGAGTCATTTATATTGACAATATTTACATGCACGGATTATCGGACATTCCATTGGAAGAAGTACCAAAACGAAAACGCTCGATGATTCGCAATTTAAAAGAGTTTACCGAGTGGATTAAAAACCATTCAGATTATTCTACGACCTTTGTCCCCGTTGGCGATGGTTTACTAATTTGTTTAAAGAGGTGAAGACATTTGAAAAAACCAGAATTACTCGTGACGCCTAAATCAATACCCCATATTAAAGAATTAATCGAGGCTGGTGCCGATGCATTTGTTATCGGTGAACAAAAATTTGGATTGAGACTTGCCGGAGAATTTTCCATTGACGAAGTAAAAGAAGCCACGCAAATCATCCACGAAGCAGGTAAGAAAGTTTATGTTTCTTGCAATGCTTTATTCCATAATGATCGCATTGATGCGTTGGATGAATATTTAAAACAATTACAACAAATTGGACCTGATGCGATTTTATTCGGTGACCCTGCAGTTCTCATGTCAGTTCGGGAATTTGGTATTACAATTCCTCTACATTGGAATCCAGAAACAACAGCAACAAACTGGTTCCAAGTAAATTATTGGGGAGAACGAGGAGCGAAGCGTGCAGTATTAGCCCGTGAGTTATCCCTTGATGAGATTTTAGAAATAAAAGAAAACTCCAAATACGAAATTGAAGTACAAGTACATGGGATGACTTGCATGTTCCAATCAAAACGGAAATTATTAGGAAACTATTTCCTTTACCGAGGAGAAGTAATGGAAATTGAAAATCGAAAAGAAAATAAAAACATGTTCTTACACGATAAAGAACGTAACAACAAATATCCGATATATGAAGACTTGAATGGAACGCATATTTTCTCACCAAATGATATTTGTTTAATTGATGAATTAACAGAGTTTTTCGAAGCGGGAATCGATTCGTTGAAGATTGATGGAATTTTGCAAACTGAAGAATATATTACGACAGTAACAAGCCTTTATCGACAAGCAATTGATGCTTATTTCGATGAAGGGGAAGATACTTATGATGAAATAAAAGATGAATTATTCGAAAAAATTAAAGCAATTCAACCGCCATTACGTCCATTAGATACTGGATTTATTTATAAGGAAACAGTTTATTAAGAAAGGGGGATCTCCATTGTTACAATTAATTGAAAATGAAAGCATTCGTGAAACAATAAATGGCAAACGCATTATTACGAAAAAGCCGGAATTACTTGCTCCTGCGGGTAGTTTAGAAAAATTAAAAGTAGCTGTACATTACGGTGCTGATGCAGTATTTATCGGTGGTCAAGAATTTGGATTGCGTTCCAATGCAGATAATTTCACCATTGAAGAAATGCGTGAAGGTGTTGAATTTGCAAAAAAATATGGTGCAGTAATTTATGTAACGACAAATATTTTTGCCCACAATGAAAATATGGCAGGCCTAGAAGAATATTTGCGTGCAATTGCTGACGTAGGTGTAAAAGGAATCATTGTAGCAGATCCATTAATTATTGAAACATGTAAAAGAGTAGCGCCAGAGTTGGAAATCCATCTTTCAACTCAGCAATCTTTATCGAACTGGAAAGCGGTAAAATACTGGAAATCTGAAGGTTTGGATCGGGTTGTTTTAGCCCGTGAAGTAGGTGCGGAAGAGATTCGTCTAATCAAAGAAAAAGTGGATATTGAGATTGAAACATTCGTTCACGGTGCTATGTGTATTGCATATTCTGGGCGTTGTGTGTTATCAAATCACATGACAGCTCGTGACTCAAACCGTGGCGGTTGTTGTCAAAGCTGCCGTTGGGATTATGACTTATATGAAAATGTAAATGGGGAAGAAAAACCTTTATTTAATGAAGGAGACGCACCTTTTGCAATGAGCCCGAAAGATTTAAAATTAATTGAATCCATTCCTCATATGATAGAATTAGGAATTGATTCATTAAAAGTAGAAGGGCGCATGAAATCCATTCATTACGTTGCTACGGTAATTTCAGTTTATCGCAAAGTGATCGATAGCTATTGTGCGGATCCGGAAAATTTCAAAATTAAAAGAGAATGGTTGGAAGAATTAGATCGTTGTGCAAATCGTGCCACAGCTTCAGCATTCTTTGAAGGCGAACCTAGCTATAAACAACAAATGTTTGGTTTCCATGCGAAGAAGCCGGAATGGGATTTTGCTGGATTTGTTTTTGATTATGATGAGGAAACACAAATGGTTACATTGCAACAGCGCAATTACTTCAAAACAGGAGATACGGTAGAATTCTTCGGTCCAGAAATCGATACATTTACTATGACAGTCGGTCAAATGTGGAATGAAGAGAATGAACCGATTGAGGTGGCGAACCACCCACTTCAAATCGTGAAATTTAAAGTCGAAAAACCACTTCACCGATACAATATGATGAGAAGAAAAAATAAATAAGAACTGCTCTTGAAACAAAACTCATAGTATAATATGATGAGTATGGTATTGATTCTTTTGCATGATTTTTACATTATTCACTATTAAATGACAATTTGATATATTGTTGAAATAAAATTCGGTTATTAGAAAGCGTCCGTTGGATTCTTCTAAATTGTCCAAAGGCAACATATGCTTTTCTAATAACCGGGTTTTATCATATATAAGAAATTTTTCTTCAGAAAAAGAAAACGATTGCATTACAAAATATGGTAATGTGATTGGATGAAAAAAGTGATGTTTCTTAAGGAGTGAGTGTCTTGTCAAACGAAAAACAATACCCAATGACTTTAGCGGGTAAAGAAAAATTAGAAAAAGAACTTGAATATTTGAAAACAGAAAAAAGAAAAGAAGTTGTAGAACGCATTAAAGTTGCTCGTGGTTTTGGAGATTTATCTGAAAACTCCGAGTATGATTCTGCAAAAGAAGAACAAGCATTTGTAGAAGGGCGTATTTCTGCAATTGAAAATATGTTGCGTAACGCAGTGATTATTGAAGAAAGCGAAGAAGATGCAGATATCGTTACCCTTGGTAAAGCGGTAACATTTATTGAATTGCCGGATGGCGAAGAAGAAGAGTATGTAATCGTTGGTTCTGCAGAAGCAGATCCTTTTGAAGGAAAAATTTCGAACGATTCTCCAATCGCGAAAGCATTATTAGGTCATAAAGTTGGAGATGTAGTGAAATTAACAACTCCTGGCGGCGAAATGGAAGTTAAAATCGTAGCAATTCGTTCTTCAAACGACTAATGGATAATAAAGTCGACAAATTTTATAAAAATTTGTCGACTTTTTCATTTGTAATATTCATATGACAACAATATTAAAAATTTAGTTGAAGTATTTGTTTATCTCAATTTCTTGGTAATATGGAAAAAGAAATATAAGGAGGAATCATATGGCGAAGGAAAAACAAGAATTAAATAGCCGTAGAATGAAACGTTATTCAGATAATAAACGAAAAATGAATCGTATACTCAATGTATTGATAGCCATTGTATTTACGTTAATTGTGATTAATATTTATTTCATCGTAAAAGATGATGAAGAAGATGAAGTGGCTAGAGAAGATACGAAAGTGGAAGAATTAAAAGAACATGAAGATAGTGAAGAATTGGAGGAGCAGGATAGTAAAAAGGATGAAGAAGAATCTTTAGACGCTTCAAATAAAAATGAAGAGCCAAATAATCTGCAAGAAGACAATTCGTCCATTCATGATGAAAACAATGATGAAATTATCGTGTCTACTTCCTCAGATGCCAATGTGGAAAAAGTCATTGTTAATAACAACTGGCAAGTGACGCCTACGAGACAAACTGGTGAGCACGTTTCTGCTTTTGAAGAGGGCCATGTAGATTATGAAGAAAAATTATTGACGATTCGAAATGCTGTGGAATTACAAGAAGATAATATTATTTATTGGTCTGTAAGAAATGATGGCACAGGAAAAGGGGCAGTTGCCGTTGTATCATCAAAAGATCAAACAGAAAAATATCGAGTTCACATAAAATGGATTGAAAATGCAGGATGGATTCCAATTAAAGTAGAAATACTAAAAAAAATTGATGGCACGTATGAAGTAATGAATTGACCTCAATGGATATTTCCGTTAAGTTGGAATAGATGTGGATTTCAAGGAGGAATTAAAATATGAAAATTGCAGTTATCGGTGCAATGGAAGAAGAGGTTGAATTATTGCGAAAAGCATTAGAAAATAAAACCGTTACGACCATTGCAAATTGTGAATATACTACTGGTACATATAAAGGAAAAGATGTCGTTTTATTGAAAAGCGGAATTGGAAAAGTGAATGCTGCCATGTCCACAACGATTTTACTTCATCATTTTCAACCAGATGTTGTTATCAATACAGGTTCTGCTGGCGGCTATGACCCTGATTTAGAAGTAGGTTCCGTTGTAATATCAGATGAAGTTAGACACCATGATGTGGATTGTACTGTTTTTAAATATGAAATGGGGCAAGTACCGCAAATGCCACCTGCTTACAAAGCAGATGAAAAGTTAATGAAACTGGCTGTTGAGTCGGTAAAAGAAGTAGGGGAACATCAATATGGAGTAGGGCTCATTTGTTCCGGTGATTCATTTATGTATGACCCTGAACGAGTTGAAGCGGTTCGAAAACATTTTCCGCAAATGAAAGCATGTGAAATGGAAGCTGCTGCGGTTGCCCAAGTATGTTATCAATTTCAAACGCCATTTGTAGTCATTCGCGCCTTATCAGATATTGCAGGGAAAGAATCCGACATTTCATTTGATGAGTTTTTACCATTGGCGGCGAAACATTCAACTGCAATTGTTCTGAAAACGATAGAGAAATTATAAGGATTCTAGAAGGTCTTGACTGCATCATTTGGTAAAAAGTAATATATATGTAAGCTCGTTATGCATTTTTGGAGGAGGTAAAGGTATGATTTTAACATTAATGTTAGTTTCTGTAACAATTACTGCACTTGTTGGATTGATTGCTTGGTACGGTGCAAATGACGGTTCTGTAAAATCAAAATAAAAAACAATTAGCTCGTTTAAATTAATATTTAAATGAGCTTTTTCTATTTATATAAGAATTGAGCCGGCTCAACATTTGAGCTGGCTCATTGTTGTGCGCCCGGCATGTACATGAACTATAGGGTGTAAGTCCCGAACCCCGAAGACAGAAGTAGAGGTTAGCCAAGAGCAAGGGTGTCCGTGGTGACGCGGAATCTGAAGGAAGCTGGAGGCAAAACA
>NZ_JAAXPW010000024.1 GCF_012396605.1 Ureibacillus thermosphaericus
ATTTCGATTATTGTCAGTACGCTTCGATAACATCCTAAATTTCCCCCGTTAACCAAGAATTCTATCCCTATTATACAAAAAAGCCTGTAGATTTGGCCCCTAGTTAGGGACTTTGTCTACAAGCTGAGCTGACTCAATACTTGAGTCAGCTTTCTTCATTATTTTTTTGTTTTGCGCCAGAATAAGTTGTAATGTATGTTGCAGCATTAAAAATATTGTCTTTTTTTACTCCTACGGAAAAATGTTCGAGTTCATAAGCGAATGGATCGTATTTTTTCCATATGTCATAAGCACGTTTATTTGTCCATTGGAAGAGAATTATATATGTCTCAGATTTTTTTGGGCGTAGTATTCGATAAGCCATTAATCCAGTTTGATCTTTCATTCCGCCCAATCGCTGTAAAATGTTTTTTTCAAAGACAGGTCGTCCTTCATCAGAAACTGGGATATGGTAAAAAGTAAAGAAACCTGCTTGTTGTAGTTCATTTAATCCATCTACCACTTCATATTTTCGCGGTGTTTGAAAGACGGTTTTTCTTTCAGTTTCATGTAGTAAAAGCGTTTCGTTTATGCCATACAAGATATACATATTTTCGTTTTCATACTTATGATACAATTTTTCCATAAATTGTGGAGTTCCTGTCGTCATGTAAATATTCATATTTTATTCCTCCTTAAATAATAAATGCGATTTATTGTCTAAAATTTGTCATAATTTAAGTGAGAAAAATGTGCTATTTAAAGAACAATTTTATGACATTTGTCAGAGAAAGCTATACAATGGTAAAGGAACAGTATATATTGAAGGGTATCAATGATTAGTAGATTATTTGTAAGTATAAAGTTATTATTATGAATTGTAGCATTATATAGCGATGAAATTTGTAGAAAAGTGAAAGATTGAAATCGATTTCATTGCACTTTTCGTCAAATTGATTATTTTTGAGGGGAAGGTAAAGAAAAAATGAGGCAAATAAACGACACACTGATTAGAGCAGCGAGAGGAGAACGAACGGAATATACTCCTGTTTGGTATATGCGTCAAGCAGGGCGCTCTCAACCAGAGTATCGAAAATTAAAAGAAAAATATTCACTGGAGGAAATTACTCAACAACCAGAACTTTGTGCATATGTAACAAGATTACCTGTGGAACAATATAACGTTGATGCCGCAATACTTTATAAAGATATCGTGACGCCTTTGCCTGGTATCGGGGTTGATGTAAAAAT
Source organism: Ureibacillus thermosphaericus (assembly GCF_012396605.1). Taxonomy (GTDB): domain Bacteria; phylum Bacillota; class Bacilli; order Bacillales_A; family Planococcaceae; genus Ureibacillus; species Ureibacillus thermosphaericus. The sequence continues at coordinate 1,231 of NZ_JAAXPW010000024.1, forward strand.
TCAAGCCGGTGTTGGACCAGTGATTTCAAACCCTATTAGAAGTGCGGAAGATGTTGAAAAGTTAGGGGAATTTTATCCGAAAGAACATACTCCATACGTGCTTGAGACGATTAAAATTTTAACGGAAGAGCAATTGGATGTGCCGTTAATTGGATTTACAGGTGCTCCTTTTACTTTAGCTAGCTACATGATTGAAGGCGGTCCATCTCGAAATTACAGCAAGACAAAATCGTTCATGGTATCCGATCCAAAAGCTTGGTTTAAATTGATGGATAAATTAGCAGATATGATTATTGCTGATATCACAGCTCAAGTGGAAGCTGGAGCTAGTGCAATTCAAGTGTTTGACTCTTGGGTTGGCGCATTGAACGTTGAAGATTACCGAGTATTCATTAAACCAGTTATGACTCGCATTTTTGCAGAATTACGAAATCAAAATGTACCATTAATTTTATTTGGTGTGGGCGCAAGTCATTTAATCAACGAATGGAATGATTTACCGATTGATGTAATTGGACTTGACTGGCGCATGCCAATTCGAAAAGCTCGTGAACTAGGAGTAGAGAAAGCTGTTCAAGGAAACTTAGACCCTTCCATTTTATTAGCGGACTGGTCCGTAATTGAACGCAGAACAAAAGACATTATTGATCAAGGAATTGAAGTGCCAGGACATATCTTTAATTTAGGACATGGTATATTCCCAGAAGTAAATCCGGAAGTATTAAAACGATTAACAGCATTGATTCATGATTATAGTCGTGAACGGATTGCAAAACTAAATAATGAATGATGAAAAAAATTTTTTTGAGGTGAAAACATTGAAACCAGTACACGGTCTACTAGTAATGGCTTATGGAACGCCATATAAAGAAGAAGATATTGAAAGATATTACACACATATTCGTCATGGACGAAAGCCTTCTGATGAACATTTAGAGGATTTAAAAGCTCGTTATAAGGCGATTGGCGGAATTTCTCCTCTTGCAGAAATGACTAAAAAACAAGCAGAAGCACTTGTCAATCGATTAAATGAAGTACAAGACGAAGTGGAATATAAACTTTATATTGGATTAAAACATATTGAACCATTTATTGAAGATGCAGTCGAAGAAATGGTGAAAGATGGAATTCGAGAAGCCGTTTCGATTGTATTGGCGCCTCATTTTTCAACGTTTTCTATTAAATCATATAATGGTCGAGCGAAAGAAGCTGCTGAAAAATTAGGCGGTACACTAAACATCACTTCAGTAGAAGCATGGTATGATGAACCGAAATTTATTGAATATTGGTCACAAGCGATCCTAGCAGAATTTGATAAAATGACGGAGGAAGAAAGAGAAAAAGCTTGTGTAATTGTTTCCAACCATTCACTGCCAGAAAAAATTAAAAATTTGGGCGACCCATATGAGGAACAGCTCATTGAAACGGCTCGTTTGATTCAAGAAAAAACGGGGATTCAAAATATTGAAATTGGATGGCAATCTGCAGGACAAACTCCTGAACCGTGGCTTGGTCCAGATGTTCAAGATTTGACTCGAGAACTTTATGAGAAAAAAGGATACCGTTCGTTCGTATATGCACCAGTCGGTTTCGTAACAGAGCATTTGGAAGTTTTATATGACAACGATATTGAATGTAAAGATGTATGTGATGAGCTGGGGGCGCATTACTATCGCCCACCAATGCCAAGTACCCATCCTTTATTTATCGATGCGATGGTAGATGCCATTTTTAAAAAGTTAGAGAAATAATAGAAAGTGATGATGAGGGTGACGATTAGAAAGAAAATTGCTGTAATTGGCGGCGGTATAACGGGATTAACAGCAGCGTTCTATTTAGATAAGTGTGCACGGGAAAATCACTTACCATTAGATGTGGTGTTAATCGAATCTTCATTACGATTAGGTGGTAAAATCCAAACGTTAAGGAAAGATGGATTCATTATTGAACGGGGTCCGGAATCTTTTATTGATCATGATGAGAGCATGATTGAAATAACCAAACATTTAGGCATTCAAGATGAAGTTGTATGCAATAGAGAAGGTCAAACTTATGTGGCTGTAGGTAAACACCTATATCCAATTCCGAAAAGCATTTTGTTTGGTGGAGCACCTATTGTCCCCTCATTATTAACTTCTGGGATTGTTTCATTAAGTGGAAAATTTCGTGCTGCAGGAGATTTATTATTGCCTAAAACTAAAGAAGATAAGGATGAACCGATTGGGGACTTTTTCCGGCGCCGTTTTGGGAAAGAAGTAGTTGAAAATTTAGTGGAGCCGCTGCTAGCAGGTACTTTTGCAGGAGACATTGATCGGTTGAGTATCCAATCAATGTTTCCTGAAATATATGAAATGGAAAAACAATATCGTAGCTTAATTTATGGAATGAAAAAAACGCAATTTTCATTACTTCATAGTCAGGTGAAAGGGTTTCAAACTTTCAAAAATGGCTTGGAAACTTTAGTGGAAAAAATAGAGGAACATTTACCGCCTAAATCGATTTTAAAAGGAGTCAAAGTTGAATCGATTGATAAATTGCAAGATGGGACACTACAAATCTACTTTAATAATATTGCTCCATTAAAATGCCATGCAGTGATTGTGACAACGCCTTTAAATGAAGCGAAAAAAATGTTTGAGCATTACGGATTTTTTCATGAAATACCCGATATGAACTATGCAACGATTGCAACGGTAACGATGGCTTTTCAAAAATTAGAAAATCAGCTTTATGAAGATGCAATTAATTTTTATTTCTCGAGAAATAGTGATATTTCAATTACGACTTGTACATGGTGTAATCATAAATGGGACAATGTAGCTCCAGCTGGATATGATTTACTCCGAACGTATATTGGTCGTGTAGGGGATGAAGCAATCGTTGAATTGTCGGATGCAGATATAGAAAAAACGGTTCTTCATGATTTAGAGAAATCTCTTGGCATTAAGCAACAACCTCAATTTACGGTAGTTTCTCGCTGGAAGCAATCAATGCCACAATATACGGTTGGCCATGAGAAACGTTTGCAGAAAATGAGAGAAATCCTGAAGAAAGAATTCCCTCATGTTAAATTAGCCGGAAGTTCTTATGAAGGAATCAGTGTTCCAGATTGTGTATCGCAAGGAAAACAGGCTGCACGTGAAATCATGTCGGAATTATTTCATGAAGAGTCTAGTATTTTAGCGTAATAATGTGATGGTAGCAGAGTAAAAAAATTGCTGAACAGTTTTATGGTATCTCATCATTCACTAGTTAAAGTGCTGCTCCGGAATGTCAATATTCATTGACTTTCGGAACAGCACTTTTCGTATTTTTAGTAGGAACTGGAAAAGCTAATAATGCATATGAAATGCACGTGCAAATGAGGTAAATACACGGGAAAAAAGGTCAAGTGCAAGTGCGTAGGATAAGTGCACGAGCTTGGGGGTTAAGTGCACAAGTGCGTTGGTTAAGTGCACGAGCGGAGAAGTTATGTGCACAAGTGCGTTGGTTAAGTGCACGAGCTTGAGTGTTAAATACACAAGTGCGTTGGTTAAGTGCACGAGCTTGAGTTTAAGTGCACGAGTGCGTAGGATAAGTGCACGAGCTTGAGTTTAAGTGCACAAGTGCGTAGGATAAGTGCACGAGCTTGAGTTTAAGTGCACAAGTGCGTAGGATAAGTGCACGAGCTTGGGGGTTAAGTGCACAAGTGTGGGGTTAAATGCACGAGCGGAGGAGTTATATGCACAAGTTTGAAGGATAAGTACACGAGAACGGGTATCATAAACACAAACGCGAGGATTATTTGCACAAGCCGAAGTTGCATCTGCACAAGCCGAAATAGTATCGACACAAATTTTAGCTATAATAAATAAAAAAATTGAATTGATTGTCAAATTTATTTCATTCAAACTTCACAATTTTTCATTACTATAGAACTTGGGGTGATTGTTTGAAAAGATGGATAACCTTCATAATCATTTTCTGTTTTTGGATATTACAAGGATGTGAAGATGAGCGTTTTCAATCGATAAATCAACATCAATCCTTTGTTGCTTCTCTAAATATAATAGATCCTTCCCTTGATTTTTTTGATTCGAAAGGTGAACGAATTGCAACATGGAAATTCGATAAATCATATACTGGTGCAACGCTAATTCCTTACGATCGACTTGTGCTATACGGGCATCAACTAAATGAAATCGATATTTATGAGCTATCCACAGGAAAATTAATTCAGTCGATTGAAACGGGGATAGGAACAACAAATGCCTATTACGATCAAGAAGAACATTTACTGTTCATTACCAATAGTAAACATAATACAGTCACTTCCTTTAATGAACATGGAAAAAAACAAGGAGAACTTCGTTTAACGGATTATCCAATGTCAATGGATAGTCATCAAGGGAAATTATATATTATCAACTACAAGGCACCTGTACTTTCAGTTGTAGATATAAAATCAATGACATTGGTTGATGAATGGAGTATAGATAAATCATCTAGTGGTTTAATGATTGTGGAAGAAACAAACACCCTTTGGATAGGTGGACACGGCGCTGGAAGTCGTCCAAATCAAGTTGTAAAAGTACATGATTTAAAAACGGGGCAGTTCATTCAAGAAATTCAAGTTTCCCATATGCCTGTTGGATTTACTAGAAATGAAGATATTATCTACATCACGAATCATGGCTCAAATGAATTGTTTGCTTGTGATGTGAAGGGTAATGTGTTATGGAGAAAAGAAGTAGGTGCAAACCCATTTGCTGTAGCTTCTTTTAAAGATCAAATTATCGTTGCTGGCTTTGACGACAATCAAATTTATTTTATACAAAATGGGGAGATACAGAAATCGGTTTCCACCGAACATGGACCGTTCCAGCTGCTAGTGAGGGAGGTTTGAAGATGCCGACAGTACTAATCATAGATGATGAACAAGATATGAGAAATTTAATAGAAGTGATGCTTTCTAAATCCTTTTTTCATACAATCGCCGTTGAAAGTGGAAAAGATGCTTATCCAATAATCGAATCAAATGAAGCGGATATCGTCCTTCTGGATGTCATGATGCCCAATGAAGACGGATTTCTTGTCTGCCAAAAAATCCGTAATATTTCTTCCGTACCAATAATCTTTTTAACAGCAAGAGATGGCAATGAAGACAAAGTGAAAGGTTTGACAATCGGTGGGGATGATTACATCGTGAAACCTTTCACTGCTAGCGAATTAGTTGCCAGAATACAGGCAGTTTTAAGAAGGACGGGCTTAAATAGACAACCGATTCTTGAAAGAGGGGTTATTAAGTTAGATGAAGTCTCTCGAAAAGTGTATGTCAACAATCAAAAAGTAACATTAACATTAAAAGAATTCGATTTGCTTCAATTATTTATGAAAAATCCAAGTACAGTTTTTTCCCGCGAACAATTATTAGAGAAGATTTGGGAGATTGATTATGATGGTGGGACGAGGACGGTCGATACCCATATTAAAACATTAAGATTAAAATTAGGGAAAATTTCAAAGGAGGCAAGCGACTACATCCAAACAGTGTGGGGGATTGGCTATCGCTTCGAACTAGTATGAGAAAGTTATCAACAAAAATTTGGGTATTAATCATTGCTTACTTAATGGTGACCATCGTATTTATGTATCTATTTGCAGATTTTCTCTATGAACAATTTTATGTGGAAGATACAAAAAGCGAGATGATGGAGATTGGTGAAAACATCCAATCCATGTATACAGGTGGTAAAGTAACCGATGAATATGTGGAGATGGTTGAAGCGTTTAATATGCATTCGAACTATCATATATTTGCAGTCCGGAACCCTCGTGAACTAAGTGCTTGCGTCCCTTTTGAAATCGATTATAATACGTTGATTGGTCCGAACGAACGGCGGATTTTATTAAATGGAGAGACTGTTACAAAAATCGGATACGAAGAGCGATTCAAGCGAGAAGTGGTTTCGGTGATATTGCCACTCACGGATCAAAAAAGATTGGAAGGAATTATTTATATTTATTATCCTTTGGCAAAAATTACTGAATTAGCTAAAAATGAAGTGGCTATATTGATGGTGGGAGGATTGCTTTTTACTCTCGTCATTGCCATTTTTGTTTATAAAAGTTTACAGCGAATCATGCGTCCGCTCAATGAATTGCAACGAGCAGTAGAACAAATGTCAGAAGGGGATTACAGTGCAAGGGTAAAGGTGACTTCAAAAGATGAAGTCGGAATGCTGTCAGAAGCATTTAACCATATGGCAGAAGCGATTCAACGAGAAGACGAAAAACAAAAATCCTTCTTAGCAACCGTTTCTCATGAATTACGTACACCAATTAGTTATATTAAAGGTTATAGTGAGGCTATTCAGCAACAACTATTAGTAGGAAAAGAACGAGATGAGGCAATGGAGCTAATTCATCGTGAAGCGAATCGCATGGAACGCATGACAAACGAATTGCTTCAGCTTGTTAGAAAAGATAGTGAAGAAATCGAACTGTTTCCGATTGTTTTATCCGAGACCATTCGGGAGTCAATTAAGCTATTGGAAGGACAAGCTCATGAAAAGAACATTATCATTGCAACAAACCTAGACGACAATATAATTGTCCAAGGGGATGAAGAAAAATTAAAACGAATTTTCATTAACGTGATTGAAAATGCAATACGCTACTCAAATGAAAATGGCAAAGTCGCCATCAATTGTTATCAATCTAATCATCATGCAATCATCGAGTTTCAAGATGAAGGAATCGGCATTCCAGCAGAAGATCTCCCTCATGTGACCGAAAGATTCTACCGGGTCAATAAGGCGCGAAGTCGATTTGACGGTGGGGCAGGATTAGGATTATCAATAGTAGAGCAATTGGTGAAGTTACATGATGGAAAATTGCATATAGATAGTGTTCTCGGAAAAGGAACGCTTGTGAAAATATCATTACCAATAATGGAGGAAGATTAATATGAAAAAAATGTTGATTACATTATTAGCTGTACCAATGTTGATGATGGGGTGTTCATCAAATGAACCGGAAGTTGATACAAATGAAGAACCAATTGATGTATCCGATTTGGAAGTAAAAGTAGAAATTTTAACGCCTACAGAAGTGAAAGTCGGAGAACCGGTGGAACTAGCTGCTCATGTAACACAAAACAATGAAAATGTGGAGGATGCAGATGAAGTAAAATTTGAAGTTTGGGAATCAGGATTGCGCGATCATGGAACAATGATTACAGGGGAACATGTCGGTGATGGTGTTTATAAAGCAGAATATACTTTTGATCATGATGGCGTTTATTATATGTATGCACATACGACAGCTCGCGGCTTACATGTCATGCCGAAACAACAAATCGTGGCAGGAGAGCCGGATATGGATAAAGTAATCCCAGAAGAAGATACTTCAAAAGAGGATACTGAACAAATGCAACACGATCATAGTCAGCATGGACATGGAGATTCTCATGGAAGTAATCACTAGTTTCAAATAATGAAAAATAATATACACTTCAGAAATGAAAGCCTGTGAAATTTTACGTTTCGTAAAAATTTCACAGGCTATGATATTTTTTAGAATTAACAGATACTTTTATGATTAAATCTTATAACATGAGTAAAAGGAGAATTTTTTCGTTAAATATATATTTTCCGATTTTTGATAAAAATAGTATTTTCAGTCTATTCCTAATTTTTGGTTATTGATATATAGTGAAAAAAATAATTCACTTTTGAAAGAGGTATTAGTTTATTAATGATGAGAAAAATTTTCATTATTTTGTTTGGCATTAGTTTCATTATTTTATTGTTTTGGTTAAATCTAGAGAAAGAATTAGATTACGATGATTATGAAAATATGGAATTGCTTTCAACAAAAAGTAAATCTCAATTAGAAAACGAAGGATATTCGAAAGTAGATATTGAGAAAATTAAAGAGTTTGATAAAAACTATCAAAACCATTTATCTTTAGTAAACATGATTGAAAATAATACAGTTAAACACTATGGATATAATAATAGAATAATTGAGGAACATCGAAAAATTATTTATGAGAAAAATGATTTTACTAAACAGCATAATCATTTAATGTTTAATACAATTGTCATGGATTTAGCAAGAGATGAAGAGAGAGATGCAGCCAGAATCATCATTGAATTCGAATGGAATAATAAACCTAGTAGTAACAGACATGCAATTAACGTGACATATAACAATTTTATAATGAAAAATATTTATACGGCGTTAAAATATGTCGATTCAAAAGATCAAAATGATATTGTTTATAAAATGGCTGAACTAGAGCCTGTAAATTTTCTTGATGGATTCTATACGGATTTTGATTCGAGGAAAAGAATTGATGGGAAAAATTATGTGTTAACAGCAGGTATCATAGTTTTAGATGTTCGATCTTATATTGTAGGTAAAGGGATCGCACCACTATCCATTACTTCTAGATATGTAACAAAACCGCTTATAGGTAGTCAGGAAATATTGTCAGAACAAGTAATCGTCAATGCTGGAAACGAAATTTAAAGCAGTACAGACCTTACAAGGGATGTGCTGCTACTTTTTTTGAAATAAACATCCATCATGACAGACTTTTCAAATGAAAAAAATGGCTTAAGTTCTCCTGATTGAAAACTTAAGCCGACAAACATATATGATAACAGGAAACAGCGAATTTAATCTTTATCTATTGATAGAGGCGAATTTGTTCAAGCCTCTTCACGTTTGAAAATAAATAAGCGAATTTATAAGCGATTTTCAATGTTGTTAAGCGATTTAATAGTAAGTTCATTCAATTAGGTAAGCAACTATTTATAAACAATCATTATAGTGAACTGCATTTGTCACATGTGTTAGTGTAGCATTCACTTTGTTCTTCAATTTTTTCACCGCATTTTACACAGATTTTATCTGGCAAACTTTTGAAGAATTCAACAATATTTTCTAACATAGGGGGACCTCCTTATGATTAACTGTTTTATAATAGGTGTTTGTATTTGTAATTGTATTATAACAGTTTGGATTCGTCAATAAGGAAAATGCCCATTTTACAAAACTGTTTTGTGAATATTTTGTGAATCGGTAAGAAAAAATTGCCAAAATCGAAAATCAAAATGTGCTATGAAATGAACGTTATAATTTTTTTGATAAAATAGAGTTAGACATTCCAGAAAAGGGGGAATGATTTTGGAAAATTCGAGGATTTTTATAATAGAGGATGATTATAAAATTGCTTCACTATTGGCTGATACGTTAAAAAGATACCAATATGAAGTTGAGATTGTGAAAAACTTTGAGGAAATTGTGGAAGAATGTATGGCATTTTCACCACATTTAATTTTGCTTGATATAAACTTGCCTTCTTATGATGGCTATTATTGGTGCAGACAGTTAAGACAATATACGAAATGCCCAATAATATTTATTTCCGCACGTTCTGGGGAGATGGATCAAATATTTGCTTTAGAGAATGGCGGGGATGATTTTATTACAAAACCATTCAATTATGAAATAGTGTTAGCAAAAATTAAAAGTCATTTAAGACGGACTTATGGTGAATATTCTTCACGACAAGAAGAGAGAACTGTTCAATTAGGTCAATTGACTCTTTATTTAGAACGAATGGAATTGCATGTGAAGAATACGGAGATACCGCTACAGAAAAAAGAATGTGCCATTTTAAATATTTTAATGAGAGAGTCGCCAAAGGTCGTATCGCGAGAAAAATTATTGGAAGAGCTTTGGGATGACCAAGCCTTTGTCGATGAAAATACATTGAATGTCAATATGACCCGAGTACGAAAGAAACTAACAGAATATGAAGTTCAATCTGTGATTGAAACAGTTCGTGGGGCTGGTTATCGATTTGTTTTAAGTTCGGAGGAAATGTAAGCATGGGATTGAAATTATTTGTAAAGGAAAATATTTCGTTCATCCTCTTTGAGCTAATTGTCGTTTTATTCATTTTATCGCTATATTGGCTAGATGGTTTTCGGAATTTAGATACAGCAATTTATTCTGTCATCATTAGCCTATTACTTACATTTTCCTATCTTGCCATTCGTTATGTGTTTCGAAAAAACTTTCTAGAACGAATCTCCAATATGCCGAACTCGATGGATGATGCGCTTCAAAAAAATGCAAAAACACCAGAGCATCTACAAACAGAAGCCTATTTCCAAGAACTGTATCGACTGTATCAAAATGAAGTTCAAAATCTATATGCAACCCAAAATAGACAAGAAAAGTTTTTAAATCAATGGATTCACCAAATGAAAACGCCTATCTCTGTTTTAGAATTATTATTACAGGAAGAGGAAAATAACCTAGATAAAACGAGTCTCCAAGAGGAAGTGGATCGACTAAAAAGAGGCATGGAAATGGTATTAATGAATGCAAGGCTTGAGAAGTTTGAAGAGGATATGCAAATTGAACAAGTGAACTTAAAAGGTGTTGTCACTGCAACAATTAATGACAATAAGCGTTTATTTATTACGAAACATGTCTTTCCGGTCATTGATATTGATGAAGATATAACAGTTACAACAGATTCCAAATGGTTAAAATTTATGCTTAACCAGTTTATTACGAACGCAGTAAAATATACTTTCGAGCAAAATAAAAAGGTAAAAATTTTTGTGAAAAAAAACGATTCAAATGTTACGTTGTATGTTCAAGATGAAGGAATTGGAATTCCAAAATCTGATTTATCGCGAGTGACTAACCCCTTTTTTACAGGAGAAAATGGTCGAAAAACGGGAGAGTCTACAGGTATGGGGTTATATTTGGCGAAGGAAATTTGTGAGAAGTTGGGTCACGAATTAAAGATTGAATCCGAAGTCGGTAAGGGAACAATCATTTCGGTGAATTTCTAAAACATTTCCCAATAATAATGAATCTTAAACAGAATTTGCTTAAAGAGGGAGCTTATATGGCAATTTTACAAGTCATCGATGTAACAAAAGTGTATGAAGGGAAGGTAACGAATCGAGCATTAAATCAGTTGAGTTTTGAAGTGGAGAAAGGCGAATTTTTAGCGGTCATGGGGCCTAGTGGAAGCGGCAAAACGACGTTATTAAATTTAATTTCCACAATTGATAAACCCACTTCAGGCGAAATAATTTTTAATGGGACGAAACCTCATTTATTTAATAAAACGGAACTTGCTTATTTTCGAAGACGAGAACTTGGTTTTATATTTCAAGACTTTAACTTGCTTCCAATGTTGACGGTGGAAGAAAATATTGTACTGCCTCTTACCCTTGACAATCAGCCAGTTTCTTTAATGGAAGAGCGAGTAAACACGCTTGCAGAAAAGTTGGGATTAATGGGAGTACTAACGAAAAGGCCAGATGAGTTATCGGGTGGTCAAGCACAAAGAGTAGCGATTGCAAGAGCTCTCATTCATGAGCCAGCGATTATTTTGGCAGATGAACCAACTGGAAATTTAGATTCCCACAATTCAAGAGAAGTGCTCGAACTGTTAAGTAAAATAAATAAAGAACGAAATGCAACCATTATCATGGTAACTCATGACCCGATTGCAGCTAGTTTCTGTGATCGAGTGCTTTTTATCAAAGATGGAGAATATTTTAACGAAATCTATCGAGATGATCGTAGGCAAACATTTTTCCAACGAATATTGAATGTGTTGAGCTTGTTAGGGGGAAGAGTCGGTGACCTTTCATCAATTCGCTTACCGTAACGTCATCCGTAATTTTCGAATATATGCAGCATTCTTTATGGCAAGTTTCTTCTCCGTATTTGTGTTTTTTATTTACTCGATGATTATGTTCCATCCCGAAATTGATGAAGGTTATTTAGGGAATGTGCCGATTGGCGGTTTAGTATTTGCTGAAATTATTTTAGTCGTGTTTTCATGGTTTTTTATTTTTTATTCGATGAAAGCATTTTTAGAAGCGCGTGCTAAAGAATTTGCCATTCTGCTTCATTTAGGAATGGAAAAGCGTCAGCTCAGCAGACTTATCTTTTTGGAAACAACGTTGATTGGAACTCTTTCGATTGCGTGTGGCATCCTTTTTGGATATGCTTTCACAAAATTTTTCTTTATGATTGTTCGGGAAATTTTAATGTTGGACCAACTGCCTTTATATTTTAAATGGGAGCCGTTTGTCTTAACAGCAGCCGTTTATTTTAGCGCATTCGTCATCATTTCCATTATTAGCATTAACTTTTCTCCAGAAAGAAAAATAATTGATTTATTGAAATGGTATCATTTTGTTAATATTAACGATCATTTTTCAAAAAAGAGAGCAATTTTAGCAGTCATTCTTTTAGCAATTGGATATGTATTAGCGTTATTAACAAATCGAGTGAATTTTTATCCGTTCGTTGTTTTAATACCAATTCTCATTACCATTGGGACGTATTTTTTCTTTACAGATTCTACTTCATATTTCGTTCATTACATGAAAGAGCGGAAGAGTTTTTCGTGGAAAAAATCAAGAATGTTATCCATTGCAGAGCAAACATTGATCATGAAAAACAATGGAAAAATGTTTTTTGTTGTGACAATGGTCTCAGCTGCTGCTTTTTTATGTGTAGGGTTGCTAGCGGCCCTGTCTTCGTACACTTCAAAATACGATCAACTAAATCCATTAGGTTTGATATATAAGGGACATATTGATAACCCTTATGAAAGGGCTCATATTCGATCTATTTTGAATGAGTTGGAATTGAAAGGTCTTTCATACCATTTAACAAGATTTGAAGTAAAAAAACAGACGTCCTCTTATACGAATTACGAAGTGGAAGTATTTCGAGAATCGGATATAAACAGTCTGTTGTTCTCTTATGGTTATCCGATGGTGCGATTAGATTCTGGTGAAGGAATGTTTATTCCGTACTCCGAAGAGGCAATTAAAAAACTATCGAAAAGAACTGTGCATACGGTATTGAAAGAAAATAATGTACCGATTTCGATTAATCAAGTATATCCGGAGTTGATTTTTCCAAGTTCCATTGTCAGTCCAAACGCCATTATTATTAGCGATGAAGATTTTTTACGTTTAAAAAAGCCTTATAGTGGATATCCACATGTGGAACCTGGATATCATTTGTTTGCATTTGATATTCCCCAATGGTTAGAAGCACAAGATGTTGGATTGTCCATTTACAAAGAGGTACAAAAAGAATATGAAAAAGAGCGGTATGGATTGCCTTTTTATTTTGAAAATGCTGGTTTAAATTATTCTTTTGTTTTATCAACTTACGCATTATTTACACTGGTAGGGTTATTAGTTGCAGCAGTATTTTTACTAGCTGCTGGAAGCTTTATTTACTTTAAAATTCATACCAATTTAGATTCAGAAAAGCGAAAGTTTGATGTGTTAAAGCGAATGGGCATTGCAGATAGTGAAATAAAACGCCTTGTGACAACACAATTATTTCCTCAGTTTTTCTTGCCTTGGGGTGTGGCGATGGTTCATAGTTTATTTGCCTTTTTAGCTTTGCAAAATATATTAAAGGATATTGCCAATATATCAATTGTAAAAGAAATCATCTTTGCTTTTTCTTTCATCATTTTATTGCAAGTGATTTATTTCTATTTAATTCGATGGAGATATATTGCTCACGTAAAAAATTAAGTTGGGGATGCTAGTATGAATTTAGTAAAAAAAGTTCGCGAACAGTCTTTAAACCACCCAGAAAAAATTGCTTATATTTTTGAAGGTCGTTCAACAACTTACGGTGAATTTGAAGATAAAGTAAGCAGTCTTGCTTTTTCGATGAATCAACTGGGCATTCAAAAAGGGGACCATGTAGCACTAATTTTTCAAAATTGTCCCCATTTTTTAATTGCTTATTATGCATTGATGCGTATTGGAGCAGTTTCAATTCCCATCAATCCGATGTATACGCTGGATGAAATGTCTTACATTGTTGACAATGGAGATGTAAAGTGGATTATTGCTGGAGAAGATTCGATAGGGCGAATTAATCAATTGTCCAATAAATTTTCACAAATAAAAGGTTCAATTCTTTGTGATAAAGATTCATCACATCTTTTTCATGATCGGCAAGAAGGCAAGTACCATTTTTACTCTGATTTAATAAAGCATTCATATTCTATGAAGCCGGTATCGTTGGAAGCGGACGATATCGCGATCATTTTATATACATCTGGAACGACTGGCCATCCTAAAGGTGTGATGTTGACTCACGGAAATCTATATGCTAATGCACGAGACGTTGGAGATTATTTTTTGTTTTCGGAAGAAGATCGAGTGATTGCCACCTTGCCTTTTTATCATGTATTTGCTTTAACAGTCGTGTTGAATGTTCCATTAAGCACTGGTGCAACGATATTAATTGCCCCAAGGTTTTCTCCAAAATATATTTTTCAGCTTGCAAAGGAATATCATGCGACCGTGTTTGCTGGGGTTCCTACGATGTATAGTTTTCTTCATCAATACAAAGAAGGAGAGCCTTCAAGTTTCTCTAGTTTACGATTAGCCATTTCCGGAGGTGCTCCGCTCCCAATCAAAGTACTCGAAAATTTTGAAGCAAGGTTTAACATCCCAATTTTTGAAGGGTACGGATTATCGGAAGCAGCGCCAGTTACATGTTTTAATTCTCCGACACAAAAGCCAAAACCCGGTTCAATTGGTACCTCCATTCCGAACGTAATAAATAAAGTGGTAGATGACCAGGGGAATGATGTAGCGATTGGAGAAGTTGGAGAATTGATATGTAAAGGACCGAATGTCATGAAAGGATATTATAAGTCTCCTGAGGAAACAGATAAAGCCATTCGTGATGGTTGGTTATATACTGGCGATTTGGCAAGACAAGATGAAGAAGGATATATTTATATCGTTGATCGCAAAAAAGATTTAATTATTGTTGGGGGATATAATGTATATCCGCGTGAAGTGGAAGAAGTATTATATACCCACCCTAAAGTATTGGAAGCAGCTGTAGTAGGTTTTTCTAATGAAGATTATGGAGAAGAAGTACATGCCTTTATTGTTTTAAAGGAAGAAGCCTATTATGATGAGTTACTTCAACATTGTGAAAAACATTTGGCAACTTATAAAATTCCAGAGGCTTTTCATATTATACAATCATTGCCGAAAAATTCTACTGGGAAAATTTTAAAACGCCATTTAAAAGAACGGATTGAGCGAAAAGTGACAGAATAATGGGGAAGCAGTACAATAGATGAAGTGTAACCTTAAAGATAGCGAAATATGGAAGAAAGAGGGAAGAAAAATGGAAAAAATGAATGTGGAAAGTTTTAATTTAGACCATACAAAAGTTAGTGCACCATATGTACGCCTAGCTGGTGTAATCACAGGAAAAAATGGTGATGTGGTTCGAAAATATGATATTCGTTTTAAACAGCCAAATAAAGAACATATGGAAATGGCAGCACTTCATTCAATTGAGCATTTAATGGCTGAACATATTCGTAATCATACAAATCAAGTGGTGGATTTGAGTCCGATGGGATGTCAAACAGGATTTTACCTTACAATGATTAACCATGATGACTATGAAGAAGTCTTGAATATTTTAGAAAAAACGCTTCGCGATGTATTGGAAGCGACAGAAGTACCTGCTTGCAATGAAGTGCAATGTGGCTGGGCAGCAAATCATAGTTTAGAAGGGGCCAAACAATTGGCGAAAGAAATGTTGGAAAAACGTAGTGAATGGTCGATTGTTTTTAAAGGAGAATAAATTTTATGCAGTATCATCTTTTAAGGATGATACTTTTTTGTATAATTTTCATATGTCGTATTTTTGTTCTACGTTTTATTTTTCGTTGTATTTTATCGTAAAATTTGTATATTATTGGAATTATACATAATGAAAAAGTGGGGATATTGGTATGGAAGTGCTTGTAGGTAGGCAACCAATCTTTAATACACATGAGGAAGTGGTTGCTTATGAACTTTTATACAGAAGAAATGAATCAAATCAATTTGAACAAGTTGATTCAGATAATGCAACAATTCAAGTGTTGAAAAACTCCGTATTTACTATAGGAATGAATGAATTAACAAATGGATTACCAGGGTTCGTAAATTTTACGGAAAATTTGTTAATGACGAATAATATCATTGATTTAATTGATCCTTCTACATTTGTAATCGAAATATTAGAGGATGTGCCGATTACGGATCAATTGATTATGCGGATTGTAGAATTGAGAAATCGAGGTTTTACAATTGCGTTAGATGATTTTGTTTTAAGACAAAATATAGAATATTACAACACGTTATTTGCAAATGTAGATATTATTAAAGTCGATTTTTTAAGCACTCCTAAATCCGGAAGAGCTATTATTGAAGAGCGTGTGAAAAATTTCTTTCCCCACATTCAACTGTTGGCAGAAAAAGTAGAAAATCGTACTCAATTTGAAGAAGCAAAAGCGGCAAATTATTCACTATTTCAAGGATATTTTTTTGAACAGCCTCAAATTATTAAATCAGTGGATATACCCATGAATATGTTGCAGTATTTTGAAGTAATGAGCTTATTAAAAGAAGAAAATTCCAACGTTCAAGAAATTGCTGAAAAAATAGAACAGAACATATCTATAACTTACAAGTTACTTCAGTTAATTAATAATATTTCCAGAAAAAAATCGAAAGTGCGATCGGTAAAACAAGCGATCGTGATGTTAGGGTTAATCGAACTGCGTAAATTTCTTTATTTACTAGCAGTTGATGAAGGGCTAGCGGATGAACCATCAGATGTTTACATTGAATTAATGAGAACATCCATTTTCCGTGCCAAAATTTGTGAATTGCTTGCAAGAAAAAAGAATAAACAAAATTATTCCGAGTATTATTTAGTAGGGATGTTTTCATTAATCGATACAATTTTACAAAGACCCATTCAATTAATTGTTCAACAATTACCGTTTTCGGAAGTAGTCATCGAAACGATTTGTGGCAGGGAAACGGAGATGACTATTTATTTACAACTGAGCATTGCATTGACAAAAATGGATTTGGAAAAAGCAAATCAATTAGCGAAAGAGTTAGGCATTTCTACGGCTGATTTAGGATATATATACAGAATGGCTTTAGAATATACGAAAAGCTCCATATAAATTATGGCGAAAAAATCCTATTCAATGATTGTTGAATAGGATTTTTTTATTTGCGCACAATATTCTTACATGAACCTTCGTAAATGGATTTCAAAATTATACTAAAATAATTTATTCCTTTTTTATTTGAATGTGAACACTCTTTCACAAATAATTCACAAACCTGAAACAAATGTTAGAAGTGTTGATATTATTGCTTTTTGCGGTATTATCTAAACTTTGGATATTTGTCCAAATGTTTCTTTGTTCAACAATTTTGATATAATGAACATGTATTGCACATTTTTTATTATTTTTTTGGAGGGGTTCAGATGAAAAAAGCATGGTTGGCATTATTATTCGGATCCGCCCTTGTTCTTGGTGCTTGTGGTGACGGCGGAGACGAAGCTACTGACGGAGGTTCAACTAACGACAATACTACAGATGAACAAACAACAGATGGCGGTTCAGAAGCTAACAAAGGTGAAGAACTTGTAATGAGCAGTTGTACAACTTGCCATGGCGGTAACTTGCAAGGTATGGGGAATACTCCAGCACTTTCAGATGTTGGTTCAAGATTGTCTGAAGAAGAAATTTTAGATGTCATTCTAAACGGTAGAGGTGCAATGCCTGGCGGATTACTGAAAGGTGAAGATGCTGAAGCCGCTGCTGCATGGTTGGCACAACAAAAATAATTTTGTTTAAAAAATAAAAGCGTTTACATTAGTGAGTCTTGGGAGACGTTATGAGCACGTCTCCTTTTTTATTTTGGATAAGTATACTATAATGCTAAAATAAATACATATGTGAAAAAAGGTGGGAGAGAAGAATGGCACAAGTAACAACAAAAGATGTAATGGAGAAATTTAAATTAACCCTTGTAAGTGGTCATGAAGGGATTGGTCGCCATATCACAACGAGCGATATTTCTAGACCAGGCTTAGAAATGGCAGGTTATTTTACCCATTATCCTGCGAATCGTGTGCAACTTATTGGAAGAACGGAATTATCATTCTTTGAAATGCTCCCTCCGGAATTAAGGCAAGAGCGGATGATGAAACTATGTTCGCAGGAAACACCAGCAATTATTATTTCGAGAAATATGGATGTTCCTCAAGAATTAATTGATGCTTCTAATGAAAACAATGTACCAGTATTAGTTACGTCTATGAAAACAACAAGGTTTTCAAGTAGACTTACCAATTATTTGGAAAGTAAATTAGCACCTTCTACAGCCATCCATGGTGTATTAGTCGATGTGTATGGAATAGGTGTCTTAATTATTGGAAAAAGTGGAGTAGGGAAAAGTGAGACAGCTTTAGAATTAATTAAGAAAGGACATCGACTCGTAGCGGATGATTGTGTAGAAATTCGACAAGAAGCCGAAGATATATTGATTGGGAGTCCCCCACCTTTACTAGAGCATTTATTAGAAATTCGCGGAATCGGCATTATCAATATTATGACTTTATTTGGTGCAAGTGCAGTTCGACCATATAAACGCATTACATTAATCGTGGAGTTGGAAACTTGGGATCCAAATAAAACTTACGATCGATTAGGGCTAGATGAAGAAAAAATGAAAATCATTGATACGGAAATTACAAAATTAACGATTCCGGTTCGCCCTGGACGAAATGTTTCCGTTATTATTGAAGTAGCAGCAATGAATTATCGTTTAAAAAGGATTGGCATCAATCCTGCATTGGAATTCTCAAGAAGATTAGACGAAGTTATTGCAATGCATGATGAGATTGATGAATATTAATTATTGAAAGATGATTTTAAATTTGAAAGGAGTTCATATGGATAATATTTTGTTAGCAATCGATCCGGTTGCCTTTAGCATAGGTCCATTATCTGTGCGATGGTATGGTATTATCATCGTTACTGGTATCATCATTGCTTATTTTGTCGCACAAGCGGAAGGAAAAAAACGTGGATTGCCTGAAGATTTCTTTGGAGATTTGTTGCTTTGGGCAGTGCCGATTTCCATACTTTGTGCCCGCCTATATTATGTCATCATGAAATGGGATTATTATGGTGCTAATCCAGAGAAAATTATTGAGATTTGGAACGGTGGTATTGCTATACACGGAGCATTGATTGGGGCAATTACGACTGCATATGTTTTCTGTCGTGTGAAAAAAGTAAGCTTTTTAAAAGTTGCGGATATTGCTGCTCCAAGTATATTAATTGGCCAAATCTTAGGTCGTTGGGGAAATTTCATGAATCAAGAAGCATATGGCGGCCCCGTTTCCCGTGAATTTTTAGAAAGTTTATTTTTGCCAGATTGGATTATTGAGCAAATGTACATTCATGATTTAGGGACATATGTTCATCCAACTTTTTTATATGAATCATTATGGAATTTAGTGGGCTTAATTATTTTATTGCTATTTAGAAAAGCCAATTTACAACGAGGGGAAATTTTCTTCTCTTATTTAATTTGGTATTCAATAGGACGATTCTTTATTGAAGCGATGAGAACAGATAGCTTGTATTTAATTGGAGATTTACGTTCAGCCCAAGTCGTTTCAGTGACGTTAATCATCGTCGGATTTGCCAGCATTTTTTATCGCAGATGGAAAGTTCGTCCTGTTGTTCGATATCTTGATGAATAGATAGAAAGGAAAAATGAGAATGTCAACGTTGAAAAAGGGGTTCATTGCAGGCGGTAAAACAGCCTGGTCTTTAAGTAAAGTTATTTTTCCAATTACGTTTATTGTGACAATTTTACAATTTACACCAATATTACCTTGGCTCATTGACTTGATTGAACCATTCATGGGAATTCTAGGATTAAGTGGTGAAGCCGCTATTCCCCTTGTGCTAGGGAACTTTTTAAATTTATATGCAGGGATTGCTGGAATACTTTCAGTTGAGTTGACTGTCAAAGAAGTGTTTATTCTTGCAGTTATGCTAT
Organism: Ureibacillus thermosphaericus; assembly: GCF_012396605.1. GTDB lineage: Bacteria > Bacillota > Bacilli > Bacillales_A > Planococcaceae > Ureibacillus > Ureibacillus thermosphaericus. Next base: position 21,210 of record NZ_JAAXPW010000024.1, read on the forward strand.
CTTTCTCCCACAACATTTTCATTGAAACAGGTGTTGCATTAAAGGTAGGAGTAAAACTATGGGTAATTCTTACTGTTAGATTTGGTTTAGCGATTTTATCTGCTTTAGTGATTCGATTTCTTTGGAACGGTGGAGGAGAAATTGCAAAGTATGGCTTAGTTCCTGCACAAAATCCTAATCCGGACGGTTGGGGAGAAATATTATTACTTGGACTCCAAAAAGCGAGTTTAGGGATTTTGCAATTATTAATTATTGTCATTCCTTTAATGATTGTCGTGCAATATTTACGTGACTATCATTTCTTAGATAAATTATCAAATTTACTGGCTCCATTGACGAAAGTAATTGGAGTAAAACCAAATGCAGCGATGACATTAGTTGCTGGATTAGTAATTGGTTTAGCCTATGGAGCAGGTGTGATGATTCAATCAGTACAAGAAGATGGTGTGAGTAAAAAAGATGCTACATTATGCTTTATCTTTTTAGTTGCATGTCACGCGGTGATTGAGGATACGCTTATTTTTGCGCCTTTAGGAATTCCGATTTTACCTTTATTAATTATACGAGTAATTACAGCATTTGTACTGACGATTATTGTTGCATTTATTTGGAATAGAACAGAACTAAAGGCATTAAATAGGGAAGTGGTCCAGTAAGAATGAAAGCCTTATTATTTGACTTTGATGGAACGTTATTAAATACAAATGAATTAATTATCCAAACATTTATGCATGTATTAAACGACAAATTTCCTGGGCAATATTCGCCACAAGATTGCATCAACTTCATTGGTCCGTCATTAAAAGAGACTTTTGAACAAATTGCGCCAAATGAAGTCGATGAAATGATTGCAAAATATCGCCAATGGAATCATGCTTATCATGATCATTATGTGAAAGAGTTCGATGGTGTCAATGAAACTTTAGAAGAATTAAAAAAGCAAGGGCATAAATTAGCAATTGTCTCAACGAAAAAAAGGGATACGATCGAACGAGGACTTCAATTCATGAAAGCAGAACATTACTTTGATTTCTGGATAGGTTTAGAAGATGTTACGAAAGTAAAACCAGATCCGGAACCAGTTTTATTAGCATTAGAGCGTTTGAAAATGCCAAAAGAGAAAGCTTTGATGATTGGGGATAATTATCACGATATTTTAGCAGGAAAAAATGCAGGTATTAAAACAGCTGGAGTTGCTTGGTCAATTAAAGGAGAAGAATATTTAAGACAATTCCAACCGGATTATATGTTGCATCATATTTCCGATTTACTAACAATCGTGAAGGGGTTGTAATATGCGGAGAACTGAAACATACAAAGTTCAAGGAGGCGCCAACTCTTTATGGCATGTATATAAAACCGTTTCTTTATGGAAGGTTGTAAAATGTTTTATTTTTATTCAAATTGGTCGAATTACTCCGTTTATGGGATTAAAAAATTGGATTTATCGCACCTTTTTGAAAATGAAAATCGGGAAGAGAACTTCTCTTGCACTAATGGTAATGCCTGACACGATGTTTCCAGAGCGTATTTCAATTGGTGATAACACGATTATTGGATATAATACAACGATTTTAGCTCATGAATATTTAATTGATGAATATCGATTAGGCGATGTGAAAATAGGAAATGAAGTGATGGTGGGAGCGAATTCCACCATCTTGCCTGGTGTCGAAATTGGCGATGGAGCAATCGTTTCGGCTGCTACATTAGTGAATAAAGATGTTCCAGCTGGGGCGATGGTCGGTGGAAATCCCATGCGCATCATTTTCACAGCTGAAGAAATGGCGGAGCGGAGAAGAAAAAAACAGGTGAGTGGGAAAGAGGATGTTTAGAAAGATGAATCTTTCTAGGCATCTTTTTTTATAAAATAGGAGTAATTAAAAGTTCTATTCAAAGGATATAACATAATCACTCAAATTATCAGAATAGTAGAAACAGTTTAGAAAATATATAATTTCCTATTACCTCCAATTTTGAATTGACGAATCTTTGAAAGTTCGATAAAATGCTTTCATATACTAATTCTCTAATTATCTAACACTCTAATATGTTAAAGTATAAATAACAGGATGTGTGAATATGTCATCAATCAAAAAGTTTGAAAAACCTCTAGGAATGAGAGATACATTCCCGCCTATATATGAAAAGATCGAAAGAACAAGGCAAATAGGTCGACAATTTTTACGTTCTCGTGGGTTTGATTTTATTGAGACACCAACTTTAGAATATTACGATACTGTTGGAAAAGCATCAGCTATTTCTGACGCATCCCTTTTTAAATTGGTGGATAGCCAAGGAAATACCCTTGTCTTGCGTCCTGATATGACGACACCCATCACAAGGGTTGCGACATCTAAATTATTAAAAGAAAAAATCCCACTCCGACTAGCTTATTCGGCAAATGTTTTCCGTGCGCAACAAATGGAAGGTGGAAGACCAGCCGAATTTGGTCAGATGGGCATTGAAATTATTGGAGATAAATCGGTTTACGCTGATGCGGAAGTACTGATAATAGTAATCGAATTGATGAAAGAGTTTGGAATTGAATCATTCAAATTAACCATTGGGCATGCAGGTGTACTGCATGATATTTTAAATGATTATACAGACCACGATTATCAACGGGAAACTTTACAAAGATTGCTTGTTGAGCGTAACTATGTGGGATTTGAAGAAGCGGTGCATGAATTTGATTTGCCTGTAACAAAAGCAAATGCATTGCTCGAATTTATTAATGAAGCAACAAACTTAGCTGCCATCGAAGATATGGAAAAATATGTACGAAAAAACGATGGTGTAGAATATATGAAACAACTTGCTAAATTAATTGAAGCATGCAATCTTTCACAATATGTTTCTTTCGATTTTACACTATCTAGCCACATGAATTATTATACTGGCATGTTATTTGAGATTTTCGCATCAGGAAGTGGTTTCCCACTAGGAAATGGTGGACGTTATGATGGTTTATTAAATTTATTCGGTAGTGATGTAGGAGCAACAGGTTTTGGCATTCGCATCGATCGACTTCTTGAGGCATTGCCTAAAGAAGAAATGGTTGAAGAGACTGTTTGCATCCTATTTGAAGATGAGGAATTTAATAGGGCGTTAGAACTTGCAAATAAGTTAAGACAACAGGGTGCTCGTGTAACGGTACAAGCGAAAGAAGGATTGATTAATAAAGATGCATTTACAAAATTGTTTAGTCGGGTCGTTGAATTGAGCCAGGGGGAAGAACAATGAATAGTGAATTAACGATTGCTATGCCGAAAGGACGCATTTTTGAAGAAGCGTTTCAAATGTTAATAGATGCTGGATTTCAATTGCCGGAAGAAGTGGAAATGTCACGGAAGCTAATGATTGAAATTCCAGAAGAGAACATTCGATTTATTTTAGCGAAACCAATGGATGTTCCCGTTTATGTAGAGCATGGCGTTGCAGATATTGGAATTGCAGGGAAGGACGTATTATTAGAACAGCAAAGAATTGTGCATGAGCTATTGGATTTAAAAATTAGTAAATGTCATATCGCATCAGCAGGCTTGCCAAATACAGAAATGGATGAAATTGCACCTCGCATAGCTACGAAATATCCAAATATTGCAATGAATTATTATAAGGGCATTGGTGAGCAAGTGGAAATCATTGAATTGAACGGGTCTATTGAACTTGCGCCGATGATTGGTCTTGCTGATCGCATTGTGGATATTGTTTCAACGGGAAGAACATTAAAGGAAAATGGACTAGTGGAATATGAACACATTGCCGATGTGTCTTCTCGTTTAATTGCAAACCCAGTAAGCTACAGAATGAAAAATGCACGAATTCAAGAAATTGTATCCCGATTGAAGAAAATTGTGAAATAGAGGGAAGGTCAAACAACATGAAAATTTCTAAGTTATCTAAAAACATTTCGTTAAAAAGAGAACTTGAGAGCGGAAATGAAGAGCAGCTAAAAACGGTACGTCAAGTGTTGGCAGATGTTCGTGAAAACGGCGATCAAGCTGTTCGTAAATATACGGAAATGTGGGATGGAATTGTTCTTTCTGATTTACGTGTGACAGAAGAAGAAATCAATGAAGCGCTTCAACACTTTGACCCTCAATTAAAGCAGGACTTAGAAGAAGCGGCAAACAATATTCGCAATTATCACGAAGCGCAAAAAAGAAATGGGTATACATTGCCGTTAACTGACGGATCGTACCTTGCTCAACGGATTGTTCCACTAGATTCGGTAGGATTATACGTGCCGGGTGGGTCTGCCGCTTATCCTTCCTCTGTATTGATGAATGTTATTCCTGCTCAAGTTGCAGGGGTAAAACGCATCGTCATTACTTCTCCTTGTGGAAAGGATGGTAAACTTCCCCCTGCAGTTCTTGTTTCAGCTAACATTCTGGGCGTGAATGAAATTTATAAAATTGGCGGTGCCCAAGCGATTGCAGCGTTGGCCTATGGAACGGAATCAATTGCTCCTGTCGATAAAATTACAGGTCCAGGGAACATTTTTGTTGCATTAGCAAAAAGAGAAGTATTTGGTGAAGTAGCGATTGATATGATTGCTGGACCAAGTGAAATTTGTATAATCGCAGATGATTCGGCTTATCCAGATGAAATCGCAGCAGATTTATTAAGCCAAGCGGAACATGACAAACAGGCATGCGCCATTCTAATTACAACGAGCGAAAAGTTGGCACAAGCTGTGAGCGAACAGGTGGAAAATCAATTAAAACAACTTCCGAGAGAAGAAATTGCAAGAGCTTCTATTGAAAACTTTGGACATATTTATATTGCAGAAAATATGGATCAGGCAGTGGAAGCAGTAAATACGCTTGCACCTGAACACTTAGAAATTGTGACTGAAAATGCGGAAAAAGTGAGTGAGGGTATCCGCCATGCGGGTGCAATCTTTATCGGCCGTTACAGCTCTGAGCCGGTCGGGGATTACTTTGCTGGTCCGAACCACGTATTGCCGACAAATAGCACAGCGCGCTTTGCTAGCGGATTAAATGTAGATGATTTTATTAAAAAGACAAACATTGTTTATTATACAGAACAAACATGGAAAGAGAATGTGCAAAAAATTGCAAGACTTGCCCGCATGGAAGGCTTAGAAGCTCACGCAAGAGCTGTAGAATCGAGAGGTTGGAAGAAAGGTGAAAACTAAATGACACAAACAAAGAAACGATTTGCTCAAATCGAACGAACAACGAAAGAAACGCAAATCAAAATAGAATTTTATTTAGATGGAGAAGGAAAAGCAGAAGTTGATACAGGTGTTCCTTTTATGGATCACATGCTCGATTTGTTTATGAAGCATGGATTGTTTGATGGGAAGATTGTTGCAAACGGTGATACTCATATTGATGATCATCATACAACAGAAGATCTCGGAATCGTTTTAGGACAAGCAGTTCGAGAAGCGTTAGGTGATAAACGAGGCATTCGTCGATACGGAAATGCTTTTGTACCAATGGATGATGCATTGGCACAAGTGGTTGTAGACTGCTCTAATCGTCCTCACTTAGAATATCGTGTTGCGCCTGAATTGAAGGAAAAAGTAGGAACATTCGATACGGAATTAGTACATGAATTTTTATGGAAGTTTGCTTTAGAAGCAAGAATGAATGTCCATGTAATCGTTCCTTATGGACATAACACACATCATATTATAGAAGCGATTTTTAAAGCCCTTGCTCGCGCGATTGATGACGCTGTTCAAATCGATCCACGAGTTAAAGGAGTACCTTCAACGAAAGGACTACTTACATGAAAATTGGTGTAATCGATTATGGCATGGGAAATTTATTTAGCGTTGTACAAGCGTTAAAAAAATTAGATGCAGAAGTAATTCTTTCATCCAAAACAGAGGTGTTAAGTGAAGCTGATGCTCTCATATTGCCCGGAGTCGGCGCTTTTCCTGATGCAATGAAGAAGCTAAAAGAAACTGGGCTTGATCAGTTTATTCGAAATGAAGTAAAGAACAGTAAACCACTTCTTGGCATTTGTTTAGGAATGCAGCTGTTATTTGAAGAAAGTGAAGAAGTTGCTCCGACAAAAGGTTTCGGATTTTTTGAAGGAAAAATCGTTCGTTTTTCTGGAATTTCTGAGCAGGGAGAAAAATACCGAGTTCCTCATATGGGCTGGAACTCATTGATATTTCACTCAATTCCAAAATGGTTAGAGGGGGAAGGAATGCCAGAGGACAAACATGTCTATTTTGTTCACTCTTATTATGCAAATACTACCTCCTCTCAAGTGGTGGCATCTGCCGACTATTTTGGTGTGAATGTTCCCGGCATTGTTCAAAGCGGCAATGTTTGCGGTATGCAGTTCCATCCTGAAAAATCAGGAGAATTCGGCGTTTATTTACTGAAAAAGTGGCTGCAAGGGGTGAATTAGATGTTAACAAAACGGATCATACCTTGTTTAGATGTAAAAGATGGAAGAGTCGTAAAGGGTATACAATTTGTAGGTCTGCGGGATGCAGGAGATCCGGTAGAATTGGCAAAGTATTATGATGAACAAGGTGCAGATGAACTTGTGTTTTTAGATATATCAGCCTCTTTCGAAGGCAGACAAACGATGGTTGAAGTTGTGAAAAAAACGGCTACAGAACTTGCGATTCCATTTACGGTGGGAGGCGGAATTCGCACGTTAGAGGATATGAAACGAATTTTACGAGCTGGAGCGGATAAGGTATCAGTCAACACATCAGCAATCGAAAGACCAGAATTAATTAGAGAAGGTGCAGATTATTTTGGCTCGCAATGCATTGTTGTCGCTATTGATGCACGTTATTCTGAAGAAGACGGTACTTGGATGGTTTATACCCATGGTGGGCGAAATAAAACGAATTGGACTGCTGTTGAATGGGCAAAAAAAGCGGTGGAACTTGGAGCAGGAGAAATTTTATTAACAAGTATGAATAGAGATGGCGAAAAAACAGGATTTGATTTAGCGTTAACGAAAGCAATTCGTGATGCGGTGACTGTGCCGGTTATCGCAAGCGGTGGTGCAGGCAATAAGGAGCATTTCCGAGAAGTATTACAAGATGTTGATGCTGACGCAGCCCTTGCAGCATCGATTTTCCACTATAAAGAAACAAGCGTGGCAGAAGTAAAAGCCTATTTGCGCGAAAAAGGAGTTTGTGTCAGATGATGAAAATTGAAAATTTAAAATTTGATGAAAAGGGTTTAATCCCTGCTGTTGTACAAGATGCACGTACGAAAGAAATATTAACAGTCGCTTATATGAATTTAGAATCGCTACATAAAACGGTGGAAACTGGAGAAACGTGGTTTTTTTCACGTTCTCGTAATGAACTTTGGCATAAAGGAGAAACGAGCGGAAATACGCAAAAGGTTGTTTCAATAACAACTGATTGCGACCAAGATGCGCTAGTTGTTGAAGTCATCCCTGCTGGCCCTGCTTGTCATAATGGAACAACTTCCTGCTTCACAGAAACAGTTGTGGAGAAAGGGAAAGTTGGAAGCGTTGGTATTATCCCAGAATTAGTAGAAATCATTGAGAAACGCGAAAAAGAGATGCCAGAAGGAGCTTATACTACTTATTTATTCAATGAAGGCATTGATAAAATCTGTAAAAAAGTTGGCGAAGAAGCAACAGAAGTAGTGATTGGTGCGAAAAATAGAAATCCGGAAGAAGTAAAATGGGAAGCAGCTGATTTGATTTATCATCTACTTGTATTATTACAGGAACAAAAAATTAGCGTGTACGATGTGCTAGAAGTGTTGGTAGAACGCCATCAACAAAAGAGAGCGAGCACAAAAAATACAAAATAATTTCATCATTCTTTTAAAGCATTTGCCATGACGTAGGTTGGAAATGTGATATAATAAAATGGATTAGAAAAGGAACGTTTTTAAAACGTTCCTTATTTATTGTCTCGGAGGTTCATTTTGGAAAAGAAGCAACAGAAAGGTAAAAACAACATTGTCTCGTTTATTCCAGATGGTGAATATTATTTCAATAAAGCAATAAAAGCGTTGGAAAAGGACCAAATGGATCGAGCGTATAAATATATGAAAAGAGCTGCAGAATTGAGTCCGGATGATGCTCATGTATTAATGCATTATGGCCTATTAGAATTAAGCGCCCAAAATTTTGAAAAGGCTTATGAATTGATTCATACTGCATATTGCATTGAACCAGATGAACCGGAACATATTTATTATTTAGCGGAAGTGTCCGGTTATTTAGGTTTAATGAATGATGCAAAAAAATATGCAGAAAAATATTTAGAACTTGATCCTGATGGTTATTATGCATTGGAAGCTAAGGAAATAATCGATTTCGCTTATTTTGAACAAAATGAATTGGAAGATTTGGAAGAGGATTCATACGATCAATTCATTCAGCAAGAAAAAGCTCGTCGATTAATGGAAAATAGCCAATTTAATGAAGCGATTGAAGTGTTAGAAGAGCTTGTTGATCAATATCCTGAGCTTTGGGCTGCTTATAACAATTTATCTCTTGCATACTTTTATGTAGGAGATTTGGAACAATCAAAAGCAGTTTTACATCATGTTCTTCGAGAAAATGTTGGAAATTTGCATGCATTATGTAATTTAACCATCATTGCATATTATGAAAAAGACGAGTCAAATCTGAAACAATTAGTGGACATATTAAAAAAAGTACATCCATTTGATTTTGATAATCGATATAAACTTGGTGCAACATTAGCATTGATTGGAGAATATGATTTAGCCTACAAATGGCTTCACAGCATGTCGAAACGAATGGCACCAAGTGATTCAGGTTTTTATTTTTGGTTAAGTCAAGCGGCTTACTTTTCCAATCATGTGAAGGAAGCTGAAAAAGCTTGGGAAATGTTAATTCGTATTGATCCTTCGAAAAAGGGAATGGAGCCATGGAAACACATTAAAAATAAAGAAATCACAGAAATTCCAACGCTTGATCAAAATCGAGAATACATTATTAAGAAAATTAATAGCGATTATCCGGCACATCGAATGTTTGGCTTTTTCCTGCTCAGTAAATCGGCATTTAAACAGGAAATTATTTCTCATCCAAAATTAATAGATCTTTCAAAATACAACGGCTTAGAAAAACTTTGTTTAGCTTATGCACTTAATCATCAATTTAATCTTAAAAACAAAATGGAAAGAAATTTCACTCGTTTAATTGGAGTGGCGGAAGAACTTTATAATAAAACGGAAGCATTAACACTTGAATTACAATACTTATATCAAATGTGGTTTGTCCTATCTGAAAAAGCCTTTTTGAATGGCTATGAATTTAAAAATGTAAAAGCTCTTGCCGCTGCAGTGGAATATATGTATTTTTCAACGGTTAAGTCAAATCGAGTGACGAAAAAACAATTTGCGGAAAAACACGAAATTACTGTTTCTACATTAACGAAGTATGTTGACCAATTACTAAAATTTCTACCTTTTGACGAGGAATAAGCAAACTATTTGAAGTTCCTAATTCGTTAGACTACATTAGAAGTAATTAGGAGGAATTAAAAATGGCTGAAGAAAAAATTTATGATTGCATTATTATCGGGGCAGGTCCAGCAGGGATGACTGCAGCGGTATATACTTCACGTGCAAACCTTTCAACTTTAATGTTAGAACGTGGAATTCCTGGCGGGCAAATGGCAAATACGGAAGAAGTGGAAAACTATCCAGGATTTGAATCCATTTTAGGACCAGAATTATCAACAAAAATGTTTGAACATGCGAAAAAATTCGGTGCGGAGTATGCTTATGGCGATGTAACAGAAATCATTGATGGAGAGGAATATAAAATCATCAAAGCAGGTTCAAAAGAGTATAAAGCTCGTTCCATCATCATCGCAACTGGTGCTGAATATAAAAAATTAGGAGTTCCTGGTGAAAGCGAACTAGGAGGCCGTGGTGTTAGTTATTGTGCAGTATGTGACGGAGCTTTCTTTAAAGGAAAGAATTTAATTGTTGTCGGTGGTGGAGACTCAGCAGTTGAAGAAGGAGTATATTTAACTCGATTTGCTGAAAAAGTTACAATCGTGCACCGCCGCGATAAATTACGTGCACAGAAAATTTTACAAGACCGCGCTTTCGCTAATGAAAAAGTTGACTTCATTTGGAACCACACAGTGAAAGAAATTAACGAGAAAGACGGAAAAGTCGGCAGTGTAACGCTTGTTTCAACAGTAGATGGTTCTGAAAAGGAAGTTCCATGTGATGGTGTCTTTGTTTATATCGGTATGGTACCATTAACTGCTCCGTTTAAAAATTTAGGTATTTTAAACGATGATGGTTATATTATGACAAATGAAAAAATGGAAACATCTGTAAAAGGTATTTTTGCAGCAGGAGACGTACGTGATAAAATGTTGCGACAAATTGTTACAGCAACGGGAGACGGAAGTATTGCAGCCCAGTCTGCGCAACATTATGTTGAAGAACTAAAAGAAAAATTAGTGAACAAAAGGTAATGAGAAATTAACTATATTGTAACTTTTATTACCATTGATAAGGGGTATAATAAAATTAGAATTTAACCCCCCTTTTAGATTTATATATTTTGTTGTTTCCATTTTGGGAACAACTTTTTTTTTGAATATTCTACGGAACGCCTTCCAATCATAAATTAAAATAATAGATTGTTTCCATAGCATTTTTTGTACCGAACGAAAAGAGTCGCGGTATAATAACAGTAGTAGGAGTAACAAAGATTCGAGGTGTCGTTTATGCAAAGAATTGCAAATTTATTAGCAATACAAGATGGACAAGTTCTGCTTCTTAAAAAACCGAGAAGAGGTTGGTATGTCGCACCAGGCGGGAAAATGGAAAGCGGTGAATCCATTGTTGAAGCAGCAGTAAGGGAATTTCGAGAGGAGACGAATGTTACTCCTAAAAATGCCCATTTAAAAGGTGTCAATACAATTGTTATTAAAGAAAATGATGAAGTAATTGATGAATGGATGCTATTTACATTTGTAGCGACTGGTGTTGAAGGAATTCCAGATAAAGAAAATCGAGAGGGAATTTTAGAGTGGCGTCCAATTGAAGATCTTTACCACCTTCCAATGGCGGAAGGAGATCGAAAAAATTTATTATTTGCAGCGCTAAAACAAGGGATTCAATACGGTACGTGTGTTTATACAAAAGATTATGAATTAATCGAGGCGAAATATCAAACTTCGATGGAGCTAATCGAAGGGGATGAAAAAAATGGGTGAAATCGATCACGAACATGAATTAGTCATCATTACTGGCATGTCCGGTGCAGGCAAAACAGTAGCTGTTCAAAGTTTTGAAGATCTAGGGTATTATTGTATAGATAATTTACCTCCAGAATTGTTAACAACTTTTTTAAGATTGATGAAACAGTCGAAAAAAAGAATTTCAAAAGTTGCAGCAGTAATGGATATGCGAGGGGGAGAATTTTTCAACTCTCTCATTGATGCACTTGATATTTTAGAAAAAGAGAAAAATGTAAAGATGCGAGTTTTATTTTTAGACGCAGATGATGAAACGCTCGTTCGTCGATATAAAGAAACGAGACGCCAACATCCGTTAGCACAGGGTGGATTACCATTAGATGGAATAAAAAAAGAAAGAGAAATGCTATCAGAGCTAAAAGGCAGGGCTCATTATATTTACAATACCTCCAATATGAAACCACGAGAGCTTCGTGAGCGAATTGGAGAGGAATTCGCCGTATCAACGAGTCCAAAGTTTTCAATCAATGTGATGTCTTTTGGCTATAAAAATGGAATTCCTATTGATGCGGACTTAGTATTCGATGTAAGATTCTTAAAAAACCCTTATTATGTTGAGGAATTGCGCAATAAAACAGGGTTGGATAAAGAAGTCTATGATTACGTTTATAGCACAAATGAAACACGATTATTAATTCAAAAATTAGAAAACTTATTTGATTTTATTATTCCTCAATATGTTAAAGAAGGAAAATCGCAATTGGTGATTGCCTTTGGATGTACAGGCGGTCAACATCGCTCTGTAACATTAACTGAATATTTTGGAAAATATTTAAGTGAAAAATATCAAACGGAAATAACACACCGTGATATTCGATCTTAGAGAGGATTGTTTTAATGGAAAAAATCAATATCGTTGTCATTGGAGGAGGGACCGGTTTATCAACAGTATTACGCGGGTTAAAACTCTATCCATTTCATATTACTGCCATTGTCACGGTAACGGATGATGGCGGTTCTTCCGGAAGACTTCGGGATGATTATGATATTCCGCCTCCTGGAGACATTCGGAATGTCATTGCCGCTTTATCTGATACGGAGCCTTTAGTGGAACAGATGTTTCAATATCGCTTTTCCAATTCAAAAGATCTTGGGGGTCATTCATTAGGGAATTTAATGATTACTGCATTGACTGACATCATTGGCGATTTTTCCAGTGCCATTGCCGAGATGAGTAAAGTGTTGAAAGTTCACGGAAAAGTTATTCCATCAGCAAATAGACAAGTGAATTTACATGCAGAATTGTGGGACGGAGAAATCATAAAGGGTGAATCGAAAATTCCTTTATCCAACAAACGCATAAAGCGCGTTTTTTTAGTGCCAGAAGATGTAAAGCCCCTTCCAGAAGCAATAAGTGCAATCAAAAATGCAGATTTGATACTAATCGGTCCTGGTAGTCTTTATACAAGCATCATACCGAATTTGATAGTGAAAGAAATCGGTGAAACTGTTGTACAATCGAAGGCTAGAAAAATTTACATTTGCAATTTAATGACGCAACAAGGGGAAACGAATCAATATAAAGCGGCTGATCATGTCAAAGCAATATATGAGCATGTCGGGAAACCGTTCTTAGATGCCATTTTAGTGAACAGCAATGATTTGCCATCCCCCATAAAAGCAAATTATAAAGAACAAAACGCTGAACCCGTTAAAGTTGATGTGGAAGAATTAGAAAAGCTCGGATTAGAAATAATTAAAAAAGATATCGCTACAATTAAAAACGGCGTTGTGCGACATGAAGGTGAAGCGATTGCAGAATGGTTACTCGATTACTCATTAAAAATAAAAAATTAGTATGAACGATTTACATAAGAGAGGGGGGGCTTCGATGTCATTTGCTTCAGAAACGAAAAAAGAATTGACTCAAATTGAAGAGAGCGATCAATGTTTAAAAGCAGAAGTCTCTGCAATTATCCGCATGAATGGGACGCTCTCTTTTTCAAATAAACAACTTAGTTTAGATGTGCAAACAGAAAACGCTGCAATAGCTAGAAGAATTTATACGATTATTAAAAAGCTTTATCCATATAATGTAGAATTGCTGGTTCGCAAAAAAATGAGATTAAAGAAAAATAACGTTTACATTTGTCGCATTCGTGAAGGTGCGCAAGAAATATTAAAAGATCTTGATATTTTACAAGGAGAGTTTCAATTAAATCATTCTATTTCCCAATCGTTATTGAAAACAGATGAGCAAAAAAGAGCCTACTTAAGAGGAGCTTTTTTAGCTGGTGGATCTGTTAATAATCCAGAGACGTCATCGTATCATTTAGAAATTTATTCAATGTATAAAGAGCATAGTGAAGCTTTAGCCAATTTGATGAATGAATTTCAATTAAATGCGAAAACCATTGATCGTAAAAAAGGGCACATTACTTATTTAAAAGAAGCGGAAAAAATTTCAGATTTTCTTGGCTTAACTGGCGCATTTCAAGCGATGTTAAAGTTTGAAGATGTTCGTATTTTACGAGATATGCGTAATAGCGTGAATCGAATCGTGAATTGCGAAACAGCAAACTTAAATAAAACCATTGGTGCAGCATTAAGGCAAGTAGAAAACATAAAATTTATTGATCAAACAATTGGTATCGATAATTTGCCAGAAAAATTGCGAGAAGTCGCTAGGCTACGCATCGAACATCAAGATGTCACGTTAAAAGAATTAGGAGAAATGGTGTCGACGGGAACAGTCAGCAAGTCAGGAATCAATCATCGTTTAAGAAAGATTGATGAAATTGCCGAAAAGCTGCGCCGTGGCGAAAAAGTAATAAAATAATAAAATTGAATTCACATTGTTCTTTTTAAATAATTTCGTTAAGATAGATATAAAATGAGATGAACGGTTTTAGAAAGGGTGTGAAAATGAAAATGGTTGAAACCACAGTGGAGGTTAAACTGAAGACCGGCTTGCAAGCTCGACAAGCGGCGTTGTTTGTTCAAGAGGCGAATCGTTATAAGGCAGATATTTTTCTGCAAAAAGATGATAAAAAAGTAAATGCAAAATCTATAATGGGAATTATGAGCTTAGCCATTGCAAGAGGTACAACAGTAAAATTAATCGCTGAGGGTAATGATGAAAATGAGGCAATTGAAGGATTATCTTCCTTCATCCAAAAAGAAGTTTGATTTATGAAAAAATTGAAAACGCTCGCAATTTTTCGAATCATTTCGAGAATTGTGAGTTTTTTTATTTTTAAATATTCAAACAAATTTTCAAGTGGGGAATATAACAAAGAATAGGGTTTGAACGAAACGATATATTAGTATAAATTATGATGAATATTTGATATGTCGATTTGAGTAAAGACGGCAAGTAAACTTGTCGCATACGCTTTGTCGCAATTTATTAATGACAAAACCTAGGGTTGAAAAAGGGCGAGGGCCTCGAGTTTGGCCTTGGAATCCAGCGAAAGAAAATCGATAAAATAAAAAATTATCACCCAATAATAATTGGGTGACAATTTTTATTTACGTGATTATTTTTCCTCACTTGAAGAAATAATGTGGTCAATTAAACCGTATTCTTTAGCTTGTTCAGCTGTCATGAAGTTATCACGGTCTGTATCTTGCGCAATTTTTTCAATTGGTTGACCAGTATGATCAGCCAATAGTCTATTTAATTTATCACGTAAGAATAGAATGCGCTTAGCTGCAATTTCAATTTCAGTAGCTTGCCCTTGAGCACCGCCAAGTGGTTGGTGAATCATCACTTCTGCGTTAGGCAATGCATAACGTTTTCCTTTTGCACCTGCAGATAGGAGGAAAGCACCCATGGAAGCTGCCATACCGATACAAATTGTTTGTACATCTGGTTTAATATATTGCATTGTATCGTAGATTGCCATACCTGCAGTAATTGAACCACCTGGTGAGTTAATGTATAACGAAATATCTTTTTCTGGATCTTCTGCAGCTAAGAATAACAATTGTGCTACAATAGAGTTTGCTACATTATCATCAATTGGGCTTCCAAGTAATATAATTCGGTCTTTTAATAGGCGAGAATAAATATCGTAAGCACGCTCACCACGACTTGTTTGCTCAATAACTGTAGGAACTAAATTCATTATTACGTCCTCCTTAAACCAATAATTGATTTTCTTTATATTTCTACGTACCGAAACGGAAATTGTTTCAGCTTGTATGTTTATCATACACATATTAGTCAAGAATGGTCAAATATAAAGTAAGGGCAATTTATTGAATATACACAAATTCCTAATCATCTATAATAGAATAACTTTCTTCTTGCTAAATGGTTGAATTGTTATGAAGACCTGTGTATAATGATAAAGTCGTTAATATTCATAGACGAAACAGATTATTTACAACACAATGCATATTTATTATTATATGAAAAATAGTAATAAAATATGCAAATTTTGGGAAGACCTTTTATTTGATATGTGCCCTCGTGGTGTAATGGATAACACTCAAGATTCCGGTTCTTGCACTGGGGGTTCGA
This sequence comes from Ureibacillus thermosphaericus, assembly GCF_012396605.1. Classification (GTDB taxonomy): domain Bacteria; phylum Bacillota; class Bacilli; order Bacillales_A; family Planococcaceae; genus Ureibacillus; species Ureibacillus thermosphaericus. Next base: position 36,935 of record NZ_JAAXPW010000024.1, read on the forward strand.
TTCCCTCCGAGGGCGCTACAAACATCCGATGATACGACTGCGTTTGCAGTCTTTTTTATTTTTTGGATATCTGAAAATATCCGATAGAATTACCAATTTCTTAACCCCATCAACGTTTAGGTGCTTTAATTCCTTCTATTTTGTATCCACCTCCCCCCTTGATTATCACTTTATATGATCTCAAGTAATGATTCCGTCCTCAATGCGTTCCAGTTGAGTAATTTTTACTGATTTCATTTATGAAATTTGGTATATAATTCGCTACTTACTTAGCAATAAGAGTCGGAGTATATTATAGTAAAAAATTATGCTGTGAAACTTAATAAGCTCATTTATTTAACAATGAATAATAAATTTACCTAAAAAGTTAAAACTTCTTATTATTTTGACGATAAGAAAAATGGCCCATTCATCGCAACTTTTCCATCATAGGAAGTAGGTCTCAATTCGTTTTATTTTGTTCAGCAATTGGATTGATTAGATGCCATATTAATGTATGCAGAACGAGAGGTAAAAGAGCCATCTGTCTAGTTTATCTTATTTTTGCGTTTGAAACATTTTAACTTTATGGAAAGAAACAGAAACTCTGTTTTAAGAAAGGGGATTCAAAATGATTCTCATAAATGATCAAATTATTTCTCCAATTCTGGTCAAATCGTTGCAACAACTTAATGTACCTGTTATTAAACAAGGTAACAGTTCGGAAATGCCAGATGGAGATTTTTTTTCTATTATTAACGAACATCAAAAGATATTGACAAACTCTGAAAGCTGCTTAGCATTGCTTGAATCTTATGCTCCTAATAGTGTTCAAAATCGTTGGTCAAAACAATTAAAAGATAAAGGAATGTTCCGTCAAATCCTTTCTAAAATGTACCCTGATTATTTTTATAAGGTAGTAAACCTGGATGAGCTTTTTAAAATTCCGGTGGAGGATATTCCTTTTCCCGTTGTAATTAAGCCAAGCAAAGGATATTCAAGCGTTGGAGTGTATAAAGTAAAAAGTGCAGATGAATGGCAAGATGCAATACATAAGTTAAGTGTAGATTTACTTGTTATAAAAAACATGTACGACAATGAAGTGATTAACGGAGAGAGCATTTTAATCGAGCAATGGGTATTTGGAGAAGAATATGCTGTTGACTGTTATTACGATCATAATGGTAATCCTGTGATTTTAAATATTTTTAAACATTTGTTTAAAGACGAATATGATACATCAGATCGAATCTACTATACATCAAAACAAGTGATTCATGAAATCTACGATGACATATTGGCTTTTATGCATAAGTTTAGAGAAGTTGTTCCGTTGAAAAATTTTCCAGTTCACTTTGAAGTGAGAAAAAATAATCACGGCATTATTCCAATTGAAATGAATCCGCTCAGATTTGCTGGGGCGGGAACGACAGATCTCGGATTTCATGCTTATGGCTGTAATGTGTATAAGCATTATTTTGAAGGAACTAGCCCTAACTGGGAAGAAGTTCTTCGCCAGATGGACCAAGGTATTTACGGTTTCTTCTGCGCGGAAATCCCTATGGACATTTCACAAAATCTTATAAAGCACATTGATCATCAATCATTCAAAGAACAGTTTAACCAAATTTTGGAATATCGAGAAATACAAGCAACAAATGATAGAACGTTTGCTGTTGTGTTTTTCAAAAACGAAACAATGGAAGAACTTTATCAATTACTGCAAATGGATATACGGCCATTTATTGCATTAAAGGAAATGGAACATTCGAGGGAGAGATAAGGAATGAGAGAAATAACTCTGAAAAAATCGATAAAAACCCAATTAATTGTTAGTTTTTTATTTCCTTTTCTTATATTTTCACTAATTCTTTTTGGATTTGTTCGATATGTATCAGATTACATTATTCATGAACATGTAATCCCACAGTTTGACGAACGGTTAAAAGAAAATGGGCAATTACTAGCAAAGTCGATTGATACAGATTTAATTAAGAATACAATGGATTCCCCAGAGATATATGGGACGGAACTGAAGCAGAAATTAGATTCATTTTTTGAAGGAAAAAAAGGAATCGAATATGTATATGTATTGTCCAGACAAAATGGAAAAGATGTTATTGTCGCTTTAAATGGTAGTGACGAATTTATGGTTGAGTCTCCGTTTACAGATAATCAAAAATTATCATATGAACAAAAACAGACTGTTCTGAGTCCTATTTATAGAGATAATTGGGGTGTACATAAATCGTTTTTCCTTCCTTTAGAAGAAGATGGTGTGGAAGCCATTTTTGGAATTGATATGAGCGCTAAATTTATAGACGATTTAGAGAATCGGATATTGATTGTTTCGCTTATTGTAACAGTTGTTATGATTGTTATTGGAATCTTGTTGGCTTTATTTATTGGAAATAGAATTTCTAAACCTCTTAATAGTTTGGTACAATATGCGCAAATCTTTTCTACTGGAGATCTTAGCAAATCGGTAAATATTGAGCGGAAAGATGAGATCGGAATCTTAGCAAACAGCTTTGAAGATATGAGAAAAAATTTAAGTCACATCATTGATAATGTAAAAGAGAAATCGGTAGGAATTCATCATACTAGCCAAACTCTTTTCGAATCCTTTGAAGAATTAGCTCAGGCTTCTAAACAGATTGCGACGAGTACAGATGAAGAGGCAAAAGGTGCCGAAGAAAGAGCCAACCATATTGAACGAATTTCAAATATGGTATCTGAAATATCAACTTCGATATCCAATGTGGATGAGCAAACTAAATTAATAAAAGACCTTACTGATCAAACAAGTCAGCAAGCTGAACAAGGAAATGTTCAAGTTCAAATGATTACTGAACAAATGAACAAAATAAAACAAAATGGCATGGTAAGTAAAGAGAACTTGTCTAATCTAGGTAAAAAATTAGAACATATTAATGAAATCATTAAGATTATCCAAGAAATTTCATCCCAAATTCATCTTCTGTCTTTAAACGCATCCATTGAAGCAGCACGTGCTGGAGAGGCGGGTAAAGGATTTTCGGTTGTTGCCCAAGAAGTTCAGAAACTTGCAAATCAAACAGATGGATCAATCAAAACAATTTCTGAAGCGATAGATGAAATCAATGAACAGGCTAATATCGTGCTAAATCTGAACCAACAAGATTATGAAGACATTGTAAAAGGTGTTGAGATTGTCGAGGATAATGGGCGATTATTCAATTCTATTTTTGAGTCAGTAGAGCAATTGGCAGATGGAATTGAAACGATTGTTAAAAGCACGGAAGATCTGGATCAAGCATCCGATAAAATCTTAACGTCCGTTCAAGAAATTTCTGCAATTTCAGAACAGGGAGTGGCTGCAACTCAAGAAATTTCTGCTTCTGCTGTTCAACAAAACAACACAATTGATTACTTAAAACAACAAAATTCAGATCTAAAACTATTGGCTGACAACCTTCAAGATATGATTAAGCGATTTAAGACAAGTGAAACTGCAACAAAATAAAATGAAACTTTTTAAGGAGATTTCTTTATTTTCCATTAGTGGAGATGCTCTTACTTCTGAAGACTTTGATTCTTTTAACTTTATATTATATGGAATGTGTAGTTGGCGATGTTGAACAACAAAAGCGGCCAGATTAAAAACTATGGTAGATTCAACAGAAAATACTACTGATGATGAAAAAGTTAAAACAATTTTGAGGATGAAATTGGGCATGACATTACATTTGATAAAACATAAATATAGATGTTGTTCCAAACGAACAGGACAATAAGCCTACTTTTTAAGTAAGCTTATTGTGCAAAAAGAAGGCGGAGAGACCTCCGCCTTCATGGATTTACGCACTGAAAATAATTATGTACAGACATAAATTTAACAACTGAAAAACATTGAAATATCGATACGTTTAGGTGCATGGTTATTATTCCTTCGAGGGTGCCATTTTACTTACTAGCAAGTAAATAAGTTGTACTCTTTAGTTTAACAGCCTAAAGACAGATGTGTGGAATAAAATCGAAAGTGAACATTTCATTTTATCCCTTATTCATTTTTTTAATCAATTTTTTTAAATAACTTTTTTCATAAAATTTAATATTCATTCAATAAGATTCCCCCTTCATCATCTAGCGATTTCGCTTAGGTATGGAGGGGTTTTTTGGGTGTGTAGGGTATTTTTATACAAGAGATTGAAAAATCTATCTTTTCGAAATGTTATATCAATAACATCGAAAACTAAGATATTTCACAAAAATAATGTAATAAAATATAACTTTTTTAATAATATGAAAAATTAAATGTTGTATAAATATTTCTTGATTTATATAATTAAACATATCAGTGTCACAAATTTTTATCTATTGCTGATGAACAAGTTAATGACTAAAGGAGGATATTGCAAGTGGTGAAAAAAAATCGCAGTTTATTTATGATGTTACTTTTAACACTACTATTAATGTTAACTGCTTGTGGAGCGGGTGGTGAAAAGAACACAACAGGAGATGCTGGCGAGAATACAGGAGATGCCACAGGTGAAAATTCAGGATTAAAAGACAAAAAAATCTTAGTCGGAACAGAAGCGACATTCGCTCCATTTGAATATATGGACGATAAAGGAAATATCATTGGAATCGACGTAGATATTTTAGATGCAATTTTCGAAGAATTAGGCATGGAATATGAAATTCGCCATGTTGGTTGGGATCCAGTGTTCCAACAAGTGCAAAACGGCGAATTGGACATGGGGGCTTCTGGTATCACAATCACTGATGAGCGTAAACAAACTTTCGACTTCACTAACCCATATTTCGAGGCTACACAAGTGATTGTAGTTACTGAAGATTCAGAAATTGAATCAGCTGAAGATTTGAAAGGGAAAAAAGTATCTGTACAAATCAACTCAACTGGACACCAAGCAGCGAAAAAACTTTTAGGAGAAACAAGCCCAGATATTTTAGCGTATGAAAACCTTCCGTTAGCGATTCAAGAAGTAATCAATGGAACAACAGCAGCGGCAATTGGTGATAACGCGGTAGTGTATGAATATATTAAAAATAATCCAAATGTAAAATTAAAAGTTATTGAAGACGATGCATTCGATAAAGAATATTACGGCTTTATGGTGAAAAAAGGAAACACTGAGCTTTTAAATTTATTAAATGAAGGATTACAAAAAATTAAAGAAAACGGCAAATTAGCAGAAATTACTGGACAAGAAATTGAATAACAGAGTAGGGGGTGTTTCAGATGGAATTCCTGGATTTTCGCTGGGATATAATCTGGAACTACCGTGAAAGCTTCATACGTGGTATTTGGGTAACGTTAATCTTAACAATTTGTGGATTTATAGGCGGATTCATATTAGGAGTTTTACTCGGATTAGGGAAAAATTCGAAAAAGAAATGGCTTTATTTCCCTTGTAAATTATATATCGATTTATTCCGAGGAACGCCTCTCCTAGTTCAAATATTTATTATTCACTTAGCTTTAATTCCAACGTTGTTTGGACATTCGCTAGGGTTTATGGTTTCAGGGATTACAGCACTTGTATTAAATTGTGCTGCATATACAGCTGAAATTATCCGAGCAGGGATTCAATCCATCGATAAGGGGCAAATGGAAGCGGCAAGATCACTTGGTTTAAATCAATTCCAAGCGATGCGGAAAGTTATTTTACCGCAAGCTTTCCGCCGCATGATTCCCCCTCTTGGAAACGAATTTATTACTCTATTAAAAGATTCGTCCTTAGTAACAGTAATTGCTGCCAACGATATTCTATATGCAGCAAAAGTCGTTTCAGGAGCATATTTCCGTTTCTGGGAACCATATCTTGCTGCGGCAGCGCTTTATTTAACACTAACGTTTATCGTTTCGAAAGTCGTATCACTCATTGAGAGACGCTTCAGCATTGAATACAATCCGCGCAAAAATAAAAATGAAGGGCGGGTTGGTGCATGATTAAGATCGAAAATCTTCATAAAAGTTTTGGCGAGTTACATGTGTTAAATGGAATCGATTATGAGATTCAAGAAAAAGAAGTTGTTTGTGTGATTGGTCCTTCTGGTTCTGGAAAAAGTACATTTTTACGTTGTATCAATTTATTAGAAGAAATTTCAGATGGCGCCATTTATATTGACGGTACGAAAGTCAATGATCGAAATACAGACATTAATAAAATCCGTACAGAAGTAGGAATGGTGTTTCAACAATTTAATCTATTCCCACATATGACGGTGATAGATAATATTACGATGGCTCCTATGCTCATTCGAAAAATGAATAAACATGAAGCTGAGGAACTGGCGCTTGAATTGCTTTCTAAAGTAGGTCTTCGTGAAAAGGCATACAATTATCCTCAACAGTTATCTGGAGGTCAGCAACAACGAGTAGCCATCGCAAGAGCACTAGCGATGAAACCGAAAGTCATGTTGTTTGATGAACCAACTTCTGCTCTTGACCCAGAAATGGTAAATGAAGTGTTGGATGTAATGAAACAATTGGCTTTTGAAGGAATGACGATGGTCGTTGTTACACATGAAATGGGATTTGCTCGTGAAGTTGCGGATCGGGTCATCTTTATGGATGGCGGCGTTATTGTGGAAGAAGGAAAACCAGAAGACATTTTTGGAAATCCAAAACACGAACGAACAAAAGCATTTTTAAGTAAAGTTTTATAAATCAAAAAGGACATCTCCACATATCAAGAGATGTCCTTTTTGATTTTTCATTAGTTAGGCATATCTTTTGCTCTATCTGCTTGACCATACATGTTTAACATAGTTTGCATATCTTGTGGTGAAAGTTGTGGAACTTGATAATATCCTTTTTTGTTTTGGTAAAGAGAAAGTTCGTATGCCATTTCAATGCAGTTTGGAACAGAGTCTTGCAATACGCGGCGTACTACTGGGTTTGTAGCTTCTAATGCAGCGGCTGTTTTACCAGTCGCCAACGCTTTATGCTGACTTAACATGAAACCTGAAATGATGCTGTCATCAATTTCATTTGCTGAAGTAATTGGTTTTTTCGGTTCAGATGGTGTTAAGCCGTATTTTGAATCATTTCCGATTTGCATGCAGTACTTACGAGTTGGATGGCTTGGATCTTGACCCGTTTTAAAACATTCAGCAGTAATATTGTATTCATCGAGCATAAACGCATATTGTCTATCTAAAATATTTAATAATTCAGGGTCTTGAACATGTGGACGTAACATGACAAACATGTTTAATGCGCCAATGGAAGCACTTAATACTTCATGAACATCCATCACCTCGTGAGCACCGTGATTCATCGACATAGGGATATTTTCTGAAGTTTGTTGTTGGTTTGTAAATTGATTTTCCATTGCATGTATCCTCCTTAATTTATGTTTCTGTACACTCGTACATAACTATTTTGGCTTCTTCATCATTTGATTATTCATTGAAGATTTGGGATAGTGAAAGTAGGAATTGAAGAAAAGAGGGAATGTCAATGAAAGTTCAATTTTTTAGCAGACCAAACTGTCATTTATGTGATGAAGGATTAAGTATTTTAAAGCTAGTCCAAGACGATATTCATTTTGAAATAGAAATCATCAATATTGAAGATGATGATGACATTCATGAAAAGTACATGTTGATGATTCCGGTCGTTGTAAAAGATGGTGAAATCATTCAATATGGCCAATTAGATTATGTGACGTTATACGAAGCTTTTTTGAATAAATAGAACATTAAATCATTATATTGATATAAAACCCTTTGCTGTGATTATTCCTTTGGAGGTTTATGAATACATGTTTTGAGGAAAAATGGAATGAAGGAAAATAGCAAAATGGAGGATGCTATATGTCAATAAAATTGGCGATTAATGGGTTTGGTCGAATTGGACGTCTAGTATTTCGAGAAGCAATGAAAAAAGAACAATTTGAAGTCGTTGCAGTAAATGATTTAGCGGATGCAAAGCAATTAGCTCATTTGTTAAAATACGATTCCGTTCATGGCATTTATGATGCGGAAGTTCAACATGAAGAAGATGCGTTAATCGTCAATCATAAACGAATTCAAGTATTTTCAGAAAAAGAACCTGAAAATTTGCCATGGGAGGAAATGAATGTTGATATTGTTTTGGAATGTACGGGACTTTTTCGTTCGGAAGAAGATGCCTCTAAACATTTAACGGCTGGTGCAAAAAAAGTCATTTTATCCGCCCCTGGAAAAGGAGATATGCCAACATTTGTGATGGGGGTTAATCACCAACAGTATGATCCGAATCAACATCATGTTATATCCAACGCATCATGTACAACGAATTGTTTAGCACCAGTAGCGAAAATTCTTGATGAAAAGTTCGGCATGAAACGAGGTTTGATGACAACCATTCATTCGTACACAAACGATCAGCGGCTTCTTGATTTACCTCACAAAGATGCACGCCGTTCTCGTGCAGCAAATTTATCTATGATTCCAACAACGACAGGCGCAGCGATTGCTGTTGCAAAAGTGTTGCCACAGTTGAAAGGAAAACTAGATGGCTTTTCCATTCGCGTACCAACGCCTAATGTTTCTTGTGTGGATTTAGTAGCAGAGTTAAATTCGAATGTCACAATTGATGAAGTCAATGCAGCCTTTCGAGAAGCAGCGACTGGAGAACTAAAGGGCATTTTAGATTATAGTGATTTGCCGCTTGTATCAATTGATTACAATGGCAATCCTCATTCAGCAACGGTAGACGGGCTTTCGACGATGGTATTGGATGATAATATGGTAAAAGTTGTTGCTTGGTATGATAATGAAGCAGGGTATTCTGCACGATTAATCGATTTAGCGCTATACATTGCAAATCAAGGGCTCTCTTATTAATCAATGTGTCATATTCATTTTGCATTATTGAAAAAGTGTAGCATATTAGTGAATTTCTAATGAAAAAGTATAGCCTAAATATAAAGAACGATTTATAATAATGGAGGGTAAAAGGAGTGGTGGAATAACCCATCGCTTCTTATTTTTTGCTAATCAAATTGGAACAATAATTCAATAACTGTTGTCTTATATTAATGTGGAATGACGGTAAACACTTAGGAGGTTACTTCATGTTTTCGAAAAAGACGATGAATGATATTGACGTACAAGGAAAAAGAGTATTTGTACGTGTAGACTTTAACGTGCCAATGGAAAATGAAGCAGTAGTTGACGATACAAGAATTCGTGCAGCTATTCCAACTATTCAACAATTATCAGAAAAAGGTGCAAAGGTGATTTTAGCTTCCCACTTAGGTCGTCCTAAAGGTGAAGTAAAAGAAGATATGCGTTTAACAGCTGTTGGAGAGCGCCTTTCTCAACTAATGAATAAACCAGTTAAAAAATTGGATGAATCCATTGGAGAGCTTGTAGAGAAAACGGTAAATGAAATGCAAAATGGGGACATTGTGTTACTTGAAAATGTCCGTTTCCATAAAGGTGAAGAAAAAAATGACGAAGAGCTAGCTAAACAATTTGCTAAGTTAGCGGATATCTACGTAAATGATGCATTTGGTGCTGCTCATCGTGCTCATGCTTCCACTGAAGGAATTGCAAAATACATTCCAGCAGTTTCTGGATTGTTAATGGAAAAAGAATTAGAAGTATTAGGAAAAGCTTTATCCAATCCTGAAAGACCATTTACTGCCATCATTGGTGGAGCAAAAGTAAAGGATAAAATCGGTGTCATCGAAAACTTGCTTGATAAAGTGGACAACTTAATTATCGGCGGCGGACTTTCCTTTACATTTATCAAAGCGCAAGGTTATGAAATTGGAAAATCTTTATTAGAAGAAGATAAAATAGAATTAGCTCGCGGCTTCATTGAAAAAGCGAAAGAAAAAGGCGTTAACTTCTACATGCCAATCGATGCAGTTGTAGCAAAAGAATTTTCACCAGATGCAGAAGCGAAAGTGGTAGATATCGATCAAATTCCAGAAGACTACATGGGCTTAGATATTGGACCAAAAACAGCTGAAAAATATGCAGAAGTGATTAACAATTCCAATCTAATTATTTGGAATGGACCTATGGGCGTATTTGAAATGGACAAATTCGCTAACGGAACGAAAAAAGTTGCAGAAGCGATGGCCGAAACAAAAGGGTATACTATTATTGGTGGTGGAGATTCTGCCGCTGCAGTTGAAAAATTCAACTTAGCTGAAAAGATGGATCACATTTCAACGGGTGGAGGAGCTTCTCTAGAATTGATGGAAGGTAAAATTTTACCTGGTATTGCCGCGTTGAACGACAAATAAGGAGAGAAATTTAATGCGTAAACCGATTATTGCTGCTAACTGGAAAATGTATAAAACCTTTGATGAGGCAGTGGAGTTTGTAGAGGCAATTAAAGACAGAATTCCTTCTGAGAATAAAGTGGATGCAGTTGTTTGCGCCCCAGCCTTGTATTTGCCAACCCTTGTGGAAATTGCTAAGGAAACAGACTTGGCTATTGGAGCTCAAAACATGCACTATGAGGAAGAAGGTGCTTTTACAGGCGAAATTAGTCCAAAACAGTTAGAGGCTATTCAAGTTGACTATGTTATTTTAGGTCATTCTGAGCGCCGTGAATATTTCAATGAAACAGATGAAGCGGTAAATAAAAAAGTAAAAGCTGCTTTAGCTCACGGTATTGTTCCAATCGTATGCTGCGGGGAAACATTGGAAGAACGTGAAGCTGGCCTAACAGAAAAGAAAGTAACGAACCAAGTGAAAAAGGCTTTAGCTGACTTATCCCCAGAAGAAGTACAGCATATAGTTATCGCCTACGAACCAATTTGGGCAATCGGAACAGGTAAAACGGCTACGGCAGATGATGCAAATGCGGTATGTGGCCATATTCGCCAGGGAATTGAGGAATTGTTTGGAAAAGATGTGGCTGAAAACATTCGCATTCAATACGGTGGAAGTGTCAAGCCTGAAAATATTGAAGAATTATTATCAAAAGAACATATCGATGGCGCACTCGTTGGTGGTGCCAGCTTACAAGTTGAATCATATTTAAAATTATTGGAGGCGGGGGCAAATGCCTAGAAAGCCAGTCGCATTAATTATTTTAGACGGCTTTGCATTACGCGATGAAGTATTTGGTAATGCAGTGGCTCAAAGTAAGAAACCAAATTTTGATCGTTACTGGTCAACGTATCCACATGCAACTCTAACAGCATGTGGAGAAGCAGTTGGACTTCCAGAAGGCCAAATGGGTAATTCGGAAGTCGGACATTTAAATATTGGTGCTGGCCGAATCGTATACCAAAGCTTAACTCGAATTCATAAATCCATTCGTGAAGGTCAATTTTTCGAGAACGAAAAATTGCTTGGAGCAATCGAACATGTAAAGAACAATAATTCCAAACTCCACGTTATGGGGCTATTGTCAGATGGTGGGGTACATAGCCATTATGAGCATTTATTTGCATTATTGAAATTGGCAAAACGTCATGGCCTTGACGAAGTGTATGTTCACGGATTCTTAGATGGACGCGATGTAGGTCCGAAAACAGCAATTGGTTATATTGAAGAAACAGAAAGACAAATGGATGAAATCGGAATCGGAAAATTCGCTACGATTCATGGTCGTTATTACGCAATGGACCGTGATAAACGCTGGGAACGAGTGGAATTATCTTACAAAGCTCTAGTTGATGGTATTGGTCATACTGCTGCTAGTGCAAAATTAGGTGTAGAAAACTCCTATAATCGTGATGTAACTGATGAATTTGTCATTCCATTTGTCATTACTGAAGAAGGAAAACCAGTAGCAACCATTGACGCAAACGATGCAGTCATTCATTTTAATTTCCGACCTGACCGCGCTATTCAGCTATCGACTATATTTACGAATGACAAATTTATCGCATTTAAGCTATCAGATAAGCATCCTGAAAATTTAAAATTCGTCACATTTACTGAATATAGCGACGAAGTATATGCAGATGTAGTGTTTGAAAATGAAGATTTAATTAATACTGTAGGGGAAGTAATCTCAAGACACGGTTTAACGCAATTACGTATTGCTGAAACAGAAAAATACCCTCATGTTACATATTTCATGAGCGGCGGCAGAGAAGAGAAGTTTCCTGGTGAGGAAAGAATCTTAATTGCATCCCCAAAAGTAGCTACATATGATTTAAAACCTGAAATGAGTGCTTATGAAGTAACAGAGGCACTGCTTAATGAATTAGAAGCAGATAAATTCGATGCCATTATTTTAAATTACGCAAATCCTGACATGGTAGGACACAGCGGTATGTTAGAGCCGACAATTAAAGCAATCGAAGCAGTAGATGAATGCTTAGGCCGAGTTGTTGATAAAATTTTAGAACTTGGCGGCACTGCCATCATTACGGCAGACCATGGAAATTCTGATGAAGTGGTTACATTAGACGGCAAACCAATGACGGCTCATACAACAAATCCAGTACCAGTCATTATCACAAAACATGGTATTGAGATGAGAGAAAATGGAATTTTAGCCGATTTAGCACCAACTATGTTAAAATTATTAAATATACCACAACCTGAAGAAATGACAGGACAACCACTTTTTGAGGTAGTGGAAAAGTAAGAATATTGATTATGATTTTCGCTTAATTGTTATAAATATACCCAATCTCAGCTAAATTAAAATTTTTTATATAGAGGAGAATTGATATGCCATTTATTACACAAGTATATGCTCGTGAAGTTTTAGACTCTCGCGGTAACCCAACAGTTGAAGTAGAAGTATTTACGGAATCAGGTGCATTTGGACGTGCTATCGTTCCATCTGGTGCATCAACTGGTGAATATGAAGCTGTTGAATTACGTGATGGCGATAAATCTCGTTATCTAGGAAAAGGCGTATTAAAAGCTGTAGAAAATGTTAACACAATCATTGCAGAAGCTTTAGAAAACAACTATTCTGTATTAGATCAAGTAGAAATTGACAATGCTTTAATCGAACTTGACGGTACTGAAAATAAAGGAAAACTTGGCGCCAATGCCATTTTAGGTGTTTCTCTTGCTTGCGCACATGCAGCGGCAAATTATCTTGATATTCCTTTATATCAATATCTTGGTGGCGTGAATGCAAAACAATTACCAGTGCCTATGATGAACATTTTAAATGGTGGGGCACATGCAGATAACAACGTAGATATTCAAGAATTCATGATTATGCCTGTTGGAGCAGAATCTTTCCGTCACGCATTACGCATGGGAGCAGAAATCTTCCACAATTTAAAAGCTGTATTAAAAGAAAAAGGTTACAACACAGCTGTAGGTGACGAAGGTGGTTTCGCACCAAACTTAAATAGCAACGAAGAAGCGATTCAAGTGATTTTAGAAGCAATCGAACGCGCTGGCTATAAACCAGGAGAAGAAGTTCGCATTGCATTAGACGTAGCTTCATCTGAGCTATACAACAAAGAAGATGGAAAATATCATTTAGCTGGTGAAGGCGTTGTTAAAACTTCTGAAGAAATGGTGGATTGGTACGAAGAATTAACTTCTAAATACCCAATCATTTCCATTGAAGACGGCTTAGATGAAAACGACTGGGAAGGCCACAAACTATTAACTGAGCGTATTGGCCATCGCGTTCAACTTGTAGGTGATGATTTATTCGTAACTAATACGAAGAAGTTAGCGCAAGGAATTGAACAAGGCGTGGGTAACGCAATTCTAATTAAAGTAAACCAAATCGGTACATTAACAGAAACTTTAGATGCAATTGAAATGGCAAAACGCGCAGGTTACACAGCAATTATCTCTCACCGCTCTGGTGAATCAGAAGATAACACAATTGCTGACATTGCAGTAGCGACAAACGCTGGTCAAATTAAAACAGGTGCTCCTTCTCGTACAGATCGCGTAGCAAAATACAACCAATTATTACGTATTGAAGATCAACTTGGCTCAACTGCTCAATATCTTGGCATTAAGTCATTCTATAATTTGAAAAAATAACATGAATTGAACTGAACCGAGCTTCCGAAAAGCGGAGGCTCGGGTTTTTTAGTGCGCCTGGCATGGGTGTAATCTATAGGGTGTAAGTCCCGAACTGTGAAGGCAGAAGTAACAGTTAGCTTAACGCAAGGGTGTCCGTGGTGACGCGGAATCTGAAGGAAGCGAGCGGCA
>NZ_JAAXPW010000025.1 GCF_012396605.1 Ureibacillus thermosphaericus
CATATAGTGAAGTGACGATGGCGAAGAGGTCACACCCGTTCCCATACCGAACACGGAAGTTAAGCTCTTCAGCGCCGATGGTAGTAAGGGGCTTCCCCTTGTGAGAGTAGGACGTCGCTTCGCAAAAAGGCACCACAATAGTGGTGCTTTTTTTATTGCAAAAGTTGAAGCCCCTTACTAACAAGGACTGAAAGTCCGATCGGCGCGATACAGAAACCACATGTTAAACAAAAGTAAAATAAATACTTGAAGGAGACGAGAAGCACGGGGACCAAGAAGTTCAAGGAAGCGAGGCAGCCCGGAGCGGAGCGTACTAAGTACGTGAGCACCGGACTGCCGAAGCTGACACAGAAATTCGCCGGTCAACGTGCTTCGGAGTTAGCGCCGATGGTAGTTAAGGGGTCCCCTTGTGAGAGATAGACGAGCGCTTCGCAAAAGGCACCACAATAGTGGTGCTTTTTTTATTGCAAAAGTTGAAGCCCCTTACTAACAAGGACTGAAAGTCCGATCGGCGCGATACAGAAACCACATGTTAAACAAAAGTAAAATAAATACTTGAAGGAGACGAGAAGCACGGGGACCAAGAAGTTCAAGGAAGCGAGGCAGCCCGGAGCGGAGCGTACTATGTACGTGAGCACCGGACTGCCGAAGCTGACGCAGAAATTCGCTGGTCAACGTGCTTCGGAGTTAGCGCCGATGGTAGTTAAGGGGTCCCCTTGTGAGAGTAGGAAGTAATATGCCACTGTAAAATGCTAATTTCACAAGTGAAAACCCAACGGTTTAAAAAGATAGTCTTTAAAACAAAAAATAATTAAAATTTTACAGCGTTTAATTGAAAATAACAACAAGGACAAAAAGTCCACTCGAGTTCAAATAAACCGCAGTACAACTAAAGAAACCTACAAAAGAAAAGCATATACCAACATTTAATTTCAATTAATAAAGAGAAGATACAGTGTATGAGCACCGGACCGCTGAAGCTGACGCAGAGTTTTGCCGGTCAACGTGCTTCGAAGTTAGCACCGATGGTAGTAAGGAACCCCCTTGTGAGAGTGGATGTGGCTTTTCAATAATACCACTGTAAAGTGGTAATAAAATCTTTCTAACTATTTTATAGGTAATAACAAGATGAGTTTTCTCCCTATTAAGACTATAATAAAGGAAGAGTATTTAGCGGGGTGAGATGATGAGAATAGGACGGCCGTTAATTGAAACATTGGAGAATTTTGTGGAAAAACAACCAACATCCTTTCACGTTCCGGGCCATAAAAATGGATTGATATCAGGATTACCGCAACCAATACAAGGCATGTTACCCTTCGATGTAACAGAACTAACAGGACTTGATGATTTCCATCATCCAAAAGAAGTTATATATGAAGCCGAAAGATTATTAGCCCAAACATACGGTGCAGATCGCAGTTTTTTTCTAGTGAATGGTTCAACAGTGGGCAATTTGGCGATGATTTATGCAACTTGTAAAAGAAACGAAAAAATCATAGTACAAAGAAATGCACATAAATCTATTTTTCATGCTCTTCAATTAATTGGTGCTAAACCGATTTATGTCTCGCCTGAATGGGACGACGAAACTAGAACAGCAACTCACGTTTCGTTAACTACTTTAAAAGAGGCACTACGAATACATCGAGATGTAAAGGCTGTAATTTTAACTTCTCCAACCTACTATGGAGCGGTATCAAATGAATTAAAACAACAAATCGAATTATGTCATCAGATGAATATTCCGGTATTAGTCGACGAGGCCCATGGAGCTCATTTAACAGCAAGTAAACAATTTCCGGAATCTGCATTAGATTTAGGAGCAGATATTGTTGTTCAATCGGCCCATAAAACGTTACCAGCCATGACAATGGCCTCTTTTTTACATATCAAGTCTAATATTGTTGAAGCAGAGCAGGTCAACCGTTACTTACGAATGTTGCAATCAAGCAGTCCATCCTATATATTATTGGCTTCATTAGATGATGCAAGACATTATGTTCAAACATATTTAGAAAGCGATGCAAATTATTTATTGGACAGAAAAAAGCATTGGATTGAAGCATTGCGTTCAATTCAATCGTTACAAGTCATTGAAATGGACGATCCTTTAAAAGTGTTATTAAGGGTGCGAAGTTATAGCGGTTTTCAATTGAAGGATGCGTTAGAAAAGCAAGGAGTATATTCAGAATTAGCAGATTTACATCAGGTATTATTCATATTGCCTTTATTAAAACAAGGACAAAGTTATCCTTTTGCAGAAACGAGAATGCGTATTAAGGAAGCGGTTGAGTCTTTACAAAGCGTTGAAGAAGTACCTATCGAATTTGCAGCAGCATTTAAAGAAGTGAATAAAATATCCATTCCTGAATATTCATTTTGTGAATTAGAGGAAAAAGATACGGAATGGATTCCCTATATGCGAGCAATAGGTAGAATTTCAGCAAGTATGGTGATACCATATCCACCAGGTATCCCTTTACTCATTCCTGGAGAAAAAATTACTGTATCGAAGCTCAGTCAATTGGAAGAACTATTAGCGGTCGGAGCATCTTTCCAAGGGAATCATCAACTTGAAGAAAAGCTGATATGCGTCTATAAATAAACAAAGAGTAAACTGGATGGAGGAACAGACTTGTGGGTTATTTAATCAGTTTTGAAGGTGGAGAAGGCTCAGGTAAGAGTACAATTCTTAAACAATTGGCAGAATATTTAATTCAACAGGGGTATTCCGTAGTTTGTACGAGAGAGCCTGGCGGAATTGAAATAGCAGAACAAATTCGAAATGTAATTTTAGACAAAAAGAATGTAAATATGGATGCAAAGACAGAGGCGCTTTTATATGCTGCCGCAAGAAGGCAGCACTTAGTTGAGAAAATCATACCTGAGTTGGAAAAAGGAACGATTGTATTATGCGACCGCTACATTGATAGTAGCCTTACTTATCAGGGATATGCAAGAGGATTGGGGATAGAAGAAGTATATACCATCAATCAATTTGCTATCGGTGATTTTTTCCCTGATTTAACGTTATATTTAGATGTATCACCAACAATTGGACTTTCAAGAATACAAAAAGATGGTGAACGAGAAGTCAACCGATTAGATTTAGAATCATTGGAATTTCATTCAAAAGTAAGAGAAGGTTATTTGAAACTACTTAAACAGTTTCCAGAAAGAATAAAGGCCATTAATGCAGAAAATGAAATTGAAGTAGTACTAGAAGAGGTAATAAATATTGTATTACCATTCTTAAAAGACAAAAGTTAATGATTTCGAGTTCTCTAATGTTTTTCAAAACCAATTTCATACAACCAAAAGGAATGCATTCTAATGAAAAGAACGCATTCCTTTTATTTTGCGTAAAATAACTGCATAAGGATGATGGTGATATAGCCCTTTGTGTAGAATAAACTTTTTTGGGTAAGAGTAATAGAGAATTGGATTTACTTTGTTAATAAAGGTATTTTGTAATGATAAAAAGGAATCTTCAATAAAATAATATAAATTTCCATATTTTAATCATAAATATTCTTAACTGCTAAAAAGTTATTTATTTATTCTTGTCATAAGAACAAGGAAATGAAGTGAACATGTAATGTATGGTATAATAAAAACACGCAAGTTAGGAGTGAATGCGTATGAAATTAGTAATTGCGGTCATTCAAGACCAAGATAGTAACCGACTGTCTAATGCCTTAATGAAGCAAAATTTTCGTGCGACTAAGTTAGCGAGTACAGGAGGATTCTTGCGCTCAGGGAACACTACTTTTCTAATTGGTGTAGACGATCAAGATGTTTCCAAGGTATTAGACATTATTCGAGATAATTGTCGGGCAAGGGAACAAATGGTCACTCCTGTTTCACCTCTTGGAGGAAATGCAGATACCTATATTCCGTATCCGGTTGAGGTGGAAGTTGGTGGTGCAACGGTATTTGTTTTACCGATCGAAGAATATCACCACTTTTAACAGCTTATACTTTGCCAAATCCCATGAAAAAGTGAGCGAGGGCTGAATGAAGTGAAAATTAATCAAGATTTACGAGTTGGAATCAAAACAAATATACATGAAATGAAGCAACCAAATGAGGCAAATCAACGCTTTGGAGAATTGGTTGTGAAGCAAGGACAGAAACTGCAAAGTGAGCAATTAACTCGATTGCTAGGAGATATTTCCGCTGCAGGTGATCGAGTAGCAAGGTCAAGAAACTTGCGAGATTTAGCGAGATTTAAGATGCTTGTGAGGCGATTTTTACAAGAAGCTGTTGAATATGGCCTTGAACTAAAACAGTCTCACACTTGGAATCGATTTGGTGAAGGTAGAAGACTTAAAATTATTAAGAAAATTGATGAACGTTTAGTTGAACTAGCTCAAGATTTATTAGATGAAGAAAAAGAAACGATTGATTTGCTTGATAAAATTGGCGAAATAAAAGGTTTGTTAATTAATTTATATATGTAAAACCCGTGTCTTTTACCATGGTGATAGACACGGGATTTTTTCTAAAGAAAATGAAGGAAGTCAACCTGATCAAAGAAAAGGTGAAAAGAAATGCTTGATACAGTGGATGAGCTAATGAAGCTGCAACCAATCGTCATAAAACAATTACAAATGATTTTTGAAAAGGGACGTATTGCACATGCTTATATTTTTGAAGGCGAAAGAGGAACAGGCAAAAAAGAAGTAATGAAGTTTTTTGTTAAATTAATGTTATGTCAAAGTCCGTCGAAAAATGTTCCATGTGAAACATGCAGAAATTGTAAACGCATAGAATCAGGCAATCATCCCAATGTTTTGCAAATAGAACCTGATGGTCAATTTATTAAAGTTGAACAAATTCGTGATTTAATATCAAATATGACAAAAACAGGTATGGAAGAAGGCAGAAAAATTTATGTAGTTCATCATGCAGATAAAATGAATAATGCTGCAAGTAATACATTATTAAAATTTTTAGAAGAACCAGATGGATTAGTGACAGCAATACTCTTAACGGAGCAATATCAATCGATATTGCCAACGATTCAATCACGTTGTCAGCATATTAAATTTTCAAGTATTCCTAAAGACTTTTTAGTCCAACAATTACAACAGCAAGGGTTAACGTTTTCCATGGCATCAACTGTCAGTCAAGTGACAAATAGTCTTGAAAAAGGTCTTGCTTTAGCACAAGATGAGCAGTTTGCACTAGCGAGAAAAACAGTGTTAAAATTAGTTGAGACTGTTAGAAAAAATGTCAATGAAGCCATGCTAATTGTATATGATGAATGGCTTCCAAATGTAAAAGATAAAAGTGATTTTGAACTCAGTCTTGATTTACTTCTGTTAGCTTATCGTGATATTGTAGCTATAAAGGCAAACCCTGAAAGTTCTTGTACCTATCCAGATATGGTAGATACATGGAAGGAAATTGCATTAACTTCTACTTTCGAACAATTGTCGAATCAAATGCAAGCAATATTACAAGCAAGACAAAATGTAGGTCGTAATATGAATCGCACGCTTTTAATGGAACAGCTTATGCTGAAATTGCAGGAGGGGTATTCCTTTGTATAATGTGGTAGGTGTCCGCTTTAAACGGGCGGGTAAAATATATTATTTCGACCCTGGAGAATATCAACTTGAAAAAGACCAATATGTCATTGTTGAGACAGCTCGAGGTGTCGAATATGGAAAAATTGTTGTTCCAATGAGACAAGTTGGTGAAAATGATGTTGTTTTGCCTTTAAAGCAAGTTTTACGTCCTGCTACAGAGCGAGATAAAATCCAAGTGGAAGAAAACAAAGCTGAAGCAAGACGAGCTTTTGATATAGCGAATGTAAAAATTGCTGAACATCAACTGGAGATGAAACTTGTTGATGTTGAATATACATTCGATCGAAATAAAGTGATTTTTTATTTTACAGCAGAGGGAAGAGTCGATTTCCGTGAATTAGTGAAAGATTTAGCTGCGATTTTCCGAACTCGTATCGAACTTCGCCAAATCGGTGTAAGGGATGAAGCTAAGCTTCTTGGAGGTATTGGTCCTTGTGGTCGAATGCTCTGCTGTTCAACATTTCTAGGAGATTTTGATCCGGTCTCAATTAAAATGGCGAAAGATCAAAATTTATCATTAAATCCGACAAAAATTTCAGGATTATGTGGTCGTCTTATGTGCTGTTTAAAATATGAAAATGACGATTACGAAACAGCGAAAGATGGAATGCCTGATATTGGCGAGACAACTATTACTCCTGATGGGATTGGAACAGTCGTTGGAATCAATGTGCTAGAAAGAGTCATTCAAGTATATTTAGAAGAGCTTGAACGCACCGTTGAATATACGCTGGAGGAAATACTCGAGTGTGAAAAGAATCTGATATAGATTAAAACTAATGGGGTGGCTTGGTTGAGGGACCGTAATTTTTTGGATTCTATAATGGAATTTGAACAGCAACTAGAAACGTTACAACAGCAGTTTAACGAGTTAAAAAAATTTGTTGCACATATGGTAGAAGAACATCAGTCACTTCAAACAGAAAACTTTCATTTAAGAAGACGACTAGAAGAACTTTCGAAAGCAGCAGAAGGAACTTCTGAACAAGGTGAAAAGAAAAGCTATTTAGATATTGGGGAAGGATATGATAATTTAGCTCGACTATATCAAGAAGGGTTTCACGTATGCAATGTACATTTCGGAAGTTCCCGCAAGGGTGAAGACTGCTTGTTTTGTCTATCGTTTTTTAATAAAAATGGTTAATGTAAAGGCTGATACCCGAATTGGGTACAGTCTTTTATTTTCATGAGGAGTGTGTAAGTGTGGAAGATTGGTTAAAGGATGATGAACGGTTAGATTATTTATTAGCAGAGGATTTACGAATTATTCAAAGTCCTTCCGTTTTCTCTTTTTCTTTAGATGCCGTTTTATTAGCGAAGTTTGTTAACATTCCTATTTCAAAGGGACAAATTGTTGATTTATGTTCAGGAAATGGTGTTATTCCTTTATTTTTAAGCACTCGCACAAAAGCAAAGATTATTGGAGTGGAAATTCAAGAGCGGCTGTATGATATGGCAGTAAGAAGTATTCAATACAATAGATTAGAAAATCAACTTCAAATGGTTCATGGTGATGTAAAGGACATTCCTCCGCTACTCGGCATTGAAAAATATGATGCTGTGACATGTAATCCACCGTATTTTTTAGATATTGAATCAAGCGATAAAAACTTAAACGAGCACTATACGATTGCCCGCCATGAAGTATTGCTTACATTGGATGAGGCAATTCATGCGGCAAGCAGGTTGCTGAAACAAGGCGGAAAGGCAGCCTTTGTACATAGACCGGGGAGATTACTTGATATTATTACTTCTATGCGGAAACATCGTTTAGAACCGAAACGAATTCGCTTTATCTATCCGAAAATGGGGAAAGAAGCAAATATGTTGTTGATTGAGGGAATCAAAGATGGCAAGCCGGATTTAAAAATTTTGCCTCCTCTGTATGTATATGATGACAACAATCAGTATACAGCTGAAATGAGTGAAATCTTATATGGTGGAAAAGGATAAACATTATTTTTACGTCTTGGAATGTGCCGATTCATCTTTTTATGCGGGATATACGAATGATTTAGAACGAAGAGTGAATCAGCATAATGCGGGCAAAGGAGCAAAATATACGAGAGGAAAGCGGCCGGTAAAATGCATATATTATGAAATTTATGAAACAAAAGAGCAAGCAATGAGAGCTGAATACGCCTTTAAACAATTAAAACGTAGCGAAAAATTGAAATATATTGGGAGATGTAAAAAATGAAATCTCAAAAAAGTAGCATGTATGAACAAAGCAGTTGTTTATATTTAGTTGCGACGCCCATTGGAAATTTAGAAGACATTACAATCAGGGCATTGCGCATTTTAAAAGAAGTGGACATCATTGCGGCAGAAGACACAAGAAATACGAAAAAACTTTGTCATTATTACAACATTACGACACCGTTAGTTAGCTATCATGAACATAATCAAGAACAAGCAGGAGAAAAAATATTGCAGTGGTTAAGAGATGGGAAATCAGTAGCATTAGTAAGTGATGCGGGGATGCCTTGCATATCTGACCCCGGTGCTGATATTGCTCAAAAAGCGATTGAGGAAGATTTTGCAGTAGTTCCTATACCAGGTGCCAATGCAGCCATGTCAGCTTTAATTGCATCTGGTTTAACGCCTCAACCATTTTACTTTTTCGGTTTTTTAAATCGCAACAAAAAAGAACGAAAAAAACAGTTATCTAATCTCAAAAATCGAAAAGAAACATTAATCTTTTATGAAGCACCCCATCGTCTAAAAGATACATTAAAAGATTTAGCAGCGGAGTTAGGCAATCGGAAAATTGTTTTAGCACGAGAGTTAACAAAAAAATTTGAAGAGTTTTTACGTGGTACTGTAGAAGAAGCAATTCAATGGACAGAAGAGAATGAAGTGAGAGGGGAATTTTGTATCGTTATTGAAGGATCGCAAAATGAAGTGGAAGAAAACAATGAAGATGCTTATTGGACAAACATGACGATTCAAGAACACGTAGATTTACTAATGAGAGAAAAACAACTTTCTTCAAAAGAGGCAATTAAAGAAGTGGCTAAATTAAGAGGTCTTCCAAAAAGGGAGGTTTATCAGCAATATCATTTATAAAAAAGAAGGGCTGTCTAGAAACTATCTAGACAGCCAACCCTCTTCGAAAATCGAAGTTATGTTCCTCTGATAGATAAAAATGCACTAGTGTCGTATGAGGAGCGATTTGCCTTATCAGACACGTCCCCATATTCAACTTATTTGTTTAACTGTTGTTGAATTTCTTTCAGTAAAATTTCGGCACCTTCTGGACTTAAAATTAATTTTCCTCCAGCTAAGCGGAAATTTTGATCTGAAACTTCTCCAGTAATAGCGCAAGTCATGTTAGGCATGTATTTTTTGAGGATGATTTTATCATCGTCTACGTAGATTTCTAGTGCATCTTTTTCATTGATGCCAAGTGTGCGTCGAAGCTCAATTGGAATCACTACACGACCTAACTCATCAACTTTACGAACAATACCTGTAGATTTCATGACAATGTTTTCCTCCTATAAATGAGTCATAATTTTAGAATAAATCTCGTATTCGCCAAAATTCGACATTTATTCTTTGTCTGTCTAGAATAATACCAATAAAAGGAATAAACGTCAATAAATTAGCATTGAAGTTTTGAGATTTAATAAAAGAATTTATAAAAATTCGTTTTTTTTATTAAAAAAGTATTAATCGTTAAAGAATATTATTATAAAACGTAGTATTTAGACAAAAAGTTCCATTAATTTTTTAATTGATTGAATTAGTAAAATTCGTCAAAACTTTAGTATAATATGTTAGCGTTGAAACAGAAATAGTTAATCGTTACAATAAATACTATATATAGTTGACAATGGAGGCAGTTTAGGTGAGTGAGAAGAAAACGTTTTATATAACAACACCAATATATTATCCAAGCGGAAAATTTCATATTGGTACAGCATATACAACTGTGGCATCTGATGCTATGGCACGATATAAAAGATTGCGCGGATATGATGTTCGTTTCTTAACAGGAATGGATGAGCATGGACAAAAAATTCAACAAAAAGCCCAAGAAGTTGGAAAACATCCGCAAGAATATGTGAATGAAATTGCTAAAGCAGCAAAAGAATTGTGGGGGAAAATGGATATCTCTTATGATGATTTTATCCAAACCACACAAGAACGTCATGTAAAAAGTGTTGAGAAAATCTTTAAAAAGTTTTTAGACAACGGAGATATTTATAAAGGAGAATATGAAGGTTGGTATTGTACTCCTTGCGAATCTTTCTTTACAGAAACTCAGCTAATTGATGGCAATTGTCCAGATTGTGGACGCCCTGTTCAAAAGTTGAAAGAAGAATCCTATTTCTTTAATATGCAAAAATATGCTGATCGTTTACTTCAATATTATGAAGAAAACCTAGAGTTTATTGAACCGGAATCACGAAAAAATGAGATGATTAATAACTTCATTAAACCGGGATTAGAGGATCTTTCTGTTTCAAGAACTTCCTTTGATTGGGGAATTAAAGTACCAGGAGATCCTAAACATGTCATTTATGTTTGGGTAGATGCGCTAACAAACTACATTACTGCTCTTGGATATGGTTCGGATAATGAAGAATTATTCAATAAGTATTGGCCAGCCGATGTTCATGTCGTAGGAAAAGATATTGTTCGTTTCCATACTATTTATTGGCCGATCTTCCTAATGGCATTGGGATTACCGCTTCCGAAAAAAGTATTTGCCCACGGTTTCATTATGATGAAGGATGGAAAAATGTCGAAATCGAAGGGGAATGTTGTTTATCCGGAAATGTTAATTGATCGTTACGGATTGGATGCAACGCGTTACTTCTTACTTCGCGAATTACCATTTGGGGCAGACGGCGTATTTTCTCCAGAATCATTTGTAGAGCGGACAAACTATGATTTAGCAAATGATTTAGGTAATTTATTGAATCGTACGGTTTCAATGATTAATAAATATTTTGATGGAATCATACCAACAAAAGGTTTAGAAGAAACAGAATTTGATGCATCATTAAAAACTCACGCAAAAGAAACAAAAGCTGCATATGAAGCCAACATGGATAAAATGCAGTTTAGTGTTGTATTAGCAGAATTGTGGTCATTTGTTTCAAGAACAAATAAATACATTGATGAAACAGAGCCTTGGGTGTTGGCAAAAAATGACGAAAACCATGGCAAATTAGGTCAAGTAATGTATAATTTGGCCGAAAGTTTACGTCATATTGCAGTAATGTTACAACCGTTTATGACACAAACACCAAAACGCATAATGGAACAACTTGGTTTAGATGAAAAATTATTGGCTTGGGAAACGATTGAAGAGTTCGGAAATGTTATACCAGAAAACACAAAAGTGGTAGAAAAAGGAGTACCAATTTTCCCAAGATTGGACGCTGAAGTAGAAATAGAATATATTCGTGAGCAGATGCGAGCTTCTGTAAAAACACCTCAAGAGGAAGAAACGAAAAAGCCAATAGAAGCTCCTGAAGTGCCGGAAATCACAATTGAAGATTTCCTAAAACTCGATTTAAGAGTAGGTACTGTTACAGCATGTGAACCAGTTCCGAAAACCGATAAACTACTTAAACTTCAAGTGGATTTAGGCTATGAACAACGTCAAGTAGTTTCAGGAATTGCTGAGCATTATAAACCTGAAGAATTAATTGGTCAAAAAGTAATTGTTGTGGCCAATTTAAAACCAGTTAAGCTTCGTGGCGAGTTGTCTCAAGGTATGATTTTAGCTGGTTCTCATGATGGTGTGTTAAAAATTGCGACAGTAGATTCTGCTTTGGAAAATGGTGCGAAAGTAAAATAATGTGATTAGCCTGTTGATGAAATGATTCAACAGGCATTTTTGTTCAAAACTCATTTTAATTAATTATATTAACATAACGATTTTGGTGGTTAATTGGAATTAAATGAAAACCTTTTAGTATGAATAGACTATATTTATTACGAAAAAATAAGGTAAATATCATAAGATTGGGTTCTTGTAATCGAATTGTAATCTTTTTGTTAAGTCAGTAATGTTCGTTAGCAATAAAATAGACGGTAGGTGTAATCAAAATGTTTATTGACACACATGTTCATTTAAATGCAGATCAATTTCAAGAAGATTTACAAGAAGTAATTGATAGAGCACGAGCTGCAAAAGTTGAAAAAATGATTGTTGTTGGCTTTGATCGAATAACGATCGAGCGAGCAATAAAACTCATAGAGGAATATGAATTTATATATGCAGTAATTGGTTGGCATCCAGTAGACGCAATCGATTGCACAGAAAAAGATTTAGCATGGATTGAAGAGTTGACCCATCACCCTAAAGTCGTTGGCATTGGTGAAACGGGATTGGATTATTATTGGGATAAGTCACCGAAAGAAGTACAGCAAGAACTATTTCGACAACAAATTCGTTTGGCGCAAAAAGTTAATCTTCCAATCATTATTCACAATCGTGATGCAACGGGGGATGTTGTAAGAATTTTGAAGGAAGAAAACGCTCAAACGGTCGGTGGCATCATGCATTGTTTTAGTGGAAGCGTCGAAACGGCACTGGAATGCATCAAAATGAATTTTATGATTAGTTTAGGTGGGCCTGTTACATTTAAAAATGCCCGCTTGCCGAAAATGGTGGCGAAAGAAATTGCATTGGAGCATCTATTAATCGAAACAGATGCACCTTATTTAGCACCGCATCCATATCGAGGAAAAAGAAATGAACCTTCTTTTGTACCGTTAGTTGCAGAAGAAATTGCTCGGTTAAAAGAGATGTCGGTTGAAGAAGTTGCGAAGGCAACGACTGAAAATGCAATCAAGATTTTTAAGCTAAATGTATAAATTTTAAAAAAGCCTCCAATACTGCAGATTAATAGGGTTTAAAGTTACTAAAATACTAAACTAAAAAATTTTTTAGTTGACATAATTAGAAGTTGCCCGTATAATCCAACGAGTGTTAAGGAGGCGTTTTTAAATGTCAAGTAATCCCATAAGGAAAATTTTGTTTGGGATCAAGTATAAACAATCAGTGGTCACCATTTTGTTTATGGTATTGTTTGTGGCAGTTATTTCCTTTGTTTTGTATCAAGGAACAAAAAAGCCTGTGACAATACATGCAAATGGTGAAGAAATTAAAATATTAACTCATGCAAAAACTGTTGAAGAATTATTGAAAGATGAAAATATTGAAATATCGATGCATGATAAATTATCTTATTCACTTGATGCCAAAATTACATCGGGAATGGAGATTGAGTGGATTCAAGCAAAACAAGTAACAATTATTATCGATGAAAAAGAACAAGAGATTTGGACAACCGAAACGAAAGTCAAAAATATTTTGAGTGAAGCAAACATTCAAGTAGCCGAATACGATGAAGTTTCTATTCCTTTGGATGAAGATTTAGGTGATGAAAATCAAATTAAAATTAATAAAGCGTTTCAGGTAACACTTGTTGATGGAACTGAAATGAAGCAAGTGTGGTCCACTTCCACTACGGTCGCTAACTTTTTAAAGCAACAAAAGATAACACTAAATGAACTAGATCGTGTCGAAAAAAAATTAAGTGATAAGCTAAAACCAAACGACGAAGTCACGATTGTTCGCGTAGAAAAAGTTACCGATGTAGTGGAGGAAGAAATTAACTATCCAGTAGAAACAAGATCAGATTCTTCGTTGTTGAAAGGCAGAGAAAAAGTAATTTCACAAGGAAAAAAAGGAAAAGTATCAAGAACATATGAAATTACGAAAGAAAATGGAAAAGTAGTCAAAAAGGTTTTAAAGAATGAACAAATTATCGAAAAACCTAAAGCAAAAGTGGTAGCGGTGGGAACTAAAGTAGTAACAGCTAAAGTATCTCGTGGTACAAGCGAAAGTGGGAAAGAGTTTTATGTAACTGCTACTGCATACACTCCATACTGTGATGGTTGTTCCGGTACATCCGCTGCAGGAATTAATTTGCGTAGCAATCCGAACTTAAAAGTAATTGCAGTAGACCCAAATGTAATTCCTTTAGGTTCAAAAGTTTGGGTTGAGGGATATGGATATGCTATTGCGGGTGATACTGGCGGTGCGATTAAAGGAAATAAAATTGACGTACTTGTACAATCAAAGCAAGAAGCTATTCAATGGGGTCGTAAAAAAGTACGAATTAAAGTATTAGACTAAATTTTATTGAGCTTTCCTGTTTTTAAAAAACGGGAAAGCCTTATTTTTTTTAAAATTGCAGAAGAGCAGTAATCTTAAACGAACATTTCTTGTGAAAAATGTTGATGTTTTGTACAATTGTCCAAGATAAAAGTAGAAGAGAGGAACAAAGTTGGAAATTAAAGAAATCATCGTTGTCGAAGGTAAAGATGATACTATTGCTATTCAAAGAGCAGTAAAAGCAGATACAATCGAAACTAATGGTTCTGCTATTTCTGAAGAAACATTACTCCGCATTCAGCATGCTCACGAAAAACGTGGGGTTATTGTATTCACAGATCCTGATTATCCAGGTAGAAGAATTCGAGCAATTATCGAGGAGCGTATTCCAGGAGTAAAACATGCCTTTCTTTCAAAAGAAAAATGTATAGCTAAAAACGGAAAAGGTCTTGGAATTGAACATGCAAGTGATGATGATATACGTCAAGCATTAAAAAATGTATATACACCCATTACAGAAAAGCCTTTAAAAGAAGAGATAACCATTGGGGATTTAATGAGTGCCCGCCTCATTGGCCATCCGCTAGCAAAGAATCGCAGAATTCGGTTAGGCGAAATACTAAATATTGGGTTGACAAATGGAAAACAACTGCATAAGCGATTAATCATGTTTCAAATCACTTTTGAGCAATTTTCACAAGCGATAGCGCAAATTGATCAGGAGGAACAAAATGTATAAAGACATAGCAACGCCAGTACGAACAAAAGAAATATTAAATCAATACGGATTCGCCTTTAAAAAAAGTTTGGGACAAAATTTTATTATTGATCCAAATATTCTTCGGAATATTGTGAGTTACGCAAACTTGAGTGAAGAGAGCGGGGCAATTGAAATTGGACCGGGCATTGGAGCATTAACAGAGCATTTAGCAAGGAATTGTAAGAAAGTCGTTGCATTTGAAATTGACGGCCGTCTATTACCTGTATTGGAAGATACATTAAGCCCTTATTCAAATGTAAAGGTAATTCATTCAGATATTTTAAAAGCGGATGTCGCAAAGGTTATAGAAGAAGAGATGCAGGGAATCAAAGATATTATGGTGGTTGCAAATCTTCCGTATTATGTAACAACCCCAATATTGATGAAATTGTTGCATGACCGCTTACCGATACGAGGGTTGGTAGTCATGATGCAAAAAGAAGTGGCAGACCGTATAACGGCAAAACCAGGAACAAAAAATTACGGCTCGTTATCAATTGCTGTGCAATATTATGCGACAGCAGAGGTTGTAATGACGGTGCCAAAGACTGTATTTATGCCGCAACCAAATGTAGATTCAGCAGTAATTCGACTAACGATGCGCAACATGCCGCCAATCCAAGTAATCGATGAAGACTTTTTATTTATTGTAGCTAGAGCCTCTTTTGCTCAACGAAGAAAAACGATTTTAAATAATTTACAGTCTGGACTTCCATCAGGAAAGGAAAAGAAACAGCAGATTGTGGATGCATTGAATCAATGTGGCATTGAGCCTACCAGAAGAGGCGAAACATTGACAATTGAAGAATTCGGGAAACTTTCAGACGCTTTATTACCACATTTTAGGTAATTAGTGGGAAACATTACAAAAAATATGACGAAAACTTAATTTTTATAAAAAAATAAGTTGACAAAAATATTTGTCTGCTGATAAAATATTATAATTTATTGACAGAATGGCATTTCTAGTCTATACTAGTATATAGTGAGGTGTATGCGGAAATGCCAAAAACATTAGCTGAGATTAAAAAAACATTGGATGAACACATCGGGAAACCTTTGCGATTAAAAGCAAATGGTGGCCGGAAAAAAACGATGGAGTGCAATGGGATTTTAAGCGAAACGTACAATGCTGTTTTTGTTGTTGAACTCGATCAAAAGGATAGTGCTTGTAAACGTGTTTCTTATAGTTACACTGATATTTTAACTGAAGCTGTGGAAATTACTTTTTTAGATGACAATAATCAAGCACTTGCAGTGAAATAATTTTCTGCCTTGTTGTAAATTGTAGACAAAGCCGATATTTGCATCGACTTTGTCTACAATTTTTTTATGAACCTGCGCATACTACGGATGTCAACCTACTTATTTGAAGGAGGCAAATCTCTATGGCACGAAGAAACGGGATCATGTCGAGTCGTCTTAAAGAGGAAATTGCAAAAGAGCTCGGTTTCTATGATGTAGTCCAACGAGAAGGTTGGGGCGGAATTAGAGCCAGAGATGCAGGTAATATGGTGAAGCGAGCAATTGAAATGGCTGAACAAAGTTTAGCACAGCAAGCGAACCAAAATAGCATCAATAAGTAGTGTTGACATGGCCAATGGCTCTTAAAAGGGCTGTTGGCATTTTTTCATTTTTCAAAAATTATTTAATACTTCTATGTTTAATATTTAACATCTATGGTGATACCATCATTATGGTACAATATACGGAAGAAATTTCCCTGTATTAGGAGCTGTTAGGAGGATCAGAATGCTTTATATTAAAGCACCTGCAAAAATAAATTTAACACTTGATGTACTTTATAAACGTCCCGATCAATATCACGAAGTAGAAATGGTCATGACAACAGTTGATTTAGCCGATCGTATTGGGCTTGAATTAAGGAACGATGGAAAAATTGTCATTCATTCATCAAGTGGCATCGTACCGGAAGATGATCGAAATCTTGCATATCAAGCAGCAATACTTTTAAAAAATACATATAACGTTCATGAAGGAGCAACCATTACGATTCATAAAGAAATCCCTGTTGCAGCTGGACTGGCTGGAGGAAGTAGTGATGCAGCTGCTACGCTTCGAGGATTGAATCAACTGTGGAACTTAAATTTATCGATTGATACTTTGGCAGAGTTAGGAGCTAATATTGGCTCCGATGTTCCGTTTTGTGTATATGGAGGTACAGCTTTAGCTACGGGTAGGGGAGAAAAAATTCAACCATTGCCTGCTCCTCCCTCTTGTTGGGTAATACTTGCAAAACCTAGAATTGGAGTATCGACTGCAAAAATTTATGAAGGTCTGAATTTAGAAAATATAGAACATCCTAACACAAAACAAATGATGACTGCTTTGGAAAATAAAGATTATTCTTTAATGTGCAAGTCTTTAGGAAATGTTCTTGAATCTGTTACATGTTCTCTATATCCAGAAGTAGCTGTCATTAAAAATCAAATGATCCGATTCGGTGTAGATGCCGCACTAATGAGTGGAAGCGGTCCAACAGTTTTTGGGTTTGTTGATAGCGAATCAAGATTAAATAGAGTGTACAACGGCCTCAAAGGCTTTTGTGATGAAGTTTATGCAGTACGCATGTTAGGAGAAAGGAATTCTCTTGCCTAAATACGTACATTTATGATAATTTTTCTATAAAATATTCGTATTTTAATTTGTATTAGGAGAGGGTTGCATGAAATGGAAGCGTAGTGAACGCTTGGTTGATATGACACATTATTTATTAGAGCATCCACATCAACTCATTCCACTAACCTATTTTGCTGAGTTATATAATTCTGCTAAATCATCAATAAGTGAAGACTTAGCAATTGTGAAAGGAACTTTTGAAGAAAGAGGTATTGGAGAATTAGTCACTGTTCCTGGGGCGAGTGGGGGAGTTAAATATATTCCTACTGTATCGGATGATGAAGTTCGAGAAACCATACAAATATTAATATCTGAATTAAGCAAATCAGATCGCTTACTCCCTGGTGGTTATTTATTTATGACCGATTTATTGGGAAATCCAGAATTAATGAATCGTGTAGGAAAAGTGTTTGCAAGTATTTTTAAAGACCAACAAATCGATGCTATTATGACAGTTGCAACGAAAGGAATTTCTATAGCTCATTCGATTGCTAGACATTTAAATGTGCCGGTTGTTGTCGTGCGCAGGGATAGTAAAGTAACAGAAGGTTCAACAGTAAGCATCAACTACGTATCAGGTTCTTCCAGAAGAATCCAAACAATGGTATTATCAAAGCGTAGTATGAAAAGTGGTCAACGAGTTTTGATTACGGATGATTTTATGAAGGTTGGCGGAACGATGAATGGCATGAAAAACTTGCTAGAGGAATTTGATTGTACTCTAGGAGGCATTGCTGTTCTAGTCGAAGCTGAACATGCAGGTGAAACTTTAGTAGATGATTATTATTCTTTAGTAAAACTTCATTCGGTCAATGAAAAAGAGAGAACGATTCAATTAAGCGAAGGAAATTATTTTTCAAAGGAGAGATTATAATGAAATCAGTATCTACTACAAATGCTCCTCAAGCGATTGGACCTTACTCCCAAGGAATAATTGCAAATGGATTTTTCTTTA
This sequence comes from Ureibacillus thermosphaericus, assembly GCF_012396605.1. Lineage (GTDB taxonomy): Bacteria > Bacillota > Bacilli > Bacillales_A > Planococcaceae > Ureibacillus > Ureibacillus thermosphaericus. Next base: position 18,102 of record NZ_JAAXPW010000025.1, read on the forward strand.
GTTCTGGTCAAATCCCATTAACTCCTGAAGGTGAATTAGTTGAAGGAGATATTGTTGCACAAACAAACCAAGTGTTTAAAAATTTAAAGGCTGTACTTGAAGCTGCAGGATTATCATTAAAAAATGTAGTAAAAACAACTGTATTCTTAAGCGATATGAACGATTTTGCTGCGATGAATGAAGTTTATGAAGCGAATTTTGGCGATCATAAACCGGCTCGCTCAGCAGTAGAAGTTGCTAGACTACCAAAAGATGTGAAAGTAGAAATCGAAGTAATTGCAGTATTTGAATAAATAATAAGCGATGAATTCAAGGGTGAATTCATCGCTTTATTTTTTTCAATTATTTATTATGAAAAACGTCTATTTACAAAAATATAAAACACTTAAAAATTATTTGAAAATTTTTCAAAAAGTTAGAAGGAATTTTTTAAGTTTTGTAGAATTGTAAAAACTTAAAGGCATCCTAGAGGAAAGAGAGGAGTGAAAGAATGGAAGTTACTGACGTAAGACTAAAACGTGTACAAACAGATGGGCGTATGCGTGCAATTGCTTCCATCACACTAGATGATGAGTTTGTTGTTCATGATATTCGAGTGATTGATGGGAATAACGGTCTTTTTGTGGCTATGCCAAGCAAAAGAACACCGGATGGTGAATTCCGTGATATAGCGCATCCAATTAATTCTAACACACGCAATAAAATTCAAGACGTTGTGTTAGCTGCTTATCATGCTGCCGGTGAAGAAAAAGTAGAAATTCAAAACGAAGAATCTCAATTAGAAAAAGCAAACGCATAAAAAAAGCGTCTCAAAAGTAAGTTATTTACTTTTGGGACGTTTTTTTGTGTGCTTGTAAAGGAATTAATGTGTACAAGATTAGCATGAATGAACACTTTCATAAACTTTCTAAAAAAAAATAATATGAAAACAGATGTAAAAAAAATATAATAGAGAGGGAGATAAGATGTCTTGACAACCTTTCAATGCCTTGAAAATCGAACAAAATTACTATATAGTCATAAGAGAACATGAGCTAAAATTGGGGGACTTAGGATGAATGACATTTTTGCGATCGTGCTGGCTGCAGGCCAAGGAACTCGCATGAAGTCCAAATTATACAAAGTATTACATCCCGTATGTGGTAAGCCAATGGTCGAACATGTTGTTGACAATATATTAACTTTAGATGTTAATCGTATTGTAACAATTGTAGGTCATGGTGCAGATAAAGTAAAAGAACAACTTGGCGAAAAATCTGAATACGTACTTCAGTCAGAGCAACTTGGAACAGCCCATGCCGTAATGCAGGCTGAATCAATATTAGGTGATTTAGAGGGCGTAACCTTAGTTGTTTGTGGAGATACACCTTTGATTCGCCCGGAAACAATGAAGGCGTTATTTGAACATCACGTTGCTCAAAATGCAAAAGCAACAATTCTTACTGCAATTGCAGATGATCCTACAGGATATGGTCGAGTAATTCGTGATGATCAAGGTCAAGTGGCTCAAATTGTAGAACACAAAGATGCGACACCAGAACAACGTTTGGAAAAAGAAATCAACACTGGAACTTACTGTTTTGATAACAAGGCGTTATTTGAAGCATTAAAATTAGTGAATAATAATAATGCACAAGGAGAATATTATTTGCCAGATGTCATTGAAATTTTAAAACAGAAAGGCGAAATTGTTACCGCTTACGTTTGTGAAGATTTCAATGAAACGCTTGGCGTAAATGATCGAATTGCCTTATCTCAAGCTGAAGAAATTATGCGTGAACGCATCAATAAAAAACATATGGCGAATGGAGTAACAATTATTAACCCTTCCATGACACATATTAGTATTGATGCTGAAATTGGTCGAGATACAATCATCTATCCTGGTGTTGTAATTGAAGGGAAAACAGTGATTGGAGAAGATTGTGTAATCGGACCGAATAGCCAAATTAATGATAGCACAATTGGTAATCGTACTGTTGTTAAACATTCAGTAGTGCAACAAAGTGTAATAGGGGAAGATACTTCTGTTGGACCATTTGCTCATTTAAGACCTGAAGCAGAGTTAGGCAATCATGTGAAGATTGGTAACTTTGTGGAAGTGAAGAAAAGCAAAATTGGAGATGAATCTAAAGTATCGCATCTAAGTTATATAGGTGACGCTGAAGTTGGGAAAAATGTTAATATAGGTTGCGGTTCCATTACCGTTAACTATGATGGAAAAAATAAACATAAAACAATTATCGAGGATAATGTCTTCGTAGGATGCAATGCTAATTTAGTAGCGCCTGTGACATTGAGAACAGGATCATTCATTGCTGCTGGATCTACAATTACAAAAGAAGTTCCGAAAGATTCATTAGCAATTGCACGTGCTCGACAAGAAAATAAAATAGATTACGCAAAAAAATTAAAATAAATTAGGAGGCCATCATGCCGTATTCATACGCTGATTCTAAATTAAAAATATTTTCGCTTAATTCAAATTATCCGCTAGCACAAGAAATTGCTGAGCTAATGGGTGTTGAGTTAGGGAAATGTTCTGTAAAACACTTTAGTGATGGAGAAGTTCAAATTAATATTGAAGAAAGTATTCGCGGTTGTGACGTGTTTATCGTTCAATCAACTTCTCATCCAGTAAATGAACATTTAATGGAACTTTTAATTATGATCGATGCAGTAAAACGAGCATCTGCACGCACAGTCAATGTAGTGATTCCTTATTATGGTTATGCTCGACAAGATCGTAAAGCAAAAGCTCGTGAACCAATCACTGCAAAACTAGTAGCGAATTTATTGGAAACTGCTGGTGCAACACGTGTAATTGTGTTGGATCTACACGCTCCTCAAATCCAAGGGTTCTTTGATATTTTAATTGACCATTTAATGGCCGTTCCGCTATTATCCGATTACTTTAAATCTAAAAACTTTGCTGAAGATGAAGTTGTAGTCGTTTCTCCAGACCACGGTGGAGTGACAAGAGCTCGAAAAATGGCTGAACGCTTAAAAGCGCCGATTGCCATTATTGATAAACGTAGACCAAAACCAAATGTGGCAGAAGTAATGAACATCGTTGGTAACGTTGAAGGAAAAATTTGTATTTTAATTGATGATATTATTGATACTGCTGGAACGATTACAATTGGTGCGAATGCATTGCTAGAAAACGGAGCAAAAGAAGTATATGCTTGCTGTTCACATCCTGTGTTATCAGGTCCAGCAATCGAACGAATTCAAAACTCTGTTATTAAAGAATTAGTTGTTACAAATACAATTAAATTACCAGAGGAAAAAATGATTTCAAAAATTACTCAATTATCTGTTGCACCATTAATGGCGGAAGCAATTTCCCGCATCTATGAAAACAAATCTGTAAGTACATTATTTGATTAATGCTTGAAATAAAATGTAGACAAAATCAGATAAGATTTTGTCTACATTTTTTTTTAAAATTTTAGCAATTTGGACAGAATGAAAAAGAACACATACTTTATTGCGATGTGAGATTTATGGAAACTTTCAGAAAATGGACTATAATAGAAATTAGGTAGTCCATAATTTTCTAATGGAGGGGTTGAAATCGTGAGCACAGTATTACAAGCGTCAGTACGTAAGACTGGTGTACGTTCAGAGCTTACCCAACTTAGAAAAGGAGGAAAATTACCTGCTGTCATTTATGGCTATAATATTGAAAATACGCCAATTGCAATCGATTATAAAGAGGTAGCAAAAGAAGTTCAAAAAAGAGGAAGTACAAGTATTTTCGATATTGAGGTAGAAGGGAAAAAACTAAAAGCACTCATTAATGAAGTGCAAAGATGCCCGTTAAAAGGACAAGTACTCCATGTTGATTTTTTGTCAGTAAACATGGATGAGGAAGTTGAAGTTGATGTACCAATCCATGCAGTTGGAGAAGCGATTGGTGTAAAAGAAGGCGGAGTACTAACCCAAATTCTAAGTACATTAAAAATAAAAGTGAAGCCCGCTGAACTTCCAGAGAAAATCGAAGTGGATGTATCGGAATTAGGGATTGGAGATACACTTTTTGTAAGTGATTTTAGAGAAAGGCTCAATTTCAATATTATTGAAGGTGATGACGTAACAGTATTTACAGTCACTTCTCCAGCAACTGCTCGCGATGCAGGACAAGGAGATAATGATAATCAAGATATGAAGGCTACAGAAGCTCCTGAATCTCAAGCATAAACCATTGGGTTGTCTAAGTATCTGACTTGGACAACCCTTTTCTTATTGTGATCAGATAGGCTTTAGATTTGATGATAGCATGGGTATTAGCATAAACAATGTAAGAGGAATGATAGAAAGTTTACATACTTAGTGTCTTTATTTAACACTTTTTTTTATATTATGTGATAAAATAAGCGCAGCGAATTAGGATAAAAAGGAATGGTTTCATGAAACTAATAATAGGCTTAGGTAATCCAGGCAAAAATTATGATCGTACTCGACATAATATTGGATTTATGTGTATAGATGCGTTAGCAGAAAAATGGAATGTGACATTAAGTGAATCAAAGTTTAAAGGTATGTATACAGTTGTCCATCGACCTGAAGGAAAAGTAATGTTGTTGAAACCGCTAACGTACATGAACTTATCTGGTGAATGTGTTCGACCAATTATGGATTACTTTGATATAGATGTTGAAGATATAATTGTTATTTACGACGATTTAGACTTGGAGACAGGTAAACTTCGGCTTCGGCAAAAAGGAAGTGCTGGAGGGCATAACGGCATTAAATCGCTTATTCAGCATATTGGAACGCAGGAATTTAAACGCATTCGTGTCGGTATTAGCAGACCGCCGGCTGGCATGAAAGTCCCTGATTATGTCCTTTCAAAGTTTTCTAAGGAAGAAGAGCCTGTTATTGAACAAGCAATTGAAAAAGTGGTCCAAGCCTGTGAGGCATCATTGTCTAAAAAATTCATTGATGTAATGAATGAATTTAATTAAGCAAAAATTGTTTAAATAAATTACAGTGCATAATTGATAATCGAACAGTCTATACTTGGAATATATACCGAAGCTCGTTAAGGAGGATCCAGTATGACTGTTCGTTACCGTTGTAGATATTGCGATACCGAATTGGGTACATTACCTTTTAATGAAGAAGAAACAATACGCAAGCTTCATTTATTCGAAGTTGGCGAAATAGAAGAATTTATCGAAAAAGATGAACTTGGAGTAACGACAGTACACTGTATTTGTGAACATTGTGAGGAATCGTTACGACAATTTCCTGATTATTATGCTTTAAAAAAATGGATTCAATAAAAATAACGCTTTGGACGAAAATTGTCCAAGGCTTTTTCCAATATATTGTAAATTTGCAGTAAACGAAATAAACGTAATGTTTCGGTTGATTTATAGAATGGCTACATAACGAGTGCCTTAGTTGGAAGGAGGTTTCTACAATGGGAGTTATAACTCAATTATTCTCTCAAGATAAACATATAAACATGCTAATCAACCAATTGAAAGAACAAACGTTTAAATCTCAATTAATTACAGGGTTAACTGGAAGTGCACGTGCAGTTTTTATTAATGCGCTTTTTAATGAATTAAAACGACCAGTTTATATTTTATCTCCTAATTTATTGCAAGCGCAAAAGTTAGTAGACGATTTAACATCCCTTGTAGGAGAAGGATATGTTCATTATTATCCTGCAGATGAATTTATTGCAGCAGACATGACGATAGCATCTCCTGAATTAAGAGCAGGACGGATTTCTACATTGGATCACTTAATAAGAGAAGAAGTAGCGATTTACGTTATTCCTATTGCAGGTATGCGTAAATATATGACGCCAGTGGAACAATGGAAACATAACCTTTTAGAAGTACATGTCGGTCAAGAAATAGATATAGACCAATGGCTTTCGAAATTAGTAGAAATGGGATATACACGAAGCCAAATGGTAACAACACCAGGTGAGTTTGCATTGCGTGGAGGAATACTAGATATCTATCCACCCTATGCAGAGTCACCATTTCGTATTGAACTTTTTGATACCGAAGTAGATTCCATCCGTGAATTTTCTGCAGACGATCAACGTTCCGTTAAAAAGCTAGAGTCGTGTCGTATTTTGCCGGCCATTGAGTTGCTGTTGACGTTAGACCAGCGCATTCAATTGGCAGAGCGTTTAGAAAAAGCTCTTTCAAGAAGTATAAAAAAGGTCAAAAAACAGGAAGTTCAAGAAGCATTATATGAAAATATCAAGTACGATATTGAAATGTTGAAACAAGGGAATTTACCTAATCATGTGACGAAATATGGATCATTATTATATGAACAACCAGCATTTTTAGGAGATTATTTTTCAAAAGATGGCATTATCTTATTCGATGAGCTTGGTCGAATTCAAGAAGTGACAGGAGCATGGGAGCGGGAAGAAGAAGAGTGGTTCATATCATTAATAGAAGAAGGAAAAATGGTTCATGATGTTCAACCTTCTTACTCCTTTAAAGAAATTTTCTCTATGTTGGATCTGCAAAAAATATATCTTACATTGTTTACTCGCAACTTTACCGGTATTCGGTTTGACCAAACGACGAATTTTTCCTGCAAACCAATGCAACAATTTCACGGACAAATACCGCTCTTACAAAGTGAAATTGAACGCTGGAATCGAGAAAAATTTACTGTGCTATTTGTCGCTGATGGAGAACGTCGATTAGAAAAAATCAAAAATATTTTAGAAGATTACAAGATTGATGTCACCATTGGACATCCAAAGGGAGAAGGAATTTTCTTAATTGATGGACAGCTTAGTTCAGGATTTGAATTGCCATTGCAACGTTTAGCAGTAGTGACAGATGATGAATTATTTAAACAGCAAGCTAAACGGAAAAAAACTCGTTCTCAAAAGATGACCAATGCTGAACGGATTAAAAGCTATACAGAGATAAAACCGGGCGACTATGTTGTTCATGTTCATCACGGAATCGGAAAATATATTGGTATTCAAACTCTTGAAGTGAACGGAACACATAAAGATTATCTTCATATTCGTTACCGCGGTGATGATAAATTATATGTACCAGTTGATCAAATTGATTTAATTCAAAAGTATGTTTCTTCAGAAGGGAAGGAACCAAAACTTCATAAACTGGGCGGTACAGAATGGAAAAAAGCGAAAGCAAAAGTTTCATCTGCTGTTAAAGATATAGCAGAAGAATTAATTAAACTATACGCAAAACGGGAATCAGAAAAGGGGTTTGCTTTTTCGCCTGATACAGATGAACAACGTGAATTTGAAAGTGCTTTCCCTTATGAAGAGACTGAGGATCAGCTTCGTACAATTCTTGAAGTAAAGCGGGATATGGAACGGGAACGACCAATGGACCGGCTCGTTTGCGGTGATGTGGGATACGGTAAAACGGAAGTGGCAATTCGTGCAGCTTTTAAAGCGATTATGGACGGTAAGCAAGTGGCGTTTCTTGTGCCAACGACCATATTAGCACAACAACATTATGAAACCTTTAGCACAAGATTTCAGGATTATGCAATTAAAGTGGGCTTATTAAGCCGATTCCGCACTCGAAAGGAACAATTGGAAACTATTAAAGGACTAAAAGATGGAACGGTGGATATCGTCATCGGTACTCATCGGCTTCTTTCTAAAGATGTAACGTTTAAAGATTTAGGATTATTGATAGTCGATGAGGAACAACGATTTGGCGTTACCCATAAGGAAAAAATTAAACAGTTAAAGACGAACGTGGATGTGTTGACATTAACAGCGACTCCGATTCCAAGAACCCTCCATATGTCAATGGTTGGTGTAAGAGATCTCTCTGTTATTGAAACACCTCCGCAAAATCGTTTCCCAGTTCAAACGTATGTGATGGAATATAATGGTGCGTTAGTGCGAGAAGCCATTGAAAGGGAGATGGCACGAGGAGGTCAGACTTTCTATTTATATAATCGTGTAGAGGATATGACGAAAAAAGTAGAAGAAATTCAAATGCTCGTGCCGGAAGCTCGAATTGGTTATGCGCATGGAAAAATGACTGAGGCCCAACTGGAGTCAGTGATTCTTAGCTTCTTAAATGGCGAATTTGATGTGCTTGTGACTACTACGATTATTGAAACGGGCGTTGATATGCCAAACGTAAATACGCTCATTGTCCAAGATGCTGATAAGATGGGGCTTTCTCAGCTTTATCAATTGCGTGGCCGTGTAGGAAGATCAAACCGAGTAGCATATGCATATTTCATGTATCAACGTGATAAAGTGCTAAACGAAGTTGCAGAACAACGACTTCAAGCCATTAAAGAATTTACGGAATTAGGATCCGGTTTTAAAATTGCAATGCGCGACCTTTCCATTCGTGGTGCAGGGAATTTACTAGGTGCACAGCAGCATGGTTTTATCGATACCGTAGGATTTGACTTATATACTCAATTATTAGAAGAAGCGATTGCTGAACAAAAAGGAGTGAAGCGTGAAGAGAAAGAAGAAGTCGAAGTGATTCTTCATGTTGACGCGTATATACCTGATCGGTATATTCCTGATGGGTATCAGAAAATTCAAATGTATAAACGGATTAAAGCGATGGAAAATCCGGAAGATTACCATGAAATTCTGGAAGAATTACACGACCGATTTGGGGATATGCCTCCTGAAACAGAGAAGCTGTTGCGCATAGCTCGAATTAAGGCGTGGGCTACACATTCAGGTATTGTGTCAATCAAAGAAAAACAAAAAGTCATTTCAATTGTGTTTTCAGAAGAAGGCACAAAAAATGTGGATGGCTCTGTTGTAGTAACGGAAACAATGAAATTTGATCGAGCAGTTGGATTTAGTATGGATGGACCGATATTGACTCTAACAATTGATGAAAAAAAATGTGGAAAATATGAACCGCTTGATGTATTGGAACAAGTCGTTGAAATTGTTTATAAGGCAAGGAAGAATAATGTAGTGGAACAAGAGGCAAAATAAGACTGTAAGAAATGACCCAAATATTATATTTTGGGTCTTTTTATTCCTTCATTGTTGTTTAATGTTTTCAATTATTGTTATATTTTTAAAATTTTTTGGACATATTAATTTTACAAATTTTCGACGAAATAAAAACAAAATCCTCTCAATGTATTTTTTGCATACTTTGCCTAAAGAGTAAACATACTATCTGTGAAATAATACGATTCAGAAAGCGAGGCAGCATAGATGAAAGCAACAGGAATAGTACGTCGTATCGATGATTTAGGTCGTGTTGTAATACCAAAAGAAATTCGCAGAACAATGCGCATTCGTGAAGGAGACCCTTTGGAAATTTATACGGATAGAGAAGGTGAAGTTATTCTAAAAAAATATTCACCGATAAATGACTTAGGCGAGTTTGCAAAAGAATACGTAGAATCCTTGTATGAAACAATTGGAACTCCAGCATTAATAAGCGATCGAGATGAAATGATCGCTGTTGCAGGATTATCTAAGAAGGATTACACAAATCGTCGACTTTCAACTTTTGCAGAGGATTTTATGAAACAGCGCTCTGTTGTGATGGAAAAGAATGAAACAACAATTGAATTAGTACCAGGACAATTTGAGCAAGTGAAATCTTATTGTGTAGCTCCAATCGTTGCAAATGGTGATACAATTGGGGCGGTATATTTGCTATCTAAAGTTCATTTCCTAAGCGAAGTGGAACAAAAAGCAGCGGAAACAGCGGCACACTTCTTAGCAAAGCAAATGGAAAACTAAATCAGAAGGAAAACGTCTCTTTCTATAAGAGGCGTTTTTTCATTGTTTAGGAAAGTAACACAACATGCAACATAGGGAATTGTACCGTGAATAGCATATGTTTACTGCTTCAATATATGGTTTTAAGAAATACATTGATTGGCCCAGTTAGGAGATTCGATTACCAAATAATATTTTGGTAGAAGTTATGTACAAGTGGGAAGAAAGTAGATTTTTTTATTTAAACGACTCTTTGGTATACTTTCTATTATGTAGATAAGGAAAGAGGATAAGGTATGTCAAATTCATTTGGAATGAAAGGATATATGAAAGGCGCTTTATTACTAACTATATCAGCGATTATCGTAAAAATATTGAGCGCCTTTTATCGAGTGCCCTTTCAAAATTTAGTGGGAGATGCGGGTTTTTATATTTATCAACAAGTATATCCTTTTATATCATTTTTCGTTGTATGGACTTCAGGGGGATTCGCTGTAGCGATTTCTAAAATGTTGGCCGATGCGGAATTATCTCCTAATGCTGAATGGAAAAAGTACATTATTTCCCAAACGGTATTTTTATATTTAGTAGCATTATCGTTATTCTTTTTTTCGTTCCTATTTTTAGGAGCCGATTTATTAGCAATATTGATGGGAGATGAACAGTTATCTCCACTTCTAAGAACAGGTTCCTTTGTTACATTGTTTATGCCGCTACTTGCAATACTGAAGGGAACTTTTCAATCCCAAGGCGAGATGGCCCCAGTAGCCAATGCCCAAGTATTTGAGCAACTCATTCGAGTTACGACTATTTTAGCTGGTGCCATTTTTGTGATGTTTACTTCTGGGTCTCTTTACTTAGCGGGCAATATGGCAGTGTTAGGAACCGTCATAGGGGAAGTAGCAGGGGTTCTATTGTTGTTATATTATGCCAAGAAAACATTTCCTTCCTTTCCTTTCCAAAAAACGAAGAGTGCAGTAAAGAAATGGCCGATTGTGAAAGAAGCGACTTTATTAAGTTTAAGTATAAGTATGAGCAGTTTATTGCTCTTAAGTTTTCAATTAATCGATTCGTTTACTGTTTATTCGTTAATGATCGAAAATGGAATTGACTCGCAACTTGCAAAAGAAACGAAAGGGATTTATGATCGTGGCCAACCACTTGTGCAATTGGGCATCTTGATTGCCTCTTCTTTATCAATTGCTATTGTTCCGCTAGTAGCTGTTCAGTCCAAAAAAAATACAGGAAGAGGAGCAAAACCTTTTATTCAGTTAACATATCGAACAGCCCTACTTTTTGGAGTAGCTTCTTCATTAGGATTAATAATTGTGATGCCTTATGTGAACGAAATGTTATTTGAAACGAATTCGCTTCAAAACGTATTAACCGTTTATGTACTACAAATTATACCGTTATCGATTATTTTGACGTTCACAGCCATCTTACAGGGCATGGGGAAATTAAAAGTGCCATTTTTCATTTTAGCAGGTGCTATTTGTTTTAAATTAATCGGCAATATGGCTCTTGTACCTTTCATGAACGTTTTAGGTTCTGCAGTTACGAGCAGCACAGTGCTATTTATCGCTGCAACTTTACTTATCCTTTATTTAAAAAAATTAACGTTCATTCAATTGGCTCCTCTTAACTATTACATAAAATTAATCGGCGCAAGCACCGTAATGACTTTTGCTGTTTTCTTATTAGATGGGTTCCTCCAAATGAAGAGTGGTATATTTGCTAACAGTCGAGTAGAAGCAGTATGTTTCGGAACAATCTTAATTGCTACAGGAGCTTTTGTATTTTTGACGTTTGTAGCAAAATCTCGTATGCTTTCCGAAAAAGAGTGGTTTTTAATCCCTTTTGGCCGGAGAATGGCTGTTTATCAGCTTTTGTTAAATAAAAGAAAGTAGGTGGAAAAATGCATATAACAATCATGGGGCTCGGTGCATCGGATTATGAACAATTACCAATTGGTATTTATAAAAAATTAAAAGAAGCAAAAAAAGTTTTTGTTCGTACAATGGAACACCCTGTGTTGCGTGTGTTGCAAGACGAAGGAATCCAATTTGAAAGTTTTGATCAAGTGTATGAAAAACATGATACGTTTCAACCGGTTTATCAAGAGATTGTTGAACATTTATTAGAAGCTGCGCAGTCAGAACCTATTGTATACGCAGTACCTGGCCATCCTTTAGTGGCTGAGCAAACAGTACAATTGTTAATTGAAGCTGAAAGAGAAGGAAAAGTTCAATTAGCAATTGAAGGAGGACAAAGTTTTTTAGATCCGATATTTGCTGCCCTAAAAATCGATCCTATTGAAGGGTTTCAGTTGCTAGATGGGACAAACTTCTCCATTCATGACGTTAACATGCGTTCCCATGTACTGATAGCTCAAGTGTATGACCAATTTAGCGCATCCGAAGTGAAATTAACACTAATGGAAAAATATCGGGATGATTATCCAATTACCGTTGTTACTGGTGCAGGATCTAGTAATGAACTGATTAAAACGATTCCGCTTTATGAATTGGATCAAGCGATGGAATTGAATAATTTAACGACTATTTATGTTCCGCCAGTAAAAAGTCATCTAGACGCTTTAAAAGACTGGACTACTTTTAGAAACATTATTGCTACATTGCGCGGACCGAATGGCTGTCCATGGGACCGAAAACAAACTCATGAAAGTTTAAAAAAATATTTGATTGAGGAGACTCATGAATTCCTAGCAGCGGTTGATGAAAAAGATGATTTTGGCATGGTAGAAGAACTTGGGGATATTTTATTGCAAGTTTTCTTGCATGCTCAAATTGGAGAAGATGAAGGCTATTTTAATTTAGAAGAAGTGTTGGAAAGCATTTCTGAAAAAATGATTCGTCGTCATCCGCACGTATTCGGCGATCTTTCAGTGAAAGATGCAGATGAAGTTGTATTGAATTGGGAAGAAATTAAAAAGCAAGAGAAAGGTGAACAAAAAGAATCTTTATTAAAAGGGGAGTATCGACCAAATTCATCATTGCAAACTTCTTATAATTACCAGAAGAAAGCCGCTACAGTAGGCTTTGATTGGCCAGATGCAAGCGGTGCTTTATCGAAATTCGATGAGGAATGGAAGGAATTCCGTGAAGAACTGGAGAAAGGTAACAATGAATCGATAATGGACGAATTTGGAGATGTTCTGTTCACCCTTGTCAATATTGCTCGTTTTTATAATATATCCCCTGAAGAAGCAATGGTTCACGCCAATGAAAAATTTGCTAGAAGATTTCGATTTGTTGAAGAACAAGTGAGAAAGAGCGGAAAAACTTTTCAAGATTTTACGTTAGAACAACTAGATGAATTTTGGAATGAAGCAAAACATTTAGAAAAGGAGTAAGTTATGCGATTAGATAAATTTTTAAAAGTATCTCGATTAATTAAACGCCGCACCTTGGCAAAAGAAGTTGCCGAACAAGGGCGAATTACAATTAACGGAAAAGTTGCAAAAGCCTCTTCCAACGTAAGTGCAGGTGACGAGCTAATGATTCGCTTTGGACAAAAAATCGTCACTGTTCGCATAGAAGAAATTAAAGAGAATGTTCGAAAAGAAGATGCAAGTAAAATGTTTACCATAATCAAGGAAGAAAAGTTAGAAAAAATCGAACCAGAATTTATCGATGATGAAGAATAAAAAAAAGAGAAGAAAAAATATTTTTTTATAGCATGACATCTATTTTGTTGTCATGCTTTTTTTATTTCCCGCATAAAGTGAACAGAACAAACCATTAAAGGAGGAACGATAAATGACACAAATACATCAGGAAAGCAATTACACTATTACTTCTGGAGATCATCTTGTGACAGTGAGAAATAGAAAAAGAATGGACATGACATCAGTAAAGGAAATTGAAAGATTCGACCAGGAGGAATTTTACGTAAGAACATCACAAGGACATTTGCTTATTCGTGGAGAGGAATTGCGCATTGTTCATTTAGATGTGGACAAAGGATTATTAACACTAGAAGGAAATGTAAAAGCCCTTCAATATGATGATGATGAAAATGGGTTAACTAAAGGCTTCCTCCATAAATTATTTGGATGACAGTTAACGAACAATTTTTCAGTATCGTAATAATGACGATAAGTGGCGTTATGATTGGCGCGGTTATTGATGCAACAAGAATTTACATCAGCGCCTTTTCACCAAAGTCATTATTACGAAAGTTTTCATTAATCGTTGAGGTTTTCGTCTGGGCACTGCTAGGTGTTGCAAGCTTTTATATTATCTTTTTAATAAAGGGTGGAGAGTGGCGTTTAGTAGACCCATTATCACAAATTTTAGGTATTTTTCTTTATGAATCATTTTTTCAGCCATTTTTCCGGTTTCTCGGCAGGGTATTTATTATTATTTTTATTAATCCAATAGTAGCAATTGTAAAAATTACTCTGAAAACAATAAAAGGGATTATTAGACTAGTAATTCGAATTTTAATTGTACTATTTAACCCTTTTTGCAAACTATTTGTGGTTGCGAAAAGACCATTTCACAGAAAATTTATAAACTTAAAAAGAGCAATCTTTAAAAAACGTTAAATACTAAGTATAATGACAATACAATGACTATTTAGGAGGTGACGGATGTGGCCAAGCATTATAATAACAGACATGGGAATATGAATATTCGTAAAATAGATAATGACTATGTCCGTTCTGCAAATCGTCAAATGGAAAAGTTGACGAAGCAAAAAATCCGATTAAGAAGAAGGCTGTCTCTATTCTTTGTCATCGCATCCGTCGTCATAATTAGTTTAATCAGTATGATCTTTAACCAAAATGAAAGATTAGCGCAAAAAGAAGCTGAAAAAGAAAAGGTATTATCAGAACTTCAAGAAATAAAAAAAGAACAAGAATTATTACAGTTGCAAATAAAAAAACTTGAAGATGATGAATATATTGCAAAATTAGCCCGTAAAGAATACTTCTTATCGGAGGAAGGAGAAATCATTTTCACCATCCCTAAAGAAGAAAAAGAAAATGAAGAAGATAAAAAGAATAAGAAATGACATTTTTCTAGGCTGTATTAAAATCGTTATTTAAAAATAAGAAATTACTGTTGAACAAATGAAGAGAATAAAAAATACAGGCTGAAAAAGAGTTGTCTTGTTGACACTCTTTTTTTGTTGGCTATAATAAAAGAGAGCATTAGCAAATTTTTTGCTCATTTTATATAATTATGATTACTGGCGATATTTTATTAGCCGTTTAAATTTTAAGGAGGAGCATTTTTTTTATGTCAATTGAAGTAGGCAGCAAATTACAGGGGAAGGTCACAGGAATTACAAATTTTGGAGCATTTATTGAGCTGCCAGATGGTAAGACGGGCCTTGTCCATATTAGTGAAGTAGCTGATAACTACGTGAAAGACATTAACGATCATCTAAAAGTTGGAGATATCGTTGAAGTGAAAGTGTTAAATGTTGAAGAGGATGGAAAAATTGGCCTATCGATAAGAAAGGCTAAAGCTCAATCTGAAAGACCTGAACGTCCTCAAAGACCACGTCGTGATAACCGTTCAAATGAACGAAACGAACGCCAATCAAAAGAAAGTTTTGAACAGAAAATGGCGAAATTCTTAAGAGATAGTGATGAGCGTCTTGCTTCATTAAGACGTGCAACTGAGTCAAAACGAGGTGGACGTGGCGCAAGAAGAGGGTAGTTTGCTGTCTGTTTTAATTGAGTAATTTTTAAATAATCTTTTTTACAATGAAAATGTCAAAATACAGATAACAAAATCGGTTATTCGTTAAAATGGGTCGACTATATTCCGTCAATAGTCGACTTTTTTTTATTTAATTGGTAGTGTTTTACTTGTAGTTGCGAAACAAATTTATTATAGAAAGTTAGTTTGTGAAAATTATATGGAATTGGATTAGTTTATAAAAATACTTAATTGTAGTTTTCAATCTTATTTGAGTAAGAGTTTATTTCCTCCAAGAACCTTTAGAATTCCAATTAACCCCAAATTTCTTCATTTTATCAGCATAAAATTCCAAAATAAATTCCTTATAGTTATCAAATGTTAAGAAAAAAAACGACAAAAACTAGCCTAAATTAACAATTTGTTATGTTATTAAGTAATTCGTCGAACAATTTTTTTAAACTAGAACAGTACTAGACAAATTTTACATCCCTTCTTTTATATAATAGACCGAAACAAATGATATAGATGAGGGGGATGGAATATGTCAAATATCCAAATGCTGAATGAAAAGTCGTCATGGCAAGAGCATTTCAGTCGTTTTACTATTAAAAAGGTAAGCCTAATTCTTCATTTATTCTTCATGTTGTTAGCATTTTTTCTATCAAGAGCGGTAATGTTTGAAGCGGCTGTTCCTTTTTTATTACCATTATGGGCGATCGTGCGAAATAGATATGAAAATGAGAAATGGGCAGTGTTCATCGGCGGGTTAATTGGTGCATTGAGTTTGAGTTTAGGGCAAGGTTTGATTTTGTTACTGCAACTTGGTTTTTACGAATTATTGATTCGGTTCCGATATTGGAAGCCCCCTATGGCTATTGCTGTGGCCCTTGCCATCTTTTTTGGACAATTGTTATGGCAAAGCATTTTGCATATGGGCATCCCTCCTTTCATAGTACAGTTGTATGTTTATTATGAAATGATATTAGCTTTTTTCATGACAATCTTTGTGAAGCTGTTTTTCGTTGAACCTTATCGTTTTTGGTCTGCTTCCTGGAGTTATGAGCGGGTAGGAGCGGGGTTAGTAATTTTAGCGGTCGTTTTAACTGGGATGCATTCATTAACGATATCGTATTTTTCACTTTTTACATTTGTTCTGCATTTATCGATTTGCATTGCTGCCATTACTGGGGGAATAACGGTTGCCTCAAGCGTTTCAACTATTATTGGAGCATTAGTAGGAATATCAGAGCTTTCTTTCACGGGAATGATTGCTGTTTATGCTTTAACGGGCGTATCGAGCGGGTTGTGTAAAGGGATTGGAAGAGTAGGCGCTGTAATAGGTAGTTTAATACCCAGCATCTTTTTCTTTTTTTATGATTCAACGTTGCCGCTCGATAGCGTTTATTTTGTATCGGTCTTGATAGCGGGTGTAGTCTTTTTATTATTGCCGCAAAAATTGCTAAACTTTTTGGAAAATATCTTTCGTCCAAAACGAGATGAAGTATTGCTTAAAAGGCAGGAATGGCTAACGGAACATACAACGGAAAAGTTAGAGACGTTTCAACGTTTTGTTTTGTTTATGAAAGAATTAGTTTTTGAGCGCTTTACGTCAACTGAGAATGTGAGTGAAATTCGAAAGATTGAGCCTTGTGCCACTTGTATGAGTTGTTTTCGATATGATAGATGCTGGGGAGAAAAAAATATTGGAATGGATGAAAATATTCGAAGATGGTTCCTAGCGAAATCGGGATTAAGTGAAAAAGAACAAATGCTTGCGGAAGAACAAATTCGAACAAAATGCGTAAAATCGTCAAAATTGTTGGAAGAACTTGATTATCAGCTGTATAACGATAAAATGAATGGGCAATTCTATCATGGGAAAAAGATGATTGCTTTGCAATTGAGGGACTTGAGTAATCATTTGAATAAATTGATGGAAGATATGAAAAACGAGACGCTTTCATTTAAGACGATTGAGGAAGAATTAAGCCATGAATTTAAACGCGCAAACATTGATTGTTTTCAAATTGATGTTTTAAATAATACGTTGGGGGAACGTGTGATTGTTTGTTCCTTTATTAACAACCATACTCGAGACGATTTATATTTATTATGTGAACGAATCATTTTACCAGTTCTATATGAAGTCTTTGCTGAACCGTTCCAAGTGGATCGAATATCGAATCATAAGACACCATTTGCTCATTTTCAAGTGAGATTTCGCTCTGCAGTTCGCTATAAAATTCAGTATGATATATATAGTAGAGCGAAAAACTCTAATGTTGTGTCAGGGGATTCTCATGCCATTTTCCACATTCATCCGGGATTAGTAGCCATAATGTTGTCGGATGGCATGGGTCAAAGTCGAGAAGCAAAGCGGGAAAGTAGAAGATTGGTAAGGTTAATGAGGGAATGTTTAAGCTATAATATGAATCCAGAGACTGCTATGCATACATTGCATTATGTCCTTAGTCTAAACCGTGAAGTTGATATGTATGCGACGATAGATTTTGCATTAGTTGATTTACAAAAGGGTGAATTATGGTCTTGGAAAGCAGGTAGCATGTCTACTTATATTTTGCGCGGAGAGCAGCTAATGAAAGTGGAAGGATCATCAGCACCTGTAGGGTTCATGCCTGTATTCTCCATTGAAACGGAAAAAGTCAATTTGCTAGCGGATGATTATGTCGTAATGGTTTCCGATGGTTTGTTCTCTAGTAAATATGATTGGGACGAACAGGAACGTAATTTTGTTAAATTATTAAAGTCAAAAATCAGGGTTGGAATGCCGATTGAAGCGCTTCTATATGATGTGATGGACAGTTATCAAAGCCAGTATGAAGTGGAAGATGACTGCACGGTAATTATTTTTAATGTTTCACATGTGGTGCCAAAATGGGCTGTTTTTAGACCGGTTAGTTAATTAGAGGAAATGAGGTGAGAAGATGGTAACTTTTGAGAAAAAAGTGCAAAATTTTATAGCAGAACAACAATTAGTTGAAGCGGGAGACCGTCTTCTCATCGCTTGTTCTGGTGGCGTTGATTCTATGGCATTGCTTCATTTTTTTATTCAATTACAAGAACAATGTAAAGTTGATTTATATGTTGCTCATGTGGACCATATGTTGAGAGGGAAAGTTTCGTATGAAGATCGGCTATTTGTGGAACAGTTTTGCAGAGAACATGGGATTCCGATTTTTAGCACAAGCATCCCCATTCCAGATTTGTTGGAAAAAGAGGGAGGGAATTCTCAAGCGATTTGTCGCAGAGAGCGGTATGCATTTTTTGCAAACATCATGAAACAATACAACATCAATAAGCTAGTGACAGCTCATCATGCGGATGATCAGTTGGAAACTATGCTGATGTCTCTTGCAAGATCCGGAAACGTCAATGGGTTCAAAGGCATTTCCGCAAAACGAGCGTTTTCGGTTGGCGCTATAATCCGTCCTTTTTTAGTGGTTACAAAAGAAGAAATAACAAATTATTTACAGGAAAAAGGCGGCTCCTTCCGAGAAGACGCGAGCAATATGAAGGATGATTATACTCGAAATCGATTCCGACATCATATTATTCCATTGTTAAAAAACGAAAATAAACAGGTGGCAATTCATGCGGTTCAATTAGCGGAAAATTTGCAACAAGATGACGAATTTTTACTTGAACTCGCAAAAAAACGCTTTTCCTCAGTTGTAGAAAAAATGGAGGATCGTTTTATACTACATATTCGTCCATTTCAAAAAGAGCCACTTGCTTTACAAAGAAGAATCATTTTAATACTATTAAACTATCTTTATCAACCTTCAGACAACCAAAGTTACGCTATTTATAGTAAGATTTTGGAATTATGTAAGTCCCAAGAAGGGAACGCAACAATTCATTTACCAAACCAAATTATTGCAAATAGAAGTTATGGCGACATTGCATTCTTTAAATATCAAACATCCAATAATGAAGAAGACTATATTCAACAAATCAAAATTGGGGAATGGAACGTATTAAATGGTTTTCGTTTATACATAGGAAAACTCTCTGATGAAACGGGCTGCCAACAAAATGATATAGCCGCATATTATTTCAATTCCAACGCAATTGCTTTTCCTCTTAAGGTTCGGAAGCGAAAAGTAGGTGATCGAATTCAGTTAAACGGAATGCAAGCGCCGAAACGATTATCCCGCCTTTTTATTGATGAAAAAATCCCTTTAATTGAAAGAGACGATTGGCCAATACTTGTAGATTCAAATGAAGAAATTTTATCGGTATTAGGTGTTCGGGCTAATCATCAATTTTCAAGAACAAAAAGAATTGATGATAATATGGTAATGATAGTTGAAAAAGTTCCTTACAACAAATAAGGTAAATTTTATAAAATATTTTTTAAAAATGGCTATAATTCATGTAAAGAGAATTTTGCCATCAATTAAATAATTATTTAACAAATAATTTTTCAACGCTGTTTAGGAGGAACATTACATTATGATCGAAAAGGATATCGAAAAAATACTAATTACTGAAGAACAAATTCAAGAAAGAATCGCAGAAATTGGCGCCCAGTTAACGGAAGAATATAAAGATAAGTTTCCATTAGCAATCGGGGTATTAAAAGGTGCAGTACCTTTTATGGCAGATTTAATAAAACGTTTTGAATCATATATTGAAATAGACTTTATGGATGTTTCAAGCTATGGAAATGCAACCGTTTCTTCAGGAGAGGTAAAAATCTTAAAAGATTTAAATACGAGTGTAGAAGGTCGGGATGTCATTATCATCGAAGATATCATAGATAGCGGCTTAACACTAAGTTATTTAGTAGACTTATTTAAATATCGAAAAGCAAATTCCATTAAAATTGTTACATTATTAGATAAACCGTCTGGCCGTAAAGTGGACTTAAAAGCTGATATTGTTGGTTTTGAAGTTCCAGATGGATTTGTCGTAGGTTATGGTTTAGACTATGCAGAAAAATACCGAAACCTACCATATATTGGTATATTAAAAAGTGAAGTTTATTCCTTTTAATGTAAGTATTTTTGTATAAATAACGACAAAAATGTAAAAAGGCTACATTATCAGTGCTTTTCATTGTATGATGAAATAATGGTATGTTAAGATTTTACTTATAGTTTTTGTGTTAAGTTGTGAGGAGGCTGGGGATGAATCGAATATTTCGATACACCATACTTTATTTGTTAATTTTTCTTGTGGTGATAGGTATTTTCGGTACCTTTAATGGAGGTGCAACGCCTTCAAAGGAATTAACGTATGATGAGTTTATTAATGCTTTAGAGACAGGGAAAATAAAATCGTTAAATATTCAGCCAGATGCGGGTGTTCTAGTTGGTGAAGGTGAGTTAACAGGAAATGAAGAACAAACTTTCACTGTAAACCTTCCTCAAAACAACCCGGCGCTGATGGAGAAGATAGACAATGCAATTAAAAATTCGAAAATAAGTTTTATACCAGCCCCTGAATCGAGCGCATGGGTTCAATTCTTCACGGGAATCATTCCATTCATTATCATTATCATTTTATTCTTCTTCCTCTTGAGTCAAACTCAAGGCGGAGGCAATAAAGTGATGAACTTCGGTAAAAGTAAAGCGAAACTTTATGATTCTGAAAAGAAAAAAGTTCGCTTTGATGACGTTGCAGGGGCAGATGAAGAGAAGGCCGAATTGGTAGAAGTAGTGGAATTCTTAAAAGACCATCGCAAGTTTACAGAAATGGGGGCACGTATTCCGAAAGGTATTTTATTAGTAGGTCCTCCAGGTACTGGTAAAACATTGCTTGCTAGGGCTGTTGCTGGAGAAGCTGGTGTTCCTTTCTTCTCTATTTCCGGTTCCGACTTCGTAGAAATGTTTGTCGGTGTCGGTGCGTCCCGCGTTCGTGACTTATTTGAAAATGCGAAGAAAAACGCGCCATGTATCATCTTTATTGATGAGATTGATGCGGTTGGACGACAACGTGGTGCGGGTCTTGGCGGAGGTCACGATGAGCGTGAACAAACATTGAATCAATTGCTAGTTGAAATGGACGGTTTTGGTGTAAATGAAGGAATTATCATTATCGCTGCTACAAACCGACCAGATATTTTAGATAAAGCTTTATTACGTCCTGGTCGCTTTGACCGACAAATTACTGTTGGATACCCAGATGTAAAAGGTCGAGAAGCGATTCTGAAAGTTCATGCGCGCAATAAACGATTGGCGGAAGAAGTAGATTTAAAAGCTGTTGCCCAAAGAACTCCAGGTTTTGCTGGTGCAGATTTAGAAAACTTATTAAATGAAGCAGCCTTAGTTGCTACACGTAAAGGGAAACGAAAAATTTATATGGATGATATCGATGAAGCAAGTGACCGAGTGATTGCCGGTCCAGCGAAAACGAGCCGTACTTATACACCAAAAGAGAAAAAACTCGTTGCATATCACGAAGCAGGTCACGTTGTCATCGGTTTAACGCTTGATTCTGCTGAAAAAGTTCATAAAGTAACCATTGTTCCGCGAGGCCAAGCGGGCGGTTATGCTATCATGCTTCCGAAAGAAGAACGTTTCTTCCAAACGAAAGAAGAATTGCTTGATCGCATTACTGGTTTGCTTGGTGGTCGCGCGGCAGAGGAAATTGTATTAGGAGAAGTATCCACTGGTGCTCATAACGACTTCCAAAAAGTAACGAATATTGCTCGCCGAATGGTTACAGAGTTTGGTATGAGCGAAAAGCTTGGCCAACTTCAATTTGGATCATCACAAGGTGGAAATGTATTTTTAGGTCGAGATTTTAATACAGACCAAAATTACTCAGAAGCCATCGCTTTTGAAATCGATAAAGAAATGCAAAAAATTGTGAATGAGCAATATGAACGAGCGAAACGCATATTGACAGAGAAGCGTGATTTGCTAGATTTAATCGCTCAAGCTTTATTGGAGCATGAAACATTAAATGCTGAGCAAATCGAACACTTACGTGATTACGGATGCCTTCCAGAAAAAACAGAAGAAGAAGAAGCTGAGACAATCAAAATCACAACAGTAGAGCCGAAGCAAGCTGACGACGAGAACAAAGAGAGTGAAGAGCCTAAAGAAGTTACTGTAGAAAAATCTGGCTCTGCTCAAATTCATCAAGAGGCAGCTGGTGAAGAAAAAGCTCCGACAACAGATGATTTACCTAAAGAAAATTCTACGGATAGTTTGAATGAAGGCAAAAAGGAATAATGAATACTTGATAAAAGTAGTGTCAGAAATTTTCTGATGCTACTTTTTTCGTTACAGGTTAATCTTTTTGAGGTAACTGCATGCAATATGGTATGATTTCATCAAACGAAAATGGAAGTGGTTTTAGTGATATTAGTCATTGACGTAGGAAACTCAAAAATTTCTGTAGGAGTTTATCAAGATGAGCAATTGATTCATCATTGGAAAATGGAGACGGAGAAAAATAAAACTTCCGATGAATATGCAATGCATTTATATGCCTTTTTTAACTATGCTGGAATCGCCTTTAGCGATATTCGTGGCATTATTATTTCTTCCGTTGTCCCTCCTATTATGTATGTATTAGAAGAAATGTGCCGAAATTATTTTCACATTAAACCCCTTGTCGTAGGGCCTGGCATCAAAACAGGATTAAACATCGCTTGTGATAATCCGCGGGAAGTGGGTACAGACCGAATTGTCAATGCAGTTGCTGCCGTACATGAATATGGCACAAGGCCGCTTATTGTAGTAGACTTTGGGACGGCTATTACTTTTAGTTACATAAATGAGAAAGGGCATTATATGGGAGGGGCCATAACTCCTGGCGTAAGGATTTCTTTGGATGCACTATTTACAAAGGCATCCAAATTGCCACGAGTAGAAATTACAAAGCCGTTTGACATTATCGGAAAAAATACAATCACCTCCATTCAATCGGGAGTTTTTTATGGCTTTATTGGCATGGTTGAGGGAATTGTAAGCCGTATGAAAGAGCAAAGTAAGATTGAACCTTTAGTTATTGCAACTGGAGGTCTTGCAGAATTTTTTTCAAATGAGACAAAACTTATTGATGTAGTAGACAAGTTTTTAACTTTAAAAGGTTTATATATCATTTACAAAAGAAATCATTAAAGAGAGGAAATTTGTTATGGAAGATTATTTAGTAAAAGCTTTAGGATTTGATGGAAAAGTTCGTGCATATGCGGTGCGTTCAACGAATACTGTTGGGGAAGCACAAAAAAGACATAATACATGGCCTACCGCTACTGCTGCCCTAGGTCGCGCATTGACTGCTGGAGCTATGATGGGATCAATGATGAATGCCGATGATAAGATTACAATCAAAATCGAAGGTGGGGGTCCAATCGGTATTATATTGATAGATGCAAACGGAAAAGGAGAAGTAAGGGGATATGTCACGAACCCACAAACTCATTTCCCGTTAAATGAAGTTGGAAAACTAGATGTACGTCGTGCAGTTGGAACGAATGGAAACATTACGATTGTAAAAGACTTAGGTTTGAGAGAAATGTTTACAGGTCAAACCCCAATCGTTTCAGGAGAAATTGCTGAAGACTTCACTTATTATTATGCAGTATCAGAACAAGTTCCTTCATCAGTAGGATTAGGTGTACTGGTAAACACGGATAATTCCGTACTTGCAGCTGGAGGATTTATTATTCAATTATTACCAGGATGCGATGAAGAAACGATTGAAACAATTGAAAACCACTTAAAATCCGTTGAACCGATTTCGAAAATGATTGAAAAAGGCTATACCCCTGAACAAATATTAGATGCAGTATTAGGAGAGGGAAATGTAAAAGTGTTAGAAACTATGCCTGTTCAATTTAACTGTGGATGTTCAAAAGAGCGTTTTGGAGTGGCTATTAAGTCACTAGGTGTACAAGAAATTCAAGAAATGATTGATGAAGATGGAGGAGCAGAAGCAGAGTGCCACTTCTGTTTAGAAAAATATCATTATAGCCAAGAGGAGCTAGAAGGTTTTATCCGTGAGATCGAGGCAAAAAATTAACCAACCTACGACTCAACATACGCCACTATCAAAACGCCGATTAAAAACAAAACCTGTACTCACATTACTTGCGATTTTATTTGTTGGGAATATTTTTTGGTTTGTTCTTTGGTTATTTGCATTAGGTGGAGATGAAGAAGTTGGCGACGATGAAACTATCGTCGCTAGCGTTGATGGTGAAAATATTACTCGCCTGCAATGGATGGCTGAAATGGAACGTTATTATGGAAAAGATACATTGCAGCGCATGGTGAATCAAAAAGTAATGGAAAAGGCTGCGAAAGAATATAGCATTGACGTGACTGAGGATGAAATTGATTTAGAGCTATCCCTTATGGTTTCTTCCAGCGAAATGGATTCAACGTTGCAACAATTAGGAGAGAAGGAACTTAAAGAGCAAATTAAGTCCCAGCTGATTTTAGAGAAAGTATTAACAAAAGATATTATTATTGATGAAAAAGAGCTTGAATCTTATTATGAAGAAAATGAATCGTTATATAATATTCCAACGACGTACCGAGCAAAATTAATTGTTGTGAATACGAAAGATGAAGCAGAAAGTGTTTTAAAAGAACTGAATGAAGGTTCTGATTTTTCGGTATTAGCTCGGGAACGTTCTGTTGAACAAGTTTCGGCAAGTCTCGGGGGAGATATTGGCTATATTACGAATCAATCCAATGTAGATCCAGCTATACTGAAAGCGCTTCAAAAACTAAATAAAAATGAAATTAGCAAGCCTGTTTTATTAAGAGACGGCCGATATGGAATTGTTCAATTACATGAAAAAATGGAAGGAAGATCTTTCCCTTATGGAGAGGTAAAAGATCATATTAAAAGGGGGTTAGCGATGGAGCAACTGTCATCATCCATTACCCCGGAAATGTTTTGGAAAGAATTTGATGTGACATGGTTCTATGGTGAATAATGATTAAAAATTTTACAAATTTTCACTCTCATTTTCATTGACAACAAACGATTAGTAGGGTTAATATTAAAACAAGAAAAACCTATAAAAATAGTCGGTATTATGAAAGGGGAACCGTGATGAGTAAATTATATAATTCTATTACAGAATTAGTTGGTCGCACACCAATCGTGAAGTTAAACCATGCTACAACTGAAGATGAAGGAACTGTTTGGGTAAAATTAGAATATTTTAATCCAGGAAGCTCTGTTAAAGATCGTATTGCTTTAGCGATGATTGAAGCGGCAGAAAGAGATGGACGACTAAAACCAGGTGGCACAATTATTGAACCAACTTCAGGAAACACTGGAATTGGACTTGCGATGATTGCAGCAGCAAAAGGTTATCGCGCTATTTTAGTAATGCCTGAAACTATGAGTATTGAACGCCGTAAATTACTTCGTGCATATGGTGCTGAATTAGTATTAACACCTGGTCCTGAAGGAATGAAAGGTGCAATTGCTAAAGCAACAGCACTTGCAGAAGAAAATGGTTATTTCATGCCACAACAATTTGAAAACCCTGCAAATGCAGAAATCCACCGCTTAACAACAGGTCCGGAAATAGTGGAAGCATTTGAAGGTGTGCAATTAGACGCATTTGTTGCTGGGGTAGGTACAGGTGGTACAATCACAGGTGCAGGTGCTGTATTAAAAGAAAAATATCCAAACATTGAAATTATTGCAGTTGAACCGAAAGACTCTCCGGTTTTATCTGGCGGAAATCCAGGTTCCCATAAAATTCAGGGTATTGGAGCAGGTTTCGTACCAAAAGTGTTAAATACAGAAATTTACGATTCTGTATTCCAAGTTGATAATGAAACAGCATTCGAAACAGCTCGTAAAGTAGGTCGTGAAGAAGGTATTTTATGCGGTATTTCATCAGGTGCTGCTATTCACGCTGCAATTCAAACTGCAAAACGTTTAGGCAAAGGTTCTAACGTATTAGCGATTGTTCCATCTAATGGTGAACGCTATTTATCAACAGCTTTATACAATTTCGAAGACTAATAAGAAACGGCATTATCCTTTTGGATGATGCCGATTTTGTTTGACGAAAAACATGTTATATGATTACACCGAATTTTAGATTTAAAAGTATTGAGTGCTTTGACTTTGAAAATGATATACTTGTTTAGAATGTAATGAAGGCGAATGAGTAGTCCTCTTATTGATAAAGGAGTGTACGAAGATGTTATCGAAATACAGTAAACCGTTAACAATTAATAATATAGAGCTCGATTATACAAAAGAAACTTTTGTGATGGGGATTTTAAATGTAACACCCGATTCTTTTTCTGACGGGGGAAAGTATAATTCAATCGATGCCGCAATTGCACATGCGAAACAGATGGTTCAGGAAGGTGCGAAGATTATTGATGTGGGTGGAGAATCGACACGACCTGGTTATACTCGTATTCCTGATGAAGAAGAGATTGCTCGTGTCGTGCCAGTGATTAAAGCTTTGAGAGAAGAAGTACCTGCCATTATATCAATTGATACTTACAAATCAGCGGTTGCTCGTGCGGCATTGGAAGCTGGTGCCCATATCATTAATGATATTTGGGGCGCGAAGGCAGATCCGGAAATGGCCAAAGTGGCTTTTGAATATAATGCACCTATCATTCTAATGCATAATCGAGAGAACACGAATTACAAAAATTACTTCGAAGATTTTTTAAATGATTTAAAAGAAAGTATTGATATTGTGAAAGCAGCTGGTGTTCCAGACGAGCATATCATACTTGATCCGGGAATAGGGTTTGTGAAAAACTTGCAGCAAAGTATTGAAACGATGCAACGATTAGATGAACTTGCAGAATTGGGATACCCCGTTTTGTTGGGGACTTCGAGAAAACGAATGATTGGCACTATTTTAGATGTTCCATTACATGAAAGAGTAGAAGGTACTGCGGCGACATGTGCATATGGTGTCATGAAAGGTTGTCATATTGTTCGAGTGCATGATGTAAAAGAAATAGCAAGAACCGTGAAAATGATTGATGCATTGATGGGGAAATTTGAAGTGAAAAATGAACTTCCTGAGAGACACTAATTTCGATAGGAGGTCTATTATGGACTATATACATTTGCGAGATATGCAATTTTATGGATATCACGGTGTATTACCTGAAGAAACAATGTTAGGGCAGCGTTTTCGAGTTACAGTATCTCTTGCGGTCAATACGAAAAAGGCAGGGGAAACAGACGACCTGCAATATACAGTGAATTATGTAGAAGTGTATGAATTATGCAAATCAATCATGGAAGGAGAGCCCTTCCAATTAATTGAAGCAGCTGCAGAAACCATTGCTTCATCAATCTTACAAAAATATGAAGGACAAGTGTTTGGATGCAAAGTGGAACTAATTAAACCAGATCCACCTATTC
The DNA here is from genome assembly GCF_012396605.1 of Ureibacillus thermosphaericus. Lineage (GTDB taxonomy): Bacteria > Bacillota > Bacilli > Bacillales_A > Planococcaceae > Ureibacillus > Ureibacillus thermosphaericus. The sequence goes on from NZ_JAAXPW010000025.1 coordinate 45,852, forward strand.
CAGGCCATTATAAAGAAGTAGCTGTTGAAATAGTAAGGGGTCATTATGGTGAATGATGTTTATTTATCTTTAGGTACAAACTTGGGAGATCGGGAAAACAATTTAAAATCTGCCATTGATTTGCTTCAAAGTAAGGAGGGGATATGGATAAAAAAAATATCCCCAATTTACGAAACGGCTCCAGTGGGGTATGTTGATCAGCCCTCTTTTTTAAACATTGCGATTTATGCACAAACAATACTTTCACCTATTGAATTGTTACAGACCTGTCAATTAATTGAAAATGATCTCGGTCGGGTTCGCAATATCCGCTGGGGGCCAAGAATTATTGACCTTGACATTTTATTATTTAATAACGACAATATTGAGTCAGAGAATTTAATCATTCCACATCCTCGAATGTTTGAAAGAGCTTTCGTATTGGTTCCGCTGTTAGATATTGCATCTAAGCCATACTCGGAAAAGTTGATTCAAGCGGAGGCAGCATTAAAGAATATCAACCTTGAAAAAGAGGGCATTAAAAAGTGGAAGGATTATTTTTCTTTGTAACAATACGTATTACGACACTCGACACTATGAAGTAGTGACGGATATAAAAACACTTTTATGGAAAGGAGGTATAGGCCATGGAAGAGAAAAAGCCGTTCCAAATAGGAGATATCGTGATGGCAAACCGTGTAGTACTAGCTCCAATGGCAGGAGTGAGTAACGTTGCTTTCCGGCTAACGGTTAAAGAATTCGGTGCGGGTCTTGTTTATGCTGAAATGATCAGTGATAAAGGACTTATTTTACGCAATAAAAAAACGTTAGACATGCTTTATATAGATGAAAGGGAAAAACCAATCGCCTTGCAAATCTTTGGGGGTGAAAAAGAAACCCTCGTTGAAGCGGCCAAGTTTGTAGATCAACATACGAACGCGGATATTATTGACATCAATATGGGATGCCCTGTAAATAAAATTATTAAATGTGAAGCAGGAGCGAAGTGGTTACTGAATCCGGATAAAGTGTATGAAATGGTAGCGGCAGTTGTTGATGCGGTGGAGAAACCGGTGACGGTAAAAATGCGGATTGGTTGGGATGATGAACACATTTTTGCTGTTGAAAATGCCCAAGCGATTGAAAGAGCTGGCGGCAGTGCTGTAGCCGTTCATGGTCGTACAAGGGTTCAAATGTACGAAGGGAAAGCGAATTGGGAAATCATTCGCCAAGTGAAGGAAAATGTAAACATTCCTGTAATCGGTAATGGCGATGTAGAAACTCCACAAGATGCAAAACGAATGTTGGATGAGACGGGTGTAGACGCGGTGATGATTGGTCGAGCTGCGTTAGGAAATCCATGGATGATCTATCAAACCGTACAGTACCTCGAAACAGGTGAGTTAAAACCAGAGCCATCTGTTCAGGAAAAAATAGACGTTTGTTTATTACACTTTGATCGTTTGATAAAATTAAAAGGTGAATTTGTTGCCGTACGTGAAATGCGTAAACATGCAGCTTGGTATTTAAAAGGGATTCGTGGCAATGGCATTATCCGTAATGCGATTAATCAAGTTGAAACAGCCGAAGAATTGCGTGCAATTTTAAATAACGTGGTTGAACAAAGTAGAGAGCAACAAGAACGAGAGATGCATGTTGTGTGAAAACTAATGGTTACGATTATTGTGAAGCGCTTAATTAAGCAATATAAAAAGCCGTCTCAACAACTGAGGCGGCTTATCCTGAATTGGTAAGATTATGCGTTTGATTGTTCCTTTGTTGGTCCCATGACACCCGGTACAGGTAGGCCAGCTTGTCTTAATAATACTTGCATCTGTGCTCTGTGATGAGTTTGATGATCAATAAGCATGCGTAGTACTGCTCCAATCGCAGTAGGTTGTCCAATCATATCCACTTCTTTTTCTAATGAACTATCATCTAGTTTCTTAACCGCATTTACAACTTCTTCGTTTACTTTTTTATATTCGTCAATGATTTCTTTCATTGTAGTTGGCGGTGTAGATGGATTGATTTGGACATTTAGTGATTGCCCTATTAATCCGCAAAAGAATAAAGGGGCATTTGTTAAGTGCCAGCTTAAAAATTCAAGAGAATTATGACCTTCAACAATAGCAACATACTTTTTATCTTCCGTAATGGATTCCATAATTGCTATAGTACCCGCACTATTGTGTTGCCAATCTTTTATAAAATCGTCTATTTTACGATACATGGAAACACCTCTCTCAAAAAGTTGAATCTTTTATCTGAATATAAGAACATTATATACAAAAGTAGAAAAATTACCCTAATCAAAAATATAAGGGAACTAAAAAAATCTTTCAAAAATGATGAAGAGAAGATAGAAATTGTGTACAATAGATACATTGTGGACTATGAACAGAACGTTTTAAAATTATGAGGAGTGAAAGACGTGTCAAACATTGAAGAATTAAATGATCAACTTTTGGTGAGACGCCAAAAGTTAAGTGATATTCGTGAAAAAGGTATCGATCCATTTGGCCAACGTTTCGAGCGCACACACTTGTCTTCAGATGTTTTCAAACAATTTGATGTATTTACGAAAGAAGAGCTAGAAGAAAAAAATGATGAAGTAGTCATCGCAGGTCGTATTATGACAAAACGTGGGAAAGGGAAAGCTGGTTTTGCCCACATTCAAGATTTGGCTGGCCAGATTCAAATTTATGTTCGTCAAGACCGAGTAGGCGATGAAGCATACGATTTATTTAAACATGCAGATTTAGGAGATATCGTGGGCATCCGCGGAGTTGTTTTCAGAACAAATGCAGGGGAGCTTTCCGTAAAAGCAAACGAATTTACTTTCCTAACGAAATCACTGCGCCCAATGCCTGAAAAATTCCATGGATTGCAAGATGTTGAACAACGTTATCGTCAACGCTACTTAGACTTGATGACGAATGCTGATAGCAAAGAGACGTTTATTACTCGTTCAAAAATTATTCGTTCTATTCGAAACTATTTAGATGGACAAGGTTATTTGGAAGTAGAGACGCCAATTTTACACACTGTTGCTGGAGGGGCAGCTGCTCGACCATTCATTACGCATCATAACGCATTAGATATGGATCTATATTTACGTATTGCATTAGAATTGCATTTAAAACGTTTAATTGTTGGCGGACTCGAAAAAGTATATGAAATAGGACGAGTGTTCCGAAATGAAGGTATTTCAACACGTCACAATCCAGAATTTACATTATTAGAGCTATACGGTGCATATTTAGATTACCGAGATATTATGGAATTGACGGAAAATTTAATTTCTCATGTAGCACAAGAGGTGCTTGGTACAACGAAAATCCAATACGGTGAAGAAGAAATAGACCTTTCACCAGGATGGAAACGAGTGCATATGGTTGATGCAATTAAGGAAGTAACCGGGGTAGACTTCTGGCAACCTATGACATTAGAAGAAGCGAGAAGTTTAGCGAAAGAACATGGTGTGGAAATTCAAGAAATGCATGAAGTGGGACACATCATTAACGAGTTCTTCGAGCAAAAAGTAGAGGAAACATTAGTACAACCAACATTCGTTTACGGACATCCTGTTGAAATTTCGCCATTAGCAAAGAAAAATCCAGAAGATGAACGCTTCACAGACCGTTTTGAATTATTTATCGTTCGTCGTGAACATGCAAATGCGTTTACAGAATTGAACGATCCAATCGATCAACGCGAACGTTTTGAAGCGCAACTAGCTGAAAAAGAAGCAGGAAATGACGAAGCACATGATATGGATGAAGATTTCATCGAGGCTTTAGAATATGGAATGCCTCCTACAGGTGGATTAGGTATCGGTATTGACCGATTAGTTATGTTACTAACCAATTCTCAATCCATTCGTGACGTATTATTATTCCCAACAATGCGTCCAAGAGATTAATTAGCTGGTTATAGAAAATCATTAGTTCAATCTATGGCTGTCTAGAAAATCTCTAGACAGCCAACTTTTTATAGACATGAAAGATGAAATCCTTAATCGCTTTCATTCAACGTAATTTTTTGTATTCCTAAATCTGTGGTTATTGTTGATTCATTAGTCTAATTCTTTTCTTACATCAGAATAGTGTGGGAGTTTTACATTATTTGATTTTATTTAGAGACCTTATATCATTTTTAGTTCAATGATATAAGGGGATATTGTTTTCAAACAATAAAAAAATTAAATGTAAAATAATTTATAACGCTAGATAAAAAATGTTGAAAAATATGTTGACATTTGATTAGGTAAGGTGATAATATATAAAAGCTGTCGCTAAGAGAAAGTAATTCTAATAAAGATCTTAACGAAAGTGATAAAAAATGAAAAAATCCAAAAAAGTTGTTGACAAACGAGTTGGTAAACGATATAATTAAAGAGTTGTTTCAAAAAAGAAGAATGAACCTTGAAAACTGAACAACAAAACGTTAATGCAATAAATTATCTAGTTGTTAACCCTCGTTGACAAACTAGATTCGGACATTAAATTTTGAGCAAATCAAATTTTCTTTTATGGAGAGTTTGATCCTGGCTCAGGACGAACGCTGGCGGCGTGCCTAATACATGCAAGTCGAGCGAACCAATTGAAAGCCTAGCTTTCATGAGGTTAGCGGC
>NZ_JAAXPW010000026.1 GCF_012396605.1 Ureibacillus thermosphaericus
CATGCGATGGACAACTCTACGAGGACTGGAAAAATTGTCCATGCAGGCGATGCTTACTTTCGCTGCCATGAACTTAAAGAAAATGGCAAACTGGACATGGAAAAGACCATGTCCAGCCTAAATAAGAGAAGAATCTTAGAAAATGATGAGCAAAAAAAGACAAACCCCAACTCAAATGAAGCATTTGAGTTGGGGTTTGTCGACAGTCTGAAACGCCCACGAAAAAACACGTGGGCGTTATTTTACGCTTACTTTTAAAGTAAGCTTCAATAATCGACCGTGGGATTCGCTATTTTTAACAAGAAGCAATCCTTTAGCTTCTAGGTCGAGAATATTGACGTTTTTAATACCGTATTTAACAAGAAATTGAACTGGCACCCACTTATCCATTTCTTTTGACTTCACAAGAATTAATGCGAGTTTTTTTATGCGTATCTTCTTCCTCCTTTTTTAATTTTTGTTTTTCTTCCTTGTCTCTCATGGTCATGATCCATCACCTCCTTTCAGTTGCTTTCTTTTCACCAAGCTAGCCGTCTCTGTAAAACAAAAAAACTGATACTCATCCAAAATGAATAAATATCGGCTACAAAAGGGGTGGGGCATGAAACGGGTGGGGTACGCCTATTGATTTGAAGTGGTGGAGGATAGAGAAAATATATCTCATTTTTCCTCTATAAAGGAGTTTTATTTTTTAATAGTTTTAGACCGTTTTTAGGATTAATCATTTAATAATAAATAAGTCCATATTGAGTAAAGTTATTTGAAATTTAGAACATAGGATAATTGTTTATAGTCATGACAAGTTTTGTCGATTTTTTGTCGTAAAAATACACCTGTCATATATTTTTTTGTAGAATAATAGTTAATGGAAAATAACTGGTTGCTTCTTATGGTTATAGGGGGAAATAACATGTATGGCAAAATGCTAGATAATAAAACGCATGGAAATGTTGGGGATGAGTTAAAGCCTTACCTTAAAAAGGGCTCAAAATTATCAATTATGTCGTCTTATTTTACAATTTATGCTTTCGAATCTCTTAAGAAAGAGTTATTAAAAGTAGATGAAGTTCGATTTTTATTCAACAGCCCAACATTTATACAGGATTTCAAAATACCAGATCCGTTAGTTATGCAAGAAAAACTTAAGCGGGAAAAAAGTTTGTCTGGAACAGACTTAGAAGTGAAGTTTCGGAACGAGCTCAACCAAGCGAAAATTGCTCGTGAATGTGCTGATTGGATTCGCTCAAAAGTTGATATGAAGTCATTAAAATTACCAATGGCACAAGGGAACCTTATTCATGTTCAAAACAAGAATGATGATTCAATTGCGATTCAAGGTACCTCACATTTCACAAGTAGTGGATTAGGATATACGTATTCATCTAACTATGAAATGAATTCGCTAATTAAAGAACCTGGACAAGCCATGAATTATATTAACTGGTTTGATTTAATTTGGAACAACGAAGAGCAGGTCGAAAGTGTAAAACAAGAAGTACTTAGCCACATAGAGAAAATCTATCGAGATAATACACCTGAGTTTCTGTATTATGTGACCCTTTATAATATCTTTAAAGACTTTTTAGAAGAATTGAGTGAAGATGATATCGTAAAATCCAAAACAGGCTTTAAAGATACGGTCATTTGGAACAAATTATATAAATTCCAAAAAGACGGGGTATTAGGAGCCATTGATAAGCTTGAAAAATACAATGGATGTATCATCGCTGATAGTGTTGGTCTCGGTAAAACGTTTGAGGCATTAGCTGTAATTAAATATTACGAGCTGCGAAATGACCGAGTGTTAGTGTTGTGTCCGAAAAAGTTAAGAGAGAACTGGCTTATTTATACACAAAACGATAAGCGAAATGTTTTGGCAGCAGATCGTTTTAATTATGATGTATTAAATCATACAGATCTAAGTCGATATAGTGGTATGTCTGGAGATATTAACCTAGCAACAGTCAACTGGAGTAACTATGATTTAGTTGTTATTGATGAATCACATAATTTCCGTAATAATGAAGCTCGTAAGGATCGAGAAACACGATATTCACGTTTAATGAATCAAATTATTAAATCTGGTGTCAAAACGAAAGTATTAATGCTTTCAGCTACACCGGTCAATAACAAGATGAATGATCTGAAAAACCAAGTTGCTTTTATTACGGAAGGAAAAGATGACGCGCTTGAATCTGCAGGTATTGATAGCATTGAATTTACATTAAGAAGAGCTCAACAAGCGTTTAATAAATGGTTAAAGTTGGACGAAGAGGAACGGAAGACAGATACACTATTAGAAATGTTAAACTTTGACTACTTTAAATTGTTGGATGCTGTGACGATTGCGAGATCTCGTAAGCATATTGAAAAGTATTACAACATGTCAGAGATAGGGAAATTTCCTGAAAGATTAAAACCGAAAAATGTTCATCCTGATATCGATGCAGAAAAAGAGTTTCCTGAAATAAAAGAGGTTAACAAAATAATTAATCGTTTGAATTTAAGCGCCTACTCACCATTAAAATATGTTTTGCCTGAGAAACAAGCCGAATATAGCAAGAAATACGATATTCAAGTTAAAGGTGGGTCTGTTTTTAAGCAAATTGATAGGGAACGCAGTCTCGTTCACTTAATGCGTGTGAATTTATTAAAGCGTATGGAGAGTTCTATTTACTCGTTCGGTATGACGATTGCGGCATTACTTGAGAAAATCGATGAACTATTAAATAAGCTTGAAAATATCCATCAATTTACGGATCAATCGATTAGTATTACTGATATTAATATCGATGACGATGAAGTAGAAGATATGTTAATTGGATCGAAAGTAAAAGTGCTGATTCAAGATATAGATCAAATCAAGTGGCGCCAAGACCTTGAAGAGGATAAACAAAAGCTAGAGAAACTTCTTGTGGAAGCGGCAAAAGTCAAACCTTGCAGGGATGCTAAACTATTAGAATTAAAGTCTATTATTCATCATAAGGTGACAAATCCAATTAACCCAAATAATAAAAAAATCATTGTCTTCACTGCTTTTGCTGATACAGCGAGTTATTTATATAATGAGCTGTCCGAATGGATGCTCAATGAATATGGGCTTCACACAGCCCTTGTAACGGGAACAGGTGGGAATAAAACAACGATTGGCGATATTTCTAAAGATTTAAATACTATCTTAACCTACTTTTCACCAGAATCGAAAGAACGAAATAAAGTGGATGAAAAGGCAATTGAAGAAATTGACCTACTTATTGCAACAGATTGTATTTCTGAAGGTCAAAACTTACAAGACTGTGATTATTTAATTAATTACGATATTCATTGGAATCCAGTTAGAATTATTCAACGCTTTGGACGAATCGATCGTCTTGGATCAAAAAATGATGTAATTCAGCTCGTGAACTTTTGGCCAAACATGGATTTAGACGAGTATATCAATTTAGAAGCTCGTGTAAGCGGTCGGATGGTTTTATTAGACATATCGGCAACGGGAGAGGAAAATGTCATCGAGTATGATGAAAAGAAAAAAATGAATGATCTGGAGTATCGTGCAAAACAGTTGAAACAACTGCAAGAAGAAGTAATCGACCTAGAAGATATGTCAAGCGGGATCTCGATTACTGACTTAACGTTAAACGACTTCAAAATGGATTTAGTCGATTATATGAATAAACATAAACTTGATTTAGAAACGGCTCCGTTAGGTATGTATGCAATCACGTCTAAACATTTAACTCCTAATGGTGAAGCAAAACCAGGCGTCATTTTCTGTATAAAACAACGGAACGCTCAAGCGAAAATTAAAGAAACGAGTGCGTTGTATCCTTATTACCTTGTGTATGTAAGTAATGATGGTGACATTTTGTTAGGTCATTCGAAGACAAAGCAAATACTCGACCTGTATCGAAAAGTTTGTATGGGCCAAAATGAGTTGTTTACAGACTTAATTTTGCAATTTCATGAAGAAACGCATGAATTAGAGGACGTGTCTGATTATAAGTCATTATTAGATACGGTTGTTGAATTTATATTAGGAATTGTTGAAGAAAAAGGCATGGAATCTTTATTTAGTTTAGGGGACTCAAGTTTATTAGTTGATACACACACAACGTCAGAAGACTTTGAATTAATTTCGTTTTTAATCATTAAGTAGGTGAGAAGGTTGCGAGAATGGGCTATAGAGAAGTTTGAGATACCACAAAGAACGGTGTTAAACCGAAAAATTCCAAAAAAAACATTCTTTTCTCAAGGGGACTTATCGAAAAAGGAGAAGGAGCTATTTACTTCTCAAATAGAAGGCATATACTTACTGAGTGTAATGAATCGACAAAGTATGAATATCTCTCCATATCAGTCAGAGGAACATCACTATGCCGAAGTAGTATGGATTTATGTACAATTCCGTACGAATGAACATGTTACACGCATTATTCAAGCGATTCATAAATCGATTCCCAATCCTGTTGTTCTGATTACGGAGTCCCATGAACAAGAGTGGTTGCTGAGTACCTGTCATAAGCGGTTGAATAAAAATGATCCAACGAAAGTAGTGATGGATGAGCCACTACTGACTGGGTGGTTTCATCCAAATAGCACCATCAGTTCTTACCAGAGGTTGCTTAACGCCTTAAAGTGCTCGAATCAATCGTTTGTTAATTTCTACAAATTTTATGATGACTTGAATCGTTGGATACAGTGTTCACCAATCATCGAGTGGATAGAGTCCTTTCCAACAGAGATTGAAAAACGTGATCTAATCATTTCTAGGGTAACAGATATCTACGGGAAAAAATCTCAATTAGAAGAGTTAAAACAAAAGCAAAATCAAGTTTTAGACTTTGGCACAAAGATAGAACTTCATATGGAAATGAAACAAATCGAAGAGAACATTCAATCACTAATAAGTGAATTAAAGGAGTTGTGTAACTGATGCAAAAATTAGATGGAAAAACATTTAACGTTGTACAAGATAACATTGAAAAACTAAAACAACTTTTCCCAGAAGTATTTACAGAAAACAAAATTGATTTCGAAAAACTCTTGCTCACATTTGGCGAACATGTCGAAAAGGAACAAGAGCGCTACGAGTTTACATGGAATGGAAAAACAAAAGCGATTCAACTTGCGCAAAAACAAACGACAGGTACACTTCGCCCACGCAAAGAAGAAAGTGTGAACTGGGATACAACAAAAAACCTTTATATTGAAGGAGACAATTTAGAAGTACTTCGTGTACTTCAGAACTCCTATCGCAACAAAGTGAAAATGATTTACATTGATCCACCGTACAATACTGGGAAAGATTTTATCTATAAAGATGACTTCCATGATAACATTAAAAATTACAAAGAAAAGAACAAAGAGAATATGAAATCAAACCCTGAAACTAATGGTCGATTTCATACTGATTGGTTGAATATGATGTATCCCCGGTTAAAATTGGCACGTAATTTACTAACAGAAGATGGAGTTATATTTATTAGTATAGGTGATGATGAATTAGAGAACTTAAAAAAAATATGTATAGAAATTTTTGGAGAATCGAATTTTATAGCTCAAATGAATATAGTAACAGGTGCGAATCAATCAGGTGAGGGTGTTTTAATACAAAAAAATGTTGAATATTGCTTAGTATTTTCTAAAAATATTAATAAAGCAAAAATTAATCGAGTTGATAAAACATCTGAATCATTGAGAAATTTGAATGATGCACCTACACCATTAAGTACTCGACTAGAAATGGGGTATACAATTTATTATCATCCAGAAACTGAAGATATGATCCCATTAAAGGATTATGATTTTTCGAAAGTTCATACAAATGATGAAAAGTTGGTGTATAAAGATGACAGTACATTATTATCTAAGGGATATATACCTATTCGTCCTGGAAAGAGAAACAATGTTTTACATCGTTGGCGTTGGGGAATAGAAACTTTTTTAGAGCGTAAAGAAGAAATTGTTATTGTAGAACGGAATGGAAAATATGTTCCTTGCTTCAAACAATCGGGCTATAATGCACCAAAAAACATTCAAAATTTTAGTGGGGGAAAAGTTGAATTAAAAAGATTATTTGCTGACAAAGCTTATTTTGACTACCCTAAAGGCGTTAATTTTATGAAATATTTGGTCAATATAGGTTCCGATAAAGATTCAATTATTTTAGATTTCTTCTCTGGCTCAGCTACAACTGCACATGCAATAATGGAGTTGAATTCAGAAGATGGTGGTAATCGAAAGTTTATTATGGTGCAATTAGATGAACCATTAGATGAAAACTCTGAAGCTTATAAAGATGGTTATAGAACAATTTGCGATATTGGACAGGAACGTATTCGCCGTGCGGGTCAAAAGATATTAGAAGAGAATAAAGACAAAGAAGGTATTGAGAACCTTGATATTGGTTTCAAAGTGTTCAAGCTTGATGATACGAACTTAAAAGTTTGGGATGAGGACTCAGCAGATTTAGAAAGAGATTTATTAGATTTAATTAATCCTATTAAAGAAGGACGTACACAAGAAGATGTTGTTTATGAAATTCTTCTTAAATATGGAATAGATTTAACGGTTCCAATCGAAAAAACGAAAGTAGCGGACAAAGTTGTTTATTCAGTCGGAATGGGTTATTTACTTATATGTTTAGAACGTGATTTAACCCTTGAGCATATTGAAGAAATTGCTAAACAAAAACCAGCACGAGTAGTATTTTATGATGAAGGTTTTAAAGATGATACCGTTCGAATTAATGCGCAACAAATTTTAAAACGTTATGGCGTTGAAGATATCCGTGTCATTTAAGGAGGAGATGGAGTCATGAAGATTAAGTTTGATGAACAACAATATCAGCTCGACGCCATTAAATCCATTACGGATATCTTTGAAGGGCAACCTGTAAAAGTGTCGAATTTCACGGTTAGTATGGGCAATATTGTTGGACAAGAATTAACTGAGCTTGGAATTGGAAACAAATTAGAATTATCAGATGCGGAGTTACTTGAGAATGTTCAAAAGATTCAAGTTCGTAATCATTTGAAAAAAAGTACCGATATTCAGGATCGAAATTTTACGGTTGAAATGGAAACAGGTACCGGTAAAACATATGTATATACGAGAACGATATTTGAGTTAAATAAACTGTACGGTTTTTCAAAGTTTATTATCGTTGTTCCGAGTGTTGCGATTCGTGAAGGGGTTTATAAATCCTTCCAAATGACAGAAGAACACTTTGCTGAACTTTACCCGGGTCAACATTGCCATTATTTTAAATATGATTCTTCCAAACTTGAACAAGTTCGTGAATTTGCTACAAGTACTAATATCGAAGTGATGATAATTAATATCGACGCATTTAAAAAGAGCTTTGATGATCCGGAGAAAGAGAATAAGGCAAACTTAATTCACCGTGAACGTGATTCCATGAATGGAAAACGACCGATACAGTTTATTCAAGAAACAAATCCAATCGTCATTATCGATGAACCACAAAGTGTCGATAATACGGATAAAGCCAAAGAAGCAATTGCATCCTTAAACCCATTGTGTAAATTGCGCTATTCGGCTACGCATCGTGAAACATATAATTTAATGTACAAGCTTTACCCGGTTGATGCCTATGAGAAGAAGTTAGTAAAAAAAATTGAGGTTCTATCTGTAAACTCGGATGAAGATCATAACGATCCGTATATCAAACTCATTAGCGTATCGAATAAAAATGGTTACAAAGCAACAGTTGAAATTGACGAGAAAAAGAAAAACGGAACCGTTAAACGTGTGAAAAAAGAAATTAATCCAAACACGAAAAATGATTTATACCTTTTATCCGGTGAACGGGATCTATATAAAGGATATGTGGTAGAAGGGATTGACTGCTATCCAGGAAATGAATCGGTAGAGTTTACAAACGGTAAAGTGTTGCGATTAGGTGAAGTGATTGGTGGAATGGACGATGATTTATTAAAAAGATACCAAATACGTGAAGCAATTCGTACACATTTAGAAAAAGAGCGCCGTCTCGTTCATAAAGGAATCAAAGTTTTAACGCTCTTCTTTATTGACAAAGTTGAAAACTACCGCATTTATCCAAAAGGCCAGCCATGGCAAAAAGGAAAATACGCCAAGATGTTTGAAGAAGAGTACGAAAAACTTATTAATTTACCAAAATATCAATCACTTTGGAAAGAAGATCAATATATCGTAAACAGAAATGCCGAAGAAGTGCATAACGGGTATTTTTCTCAAGATAAGAAAGGTCAATTTAAAGATAGCCGAATGAATAAAGATGGATCGTTACGTTCGAATAAAGACGATGAATCAACATTTGAGTTAATTATGAAAGAGAAAGAAAAATTATTAAGCTTTGATACACCTTTACGATTTATTTTCTCCCACTCGGCTTTAAAAGAAGGATGGGACAACCCAAATGTCTTTCAAATATGTACGCTTGTTGAAACAAAGGATACATTTACGAAAAGACAAAAAATAGGACGTGGATTACGTTTAGCCGTAAACCAAGAAGGTAAACGCCAATACGATGAAGACGTAAATATCTTAACCGTTATCGCAAATGAATCGTATCAAGAGTTTGCTGAGACATTACAGAAAGAAATGGAAGAAGAAACAGGCGTTAAATTTGGGTACCTTGAAGAGCACTCTTTTGCGACGATTACAAAAGTTGATGAAGAAACAGGTCAAGAAAGTGCAATTGGATACGATCAATCAGCTCAAATATTTGCCTACTTATTAAAAGAAAATTATGTAACGAAGCAAGGAAAAGTAAAGGACACACTTAAAGAAGCATTAGTAAAAGAGACATTCGAAGTACCAGCTGAATTTGAAGAAATAAAAGAGGATATTGAGAACATAATTAGACGTTCCATCAAAAAGTTACCTGTTTTCAACAAAAAGGATGAGGTCACCATCAAGCTGAATAAAGAAGTATTATTGGGTGATGATTTCAAACAATTGTGGGATCAAATCAAATACAAAACGACCTATTCCGTAGATCTTGACGTTGAAACCCTTAAAAAACGTTGTATTGAAGAAATAAAGAAACTAGAGCCTTTCAAAGCACGAAAGATTAAACGTGAAAATGCCATATTAAAAGTAGAACATTCTGGTGTATCGGGTGAAGGTCAAACAATGAGAGTGTACGAGGCGTTGGAAGAGAAACGTCGTCTACCAGACATCTTACGTTACCTACAAGAACAAACCCATTTAAAGCGCCGTACATTGGTTGAGATTTTAATCGGTTCTGAACGCTTAAATGAATTCGAGAAAAATCCACAGGCATTTATGGAAGCTGTGATGAAGGTCATTAATCGCGAAAAGAAAAAGCTCATCGTTGATGGCATCAAATACGAACGTATCGGAGATCATCATTATTACCAACAATCTTTGTTTGAAAATAAAGAACTTGTTGGCTATATGAAAGCGAACGCAGTAGAAGTATCAAAAAATAAATCGGTATATGACTACATTCGCTATGATTCAAATACAGAAAGAGCTTTTGCTGAAAAATTAAATAATGATGAGGATGTAAAGCTGTTTGTCAAACTTCCATCTTCATTTGTTATCGATACTCCTCTTGGTAACTACAACCCAGACTGGGCAATCTTAATGGAAAAAGAGGGTGTCGAGAAATTATACTTTGTTGTCGAAACAAAAGGTAGTACTGACCAAGAAGATCTTCGCTTAAAGGAAGATGGAAAGATTCAATGTGGACGTAAACATTTTGAAGCACTACAAACGGAAGTTGAATATAAACTAGCAGATAGCTACGATATGCTAAAAGAAAGTATTTAAGCTTCTACAAAATAATATTTAAACTTTTTTATAATTCAACATCATTGCCCTGGCAACATGTCTTTAATTGAACGTGTGCTGGGGCATTTTTTAGGAGGAAATGTTATGGAACAGTGGTGGATGATTCGGGCAGGAGATTTTAATGAGTTAATTCCTGTTTGGAAAGAAGAGGGGATCGCATCGATAGGATGGCCTCAATTAGGTAATCCAAAGCATTATCGAACCAAAGAAGATATGTTAAAAAAAGCAAATGAAGTATATCAAGAACACAAACCAAGTACTAGAAGAAGTTGGGTTAGTCAAGTTTGGAGATTTAGTACTGAGATTAAAAAAGGCGATCGAGTTATTACTTATTCTAAGGAATTAAGAGAATACCTAGTAGGTACTGTCACAGAAACGCATTTTTTTGATAATTCTATTGGTAATCCAAATTATCCAAACCATATTCGAGTTGAGTGGGAAGAAATCACTGTAAGTCGCGATTTGCTCTCCCAAGCAGCGAAAAATAGTTTAGGGTCTGTATTAACTGTGTTCCGTGTCGATCAATGGGGGGACGAAATAGAACAATTTATTGAACATCCATTTTGGGAGCCAGATATAGATGAGGCTGATGAAGATGAAGTAAAGGAAGATTTAGTTGGAAAAGCTCTTGTCATGATCGAAGATAAGGTAGACATATTAGACCCTTGGGAATTGCAAGATTTAGTAGGTGGTTTATTAGAAGCAATGAACTACAACGTTCGTATAAGTCCAAAAGGGCCAGACGGTGGAGTGGATATCCTTGCCTTTAAAGATGCATTTGGATTTGAAAAGCCGATTGTTAAAGTCCAAGTGAAACATCGAAAAAGTGCAGCTTCTGCACCAGAAGTACAACAATTACTTGGTGCTAACCCTATCGATGCGAATTGTTTATTCGTATCAACAGGTGGGTTTACTTCTCAAGCTGAAGCGGTAGCCAAACACAATTCAGTCCGCCTGGTTGATCTTGAAGAATTAGTAAGACTAATTGTTGAATGGTACGAAAAAATACCTTCAGATAAAAGAGCATTGTTACCATTGCAAAAAGTGTATGTTCCGGAATAATTAACATAAGAAAATGAGGTTCGGTATCATAATAGAATCCCTTCTATCATATCATCTACTAAATTATGAAAGAAGGGATGATTATAAAAATGAGCCTAAAGCATTACCTAGTGCAATTAGAAAAAGAAAGCGAGAGATTCCACAATAGTTTATTTAAACCAGCAAACAGATCCTTATCACTGGAAACGGTAGAAAATATAATCTCCATTGCTCATGACTTGCAAGATAGTGTAATGAAAGTCCATCATGAGAGTGCTCGATTTGATAAAGAACGTATTGGGAATTTATGTGAAGATATAATCGATCTTACTTCGTATAATAGTAATGTGTATGAGCTTGCAAAATTTGATTTCGATAGAGAGAGTACAGAAATCGATGACGATTTTATACATATGGAAGATACAGATTCTCTGTTGGAATATAATCGCCAGAAAGCGCTTGAAAAGCATGAAGGTTTAATTGATAGGGCAAAAGAAGATGTCTATAAATTGGAAGGCAAAATGAAACAAATAATCTCTTTACTTAAAGGCGTAAAATCACATCAGTAAATGATTAATGTTTAGTAGATAATTTTTGGCTCATATGTTCTTGCCAAATAGTTTGTCCATTCATTAGAACTGCCCTTTATCAATACAATGAGTTAACCGAATGAAAATTGGTCACCAAACTGGTCACATACTTAAAATAATTGACGATTACACCAGGATATTTATTGAATATCAAAACGCCCACAACCCCTGATACAAGTAGGGTTGCGGACATTTCGAGAAATTAACGGAAATTCTATATTGGTTTTGACAGGGAGCAGTTCAGCCTTGGTTTGTACTACTCATTTTTAGTATGTTTCAATTCATTAAAATAAAAGTTGGTATATCACAAAACCAATAAATAGTACTAAAATTAATATTCCTATACCTTTCCATCCTATACCTTCTCCTAAATTTCCCAAACTCCCATTTTCAGTTCGATTAAACCCATCATTTAGTGTACCTGTTGGATTTTTTTTAATTTCTTCAAATCTCATTCTTTCTCTTGTCTCTTTGGGAGATTCCCCATGTTTCATCAAAAAATCAACCTCCTTTATCTATCTAAATTATCCAAATTTAAAGCTTAATAAATTATAAATTATTTTATAATAGATTGAGATTTATTTCGAATATTATTCCAATTTAAATAAATATTGATAGCTTTTCTAATTATAGGAAGAATCGGTTTGGTTTTAATCTTATGCACACTTTTTGTTGTTTTTTACAATGCAGGGTTAAAAGTTGGTGGAGCTGCAACAAGATATGATGTTGAACCTACCTATAACGATTCTACTGGAATGTATTCTATTCCTTATGTAAATCGAGGTGGTACTTATTATGCAATTAATGTTACAAAAAAAGCTACATCTGGAAAAATAACAGCACGTTATTGGGTTGGACATAATAGCTCAAAAAAGGATATGGTTGGAACTCAATTAATGTACGATCCTAAAAAAATGACTCTAGGTGGATTTGAAGAACCTTGTTCAACTTGTCACGGTACACCTATGGAGAACTATTACATCAACTTCAGATGGATTAAGATGGATTATGGCAGAAGCAACTGTTCCGGCTTCAGATTTCGGTTTAACAGGATATCAATTTACTTTAAGTAGCAATACTTATTTTAATTTTACAGATATGGATGGTGTAACTCGACATAGTATGGCTGGACCTTCCGTAGATTTTACGCTTGGATGAGCAAGTCCTATTACTAGAGTAAAAGGCAATTCCATGTATGTTTCTAAATAATTAACTTAATATATTCTGAAAGTGGGAGGTTCAAAATGAAAAAAATAATATTTTTAGGTTTATTTTCTGTTATTTTAGGTTTTACAGTTGGTATGACAAAAGAAACCTTATTTAATAAAACAGTTTCTGCAGATTCACCTTTATCATTTAAAGTAGAGGAATTTAGAAATGGAAAACCTTTCAATAACAACGTAGAACTTTCACCAGAAATAGGAACACCTGTGATAAAAGAAGGGGATATAGAATTAATTACTGTAGATTCACCAAAAGCTGAAAAAGTTAAAGTTCATTTAAAAAATGGAGTAACTGGTGAAGAAATTGAAACAGTAACAATGAAGGAGTTTTTAAAGAATCAAGATAAATATAACAAAAAGATGGACGATGCTGTTAAACAGTCTCAACTAAACAAATAACAAATTTTATAGTTCTAAAGATGCTGTGTACAGAAACTTATTATATGAACAAGATTTTATTGAGAAATATTGGTGGTTATGCTCTTCTAAAAAAGAGCTAGCTAAAACATGATATTTTGTTTGGAATGCCCCGTATACAGTAAAGAAAGTCGAGTAGATTAATTTTCATTCACGAAATTTCATCATTGTTTGAACCTTGGAAAAAATGAAATGGTTGACGTTAGTTGCGTATGGACTTACATCATTGATAAACTCTTCTACCTTGGAAAAGCTTTCAAATTGCAGTTTAAGCATAAAGCATGCTTTTCCTGATATACGGTAACAAAACTCCACATTTGGCAGACCTTCTATAAAATTTTTAAAGGATTTATAATCTCCGTTTTTAACGGTTGCTTCTACTATACATTGGATAGAAGAGATCTGGATAAGAAGAGAATTTAAAGTAAGAGGCGAATCATTTGGGTTCGTCTTTTTTTACTATTTCAATGATGTAATTATTAGTGATTCATATTTCAGTATAAAATAATGGGTTTGTGACAAATTAAGTCCAATGGAGGTGACTACATTGTCAAAGAAGAAAAGAAATCAATTAGATCGGGAAGAGTATGGATATGGATATGATTTAAGTCCCGATGATTTAGATGTGATAGGTCAAAATGAAAAAGCAAAAAAAGAAAATCAAAATGAAAATAAACGTAAACCCTCTAGTAAGCAAAATCCTTCTATCTTAAATGAGTAATCAATATTACCAAAAATTCGCAAGCATTCCGAATAAACAGTCTACACTGTTATGGAACTTGCGAATTTTTTCTTATTGATTCGATTATTTTCGATAAATAGTTCTAAAATCCCTTATTTTTTCTTAAAGTATACCAATGAAAAATAAGGGAGAGAGAAAATGGAAATTGATGGTGTTTTTTCAGGTGGTGGAATAAAAGCTTTTGCGTTTGTTGGTGCCTATCAAGTTTTGAGTGAGAAGGGTTTTATCTTTAAAAGAGTCGCAGGAACGAGTGCTGGTTCAATCGTAGCTGCATTTATCGCGGCAGGGTTTACCGTAAAAGAGATTGAAAAGGCATTAGAAGAATTAGATACAAAATCGCTTCTTGATCCACCCAAATTTTCAAAAACTCTTCCTTTTATAAAATGGCTGAATTTATATTTTCGATTAGGATTGTACAAAGGAAAAGCGCTAGAAAGATGGTTGTACAAAAAACTAGCAGAAAAAGATGTGTATACATTTGGGGATTTACCAAAGGATTCATTGAAAGTTGTCACCTCCGATTTAACGAATGGTCGCATAATTGTCATACCTGATGACTTGCATTTATATGGAAAGGACTGGAGAGATTTTTCTGTCGCAAAAGCGTTGAGAATGAGCTGTGGTATTCCTTTTTTCTTTGAGCCGGTCATGTTAAGTAATGGAAAAGGAGATTCCGTATTCGTTGACGGTGGGGTATTAAGCAATTTTCCATTATGGATTTATGATAACGGTAAAAGGAAAAGGCCATTATTAGGATTAAAACTCAGCAGACCAGAAGGAGAAATTCCACCACAGATAATTGATAATGGGTTAAATTTATTTGAAGCATTATTTAAGGCGATGATGAATGCCCACGATAATCGATATATCTCAAGAAGACACGAAAAAAATATTATCTTCATTCCTGTTGAACAATATAGTGCTACACAATTTGATTTAGATGATGATGCAAAAGAGCAATTAATTCAATTGGGAAGGGCAAGAACTGAAGAATTTCTAAAAAATTGGCGACCCGTTATTTAACAATCACATATTTTTAGGAATTTATGAAATACTAAAATTAAAAAGGTCAAATGGAGTGGTTGCAATGCCAAAAACAGATAAAGAAATTGCTGAAAAAATATTAAATAATCAGTTAATTGGAACAATGGCTACCATTGAAGGAGATAAACCTCACACTCGCTATATGACGTTTTATAACGATAATTTCACTTTGTATACGGTTACGAGCAAAAATACCCATAAAGTTGAAGAACTTTCGAAAAATCCATACACACATATTTTAATTGGTTATGATGGGAAAGGATTTGGCGATGCCTATTTAGAAATAGAAGGAAAAGCGGAAGTTTCATCCGATGAAGGAATGAAAGAAAAAGTGTGGAACAAAGTATTAAGATTTTGGTTCGATGGTCCAGATGATCCGAATATGGTAGTTTTAAAAATCGTTCCTTCTCAAATTCGCATCATGAATTCGAAAGGAAAAGATCCGAAAATTATTCAATTTTAATTGATAGAACTATTGCTGATAGTCCTATCAATTTGAAAAAATAATATTTACTAAGTTAACAACATAAACGGCTTAGGCTTCAAAATGTAGGAAGCTTGAGTCGTTTTCAATTTTATAGAAAAAGTTGATCAATGTTTATTTATTGATGTTTTTTAATTTTTTATTAAACTAATCATCGATGAATGTTTAATTTGAAAAATCCAATATAAATGAAGTAATGTATTTATGTTAAAAAAGGAAACCTAAAAATGAAAAGAACCGTTACAAATCAAGAAGGGAATCTCCTTTTTTCTCAAACTTTAAAATGTTATACTAAAGAGCATGTATGGGTTTCTTTTGAAAGGGGGGGACATATGCGAAATGTAAAGAAAACGAACAATAAAGGAAACTCTCGTACGAATCTTTCATTTCGAATGAACGTCCTGTTTATTTCGATTTTTGTTTTGTTCTCCATGCTCATTTTTCGCTTAGGTTATTTACAAATCGTAAAAGGTGAAGAATATGTTCGGGCAATAGAAAGAACGGAAGAAGTAGCGGTCAATACGAGTGTTCCCCGTGGAAGAATTTATGATCGATATGGAAGAATTCTCGTAGATAACGATCCGCAAAACGCCATTACATATACAAAGTTTCAATCAACGTCCCAAGAAGAAATGTTAGAAGTCGCTGAAAAATTGGCTATGTTAATTGAACAACCAACGAAACGAGTAACGCTTCGTGATAAGCAAGACTTTTGGATTTTAAAAAATACAGAAAAAGCCTATGCGAAAGTTTCGAAAGCAGAAGAGAAAAAAATAAAGGAAAAACATGAAGATGAGAAAAAGGCTCAAGCAGAAATCGACCAACTAGTGAGAGATCGAATTACCGAAGAAGAATTGGCGGAGCTAACGCCTTTTGATTTGGAAGTGTTAGCAATTTATCGTGAAATGTCTTCTGGATATTATTTATCTCCACAAATTATTAAAAGTGAAAATGTATCCGATGAAGAGTTTGCACGTGTTTCTGAACGATTATATGAATTGCCAGGTGTCAATACGACGACCGATTGGAAAAGGGTAAAGTTAAGTTCGTTATCGGTATTAGGTAGAACAACAGTCCCAAGTAAGGGGATTCCTAAGTCTGAATTAAATTATTATCTAGCCCGTGGTTATTCTCGAAATGATCGTGTTGGAGAAAGTTATTTTGAATCTCAATATGAAGAATTACTACAGGGGCAAAAATCTGTTGTGAAAAATATTACGAACAAAAAAGGCGAAGTCATTGATATGATTACGACTTTTGAAGGGAAACCTGGGAATGATTTGGTAACGACAATCGATATTGAATTGCAAGCAGCTGCTGAAAAAATTGTTGAAGAGAAATTGCTGCAATTAAAATCGATGGGTGGTTCGTCCTTATTGGATCGTGCCTTTTTTGTGATGATGAATCCGAATACTGGTGAAATACTGGCGATGGTTGGAAAGAAAATAGAAAAGGATCCAGAAACGGGAAAACCATATGTGATTGATTATTCTTACGGAACATTTACGACAGCTTATGAAGCCGGTTCAACGGTGAAAGCGGCTACTATATTAATGGGATATAAAGAAGGCGTTATAAAGCCTGGTACAGTTTTAATTGACCAACCAATTAAGCTTGCAGGTACAAAATCGAAAAGTTCCATCTTCAACAGAGGTGGCCGCATTGCAATGAATGATTTAACAGCGTTAGAGCGTTCTTCAAACTCCTATATGTTCCAAATTGCTATGAAAATTGGTGGAGTAAACTATCGCTATAATATGGGGCTACAATTAAAAGAAGATGTTTTGAAAAAAATGAGAAATGGTTATGCTGAATTTGGTTTAGGTGTCAATACAGGAATTGATTTACCGAATGAATTTGCAGGATTCCAAGGAAAAATGGATACTCCTGGTAAAATTCTAGACTTAGCAATCGGACAATTCGATACGTATACACCGATGCAATTGGTGCAATATATTTCAACGGTAGCAAACGGTGGATATCGAGTGCAGCCAAGACTATTAAAAGAAATTCGTGAACCATCTAAAGATGGAAAAACTTTAGGGCCGTTAATTGAAGAAGTCCAACCGAAAATTTTGAATAGAATCTCAAATACTGAAGAAGAAATTAATCATGTAAAACAAGGGCTTCGCAGAGTATATATTGGCAGCCAAGGTACTGCCCGCGCTCAATTTGCAAATGCACCGTTTACAGCAGCAGGGAAAACAGGTACTGCGGAAGTAGTTTACTATGGCCCGATTCGAGAAAAATTTGGCACATTAACTGAAACAGTATCTCATGTTGGCTTCGCTCCGTTTGAAAACCCTGAGGTTGCTTATGCTGTGGTGATTCCTTGGGTGACAACAAACTTTAGCCAATATATTTCACATAACAATCAAATTGCCCGAGAAGTATTGGATGTATACTTCGAATTGAAAAAGAAATATGCAAGTAGTAAAATCACTGACGAAACTGTGAAGAAAGAAATTTTACCTCCAACTACGAATGAAAAAATTGATGAGGATACAGAAGAACAAGTTGTAAATGAATAATAAATTTCAAACAACAATTCAAAAAGCAACATTTTCTCCCAAGAGAAGATGTTGCTTTAAATTATGTTAATTACTATTTCAATCTAAGTAAATGTTGAACATTCGCTTATTGAGCGGTATAACCTCCATCTAACACAACTGCTTGCCCTGTAATTCCTTTAGCGGCATCGCTAGCTAAGAAAAGCGCTAAGGAAGCAATCTCATCTACCGAAATTAGCCGCTTTTGAGGAACTAAAGGGTAAAGGACTTCTTCTAACACATTTTCAACTGCTATATTGCGAGTTTTCGCCAAATCTTCAAATTGTCCTCGAACTAAAGCTGTATCTACATAGCCTGGACATATCGCGTTCACAGTTATTTGATGCGGTGCTGTTTCTAATGCGGCTACTTTTGTTAGACCAATTACACCGTGTTTTGCAGAATTGTATGCTGACTTTCCAGCAAATCCAATTAAACCATTGATCGAAGCGATATTGATGATTCTGCCGAATTGATTCTTTTTCATATGTGGAATCGCATATTTCATCGTAATAAATGGAGCAGTCAACATAATTTTAATCATTAATTCAAATTTTTCAGTAGGGAAATCTTCAATGAACGCTACATGTTGTATGCCTGCATTGTTTATTAAAATGTCAATCGAACCGTATTTTTCAACAGTGAAATCAATTGCCTGTTTAATTTGTTCTTCGCTCGTTACATCACAGACAACACTTGAAACATTATCAGGTAATTCCTTTAATGCTTGGTCTAATTTTTCTTGATGAATATCCGAAATGACGACATTTGCACCCGCTTCAGCAAAGTTTTTTGCGATTTCAAATCCAATTCCCTGTGCACTTCCTGTAACAAAAAGTGTTTTTCCTTTCATGTTTGGACCTCCAACATTATTTTTATAAACCTAAAGAGAATAGAATGATTGCTAGAATAGTTCCGAGTAACGGAATAATTACTGTTAAAGCGCCCATTGCTGGATAAGCATCTTTATGCGATTCTTGTGCAATGGCAGTGATGGTTGTAACAACGTAACCACTATGTGGCAATGTATCTAAAGATCCTGAAGCAATGGCGATAACCCGATGCAACTGCTCCGGATTAACCCCCATATCTAAGTAATGTGGTGCAATTAATGGTAAAGCGATAGATTGACCGCCAGAAGATGAACCCGTTAGGCCTGCTAATACAGCAACAGCAATAGCACCACCAATAAGTGGACTGCCAGGGATGTTCGTCATATAATCAACTGTCGTTAAAAAGGCTTCTGTTTGTTTCACAACTCCGCCGTAACCAACCACAGCTGCTGTATTCGCAATGGCAATCACGGCTCCCAGTGCACCTTCTGCAATTGCTTTATCACGATTTTGCATATACTTGAAACTGATGAGATAAGTCATAATAATTCCACCAAGTAAAGCAATGATCAATGCAGACGTACCCAAACGTTCATGGAAAATAAACGAAAACCCGAGCACAACGATTAATGGCAAAACACTAAGCAAAGGACTAGGAAGTGGTCGATTTTCTGCTTTATCTAGGTTATCAGTTTCTTTTGCAACGAATTTTTCGCCTTTCGTAACTGCACGATTGACCATCCATTTTAGCCAAAAATACCCTGCGACTGCCATGAAAATGGCCACGATTAAGCTAACTTGCCATCCAGCGTATGGAGTCGTTCCTAAGTGTTGGATTGGAATCCAGTTTTGAATCTCCGGTGAACCAGCAGAAGTCATCGTAAAAGTTACAGACCCTAATGCCAAAGCAGCAGGAATGAACCTTCTTGGTAGATTAGCTTCTTTAAATAGGGCTAATGCCATTGGGAATACCGAGAAGGCAACAATGAATAAACTAACTCCCCCATAAGTAAGTACTGCACATGCGACAACAACTGCTAAAATGGCATGTTTAGCACCGATTTTTTCGATAATCCATTTTGAAACGCTATCTGCAGCACCGCTATCTTCCATCACTTTTCCGAATATTGCTCCCGCTAAGAACATGAGCCACCAAGAACTAATGAATCCCGTAAATCCGCCCATATAACTTGTGATAAAATCTGGATCTCCTTCAGCAGCTAATTGTGGGAAAATTGTAATACCACTTAATATTGCTGCTATAAATGCTGCGAAAGGGGCTGCAATCAGCAAGTTTACGCCTCTCATCGTCAAATAAATCATTAATGCTAAACTACCTAGAAGCCCAATAAATCCTAATACCATAAAAAACCTCCTTTTTGTAAAATTCTAGAATTCTCAAGAAATTTCTTACATATTTTCAGAAATTCCTCATTAATACGTATGTAAAAGGGTAGAAATTATTCTCTAAAAATAGATGCATTATATTAAATAAGTCAAAAGTAACAGAAAATAATTTTCATAGATTTATATATATAAAATTAATCATATGATTGCGAAGCAGAGCTCAAATTTAATGAATGATTGCACAGCATAATATGCTTGATAAAGATTCTATTTTAAAAATTAAATTGCTATTGAAGAAGAATTTGGTAGAAGTTATACATGTATCAACCTATATAGCAACAATTATAAATGCCCACTAAGAAAATGAGTTTTACATGAAATCCGTTGTCTCCATCAGAAAAACTAGGGAATCATATTTTGGGAAAATTGTACGAGATGCTCAGAAATACTGGAAATTTATATTCTAGCTGACTGAGGCTCAGAATAATGGCAGAAGGAAGGGTAGGGTTAGAACTAAAATGAACTTTCATAAAATTTAATATGTATTTTGTTATTTCATTAACATAAAAACCGAACGATATTGAAAATAAAAATAGAGTTTCAAAAAATCGTTCGGTTTTTCTATTCCTTTTGTCTGGTGATTGCTGAGTATTAAGTATAAACTTTAATCTATTGTAATGGATTCTAAAGTGGAAGTGACAATATATTTTTCGCCTTGATCTGTATTCATTATATATTCAGATTTAATCTCTCCAAATCCTTCCGCGAAATATTTACGGTTTACATAGTTATCGCCGTTTTCTTCAATTACAATTACTTCTTCAAATGTTTTATATGGGATTTCAATACTTATACCTGTGTCGACAATTTTCCAATTGCCGAACGTTGTACCGACTTGAATTGGCATTGCAAAATAAGTCTCAATTGGCTGCATTGATTTGATTTCTTCTAATCCAGGGAAAGTTGCATCGTGATCAACCGGTTCTTTGTAAATGATTTCAATTTTATCATCGCCGATTTTATAAATATTCATCATGGTTACGCCGCCGTTATCGACAATCGTGCCTACATATTTTTTGTCCAACCAAGTTGTTTTTTCAGTATACGTTGCAAATTCATTCCCGTCTCCTATGAACTTCGCAATGGATTTATCAGGTTTAAAAAATCGACTTAAGTCTTCATGATTATTTTCTGAAGCATTTTGATTGGTTGGGGAAACATCGTTTTGATTAGTTGTGTTTTCTTGGGGTTGGCAGCCAATCAGCAGGAACAAAAAGCAGAGAGAAAGATAAAATGCCTTCATTGTTATCGACTCCTTTCATTGGTTAGTATTTATCATTATATAGTTTTATATAAATTCAAACACTAAATCAATGATAATAATATTATGTAAACTAAAATAGGTTTATTTATTGAATGACTATTATTTATAGAAATTTGACTATTATTTCTTGAAGAATGACTATAAAATCGATTATTTTGACTAATAAAACAAATTTTCGAAGTGAAAAATTAGCGATTGGCTAATATTGATGAAAATTTGACTATTATAACTGGAAGAATGACTATTAATTCGATTATTTTGACTAATAAAACAAATTTTTGAAACGGAAAATTAGTGGTTGGCTATTATCGATGCAAGTTTGACTAATATTTTTTAAAGAATGACTATTATATTCATCATTTTGACTATTAAATCGTTTGGTTTATCGTTCGAGCAAGCAACTTACTAAGAATGTTGGTTATTATCCTATACTATAAAGAGTTGTTGTTCACCTAATCTTAATGTATACACAAAAAAAGGCTGTCGGAATAAAATCCGAACAGCCTTGCACTAAAATTACAATAATCCTTGCGCTTCTTTCCACTCAAGGAATTCGTCATATGTGCATTGTTTATCAAGAATAGTCCCGTCGTCTTGAATTTCAATGACGCGGTTTGCTATTGTTTGAATAAATTGATGGTCATGGGATGTGAAAATCATAGCACCTTTAAAGGCAATTAAACCGTTGTTCAGAGCTTGAATGGATTCTAAGTCTAAGTGGTTTGTTGGTTCATCTAGTAGTAACACATTTGCACCAGAAAGCATCATTTTTGCTAGCATACAGCGAACTTTTTCGCCTCCGGATAACACGGAAGGTGATTTTTTCACTTCTTCTCCTGAGAAGAGCATACGGCCAAGGAAACCGCGTAAAAATGTTTCAGTTTGATCTTCTGGAGAGAATTGGCGCAACCAATCGACTAATGTTTTTTCAGTGCCTTCAAAGTATTTTGAGTTATCCATAGGGAAGTAAGCTCTTGAAGTAGTAACACCCCATTTAAAAGTACCACTATCAGCTTGTCGTTCTTCCATTAATATATCTAGCAATGCGGATTTTGCTAAAGGATTTCCTAGCAACACAATTTTATCGTCACGATTCATTATGAAACGAATATCTTTAAATAGCACTTGGCCATCTTGCGTTGCAGTTAAGCCATCTACAGAAAGACAGTCATTACCAATTTCTCGATTCATTTGGAAATTGATATAAGGATATTTACGACTGGATGGTTTAATATCCTCCAATTGTATTTTTTCGAGCATTTTTTTACGGCTAGTCGCTTGTTTTGATTTAGAAGCGTTTGCTGAGAAACGGGCAATGAATTCTTGCAACTCTTTAATTTTTTCTTCTTTTTTCTTATTTTGTTCTTGTGCCATTTTTAAAGCTAGTTGGGAAGATTCATACCAGAAATCATAGTTCCCCACATAAATTTGAATTCGTCCAAAGTCTAAATCAGCAATGTGTGTACATACTTTGTTTAAGAAGTGACGATCGTGGGAAACAACGATTACAGTATTTTCAAAGTTGATTAAAAACTCTTCCAACCAACGAATAGCTTTTAAATCTAAGTGGTTTGTTGGCTCGTCTAATAGCAGCACATCTGGTTTTCCAAACAGTGCTTGAGCAAGCAATACTTTAACTTTTTCTGAACCTTCTAAATCAGCCATTTTCATATAATGTTTATCTTCGCTAATGCCTAAACCGTGTAAGAGAGTGGCTGCTTCTGATTCAGCTTCCCAACCATTTAATTCTGCAAATTCTGCTTCTAGTTCGGCAGCACGCATGCCATCTTCATCTGAAAAATCTTCTTTCATATAAATGGCGTCTTTTTCTTTCATTACGTCATACAGGCGCTTATGTCCCATAATCACTGTTTCTAATACCGTATATTCGTCATATTCGAAATGGTTTTGTTTTAATACTGCTAAACGTTGGTCTTTCCCTATGATTACTTGACCTTCTTGTGGTTCGATTTCTCCTGATAATATTTTAAGGAACGTAGATTTTCCCGCTCCATTTGCTCCGATGAGACCATAACAGTTCCCAGGCGTAAATTTAATATTTACATCTTCAAAAAGTTTGCGATCACCATAACGAAGACCTACATTACTTACTTGAATCATGTAAGTTCCTCCTTTAATACTACTTCGATGTGCAAAAAAGTTAAATTTTAACTTCTTTTTCTCTTTTACACATAATGGCACCATTATATCAAGAAGTGAAGTGAAAAGCTATAGAAGGTTTGGCATTCAAGGATGAATTAGTTTGAAAGAATAGAATTAAAACAACGTAATGAATGGGGACTGGTTAACAAAATATAAGCAGAATTGGAATCATGAGTAATCCAATTCTGCATTTTTATGTAGGAAGGGGAATGCAAAAGGGGATTATAATGTATAGGCAATGACATTTAAGAAAAGAAGGGAATTTGTCATATTAAATTAATCGAGTTTCTTTCTTCTAAACCAAAGCGTTGCAATCCATTTTTCACCTATATTAACTGGAGCGCCGCCATGTAATGTTAATTCATTTAATGTTTGATTGTTGTAAAAGTATTCAAAATATACAGCCATTCCTTTTCTAGGATACACTTTTAATCCAAGTTTTGGGAAATAGGTTTCTCCGCCATCTTCCACATCACTTAAATATAAAACAACTGTACAAATTCGATTATTGCTTGCTGCTTTACTTGTTGCTGCGAAATAATCAAAATGCTCTTTATACTCTTGTCCAGGTTTGTAATTTAAAATATGCAAACCTTCCGCATGTTCAACAGGGATACCTACAATAGAAGAAATTCTTTTTTCAACTGTTGATACAAGGTCATCTTGAACATCCGACAAAAATGCTCCACTACTAGTTCGGATATCGCTAACAATTTTTTCTACACCAATTTTGGAACGTTGAAGACGATTTCTTGATAATTCAATTAATCTGTCACATTCTTCATCATCTAATACAGAACCCAGTACAACGACTAAAGGTTCCTCAAATTTTACCAATACATCAATTTCTCTGTCTTCTGTTTTGATTTTGTTTCCAGTGAAGTTAAAAATTGTTGGTTCATTTGAACGAGTATTTGTAACATATGTAGTCAATGCTCATTCCCTCCGATTAACTGGAATATAATGGAATAAAAAGGTATAAAAAGGAATATTTTATTTGAATAATTAAATTTTACTATAATTTTTTCGTTTTATCATTACTGTTTTTTTGAGAATGGATTATTTTATAATGATTTCTTCCTATTAAAATTTATTACTATTAATATCATTGACTACTAAAGTATGAAGTCGGATATAGACACCAAGCACACTAATGGAGAAGGAAAGAGTTATACTCTCAGATTTTGATAATAATATTATGTAAACTAATTTTTAGGATAAGTGGTCAGAAATATATTTTTAGTGAAAGGCAGTAAATTATAAAATTAAAAACAGTCAAAAATAGAGCGGCAAAAGTAACACACTTTTAACCGCTCAACATTTATTTATTCCAGTATTTTTTAATGAATTCATCTCTTCCGGATTTCTTCCGGTCTTCAAGGTAATGTTCGGGATTTTTCTTGTAATAATCTTGATGATATTCTTCTGCTTCATAAAATATCATGGCAGGTCGAATCTCAGTTACGATTGGCTTTTTGAATCTGCCGCTTGCTTCCAGTTCTTTTTTCGATTTTTCCGCTAAGATTCTTTGCTCTTCTGAATGATAAAATATAGCTGTTTTGTAAGATTCTCCGCGATCATGAAACTGTCCTCCATCATCCGTTGGATCGATTTGCATCCAATAAACTTCAAGTAGTTTTTCATATGGGAAAATATTCGGATTAAATTCGATTTGAACGACTTCTAAATGGCCAGTTTTCCCGGACTTTACATCTTCATATGTAGGATTTTCAACATGTCCTCCCATATAACCTGACGTTACTTTTTCAATACCTTCCCATTCAACAAATGGTTTTACCATACACCAAAAACATCCACCAGCAAATGTTGCTTTTTCCATTTTTTTCACTTCCTATTGCTTAAAATTCTTAACAATGTTACAAGATAACTTTATAGTATCAAATTTACAACTTTTATATACAAAAAAAGCTTTTCGTAAAATAGCATAGTATAATAATTGATATCGAACTTATCGTTTTGATTATCGTTATATTTTTATAAAGTTATATGTCTAAGGGGAATGAATATGGAAGAAAATCAAGTTCGTAGTAGAAGTGAAAAACGTTATAAGAAAAAACGTTTACGTAAAGGTAGAGTAATACTATTTTCAATTTTCATTGTGCTGATTGCAATCATTGCATATTCTATTCACCAATATCGTACGGGGTTAGAACTGGCTGGCGAAGAGAATAAAGAAGAAATAGAATTTACACCCGATGAACCTAAAGAAAAAATCGAGAATTATTTAATAATTGGTGTGGATAGTAGGGGAGAGGAAAAATCCCGATCCGATACGATGATGGTTCTTTCTTGGAATAAAGAAACCAACGATTTAAAGTTAGTTTCTTTCATGCGAGATATTTATGCAGATATACCAGGATATGATCGTTGGAAATTAAATACCGCTTATTATTTAGGTGGGGTACAACTGTTGAAGGATACATTGAATCATATGTTTGAAATCCCGATTCATCATTATATGGTGATTGATTTCAAAAGCTTTGAAGCGATGATTGATATTTTAGCACCAAATGGTATTGAAATAGAAGTTGAAAAAGACATGTCCGCTTATATTGGTGTAACCTTAACAAAAGGTTTGCAACGTTTAAACGGTAAAGAATTATTAGGATATGCGAGATTTCGACACGATGCTGAAGGCGATTTTGGAAGGGTAGAGCGTCAACAAAAAGTCATTGAAGCATTAAAAGACGAATTGTTAAAGCCGCAAAATGTTAAAAATTTACCAAAACTTATCGGTGCGGCACAAGGCTATATCATCACGGATATGTCTTCAGTAGAGGAACTAAAAACTGCTTTATCAATTGCAAAAGGTGGATCACCTTCCATCGAAAAGATGACAATTCCTGTAGAAGGGACATATCGATTTAACTCCTATCAACATGCAGGATCGGTCATTGAAATCGACTTGGAGGCCAATAAGAAAAAATTGCATGAATTTTTAAAAATAGGGGAGTAGAGAAGTTTTTTTCAGAAATTATTCATGATAAAATAATTTTGTCGAAATTTGATGAGGTGATTTTTTGGAAAAAGACAAAGAATTAGAGCAAGAAGTAAAACAAAATAAATATTCCATGTTTCAGACAACAAAATACATTCGATTTCTTGGAGGTAAAAATTTACTTTTCTCGCTAATCGTTCTTTTATTATTAGGCTGCGTAATTTTCGTTTTTAATAAAGTTTCGTTTATCTTTTATCCGATTCAAGTATTGTTTGAAGTAGTAATACTCCCAGGAGTTCTTGCTGTCATTTTATATTATTTATTTAGACCGTTATTGTATTTGTTGGAACGGTGGATCCCGAGAATTTGGTCAATTTTTTTAATATTCATTATTGCGATTAGCGCCATTACATTATTGGTATTACTTGTCTTTCCATTTTTGCGGGATCAATTTACGAATTTAGTACATGAGTTTCCTGTTTATTTCATGGCAGTTGTAGAAGGGACTGTTACGTTTTTAAATAATTCTGGTGTGAATGAACTATTCTCAAAATACAATATTGATTATGACCGAGTATTACTGGATGTAACGAACAATTTAATTACGACGGTAAGGGAAACTTTTGCGAATTTAGCAACTACTGTAGCGAGTGGCATCACAGGATTTGTTTCAACGGTAACGGGAATCGTTTTATCTTTAGTAACAGTACCGTTTATTTTATTCTATCTATTATATGAAGGAGAAAAATTCCCAAAATTCATTTTAAGTATTTTTCCTCCTCGCATGCGAAATGATGCATCCAAAGTGATGAAAGCAATGGATCATCAAATCAGTCATTACATACAAGGTCAAATTTTAGTTTCTTTCTGCATCGGCGTCATGATGACAATCGGATTTTTAATCATTGGGTTAGATTATGCGTTTTTACTTGGATTTTTAGCGATGATTACAAGTGTTGTGCCTTATTTAGGGCCAGCCATCGCCATCACACCTGCCATCATCATTGCAATCGTAAATTCACCATTGATGGTGTTGAAATTAATTATAGTATGGACGATAGTACAATTAATTGAAGGAAAGCTTATTACACCGAATATCATGGGTTCTTCATTAAAGATTCATCCAATTACGATTATTTTCGTATTATTAACAGCGGGTTCATTATTTGGTGTGGCTGGGGTCGTATTAGGAATTCCAGGATATGCCTTGCTGAAAGTGTTAGTGACATACATGTTCCAATTGTTTAAAAGGCGCTATAATCGATTTGAAGAAGATGAAACGAATAAATATCATGTAGAATAAATCGGCTATTTATTAGCCGGTTTTTTATTTTTTAGAAGAAATATCTTCGCATGACTAAAGTAATAAACGCTGCTCTAAATAAAGAAAAACTATCATTCAACTATTCAAGTGAATGATAGCTTATCAATTCGAATAATATTAAATTTTTAATTCGCGTAACCGTTCAATCGCTTCCTCTAATAATTCTTTTTCTTGAACGAGGGCAATGCGTACATATCCTTCTCCTTCAGATCCGAATGTAATTCCTGGGACCATGATTACTCCTGCTTGTTCTATAGTTTTAAATGCGAAAGACACACTATCAATGGAATAAGGATATTTCGCCCAAACAAACATCCCTCCGTTTGATGGGGCGTATTCCCAACCGATTTTTTCTAGCCCTTTTGTAATGACATGATGTCTTTCAGCAAATGTCTTACGTAAATGATCAGTGATAACTTCCGAATTGTCTAAAGCAAGTGCGGCAGTGGATTGAATCGGTTCAAAAATACCGTAATCTAAATTTGATTTCAATTGTTTCATAATATTTATCATTTCTCTATTGCCAACGATGTAAGCTACTCTGGCGCCAGCTAAGCTGAAACTTTTTGATAGAGAATTGATTTCTATTCCAACATCCTTTGCACCTGGAGCATTTAAGAAGCTGATTGGTCCCTCTCCAGTAAAGTAAAATTCTGAGTAGGCCGCATCATGTAGGACGATAATGTTATATTTTTTTGCAAATTCTACAACTTCCGTAAAATATTCGATAGTAGGCATTGCCGGAACAGGATTTCCTGGTAAATTCAAAATAAGCAATTTCGCTTGCTGGGCAATTTCTTCAGGAATCGCTGTTAATTCTGGAAGAAATCCTCTTTCCTTATTTAATGGTATGTAATAGGGGCGGGCACCTGCCAAATGAATGCCGGCAATATAAGCGACATAAGCAGGATTTGTAGTGAGAACGATATCGCCAGGATCACAAAAGGCGATTGGTAAATGAACTAGTCCTTCTTGAGAACCCATTGTGAGTAAAACTTCTGACTCGGCATTAACATCTACTTTATTGACTCTCTTATAATAGCGTGCAACTGCCTCATTAAATTCCATTGTTCCTGTTAATGTGTACCCATAGGCAGCAGGATTTTTGCTTTTTTCCGCCATGTGATTGCGAAGCATTTCATGAGGTGGTAGATCTGGACTTCCAAGGCTCAAATCAATCATTTTCATTCCTTTTTCTTGATAAGCTCTTGCATGATCCTTTAATTGACCGAATATTGCTGGTTGGAATAATGACATCTTCTTAGAAGGTACAATATTCAATAGTAACACTCCTTAATTTTGACGAATTTGAATATAAAAAATATTTTAACATATTTTTCAATACTTTTAATCTTTCTTCAATACAGTAAAAATTAAGTTTTTTGATTTAATTAACAATTTTGTTTATGATACAAGAAAAATAGTAAAAGTTTTGGAGATGAAAATATGAGAGTGTATTCCCTAAGTGGTCCAAGTGGTTCTGGAAAAAGCACGAGCGCTTTACAGTTTGCCCATGATCATCGAATTGAAGCAATCATTGATGATGGATTATTAATTAAGAACGGTCAAAAAATTGCAGGTACTTCAGCAAAATTTGAAAAAAATACAATAAAAGCTATTCGAAGAGCGATATTTCAAGATGAATTACATAGAAAAGAAGTAATGGATGCAATAAAAAAACATCATATTCAATCGATTTTAATTATTGGAACGAGCGATAAAATGACAAAAAAAATTGCTGAACAATTGAACATTGGTCCAATTCAACAGTTTTATTATATTGATAACATACGCTCGAAAAATGAGATTAAATTAGCTCAATTTATTCGCTCGACTCAAGGTAAACATTTAATGCCCATTCCTTATCGTCAAGTGGAGCAAAATTTTTTTAAACGTTTTATTCAAAAAGGGTTTGATATTTTTTCAAAGAATCGGGTGAAATTAGGAGAAACGACGATTGTTCAACCTGATTTTCATCGTCAAACAATTGAAATATCACCGAATGTTTTTATTGATTTAATTCACTATGTTGTTTCGAATTATCCGGTTATCGCGAAAGTAGATTCTATACA
This sequence comes from Ureibacillus thermosphaericus, assembly GCF_012396605.1. Lineage (GTDB taxonomy): Bacteria > Bacillota > Bacilli > Bacillales_A > Planococcaceae > Ureibacillus > Ureibacillus thermosphaericus. The sequence goes on from NZ_JAAXPW010000026.1 coordinate 29,938, forward strand.
ATTCACAATGAAGAAATTGACGCCAAAAATTTATATATCCCTTCAGATTAAAGCACCAGTACATTACGATGTGGTCAATGCTATCGAAGAATTGCAAAAGCAGATTTCCATTGAATTTCAACGCCATTTTGAATTTGAACCAATGCAAATGCAAATTTTTATTAAAGGAATAATGTAAAGGACTGTCCAAAAACTACAATACTTTTTCGGACAGTCTTACTATTGCATTTTGTGTGAATTATATGAAAACATCTACTTGCAGTTATTGATTTTAGGCGAAAGGGAATTGATAGCCGTGATTTGGATTTACTAATGACTTTTCTGAAGCCTACAAAGCTTTAGTTTTTCCGTCTAAACTGAGGCATTCGTTTCTCAACGAAAGCACGAACTCCTTCAGGAAAATCCTCAGGATCGACAAAAGATGTAGTGCCTTGCCATAGGGCTGGAGTTGAGTTAACGCACTCTTTTACCGAATTTTTGACCGCCAGTAATGAAGCAGGGGACATGCTCGCCACTAGTTTTCCCAAACGAATAGAGAAACGAGTTAAATCTTTTTCAGGCACTAAGTAGTTTAACATACCGGCTCTATATGCTTCCTCTGCTTTAAATGTACGGCCAGTGAAAACAAAATCTTTTGTCGTTGCTGGGCCAACTAAATCAACGAGTCGTTTTGCAAACTTATTATTCAATGTAATGCCGAGCTTCCCAACTGGAATTCCCATGCGAGCTTTCTCAGAACCAATTCGTATATCACAAGCTAATGCAAGCTCAAGACCTGCTCCCATCGCTGGACCGTTAATGACACCAATTGTAGGAAGTGGTAAGTTTTCGATGGTGGAGATTGTATTTTCCATTCGAACAAAGGCCTCTTCAGCTTCTTCTAATGACATGCGATTGAATTCTTTTATATCTGAACCAGCAGTAAAATTCTCACCGGATCCTCGAAGAATTAATACTTTATTTTTTGGATTTTTTATAGATTGCGTAGCGATTTTTGCTAGTTGATCCCACATTTTTGCTGTCAAAGCGTTTTTTAATTGCGGTCGATGAATGGTGATAATGGCTAAACCAGCTGTTTCTTGATAGACAATTTTTGCTTCTTCTTCTTCGAGTCTCGTCGTACGAACTTGCATTCTCAATACCTCCTTTACATTAGTTTCATATTACTTGAATTAAGTAAATTATCCTACAGCTATTTCAATATTCACAATAAATTAAACAATTTTCAGAAATAATCGACAAATTTATTTAGTGAAGGGTAGGGAGGAGGAACAAAAAGAAATGAAACATTGTGATGACCATCTGCTCCAATCGCCGTAGTGATACTGCAAGCTCAATCGAGCACATATTTATATTAAATGTAGTGTTAGCCATTACAATGAATGTCTATTAATTAATATGGTTGAATATTTTTATTATAATGAAATACATAAAACATCAATAAAGGAGCATAATTATGTTGAAAAAAACAGTTTTTGAACAATTAAAACAAGCGATGAAAGAAAAAGATGTTGTGGCGAAAGGAGTTCTAACATTATTAAAATCTGCATTAGATCAAGCAGAAAAAGAAAAAGGCTCTGAACTTTCATTTGAAGAAGAAGTAGCGGTTATTAATCGTGAATTGAAACAGACTCAACAAGCGTTAGAGGGTGCAAAACAAGCGAGCCGTGAAGACTTAATTGAAAAAGAAAATCGTAAGCTGGAAATATTACAAAGCTTCTTACCAAAACAATTATCAGAAGAAGAAATTGTCAAAATTTTAGTGGACGCAGGTATTACAAAAGGAATGAATATGGGCGAGGCGATGAAAATTGCAAAACCGCTCCTTGCTGGCAAGGCTGATGGAGCAACAATCGCAAAAATGGTGAAAAGCCTCATATAAGGTTAACGAAGACTTGTTTAAATTTTTAGACAAGTCTTTCATTTTACCGTTGACAGAAAATTAAAACTGTACTATATTAGAATAAAAATAAAACAACTGTTATAGTACAATGTAAAAGGGGGATATGTATGACAATTTATCAAGAAGGCTATGAGTATTATGTTTCAAAATGTGAGCAGTTTGGTCTTGAACCAATCAATTTTACAAACTTTATCGAACATTTATCTCAAGAACAGTTGGACAGATTTAATGAGCATGCACGAATAATGAAAGAACAAGTTAAATAATCAGATAAAATCGCTAGATTATAGGAAAGAGGTTAATAATTTGGATATATTTAAAATTGAAGTCGATTAAAAGCCTCACTTGTTTTGTAACAACAAGTGAGGTATTTATTTGCAAAAAATTGCAGTATGTAAAAAAATAACACCATTTTCATTAAAAATGGCGTTCAATTAAAAAGATAATGAAGCTATTCATCCAATAAATCGAGTATACGATTGTATTCGGGAGCACCAATACAATCATAGTATTGGAAAAGTAAGTCGGAATTTACTTTGATTTTATCTTTATGATTTAAATACATTTGCTCTGTTAAAAAGCGAATAATTAATGGTACCGGTTTATCGTGATTGAATTGGTTCATATGTTTTTCAATGAATTCTTCCGATAAAACACACCTTAAATTGTTTCCTAAGCATTCAAAGTCTACGTATTCTATATGCTCATTTAAAAATTCATCCGTTAAATGTTTATTATATAAACATACGATTTTCCAATCAATTTTATCTTTATATCGATTTAACCAATGGGGCTCTAAAATCGCACTAATTAATGAAATTTGTTTTGCATTGTATTTGTTAAATTGTTCATCCATTTCTTCATTTGTTGGTTTTTTATAACCCATGTCATCATATAACTGGCAAGCGAGGGAAGGAATCCCTTTTACCATGTGTTCGCTGCCAGGCCATTTAAATGGACCGCGATCAAACTCAAAAAATTGGAAATCTATTTTTTCCTCTTCTTCCTCATATTCATCTTCATCTAATAAATGAATGGTTGCATATTCACTAAAATAAGTGTCATCTTCAATAAATTCATCAATTTCATCTGCAAAATGAGGATTGATTTCTTCTTTTTTACGTATTAATTCGTCAACAATATATTTTTTAAATGAAGGAGTTAGTCTTGCGAGTACTGGATAATTATATTGCAGCGCGGCAACATCTACTAAATCTAAATGATCGATTAAATATTTTTCAGTGATTTGATCACATGCATAACATACATAAGCAAAATCTACATATTTTAAATATGGCTCAAATTCCGTTGGATGCAACTTTATTAAACTATACCTCCAGTAACAATAATCCATTATAAATTTCTTTGATAAATGCGGATTGTCTCTTTGGATTTCTTCTGCACTTGTTTCATCAATAATAGGACCGTAATGAACAGGTATGGACGTGACATCAAAATCATCAGGTATGTTTAATTGTTCAAGGGTTTTTTTCGGATTAAATCGCTTTCGACGGCTTGGATGAGTTTTGATGGTATATGTCCCGATGGAACCTCTTTCGTCTAATAAAATATAAGATAATTCTTGTTTTTGATCTCTCGTTAACTTCGTATCTTTTGGAAATTTTACAGCAGCAAAATAAGTAATATCATCAAGATTGTAATAAAATTTATATTCTCCTTCACGAGTAAATTCAGACCGCGAATTATTTTTCTTCCAATATATTAACGCACCTAGAATGGGCGGATAATTTGAAAAATAGATGTTAGCAATAGAAAAAATATTATGAGATAAAGATTCATCATATACTGCTTTAATAAATTCGATTTTTTTAATTTTAAGCATGCTCGACCTCCATATTGTTATTATACCCTTTTAGGAATAATAACGTAGAATAAATTGTTTGAATAAATTGATGGAAAAAACAACAGTATTTCCATGTATATGTACTAATAGACTATCTTGTAAAGTTTATGAAAGTTATATCATAATCATGAATAATTTGCATTTAATTTTATTAATTTTAACAAATTCTTCATTTTCTTTGATTGAACATGAACAATAATTAAGTAAAAAATGATCATTTATAAAAAAAATCATCCACGAAAGTTTGGATGATTTTTTTATTCAAAATAGAACTTCTATAAAAATGTTTTTTAATGGAACAGCAAATATGATTAGAAAAACCAGGTTGCTAGTTTTGTAACAGAATAATTTTCCTCGAAATTTGTAAGAGAGGCAATATAACTCAAGTGGGCAGATCAAAAAATTAAGGTAGAGGAAATTCATCCTAAATAATATTGATAGTCTTTTCATTGCTGAAGAAAATATTTTCGAGTTGGTAAAAGGGAAGTGGGGAAGGGGAAGGACTAGCACGTGAAAATGATATGGTTACTCCAATTAAATTTGAAGGATTATATAAAAATTTTAGATAATACAGGAAGTTAGTGATTGTCTAATTACTGTGTTGTTATTATTTTTATTTAATAGGAATAGGCATTTGTAGAAGGAGATTTACGTTAGATGATTTTCTATAAAAATGTGAAATTTTTTCCTTCATTTCTAGTACATATGACTCAAATCAATTATTAAAACTTGCATTTATTATAGTAACTTCAAGAATGGAGGTGAATGAAGTGATGGAAAAACACTTTAACAATTTAGGATTAGAATTCGGTGACACTATTTTGGTAGGAGGCAATGGTTTTTCAAACCAACAAGGAATCTTCATTGCATTCCAAGATAATTTCTTAGTTTGGGTAACTTTCATTAGCGGAGCAACAAGATTATTAAGTACAGATACTACTAACTTAACAATTGCTAGAGCATAATCTAGTTAAAATATAAAGGGCGTCTCAATGCAATATGTAGGCGACCTCAATTTGTCGAGCGCTAGTTACACAGTTTCTGTAACTAGCGTATTTTGATTTGAACTATAGAGCGTCAAAAGCAGTGTATATGACATAAAAAAAGATGTTGTTGGGATTTATTTACAAGTACTCTATTTTAGTCTACCATTAAAATGGTATTATTCCATAGAAAAGGTGAGTTCATTGATATATGTGTTCGATTTAGATGGGACGATTGTGTTTAATGGGCAACCGATATCAAAAACAATTCTTCAATCGTTAAAAAAGTTGAGGGAAGAAGGGCATGAAATCATTTTTGCTTCAGCGCGCCCCATTCGTGATATGCTGCCTGTAATAGATAAAGAATTTCATGATCTGACAATGATAGGCGGAAATGGTTCATTAATATGGAAAGAGGGAAAAGTGATAAAAAGTCACACATTTCCAAAGAAGGTAGTGGAAGAATTAAAAGAACTGATTAATCTGTATCAAGCTACTTATTTGATTGATGGGGAATGGAATTATGCTTATACTGGACCGAAAACACACCCAATTTTTCATAATATTGATCCAGGAAAATTAGCTAAACAAGTAAATATAGATTCTCTTGATAAAATTGTAAAAGTATTATTATTAACAGCTAATGATATGGATAAATTATCTGAACAGGTCTTAAAACTTGAAGTTTTTGTACATAGACATCACAATGAAGATGTAATAGATATTAGTCCAAAGGGGATTCATAAAGGAAGTGCTTTAAAGTCATTGGGAATTGAGGAAAATACATATATTGCATTCGGGAATGATGCAAATGATATATCGATGTTTGAACATGCATTCCATAACGTGATGATTGGTTCAAACGAACAACTAGCACCTTTTGCGAAGGAAAGTTTATCGATGCGCGGCGATGTTGAACAAGCAATCTCAGATAAAATCCTCTCATTATTATGATAACTGAACAATTGAAGTGCGTTTGAAAAGCAATTTTTAGTAGCCATTTGATGCTTATAAAGCAATAAATTTCGACCTGGAGAGAAATTTTAAAATCATATAATAAGTGGTTTGGCCTGACAAAAAGTTCGTCAGGCCATATTACTTTTATCAATAAACTCGTTTATTATATTCTTATAGAGGATGGTTCTAAAAAATCCTTTATTTATTGAAAACACTCGCTCCGAACGATTTATTAAAATCTAGTAAAAACACGTACAGCTATTATGGAGGGATAAAATGGGGAAAAGTACATTTGTCATTAAACAAAGAGCTTACTTAAAACTTTATATGCTTCATGCAGCAGAGAAGGGAAGACTTTATGGACTTCAAATATTAGAAGAATTACAAAATCATTTTAAAGATCTCGGTTATAAACCAACAAAATCTGAAATTTATAAGTCCTTGCATGAGTTGTTAAAAGAGGGCTATGTTGTTAGGGAGCCAATAACAAAAGAAGGAACAGAAATGCAGACGATTTATATTTATAGGCTGGGAGACAAAGAGAAGGTAAAAGCCTATAAAGATACGATTAAAGCTGATATCGACCGTTCAATTGCACTACTAAATAGGGCTCTAAAAGATAATTATTCCCAGAAGAGAGGTTAAATAGAAAAATCTGTATCTTACATTATGTATTATTTGATAACCCATCCTCTATTACTTATTTTAGTCCAAGCAAATCTCCGATGAATGAAATGTCTGATTTTAGAATTGTTTATGATATACGGAACAACCGTATATAATAGTGATTGCTGAAAAGAGCGAGAGCAACTTAAAACGAAATAAAATATGGAGATGGAGTATATTTTGCTGCCAATGGAACGATCAAACCCTCAGTAGCATTTCTCGAGATAATAAATTTTCTACTTATAATATATAGGTGTTCAAACATATCAATTTTAGTTTTGATAAGTAAAGATTGTTGTTGGGAAATCACTTATATTTACGGTTAATTGGACTAAAACATCAAAAGTTAATGAGGATGATTCATGTGTAAATCAATGAAGTGAACCGTAATTAAAAAATACTTGCAAAAATACATGAGGCAAGTCAATTTAGATAAAACTTTTATTAATGATTCTTCTTAAACTTTTGAAACCAACAAATTGATACTCAACCATTTATTGATTATTCAATGGGTGGGAAAGAATTCATATTTTATGGAATGAAAATAAACTAATTTTTTATTTCTGTTTTTAGTTTACATAATATATCTTATCGGAAGTTAAATCTCAAAATATAAGAATACTTGTAATAGTGAGACAGAATTGAAATAACTGTATTTATTTTACCGATTTATTAGTTTAAATTAATAAAAATTTAATAATATGAACTGTTAAATTAATAAAATGTTTCAGTTATACATAACTATTTATAGGATCATCATTATTTCACATATGTTGATCTTGTACTTTCCTATAATTGTTATTCCTTCAATAATTATTAACTTCTATTCACACCAATTTCTTCGGTCATTGTTCCTAACTTTTTTTCCCTTTTTTCTATTTTTTGTTTTTTTTCATTATCCTTCATTGTTATAATATCCCGAAAATATGTAAATTAATTGTCAAATAAATAGTTCTAACATACTGCGTATTTCTTAACTTTTGAAAAAAATTTCTCTTTTAATCTTGTTTTTTACTAAAAAAAATTGGAATATTTATAGAAAAAAGTTGTTGCAATTTTTTGAACTGTTAAATAAAATTAAAATTGTAAAATTCTTAAAAAAGAATTTTGCGCACACAAAGCAGCAAAAAAAATCAAAAATAAGGGGGTATGTTTATGGCGAAAGATAGCGGAAAGCAAATTGATTACGAAAGAATCGCCAAAATGGAATCGTTCAGACAGTTATCTAGAAAGAAAAACTCATTTCTCTGGACGATGGCAGTAATTTTCTTTGTCTTATACATGCTTCTTCCAGTTTTAACATCGTACACAGAAATTTTGCATCAAAAAGCAATTGGAGAAATTACGTGGGTATGGTTCTATTCATTTGGTCTCTTTATAATGGTTTGGGGACTGGCACACTTCTATGTGGGAAGAGCGAACAAATTTGATAAAGAAGCAAGAGAAATTATTGATGAATACGAAAGAGGTGCTGGTCAATGAGTCTTCCTTCTATAGTCATGTTCTTAGCTATTGTTGCTGTTACTTTGTATATTACTTATTGGGCTTCTAAAAGAACCAGCACTGCAAGTGATTTCTATACTGCTGGCGGCGGCCTTAAAGGTTGGCAAAACGGACTAGCTATCTCGGGGGATTATTTATCTGCTGCATCATTCTTAGGGATTGCAGGTTCTGTTGCATTATACGGTTATGATGGCTTCTACTTCTCTATCGGTTATCTAGTAGCTTACTTGGTTGTATTATATATCGTTGCCGAGCCACTTCGTAACCTTGGTAAATTCACATTGGCCGATATGATCACAGCTCGTTTCGAAATGGCCAAAGTTCGTGGAGCTGCTGCTTTAAGTACAATTGTAATCGTTTTATTCTACATGATTGCACAGCTGGTTGGTGCAGGAGCACTTATTCAGTTATTATTCGGTATTCCTTATTGGGCAGCTGTTCTAATCGTAGGTGTCATGATGACAATTTACGTATTGTTCGGTGGAATGACTGCTACTTCATGGGTACAAATCATTAAAGCTGTTCTATTGATGTTTGGTACTGCTATTATTTCGATTCTTGTATTATTGAAATTTGATTTCAGTATTATCAGAATGTTCTCGGAAATGGCAACTGCAACTGATGCAGGAGAAGCGTATCTAAATCCTGGATTGCTTTATAAGAACGGAATCAATACGATTTCCACATTATTGGCATTAGTGTTGGGTACTGCTGGTCTACCGCACATTTTGATGCGCTTCTTCACAGTTAAAGATGCGCAAACTGCTCGTTCATCAGTTATCTGGGCTACTTGGATTGTTGGTATTTTCTATGTATTGACAATCTTCTTAGGATTCGGAGCAGCTGCATTTGTTGGTAAAGAAACGATTGTTGCAGCAAACCCAGCTGGTAACATGGCTGCACCGTTGCTTGCAGAAGAATTGGGTGGAGACATTCTATTCGCATTCGTTTCTGCGGTTGCATTCGCAACAATCTTGGCGGTAGTTGCAGGACTAGTACTTTCAGGTGCTTCTGCCCTATCTCATGACATTTATGGTCAAATTGTTAAAAAAGGCAAAATTACTGAAAAAGAGCAAGTTATTGCTGCTCGTATTGGTTCATTAGTCATTTCTGTTATTTCTATTTTACTTGCATTAGGAGCTCAAACGCTTAACGTTGCGTTCTTGGTATCATTAGCATTCTGTATTGCTGCATCTGCTAATTTACCAGTAATCATTTACACAATTTACTGGAAACGATTCAATTCTAATGGTGCTGTATGGGCTATCATTGGTGGATTAATTACTGCTTTAGTTCTTGTGGCAGTTTCACCAAACGTATGGAATCCAGAACCAGGTAAAGCGATTTTCGTAGGTACGCCATTAGTATCTTTAACAAACCCAGCAATTATTTCTGTTCCAGTTGGTTTCATTTGCGGTTGGATTGGAACTATTTTATCTAAAGAAACGGATTATGCAAAATATAGCGAAGTTGAAGTTCGCGCACAAACTGGTATTTCCGTTAATAAAGTCTCTCACTAATTCTAACCCTTTGATCCTTGAGTTTCATAACTCAAGGATTTTTTAATTGCACATCTTTTATCCATTACTCCCCTACTCTTTTCTCCAATTGTTATTCTCTATTTAATTCTTATTATAGTAGAAATATTTTTATTTTTTTATTGCTAGATGGTATATATCACAAATCTGTCACATAAAGCTTTAATAACTTTAATTGGTATGCAGTGGAACATGACGGGTTTGGAGGGATGTAATGTTGAAGAAAACTACCATTATTATTTTAACTTTGCTTTTCTTAATCGGAATACTAGCAGGCTGTTCTACCAGCACATCGAATACTTCTAATAACACTTCCAATTCAACAAATTCTAAAGTCATCAAAATTGCTGCTCATGCACCAATGTCTGGTAGTAATGCTATCATTGGTGAAGCCATCAAATTAGGCGCTCAAATGAAATTAGAGGAAGAATTAGCGAAGTTTGAGGAAATGGGTTTTACATTACAATTGGAACCATACGATGATCAGGCAGATCCAAAAAAAGGCGTATCCAATGCCAATTTGATTGGAGCAGATGAATCTATTTACGGCGTTATCGGTCATTATAACTCTGGCGTATCGATTGCGGCTTCCGAAATATATGAAAAGTATTATGTTACAATGGTCAACCCTGCAAGTACAGCAACAGAAGTGACAGATCGGGGGCTGACAACAGTTAATCGCATCGTTGCAAGAGATGATCATCAAGGGCCTGCAGGAGCAAGATATGCGGTGAATGAATTGGGAGCAAAAAAGATTTTTGTTATTCAAGATAAAACAACATATGGTACAGGATTGGCAGACGCCTTTGTAGAGGAAGCTGAAAATCTAGGTGCTGAGATTGTAGGGTATGAGGGAATTACTGTTGGCGAAAAAGATTTCAATGGCGTATTAAACTTAGTGTTAAATAAAAAGCCTGATTTAATTTACTTTGGAGGTATTTTTGGCGAAGGTGGAATTCTTATAAAACAGGCACGTGAGAAAGGCATAACAATTCCAATTATGGGTGGAGATGCGCTCTATTCCTCAGCCCTTGTCGATATTGCAGGTGAAACAGTGAAAAATGTGTATATTACAAATATTGCTGGAGATGCGAGCTCTACAACAGAAGGTAAACAGTTTATTGAAAATTATAAGGCGAAATTTAATAAAGATATCGAGCCGTATTCTGCATATGCTTACGATGCGATGGGAGTATTTTTACAAGGATTAGAAAAAGCCATTCATGCCAATAACGGTGAGTTACCATCTAGAAAAGAAGTAGCAGAAGCAGTTCGATCCGTCAAAGATTATAAAGGCGTTTTAACAGACGTTTCTTTTGATGAAAAAGGCGATAATATCAACGCAAAATTGTATCTTTATAAATTTGATGAAGCAACTTATCCAGCCACATTTGTTGGTGAAATAAGCCAATAAAAAGACTTTTAACAACAAAACCAATTAGAAAAATAAACAATGCATTTTACTCAAAACAAAAAGAGGAAGGCAGATGAGCTTTCCTCTTTTTATCATTTTATTTAATTCGAAGGTTCCCTTCCCTACTCTCTCGATAAAATAACTATTGTTAGTAAAATGCATAATGATCCAATCCAATCAATCCATCCAAAAGCAACCCCTAAGAATGCTACAGATGTTAATGTTGCGGATAATGGTTCAAAACAAGCTAGTAAACTTGTTTCAGAAGCGCTTAAATATTTTAAGCTATCTAAATAAAAATAAAATGAAAGAACGGTTCCGCAAACAACGACAAATAAGAAAGCAAAGTTTGCCTCAATATGCCATTGCCCTTCAAATTGCCAAGGAGCTCTTATAATGCTAAAAACGATTCCACCTATTAACATTCCCCAGCCAATGGTAATAAAGGATCCCCATTTTTTTAATAATTTAATTGGATAAATCGTGTAAAATGCTAAACCAAGGGCAGACAGAATTCCCCATAAAAAAGCTTCTTTTGAAATCGTTAATGTCTGAATGTTTCCGTGAGTGACAAGCAAAAAAGTTCCAAAAAGTGCTGAAAAAACTGCAATCAGTTCTTTTAATGTCGGTAGACGTTTGGCAATAATAAGATAATACATTGTCACTAATCCTGGACCTAAGTATTGTAAAACCGTTGCTGTTGCCGCGTTTCCGTGTTTGATAGCAGCTAAGTATGTATATTGAACACCGATCATACCAAATATTCCGAAAATGACTAATGGAATGGCGTCATTTTTTTGTTTCCATATGTCAAAAATATGTTTTCCTTCTTTATTATAAGCAATGATTAATAATAACAATCCAGCAAGTAGTAACCGAACAGTTGTAAACCATTCTGTGTTGATATGTAAATGTTGAAACATATATTGGGAAACAGTACCGGATATTCCCCAAAACAATGCAGCAAGAATTACTAACGCCATTCCTTTCGAACGATGTTCAATGGATAACACTAATTTCCCCATAATGATTCCCCCAAAATAAACGATGATAACAATAGTAAACCGTTTTCGAAATTTTTTCAATTTAAAAGTGGACAACTCCATAATAGAGTCATCCACAATATTATGTTCTTATTGATTATAAATCCTTTATAACTTCTTGAATAGGTTTGAGAATTTTTACAAATAATAATTCACCATCGTTGTTTATATCGAATTTCAATGAACCATTTGAATAACGATCTGCTTTAGTGAGTTCAGAAATTGCAAATTTCTCTTGTACTTGTTTTTTCGTTACTACAAGTACCGAATCTTCTTCATTAACAACCAAAACGTTAAAGATACGGTGAGGATTTGTTTTTAATTCTTTCAATATGACAAGACCACGTTTAGCTCGGCCTGTTCGTTCGATTTCGGAAATACTCATCCGTTTGATTGCACCTCGATGGGTAACGACAAGTACATCTTGTTTAGCATCTTTTTCAATTACATTAACTGCGGCTAATATATCATCATCTTTTAAATTGATGCCTTTAACCCCACCTGTTTTGACACCCGTAATCGGTATTTCTTCCATGTTAAATCGTACTGTATAGCTTAAATATGATGTTAGGATAACATCCTTATCGGAAGATACAAGGTTTGCATAAATCATTTCATCGTCATTTTTTAGGTTCATTGACTTAATTGGTTTGGAGTATCGAGATACTTGATATTCAGCTAGACTCGAACGCTTCACTTGTCCTTGTTTTGATGCCGTTAATACATGTAAGTTTTCATCATCAAAGTTTTCAACGCCAATAGCACCTATTACTTTTTCGCCTTCTTCAATCGGAACAATACTTGAAATATGTTGACCTAAATCTTTCCAACGAATATCCGGCAATTCATGAACTGGTTGATAAATGTAGTTACCTTTATTCGTGAAAATTAATAGGTAATGTTGAGTATTCAATGTCTCTTCAAATAGTAAATAATCCGATTCTTTCATTGCAATATCTTCCGGGCTTGACGCTGCATAAGATCGTAGACTTGTCCGTTTTACATAACCATCTTTTGTAACAGTCACGACAACATCTTCGCTTGGCACTAAAACGTCTAGAGACAATTTGATTTCTTTAATTTCAGCTTGGATAGTGGAACGTCGAGGCTCGTCAAACTTTTTACGCAATTCTTGGATTTCTTTTTTAATGACCTTAATTAATTCTTTTTCACTACTTAATATTTTCGATAGTTTTTCTGTTGTTTTTTGTAATTCTTCATGCTCTTTTTGGAGCTGCGTAATATCTGTATTTGTTAAACGATATAATTGCAAGTTAACAATTGCTTCTGCTTGTGCTTCAGTAAATTGGAATTTCGATTGCAAATTGTTTTTTGCATCTCGTTTATCTTTAGAAGAACGAATTGTTTGAATGACGTCATCTAAAATGGATAAAGCTTTTATCAAACCTTCAACGATATGTAATCGATCTTTTGCTTTTTGAAGGTCAAATTTCGTCCTTCTTGTTACAACATCCTTTTGATGATCGATATATGCATCTAGCATTAATGGAAGTGTCATCATTGTTGGACGCCGATTATGAATAGCAATCATATTAAAGTTATATGTGATTTGTAAGTCTGTGTTTTTATATAGATAGTTTAAAATGGCTTCTCCATCAATATCTTTCTTTAATTCAATAACAATTCGGAGTCCTGCTGTTCGGTCAGATTCATCTCGAATGTCAGCAATCCCCTCTAAACGCTTGTCAAAACGCATTTCATCAATTTTCTTTACAAGTTGTGCTTTATTCACATCATAAGGGATTTCAGTGATGACAATTTGCTCTTTTCCACCTTTAATGGGTTCTATTGTTGCTTTGGAGCGAATAATAATTTTTCCTTTGCCTGTTTCATAGGCTTTTTTAATGCCATCAATCCCTTCTATGATTGCACCAGTAGGAAAATCAGGCCCCTTTATAACTGTCATTAAATCATCTACAGTACAATTTGGATGGTCTAGACGCATCAATATTCCATCTAATACTTCTGACAAGTTGTGAGGTGGTATATCTGTTGCGTAACCTGCAGAAATACCAGTAGCACCGTTTACAAGTAAGTTAGGAAGTTTAGCAGGAAGCACAGTCGGTTCAGTGTCTTGGTCATCAAAGTTTGGAACGAAATCGACTGTTTGTTTATCAATATCTTTTAGCATTTCTGCAGCTACAACGGAAAGGCGCGCTTCCGTATAACGCATTGCTGCTGGGGGGTCACCATCAACCGAACCGTTATTTCCATGCATTTCAATTAACGGATAGCGAGCTTTCCAATCTTGGCTAAGTCGTACCATTGCTTCATATACGGATGAATCCCCATGAGGATGGTAGTTACCAATAACATTACCGACTGTTTTCGCAGATTTTCGGAATGGTTTTTCATGGGTGTTCCCTTCCCTATACATCGCATAAAGAATTCTACGTTGCACAGGTTTTAATCCATCTCGAGCGTCGGGAATCGCTCGGTCTTGAATAATGTATTTACTGTAGCGACTAAAACGATCGCCAATCACGTCTTCTAAAGTTAATTCATGAAATCGTTCGGTTGACGCCATTATTCTTCCTCCTTATGTTGGATGAAATCGGTTACGAAAGTATTTGTATCTTCTTCCATACCAAAATCAACATTTGATTCTATCCATTTACGGCGAGGTTCGACTTTATCCCCCATTAAAGTTGTAACGCGACGTTCTGCACGGGCGCCATCTTCAATCGTTACACGAATCAGTGTTCTCGTTTCAGGATTCATCGTCGTATCCCATAATTGGTCCGCATTCATTTCGCCTAGACCTTTATAGCGTTGGATAACATAGCCCTTCCCTACTTTTTTAATTTTTTCTTGTAATTCATTTTCAGTCCAAGCATATTCAACAACTTCGTTTTTACCACTGCCTTTTGACACTTTGTAAAGCGGTGGTAAAGCTAAATAGACTTTTCCAGCTTCAATTAATGGGCGCATGTAACGATAGAAAAATGTTAGTAGAAGAACTTGGATATGGGCACCGTCAGTATCTGCATCGGTCATTATAATAATTTTATCGTAAGCCACATCCTCTAAATTAAAATCAGGACCTACTCCGGCTCCGATTGTATGAATAATGGTAGCAATCTCCTCATTTTTCATAATGTCCGTAAGTTTTGCTTTTTCTGTATTAATAACTTTACCGCGGAGTGGCAATATCGCTTGGAACCTGCGATCGCGACCTTGTTTTGCAGATCCCCCTGCAGAATCACCTTCCACGAGGTATAATTCATTTTTTTCGGGATTGCGAGATTGGGCAGGTGTTAACTTCCCAGAAAGAATTGTTTTAGCTTTTTTGCCCTTTTTACCGTTTCGTGCTTCTTCCCTAGCTTTTCTCGCTGCTTCCCTTGCCTGTCCAGCTCGAATTGCTTTCCGAACAAGAGATGCGGATAATTCTGCATTTTCTTCTAAAATATATAACAATTTTTCTGATAAAACAGATTCTACAGCAGTGCGGGCTTCGGGAGTTCCGAGTTTACTTTTTGTTTGGCCCTCAAATTGTAATAACCTTTCTGGAATTCGAACGGAAATGATGGCGGAAAGTCCCTCTCTTATATCGGTACCTTCAAGGTTTTTATCTTTTTCTTTTAATAAACCGACTTTTCGTGCGTACTCATTAAAGATACGAGTTAATGCAGACTTGGCACCAGTTTCATGAGTCCCGCCATCTCGAGTACGAACATTATTGACGAAGGAAAGAATAGTTTCGGAATACCCATCATTAAATTGGAAGGCAAATTCTACTTCTATATCATCATGAGTGCCTTCCACATATTTTACTGGATGGATGACATCTTTTTCTTCATTTAAATATTCAACAAATGCTTGAATTCCGTTTTCATAGCAAAATACTTCCCGCTTTCCTTCTTCCCTTTCATCAATCAGTTCAATTGTCAAACCTTTTAAGAGAAAAGCTGATTCACGTAATCGTTCAGCTAATGTATCATAATTAAATTTTGTTGTGGAAAATATCGTATCATCCGGTAAAAAGTGAACGAGTGTTCCAGTTTCTTTTGTCGTCCCAATTAATTCAAGGGTTGTTACCGGTTTTCCACCATTTTCAAAGCGTTGGCGATGAATTTGACCATCACGATAAATCGTTACTTCAAGAAACTTAGATAGAGCATTTACAACGGATGATCCCACACCGTGTAGACCACCGCTTGTTTTATATCCACCCTGACCAAATTTTCCACCAGCATGAAGCACAGTGAATATTATTTCAGGTGTTGGTTTACCTAATTTATGCATTCCTGTTGGCATTCCACGACCGTAGTCTCGAACGCTAATGGAATGATCTTTATGGATTTTGACGATGATATGTGAACCAAATCCAGCAAGGGCTTCATCCACTGCATTATCTACAATTTCATAAACTAAGTGATGAAGACCTCGGCTGTCAGTGGATCCAATATACATCCCTGGACGTTTCCGTACAGCATCCAAGCCTTCTAATACTTGAATGGCATCGGCATCATATGTGATCCCTGTTTGATTTATTGCCAAATTAAATCCCTCCAAATACAAACATCCGTTCTGTATCACTAATCGTACAGAGAATCGTTCCATCTGTCAATCACTAGTACATTCGAGCATCCTTTTCATTTTAACAAATTTTTGAAAAGAAAAAAGAAAATTTTTCATAAAGTGTACTTTGTACTGTTTTCATCTTAAAAATAAAAGATTGCCTAATAAATATACTTGCCAACACAATCGCTTTATTTATTTTACAAAGGATAACATATATAATAAATGAAGACATTTCTTTGATTCACGATTAAACATATGATTTCCTTCCACTGTACTATATTTTTTCGCGAATAATAGAAAAAAGCGAAAATGACCTTTCTCTTATAAGAGAAAAAGTGTAAAATGATTATCGCTAATAGTAAAACGTTTATTTTGAAAGGAATCTTGGTATGATTAATGTAATAGCAGTCATTTGTGCGTATTTAATCGGTTCGATTCCGTCTGGATTATGGATTGGAAAAATTTTTTATAAAACGGATATTCGAGAATTTGGAAGTGGTAACTTAGGTGCTACAAATACATTCCGCGTATTAGGAAAAAAAGCTGGAATGGTTGTTACCATCATGGATATTTTAAAAGGTACAGTAGCAACGATACTACCAATATTTCCGTTTTTCAGTGATACGATAGTACATCCTCTTATTTTAGGAGCAATAGCCGCGGTTGGACATATGTTCCCAATCTTTGCAGGTTTTCGTGGCGGAAAAGCTGTGGCAACATCAGGCGGTGTATTGTTAGGTTATTCATGGCCGTTTTTTATAATTTTAATCATCGGCTTCTTCATCAGTTTAAAACTGACGAAAATTGTTAGTTTATCGTCAATGGTTGTATCTGTCATAGCCGTGATTTATAGCATTATTTACTGGTTACTTACTGGTGATTACGCTTTATTTATCTTAGTATTGATTTTAGCTACTTTTATATTTTATCGACATAAATCCAATATCAAACGCATCAAAGAAGGTACGGAACCGAAAGTTAAGTGGTTATAATGTTTTTCGAAAGGATTTGGCGTAAATGAAAATTATTATTTCGGATGAAGCGTTGGCTTGGTTCAAAGAAGAGATGGAAGTAGAATCAGGTGATTACATAAGGTTTTACGCTCGTTACGGTGGTTCTTCCCCTTTCCATGAAGCTTTTTCTTTAGGAATGAACCGTGAAAAGCCTCATAATATTGGGGTTGAAACGGTTGTAGATGGCATCCATTTTTATGTTGAAAAAGATGATGAATGGTTTTTCAATAATCATGACTTATATGTTTCTATTGATTCAAAAACGGATGAATTAATTTACGACTATAAAAAAATCGAGTAGGAGGGAGCGATTAACTCCCGTCCTCTCACACCACCGTACGTACGGTTCCGTATACGGCGGTTCAATTAAGATGATTGACGCAAGTCTTTATAACTTCCGTGAATAGCTGTTCTC
>NZ_JAAXPW010000027.1 GCF_012396605.1 Ureibacillus thermosphaericus
AAAGAGAACAGCTATTCACGGAAGTTATGAAAACTTGCGTCAATTATCTTAATTGAACCGCCGTATACGGAACCGTACGTACGGTGGTGTGAGAGGACGGGAGCTAATCACTCCCTCCTACTCGATTAATGCTTTGGCAATTATTTTGCCAAGTTTGACTATTATCCTTGGCATTTTGGCTATTATCGAATCAACTTTGACTATTATCGCCGATTTTTGAAGTTGATTTTAATTTATTGGCTATTAAATTCATAAGTTTGACTATTATCTTCTAAAGAATGACTATTATGTTCAAAGAGTTGACTATTATCGATTATTTCGTAAACTTTTTTCGATTGATTGGCTATTATGTTCACAAATTTGACTATTAACATAAGCAGAATGACTATTATTGTGCCATCTTTGGCTAATATCTCGCTTAATCTATGCAAAATCAGCCACACCTTTTCACTTTTCAAAGTTGTTGGCCTCATAGTTTAGATAGAAAAAACATTAAATTTTGCACTAACCCGTAATTTATATAATACCGAATTCAAACGACGCATATAAATCGATTGCACCTCCCTGTAAGTTAGAGTTATCGATTACAGAGGAGGTGTATTATTTGGTAATTGAAAAACTGAACATCGTACCGTCAAATTAGAAGACGATTCATCTCTCGCTTCAACAAATCGTGCTCCTCACAGGCCTATATGTGTAATTTAAACAACGAATTTGAAGTTTTGGTTAATAAGAATCCAATATAAAATGACGAAAATCAAAAAATGACTCTATCAATTTGGTGCTAGAATATGAAAACCAAATATGATAGAGCCATTTTTTTACTTATGAATTATTTAAATAGATTAATAGTTGTAATAATAATCGGTATTCCAAATACGTCGATGAGGAATGCACCTACAATTGGCACTACGAGGAAAGCTTTTTGCGATGGACCGAATCGTCCGACAATGGCATGCATGTTTGCCATCGCATTTGGAGTGGCACCAAGTCCATGGCCAAGAAAACCTGAAATCATGACTGCCGCATCGTAATTTTTGCCGAGCAATCTAAATAATACAAACATAGCAAGTAGAACAATAAATATCACTTGTACTAACACAATGATTAGTAAAGGCAATGCTAAGTCTGTAATTTCCCAAAGCTTAATGCTCATTAACGCCATGGATAAGAAAATTCCTAAGGTAATATCCCCAATAATGGATACAGTTTTCATATTGATAGCACCCGGTTTGATTTTATCAAGAATGTTGCGAACAATAACCGCTACAAACATAGCACCAACATAGCCAGGTAATACAAAATCCGTTAGCTCGGAGAACCATTTGCCTAAATAGGAACCAACCGTCATACAGAATGTGATGATCAATACTTGAGTAAAGAACGTTTGAGTTGTCACTTGTTCATGATCTGTATCCAATGAAGAAACTTCCATTTCCTCCTTAGATGGTTTTAAATCATATTTTGAAATTAAATGTTTCGCTGCAGGTCCACCAACTAATCCACCTGCTACAAGTCCAAGCGTTGCAGCTGCTGCACCGACTGTCATTGCTCCTTCAAATCCTAATTCTTCGAGCGTTTGACCAAAGGCAGCTGCGGCACCGTGACCACCCTCCATTGATACTGCACCAGCCATCATTCCGATTAATGGTTCAATGCCTAAAAGTGATGCTAATCCCACCCCAATGACGTTTTGCATTAACGCTAAAAAACCACAAGCGAGCCAGTAAATAATAAGCAGCTTTCCGCCGAGTTTTACTAATTTAAAACTGGCTCCTAATCCTACTGTCGTAAAGAACGTTATCATAAATAAACTTTGCAATGAAGTATCAAGAGTGATTTCAAAACCTATAGACTTAAAAATCGTGACAATCAGTGCAAATAATAATCCCCCTACAA
The DNA here is from genome assembly GCF_012396605.1 of Ureibacillus thermosphaericus. GTDB lineage: Bacteria > Bacillota > Bacilli > Bacillales_A > Planococcaceae > Ureibacillus > Ureibacillus thermosphaericus. The sequence continues at coordinate 1,900 of NZ_JAAXPW010000027.1, forward strand.
CTGGTGCTGGTATACAGAAACGTTGAAAAATTCCTACCTTTTTAATAATGAATGTACCGATTGTTAAAAACAACACCGCTAAGAAAATAGTTGTAATTTGATCAAACGCCATCGTTTTTACCCCCTTTGTTTTATCATGAACATAATCACTTCATTGACAAGATACGCCGCTAATTTTGCAGTTTGGCCATTTGGATCGAAGGTTGGATTTACTTCACAAATATCGAATGAAGCCACCTTTGGAGATTGAAGCACATGCTGGATGATTTTTCGAACCTCAACAGCATTTAGTCCAAAAGGTGATGGGGCACTGACCCCAGGCGCTTCTGCTGCATTAATGACATCCATGCAAAGTGTTAACAAAATCACTTCATTTTGATTGATAAAAGAATCGATTTCATTTAGAGCTTGATTCATATTTTCTCGTATTTGTTGCTCTAAAATTGTAGTGACTCGAAACTCTTTTGCTCTTTCAAACAGTTCCAGTGTATTTCCGTATTGTTGTATACCGATTACACAATAAGATGCATGATTGTCATGATCTAAAATTTGTTTAAACATCGTTCCAGATGAAGTCGTTTCTTCATAACTTCGCAAGTCAAAATGAGCATCGATATTTATGATTCCTAATTTTTTATCACGACCGATGTATTGTCGAATACCTAAGTAGTGACCATATAATGTTTCGTGTCCTCCCCCGAGCACAATCACTTTCGAACCGTTTGTCCGTACTTCCGCTATTTTTTCCCCTAATAATTTTTGAGCTTTTTCTAATTCCGCATCTTCACAGCTTATATTTCCTAAGTCAGCGATACAAGCCGATTCCCCGTGCCAAGGTATATTTGCCAAAGCTTTTCGAATGGCATTAGGTCCTTCTTTGGCACCGATTCGTCCTTGATTTCGACGAACCCCTTCATCACATTGGAAGCCTACGATTGCCACGTTTGGTATTGGGTCAATATTTTTTTCTAGCTGTACGATTTCATGGAATCGTTTGCTTTTTTCATCTCCATAGTCAGTTCTTCCAGACCAAATTCGTCGTAATGATGTCATCAAAAACGCATCCCCTTAATTTTGAAATATTCTGAGTAGTTAGTATCAGTATAGTTTGAATTGATTCATAAATCTAATATATAATTTGAATAATATTATAGATAATAACTATAAATAGGGTGGTTTAATGGATACGAAGCAGTTGAGATACTTTATAAAACTTGTGGAATGCATGAGTTATACGAAAGCATCAGAGGAATTACACATTGCCCAGCCTTCGTTAAGTATAGCAATGAAAAAATTAGAATCTGACGTAGGCTATCCTTTATTTGAAGGACATACTCGAAAACTGCAATTAACAGATGTTGGGGAATTTCTATACGGTAGAGCCAAGGAGATTTTAGAGAACTTAGATATATTAAAAATTGAATTGCAGGAAATTGGTTCTGTTGGGGATGGTTGTTTGATATTAGGGCTAATTGAATCTGCAAAACATTGGATACCGCAAACATTAAAGAAATTAAAACAAGATTATCCTTCCATCAACATTAAGTTAGTCGATATTTTAGGTGCGGAAAGTGTCAAACAAGCTTTACGAACTCATCAATCTCATGTCATTATTACCAATCAAATTATTAACGAAAAAGATATTGTTTCTATACCGTTATACGAAGAAAGATTAGTAGCTGTTTTGTCAAAGGAGCATCATTTAAAAGAGAAAGACACTTTGGAATTGAAAGATATATATAAGGAACCATTTATAATTAGTACTGAAGGATTCCAAACACGCTTAGATGTATTAAAAGCGTTTGAAATGAACAATTTGCCTATGAATGATAAATATGAGATTGAACGATTCGAAACAGCCATTTCCCTAGTACAGGAAGGATTGGGCGTGACGATTTTACCTGAAAATTATTTAAAGGGTTCTACAAGTGAAGCGGTTATTCAAAAAGTAATTGAACATCCAAATCTTAAACGTACTGTGCATCTCACTTACTTAAATCAACGCTACTTACCAAAATCCATTCGAAGGTATATCGAATTAGTACAAGAACATTTTACTAGAGCATAAATTCATGCTTCGTCATTTGCATGAATTCAAAAAGAGTTTTCATAACTACTTAATTTTTCTATACTATGTATAGAAATTTCTAAAATAGAAAAGGAAATGGAACATGAATACACAAATTTCAGAGCAAACACCACGATTGTATTTTGAATTTGCGAATTCTAAAGGAAATATAGAGCCGATTACGTTTCTTCATCCTGATAAAATCATTTCGACTTACGATATCAGTGAAGTGTTAACTTGTCTTCAAAAAGTACAGGAAGAAATCAATAAAGGATTTTACGCGGCAGGTTTCTTGTCTTATGAGAGTGCTGCGGCTTTTGACTCTGCGCTTAAAGTGAAGCCTAGACATACAATGCCGTTGTTATGGTTTGGTCTTTTTAAAGAACCTTTACATGAATCGCCAGCAGTGATGAATTCCTATTCACTAACAGAGTGGAAGCCTGATGTAAATGAAGAAGAGTATCGGGAAGCCATCCAATTTATTAAAGATTCCATTGCGAATGGAATTACATATCAAACGAATTATACGATTCGTTTACATGCGCAATTTGAAGGTGATTCATTTGCATTATTCAATAAAATGAAAAAAGCTCAATCGGCAAATTATTGCGCTTACATTCATACAGGAGAACATAGTATTCTATCGGCATCTCCTGAGTTGTTTTTCCATATTGAAGGAGAGAAAATTACAACTCGCCCAATGAAGGGGACAATAAAAAGGGGAAAAACTTTTGAAGAAGATCAAGAAAAGGCAAAGTGGCTCTATCATTCAGAAAAAAATCGTGCAGAAAATGTAATGATTGTTGATTTGCTGCGTAATGATTTAGGGGCTGTTGCCGAAACCGGAACAGTGACGGTACCCCGATTATTTGATATTGAACAGTATCCAACGGTCCATCAAATGACATCGACTGTTACTGCAACCTTGAAAAAAGAAACAGAACTAGTAGATGTGTTAAAAGCTATTTTTCCGTGCGGTTCGATTACTGGAGCTCCGAAAGCTAGTACAATGGACATTATTACAAAGTTAGAAAAAACGCCTCGTGAAGTGTATTGTGGTGCTATTGGCTACATTACTCCAAATAAAGAAGCTATTTTTAATGTGCCAATCCGAACGGTACTGATTGAGCATAAATCAGGAAAGGCCACTTATGGTGTAGGAGGTGGCATTACTTGGGACTCCACTGCTGAAGATGAATTTAATGAAGTTCTTGCAAAATCTGATTTCCTTACTAGAGAAGTGAAAGAATTTCAATTATTAGAAAGCTTATTGTTGGATGATGGAGAATTCTTCTTACTAGAAGAACATCTAAATCGATTAGGGAAATCTGCAGCGTATTTTCAATATCAACTGGATATCGATGAAGTAAAACAGAAGTTGAAAGAGTTTGCAAAAGCTAATCAATCAGGACAATGGAAAGTTCGATTACTTGTCAATACAAATGGTAGATGTACAATTGAAGGGCAATCAATCGTGAAAATGGAGTCTCCTAAAAAGGTTACACTTGCTAAAACCCCTGTAAATTCGGAACATGTATTTTTATATCATAAAACAACGAATCGAGATGTTTATGAATCGTTCAAGCCTCAATCCGCAGATATTTTTGACGTCCTTTTATGGAATGAAAGAGAAGAGTTGACGGAGTTTATAAACGGTAATGTTGTATTAGAGTTGGACGGAAAACTTTGGACTCCACCTGTTAGCAGCGGATTGCTTGCCGGGACTTTCCGTGAACATTTATTAAAAGCAGGAGAGATCAGAGAAAAGGTTTTAACATTGGATGATTTGAAAAAGTGTTCGAAAGTATGGTTTATCAATAGTGTAAGAAAATGGATTGAAGTAGAGTTTGTTTAAGGAATTTTAGGGCTTCTAATTTAGAAGTCCTTTTTTTGTGGAAAAGTGACTAGCCTTGTTTTCATAAGCAAGAAATTCATATCTGAAACAATGACTAGCATAGGATAAACCAATCATTGTTTTGTTTCTGTAAGGGGGGGAGACAACTAAATCATTGTTTGGGATGGGTGAATCACGGTAATACACAAAAGGGGGTTCAAATTGAGAAAGATTGGTCTGTTAACACAAATTTTAATCGCATTTGTTCTTGCGATTATTGTGGGTGTCATTGTTGGACCAAGTATTGAAGTGGTTAAACCTCTTGGGGATTTATTTTTAAGACTTATTAAATTTATTATCGTTCCATTAGTACTTGCTTCTCTTGTGATTGGAATTGCTGGTACAGGTGATATTAAGCGAATTGGCAGAATGGGTGGAATTACTTTTGCTTATTATTTAATTACGACAGCTATTGCCGTAATTATTGGATTAATTCTTGCTAATATTTTTAAGCCCGGTTCAGGTCTAAATTTAACAATATCTGAAGAAGCAGCTGAACCTAAGGAAGTGCCAGGGGTTATTGATACTTTGTTGAATATTATTCCTACAAATCCAATTCAATCAATGGTTGATGCTAATATGCTTCAAATTATTTTCTTCGCACTTTTCCTAGGAGTAGCCATTACGTTGGTTGGTGACAGAGCAAAACCAGTTTATGATTTTTTCGATGGACTTGCAGAAATTATGTATAAAATTACCCACATTGTGATGAAAGTTGCTCCAATCGGGATTTTTGGTTTAATCGCTCCAGTTGTGGGACAATACGGTGCTTCCGTTCTCCTTCCGCTCATTAAATTGATTCTCGTTGTTTATATTGGATGTATTCTTCATGCACTTATTGTATATTCAAGCTCAGTGAAGTTTTTAGCCAACTATAGCCCAGTAAAATTTTTCAAAGGAATTTTGCCTGCAAGTTTAGTTGCTTTTAGTTCGTCCAGCAGTTCTGCCACATTGCCAATCACAATTCAAAATACGGAAGAAAATTTGGGCGTGTCAAAGAAAGTAAGCAGCTTTGTATTACCACTTGGGGCTACCATCAATATGGATGGAACGGCATTGTATCAAGGGGTATGCGTGCTGTTCATCGCACAGTTTTTAGGTGTCGATCTTTCATTTACACAGCAATTAATTATTGTATTAACTGCAACGCTTGCATCAATTGGTACTGCAGGTGTTCCAGGGGCTGGGTTAATCATGCTGACAATGGTGATTACAGCAGTTGGATTACCATTAGAAGCATTAGCATTGGTTGCAGGGGTTGACCGCGTTTTAGATATGATTCGCACATCAATCAATGTTACAGGAGATGCATCTGCAGCGGTTGTTGTTCAAGCTTTTGAGATAAGCAAGGAGCGGAATCCACGGGATGATTCGTTAAGCAATATGTAAGCGTTTTATTATTTATAAATGCAAAACAAAAATGCAACTCGGTTCAAGTTTGAACTGTAGTTGCTTTTTTGTTCGTTTTGATGCTGGATGAATAATGAATAACATATAGTAATTCCATAATTTGTACGTCTGCTTTTATTTTAGCCTAATTAATCTCTTTTGTTATAATAGTGGAGATTTGCTCAATGGATATTGGTGAAGTAAAGAATTGAATAAGAAGGGGAATGTGATGGAATTTATACGCAATTACCTTATAAGTTATGAATTAAACGACACGTGGGTTCGTTATTTATCAATTGCCATCATGATTTCGTTTATTATCATTGTTTGTATCCTTGCAAACTTTATTGCCAAAAAAATCGTCATTCGTTTTATCATCGGAATCATACATAAAAATAAATTTACTTGGGATAACATCTTGCTGGAAAGTAAGGTATTTCATAGGCTCTCTCATTTAGTACCTGCTATTATTATTTTTTATTCCGCAGCTATTTTTCCTACTTATCAAAGTACAATTGAGAAGTTTGCGATAACGTATATGATCATTGTTGCTTTAGGTTTACTTAATAGCCTATTAACAGCATTTCATGATATTTACCAAACGTATGAGATTTCGAAAATTCGACCAATCAAAAGTTATATTCAAGTAGCTAAAATTGCCAATTATATTATCGGAACGATTTTGGGAATTGCTAATCTATTAGGAGAAAATCCAATTATTCTTTTAAGTGGAATCGGTGCGTTATCTGCCGTATTTATGTTAGTGTTCCGCGACTCCTTGCTTGGCCTTGTAGCCGGCATACAGCTGACGGCTAATGATATGGTACGGGTGGGCGATTGGATTGAAATGCCGAAGTATGGTGCGAATGGAGATGTCATTGATATTTCCTTAAATACTGTGAAAGTGCGAAACTTTGACCGAACGATTACGTCTGTTCCGAGTTATGCGTTAATTTCAGATTCTTTTATTAACTGGAGAGGAATGCAGGCATCGGGTAATCGTCGAATTAAACGATCGTTGTTTATAGATATTACAAGTATTTCTTTCTGTTCTGAAGAATTGCTTGAAAAATGTAAAAAAATTCATTTGCTCAAAGATTACATTGTTCATCGCCAAAAGGAGATTGAAGAATATAACCAAAAGCATCAAATTGACCGATTAGCCAATTCAGTGAATGGTAGAGCTTTAACGAATATTGGATTATTTCGTGCGTACATCACTCAATACTTAATACATCATCCAGGTATCAATGAGGAAGCTACATTAATGGTTCGACAATTAGCACCGACTGAAAACGGATTACCATTGGAAATATATGCTTTTGCCAATACAGTGGTATGGACGGAATATGAGTCCATTCAATCTGATATTTTTGATCATTTATTTGCTGTTGCACAAGAGTTCGGTCTTCGTCTTTTCCAAATGCCAACTGGTAGCGATTTAAAAAATATACCGCATATTCTTGACAATGCGCAGACGAATAAAAGAAACGTTGAATTTGTTGCGAAAAAATAATGGTCATTATTGTAAGTTGATAATAAAATAAAAAAGGGCGCCAAATTTAAATTATAGGAGGAAAAAATGAGCTCAATTAAATGGATTGAAGCAAAAGATTACGAGGATTTAAGTAAAAAAGCTTGTGACATCTTTGTAGAACAATTACAAAACAAACCAAATTCAGTAATTGGGTTAGCGACAGGAAGTACGCCAATTGGCTTATATAAAGAGTTAGTTCAACAATATCATTCAGGTAATGTTTCTTTTAAAGATGTGGTTTCATTTAATTTAGATGAATACGTTGGAATTGACCCAAATAATGAGGCAAGTTATCACTATTTCATGAATCATCATTTATTTAAACATGTAGATATTCAAAAGGAAAACGTACACATTCCAGAAGGTCATAGCTCTGATTTAGAAACTGCATGTCGTACATATGAACAACAAATAAAAGAAGCAGGTGGAATCGATCTTCAAGTACTTGGTATCGGAGTAAATGGACATATCGGATTCAACGAACCAGGCACACCTTTCGATTCTCTTACACATATTGTAGAATTAACCCAATCCACAATAGAAGCAAATCAAAAGTATTTTGAAAAGCCAGAGGATATGCCTAGAAAAGCAATCACAATGGGTATTCAATCAATTTTAAATGCGAAGAAGATTATTTTGTTAATTTCCGGGGAAACGAAACAAGAAGCTTATGATCGTCTTCGTACCGGAATAATAACAGAAGATTTACCGGCAAGTGCTTTACATCAACATCCAGATGTAACGGTTATTTATACAGGAGTTAAATAAAATAAGTGAAAAGGGCCGCGTAAGGTGAGACGGCTCTTTTTTTTCTGAATTTATCTCTAGAAGCATTGTTCAACGCCATTTGTTAATATAGTTGTAGTATTAATAAATTGTAGGAGGAAATCAATGAAAATAAGGCCAAAGCACTTAAATAAAGGAGATACTGTAGGGATTATAGCACTAAGTGGCCCTATTAATTTGGAAAGCTTGCAACGAAATATATCTCTATTCACCGATATGGGATTACATTATAAATTAGGGAAAACCATTGAGCTTAATGAACATGATTTTGAGGAAACAGATGAAGCGTGGGTTCATGACTTGCATCAAATGATTGAAGACCCTGAAGTGAAAGGAATTTTTTGTGCCACTGATAGATATGGTGCTGCGAAAATAGCTGATAAAATCGACTATTCACTACTAACTGAACATCCAAAAATATTTTGGGGATTTTCAGACATTACCTTTTTACATATAGCCATTCAACAATATTCAAATGTTGTCACATTCCATGGACCTTCTCTTTCAAAAGAATTGGACGAACAATCGAAAAAAATGTTTTACCAATTATTTTCGCCTTTTGAAATTTATTATGATGAAACCATTTCACCTCTTGAAAGTTTAATACCTGGTTCTGTACGAGGTGAATTTATAGGCGGAAATTTGCGTAGAATTGTCGATACACTTGGCACAAAGTTTGAAATTGACACGCGCGATAAAATTTTGCTTATTGAAGATGAAGAATTGAGTATTGAAGAAATTGACCGTATGTTTAATCATTTAAGATTGGCAGGGAAATTGAAAGGGGCATGTGGGTTTGTGATTGGGAGATTAGGAAATGGTGATGTAGAAGAGAACGCATTATCCTTAATAAAAGAATATTTGTTGCCATATAAAAAACCTACAGTTGCGCGATTTAACATTGGCCACTCTACACCAAACATAGGCATTCCCCTTGGGGTGGATGTTATATTAGATGCTGATGAAAAATTGTTGCGATTTTTGCCAGGAGTGGAATAGTTTTTGAATGAAGTTGCGAGATATGCATCTTTGATGGTTTAGGGGTGATGATATGGATTGGTTGAAAGTTCTATCCTTATTTTGTATTGCATTAGGTTTCTTGATTGGAATTTATGGATTAAAGAAACGATCAATATTAACGATTATTTCTGGCATTTCCTTTTTATTAATTCCAATTTTTATTTCATTCGGATGGTTTGGTTTCATACTCTTCTTTCCTCCGTTAGTGTTTGTTTTTTCAAATAGGTCAAAAAAATAGTTGTGAAATGGTCTGAGGGATATCTTCACGAAGTTGACTATAATTCATTGTAGTTTGCCCATTTTCACTTGAGGGGAGTCGGTTGGCAAATATCTTCCAGGGGTTGACTATAATCCTATGAAATTTGACTATTAAAGTATGAACTTTGACTATTATCCCTTGATTGGGGAGTTAGATTATTTCGATTGGCAAATATCTTCCCTGGGTTGACTATAATCCTATGCAATTTGACTATTAAAGTATGAACTTTGACTATTATCCCTTGATTGGGGAGTTAGATTATTTCGATTGGCAAATATCTGTCCAGATTTGACTATAATCCAAAGCAGTTTGGCTAATAAAGGATGGACTTTGACTATTATCGCTTGTTTGAGGAGTCGGAATTTTTCGATTCGCAAATATCTTCCCGAGTTTGACTATAATCTAGCTGAGTTTGACTAATAAAGGAAGGATTTTGACTATTATCGCTTGAATAGGGAGTCGGAATTTTTCGATTGGCAAATATCTTCTCAAGATTGACTATAATCTAGCTGAGTTTGACTAATAAAGGAAGGATTTTGACTATTATCGCTTGAATAGGGAGTCGGAATTTTTCGATTGGCAAATATCTTCTCAAGATTGACTATAATCCAAAGTAGTTTGACTAATAAAGCACGGACTTTGACTATTATCCTTTGATTGGGGAGTCGGATTTTTTTGATTGGCAAATATCTTCCCGAGTTTGACTATAATCCAGCTGAGTTTGACTAATAAATTATGGACTTTGACTATTATCCCTTGATTGGGGAGTCGGAATTTTTCGATTGGCAAATATCTTCCCGAGTTTGACTATAATCCAGCTGAGTTTGACTAATAAATCATGGACTTTGACTATTATCCCTTGATTGGGGAGTCGGAATTTTTTGATTGGCAAATATCTTCTCGAGTTTGACTATAATCCAAAGTAGTTTGACTAATAAATCATGGACTTTGACTATTATCCTTTGATTGGGGAGTCGGATTTTTTTGATTGGCAAATATCTTCCCGAGTTTGACTATAATCCAAAGCAGTTTGACTAATAAAACTTGAACTTTGACTATTATCAAAAATAAGAATCTCCGTTAGAAAAAAGTAAGGCTGTTTAGAAAGATATCATTTTCTAAACAGCCTATTGCTATAACGGCTGTACAAGAAAAAACACTTAGGTATTTTGACGATCGATTGCCTTTGCGCTAGTTGGTCATTAGTTACAGGTTACATAGTAACAGGTTAATGGTTATTGGTTTGCCATTTATGCACTATATCAAGTTTGACAGCCGTTATACCTCGGGGAGGACTCTCACCTCCCCGAGGAAATGGTTTTGTTTTAGAAATAATTGGAATCATCAAATTCAATATGCACTTCATAGTTTTTGGCATTAATTAAATTAGATAAGCGGTGCGCTTCTTTTTCGAGCTGGTTTGCCCGCTCACGATATTCGCGTGGATCGTACATGGCAACTTCGTATAGAACAACTCCTTCACCCGTTGAAGTGTAGATTTTTTCCTTTTCAGAGTTGCCTAAAGTTTTGTATAAGGAAACCTCTGCCCGCAATTGAGTAGCAAGTTCGATAGCTTCAACAATGGGCATAACTTCCCCTTTAAATTCGATTGTATTTTCAATATTCGCCCGATAAATCAGTTTGTCTAATGTGCGGATATCTTTTCTCACTTGTGCCAGATCTGCTTCAATCTCTTTTAAAGAACGGCCCGTTTGTTTTGGTGTTTCCCCTTTTTCAACGACGACATGAGCATTTTTTTGAAACTCATACACTAATTCTTGAACTTTTTTCGTTAAAATGCTTTTTAATTTGATTCCTTCTGCCAGTGGAATGGTTTTCATTTTTTCACCTCAATCGTTACGCTAGGATTATCGGCGGATAATAATGCGGTCGTAAATTCTCCCCCTGCAACTTGTGTAAACATTTTACCGCAAGATGAAAGGAGTTTGTTGCAATTGTCTTCTTCTAAAGATGGACGTAAATAAAAAATTTGCAATGCTTCCGTAGTCTCTTCCGTAACGCTTGTTCTGACTGAATCGACAAATGGACTTCCAAAAGCTCCTTTTTCATCTTTGCTATATAAAATATTTGTTAATTTGTTATATCGGCCATTTAACCCATCATAGCCGGTTTCATCATTACCCAAGCTAATTTCAACGTCCCCTACAATATGATCGACATCGTAAATGCCAATAGGAATTTCATGTTCTATTGAAAAGAAATTATTTAAATCCACCGCTAAATGAACAGGAGATAGATAGTTTTGTTTCGCAATTCTCCGCATTAAACTTTCGGCAGAATGACGGTAACGATTCGGATCAGCACCTAAAGCCTTCCAAACGGTTCTCCATTCTTTAATACCTGGACGTTCTGTTACAGGAGATTCTTGCAGTTCAAAAAATAAATTTTCTTGAAATAATTGCATTCGTCCTTTCAACATTTGAGGCGATTGTGATACAACAATTTTGGTATAATGAATAATGCCGATTTTTAGTTGCGGAACTAGAGAAAATAGTTCTTTATTGATTGAAAGGTTCATCTCAATATTCACCTGCCAATTATTTGTAAATCTATTGTACCATAAACGAAAAGGAAAGTAGATTGATTCTCATTAGACTTTGAATGATGTGAACGAGGGGAGGTGCAATTGCGACTTTTTCATCGCGATTAGAATATGAATGTAGAACAATTGAAAATGGATTTAATTGAATATGCGAAGTCCATCGGGGTAGATAAAATTGGATTTACCACAGCGTCTCCCTTTCAAGAAATGAAAAATCGTTTGAAAAGGCAACAGGAATTGAATTATCAATCCGGCTTTGAAGAAGAGGATATCGATAAGAGAACAGAGCCAAAGAAGCTATTGCCTGAAGGAGAAAGCATTATTGCGATTGCTTTAGCTTATCCATCTAAAATGAAAAATCCCCCAACTGGTAAAAAAGGTGAACGGAGAGGGATTTTTGCAAGAGCATCTTGGGGATTGGATTATCATGTGGCAGTAAAACAACGACTAGAATTGATGGAACAATGGCTACGAGAAAGAGTTCCCAATGTCTCGGTGAAGTCGATGGTCGATACGGGTGAGCTTGTAGACCGTGCTGTTGCAGAACGAGCAGGGATAGGTTGGAGTGGGAAAAACTGCTCTATTATTACACCTGAATTCGGTTCATATGTCTATTTAGGAGAAATGATTACAAATATTCCCTTTCCACCAGATTCTCCGATTGAAAATGAATGCGGTGATTGCAGGTTATGCCTAGATGTTTGCCCGACTGGTGCATTAGTAGAACCTGGTCAATTAAATGCAAAACGCTGTATCGCCTTTATAACACAGACGAAAGATGTTGTACCGGATGAATTTAGAACGAAAATTGGAAACCGAGTATATGGCTGTGATACATGTCAAACGGTTTGTCCAAAAAATAAGGGGAAGACGAATTGGATTCATGATGAATTTTTGCCAGATCCTGAACTGGCAAAGCCGCTCCTCGTTCCACTGTTGAAACTTTCGAATAAAGAATTTAAAAACAAATTCGGTACAATAGCGGGTTCTTGGCGAGGAAAAAAACCCATTCAGCGAAATGCAATTCTTGCACTGGCTCATTTTAAAGAACAATCAGCGGTGCCAGAGTTAATTGAATTATTGAAAAAGGATGAACGTCCTGTCATTCGGGGTACTAGTGCATGGGCTCTCGGGAAAATTGGTGGAAAGAAGGCAAAAGATGCATTGCTTGAAGCATATCATCAAGAAAAAGATGAAGAAGTGCTGCGTGAAATAAAAAAAGGGCTGGAACTGGTGGAAAGAGACTAGCCCTTATTTCAAATCAAAGATGTATAAAAGAAGGAAGTGTCTAGATTTGCCATTACATATCGTATTATATCAACCCGAAATTCCAGCTAATACAGGAAACATTGCACGTACTTGTGCTGCTACGCATACAACTTTGCATTTAATTCATCCTCTAGGGTTTTCTACCGACGATAAAATGTTGAAACGTGCAGGATTAGATTATTGGGAACATGTCAATATTGTGTACCATGACTCATTAGAAGATTTTCTCGAATATGCAAAGGATGGGGAATTATATTTAATCGAAACGTATAGCGATGAGCCTTATACAACTCATGATTTTAGCGATAGGGAAAAAGACATTTATTTCATGTTCGGGAGAGAAACGTCTGGTTTGCCGAAAGATTTTGCATACGAACGTCGCGATAAAGTGTTAAGAATTCCTCAAACAGATAAAGTGCGTTCTTTGAATTTATCGAACTCAGCAGCCATCATCATTTACGAAGCATTACGCCAACAAAATTTCCCTGGGCTAAAATAAATTGGGCTGGCCTGAAAAATGAAATGCTCCCTATTTAATCATCTATACTAATAGGGAGCTTTTTTATAATCTTATACTGATGTCCAAAAGACGGTCAGTTTGCGACGAGGATAGGGGAAACTTGCTTCAACTAGAAAGGAGGTGTCTGGAAGTTTTCGACTTTCAAGACTCCATTTAATATTTATTCGCCATCCAAAGTAAAAACAATGCGGATTCCTGAAGGATCAATGGTAGAAAACTCTTGATGGCCTCCATATTTTGAAGCTCCTTCAAATCGTTCTACAACATGCCCCATTTCTTTTAAATGACCTTTAATTTTTTCTGCTTGTTCCTCGTTATCCAGCACTAATGTATAGGATTTTAAACCAACACTTTTTTCACTAGAAGGAGAACCTCCTAAGCTCTCCCAAGTGTTTAATCCAATGTGATGATGGTATTTTCCAGTGGAAATGAATAACGCCTGGCTTCCATATCTTGTAACAACTTCAAAACCTAACGCTTTTGTATAAAATTCTTCTGATTTTAAAAGATCAGATACAGATAAATGAATATGCCCCATCACTGTTCCTTTAGGTAATCCATTCCAATGACCATCCGCTAAATTTAAAAGGGAACGGAAGTTTACGGGTTCTGTTGTCATATAAACGGTATTTCCATTCCAAATCCACTGCTCTTCTGGACGGTCCGCATATACTTCAATGCCATTTCCGTCCGGATCGTATAAATAAATAGCTTCGCTCACATGATGGTCACCTGCACCAATTTGAACATTTAGGTGAGAAATATGTTGAATGAAATTTCCTAAATCCTTACGTGTAGGAAGCAATATCGCAAAATGATAAAGACCAGTTTGACCTCTCTGTAAAGGGAGTGCATTGTCTACTTGCTCAATGGAAAGAATGCTTGTTTTTCCATCTGTTGTAAAAGCAGCTGCTTTTTCGGTTTGCTCCAACACGTCAAAGCCAATAATATTTTTGTAATATTCTAAAGAGCGCTCTAAATTCGATACCTTTATTTGAACATGTGAAACATATGTGTTTGGTTTTTTATGAAAATGTGTCGCCATACAAAGTCTCCTTCAAGTGATATTTGTCAACTCACTTACTTTATGTAACTAAGTTTATTTTGTTAAGTGTGAAAAGTCAAGACATAAAACAAAAAGGCAACCCTAAAATAGGATTGCCTTTTTTCGTATTTCGAATGAAAAGAGATTATTCTTCAGTGTAATCTCCTTCACGTCCAGCAGTTAAAATAGCTGTGAGAAATGAAGCACATACTACTAGTAGTAAAACAGTACCCATGGAAGTATACCTCCTAAGTAAATGTTATCTCTAATTTAGTATAGCTTAAATAAATTTACTTTACTATATCATTTTTTTGAAGGATTTGTTCACAATAACTCATATAAACAATTGGGAGGTTACTTTTGTGGAAAACAAAAATGAAATGCCAGTTAGCGGGCATATGACGAATAATCTAGAAGATTGTATTTGGCTTGGGAAACAAATGGAACGACTGCGGGATGGGGAGCAGTTAGAAGATGACCATCGAATTCCAGATCCAATTCAATCAGATGTTGTAGATCATCCAAATAAAGATGAAAGATTGAAAAGAAAAAATTAAATAGAAGGGGCAAATTCACAAAGATTCGCCCCTTAGTTTATTATGCATTCACTTTATAATTCTTTAATTCTTCTCGTAGTTTGGCTTTTAAGAATTTACCAACGGATGTTTTTGGAATCTCTTTTAAGAATACAATGTCATCCGGAATCCACCATTTCGCAAATTGATCTTTTAAATAATCGAGTAGTTCTTCTTTTGTAGCTTGTTTTCCTTCTTTTAATACGACGCATGCAAGTGGACGCTCTTGCCATTTTTCATGCGGAATGGCGATGACCGCTGCTTCTAATACAGCTTCGTGAGTCATGAGGGCATTTTCCAAATCGACAGATGAAATCCATTCGCCTCCGCTTTTGATTAAATCTTTTGTACGGTCAGTAATTTTGATATAACCTTCTGGTGTGACAACTGCAATGTCTCCAGTATACAACCACCCATCACGGAATGCTTCTTTTGTTCGTTCATCTTTATAATATTCATGGGCAATCCAAGGACCTCGAATCCGCAGTTCGCCCATCGTTTTTCCATCCCATGGAACTTCTCCTTGTTCATTTACTACTTCCGTATCAAGAAGTGGAACAGTAAGGCCTTGTGTTGCACGGATATTTAATTTTTCTTCCCGTGTCCAATCTTCCATTGCGGATGTATAGTTGGAAAGAGAAACAAGTGGTGTTGTCTCGGTCATACCGTATCCAATAACGTACGGAACATTGTATTTGTCTTCAAATGCTTGAATTAATCCTTTTGGCGAAGCAGAACCTCCAGATACAATAGCTTTTAGGGAAGAAATATCGCGAGGATTTTTTTCCTGTTCTTGAAGTACGCCAAGCCAAATAGTTGGAACCCCTGCTGTTAACGTCACTTTTTCTTGTTCAATTAAATCAAGCAGTAAACTAGGTGTAAAGTGAGGACCTGGTAATACTTGCGTTGACCCATAATTTACTGCAGCAAATGGCATTCCCCATGCATTCACGTGGAACATTGGAACAACCGGCATGATAATGTCTCTTTCGGTGATTCCCATTCCGTCTGCTAAACCAAGTGCCATACTATGAAGTACTAATCCGCGATGAGTGTAAACGACACCTTTTGGCATTCCAGTAGTTGCACTAGTGTAACAAATTCCTGCTGGTGAGTTTTCATCTAAATCATTCGGAAATTCAAATTCATCTGCTTCTTCTAAAAGCTGTTCATAAGAATAGACATTCGGGAAAGAGGATTCAGGAACGGTTTTATCATCTTGCATGACAACAATATGTTTAACCGTTTTTAAGTAAGGAATTGCTTTTTCAAATAATGGGAATAGATCGCCATCGACTAACAAAATTTCATCTTCTGCATGATTAATTACGTAAATGATATGTTCTGGCGAAAGGCGAATGTTAATCATGTGCAAAACAGCACCTGCACAAGGAACTGCAAAATATGCTTCTAAATGTCGGTGATGATTCCAAGCAAAAGAACCAACTTTTGTTCCGCGTTTCATCCCAAGCTTTGTGAGAGCGCTTGCAAGTTTTCTTGTGCGTTTGACATAGTCTTTGTAAGGAATGCGGTGAATTGTGTCTGGGCTTGTACGCGAAATAATCAACTTTTCAGGAAAGTAGCGCTCAGCCCGTTTTAAAAAACTCGTTAATAATAAAGGTGTGTCCATCATCTTTACATCATCCCCCTTGTTTTTTTCCCTTTCAATAAATATATTTAGAAGAATACTACATTATTACTAAAAAATGTGACGTATTATAGAATATTTTAACTTTAAAGAGAAAATGATGCTATGAATTTATTAGGAAGTTTCTATTAATTTTAATTCCTATAATATTGATGGATTAGATAATTTTTTTATTTATATTTTTCAGTTTATAATGAGGTTAATGAATGTAAGGGGAGTGATTTTATGGCAATACCGTCAAAAACATTAGCCAATGGTGTAGAGATGCCTTACTTAGGGTTAGGCGTGTATAAAATGGAAGATCATGAAGAAGCTTTAAATGCAATGGATACAGCGTTAAAGTTAGGCTATCGAGCAATTGATACAGCTTCACTATATAACAATGAAAGAGAAGTGGGAGAAGCGATACGAGCTAGCGGTATTCCACGTGAGGAAATTTTTGTAACAACTAAGGTATGGAACAATGATCAAGGTTATGACGAAACGCTTCGAGCATTTGAAACTTCATTGAAAAAATTGGGGCTAGATTACGTGGATCTTTATTTAACTCACTGGCCTGTTGAAGATAAGTTTATCGATACTTATCGTGCCATTGAGCGTCTGTATGAGGAAAAATTAATCCGAGTACCAGGTGTATCAAATCACCATCAACATCATTTAGAAAAAATCTTCGCAAAAGCAAATGTGAAGCCGATGGTAAATCAAGTTGAGTGCCATCCGTATTTGCAACAAGATGAATTAAGAGCATTTTGTCGCGAACATGAGATTGCCGTTACTGCATGGTCACCAATTGGCAAAGGTCGCCTATTAAATGATAACACTTTAGTAAAACTCGCTGAAAAGTATGGAAAAACTCCAGCACAAATCGTTTTACGTTGGCATTATCAAAATGATACGATTACAATTCCAAAATCAGTAACACCAAGCCGCATTGCCGAAAATATGCAAATTTTCGACTTTGAATTATCAAATGAAGATATGCTTGAAATAAAAATGATTAATAAAAATGAGCGATATGGACAAAATCCTGATAATTTCCATTTTGATTTTTAAGGGAAATAAAAAGCGAATCTAGGATGGCTATTATTTTAATATGATTGACTATTATTCTTTTTGGATTGACTAATATTAAATTGAGTTTGGCTAATATCCTATTTTTTCAACAATACTTTTGATGGATTGGCTAATAAATTAATGAGTTTGACTATAAATCAACAGCATTTGACTATTATCTGCCCAATTTTGACTATAATAGCAAATTTATGAAGCAGATTTTTAACGAATAGCTATTAACTTCATAAATTTGACTATTAACTTATTGAGAATGGCTATTATAGTCATTCGTTTGACTATTATTTTCCCTTAATAATCCTTTAATTCAATAGTATGATTAAAATAAGAGAAGGCTGTTAGAAAAATTTATTTTCTAAGCAGCCTCATTTATTTTTACTTATATTATTGTGTGGCAGTATTAAGATCATTAACAATGATACGTTTATCTAGAAAAGGATGTTCAAATTCTAATTGAATGGCATGAAGTTCATAATCGCGCTTCGAAGTTTTACGAGCATTGTACATTACATCCCCTACAATAGGATGGCCGATATGAGCCATGTGGACGCGGATTTGATGTGTTCTGCCTGTTTCTAATTGTAAATGAACAACTGTTGAATGTTCTTTTCGTTTCACAACCTTAAAGTGAGTGACAGCATGTTGACCAGTTTTTGAAACGATTCGTCGTGTAGGATGATGACGATCTTTTCCGATTGGTGCATTAATGGTTCCACGATCTTTTTTTATGATTCCTTGGACTTCCGCTTCATAAGTTCGAACGATGGATTTTTCTTCAATCATTCGGTCAAATACTGATTTTGCAATGGGATGTTTTGCAACAATCAACAGACCTTTTGTTCCTTGGTCTAGCCGATGAACGTGCTCTGCGTATTGTAACCCTTTATCTTTCATATAAGCCATTACGTGATTCATGCAAGTATTGTGATCGTCCCTGTCGTTCGGATGTGTACTCATTCCTTTAGGTTTTGAAACAATTAAAATATGATCATCTTCGTATTTTATTTCGATTTCACATTGTTTCGTTGGGGAATAGTTGGATTTCGGGACGCTAAAAATAAAAAATAGCATTGTTCCTTTTGATAATGGTTCATTCCATTTAACTGCTTCACCATCTGTATTTTTCACAGCTTTCGCCATTCGTAGTTCATGAACGAGTTTTTTTCCTAGTTTCCATTTTTCCCGCAACAAAGTTTCTACCGTTAATCCATCTTGCGAAATTTCATAGTGAAAATGCATACGTTTTCCTCCAAAGAAAAATCGTGTCCATATAAAGAACACGATTTCCATTTTACTTATTTTAATACCACTTCTTCAAAGAATTTGCGAATGTTTTCATCAGGATGTGCTCCTACCATTCGCTGAACTTCTTTTCCATCCTCGAAATAAATTAGCGTTGGTGTATATTCAACGTTATACTCGTCCCAGCCTTTTTCATATTCTAAGATGTTTAATTGATCGATATGAACATTCATTTCTTTCGCAATTGGCATGAGTCGAGGCGTCATTTCTTTACAATGTGGACATTCAGGACTAAATAAATAAGCTACAACTGGTTCACCTGAAGCAATTTTTTCTCTAAGAGCATCTGGCAAAATAATATTTTGATAATTTTCATCATCTAATAAATCAATTGTAGATTGTTTTAAATTGTCTGTGCCATAAGGATTGTTTTCTAACTTGCTTTTGTTTGATAAATTTGTTAACACAATAATCACAGCAAATAAAATTACAACGATTGCTGCAAGAATTCCAAGCTTTTTCAACTATTTGTCCTCCTTCAAAACCTTTAACATATAAAAACTAGTAATTGCAATTAAGATAAATGCAACTAACGCTAAAAATGGAATCGTAATGAAACCAAACCAGTTAATATATTGGCCTGTACATGGTACTCGTCCACAAGCTGGTGCATGTTGCGATAAAAAGTCCAATTTTTGAATTCCATAATGGTATAGGGAAATCGTTCCACCAATGCAAGAAAATACGGCTGTTGTTACCGCAATCCGAGCATTTTTTTGTAAATATGCCACAAGGGAAATGAGTACAATTGGATACATTAATATCCGTTGATACCAACAAAGTTCACATGGTTCATAACCCCGAACTTCGGAAAAATATAAAGAACCTAGCGTTGCTACCAAAGAGACTAACCATACAAATAGCAAACTATTCTCTAATTTTTTGCTCATTATTACTCTCCTAAAAGATTTAATCTGTGCAGTTTGATTATAAATTGTTTTGACTTCGAAGTAAATGAATTCGAACGAATAGAACGATAAAGTTCGAGAAATTGGAAATTCATTCAAAAGTCTTAGAGTTGAACGAATGCGAGGGAATAAGGGGAATGTTATGATTAAACTACAAAGTGTTTGTTGAGGTGCTATATGGTAGTAAATGATCATTCCAATATTACATTATTAAAAGAAATTGCGGAACTGCTTAATGAAGAAACAGAATTAATACCAATGCTAAAAGGAGCACTTAAAAAATTTTTAGCAGGAACTAATTTTACAACAGGATGGATTTTCTTTATTAATGAAAAAGGAAAGATTAATCTTGTAGTCCACGAGAACTTGCCGGAAGGGTTATGTTACAATGACTGCCAATATTTAAAAAAGGGTGGTTGTTGGTGTGTTTCTCGATTCCGACGAAATGAACTAAAAAAAGCATCAAATATTATTGAATGTCAAAGAATTGAAAATGCCATCGAGGAAAAGGTGGGCGATACGGCAGGAATTACCCATCATGCAACGGTGCCATTACAATCGGGTAATGAACGGTTCGGAATACTAAATGTCGCTACTCCCAATACAGTTGTATTTACAGAAGAAGAATTGGAATTGCTAGAATCTGTAGCTTTTCAAATGGGATCTGCCATTAAACGTATTTGTTTAACGAAACAAGAACAAGAAATGGCATTAGTTCGAGAGCGGAATCGGTTGGCGCGCGACTTGCATGATTCTGTGAATCAGTTATTGTTTTCCGTTACGTTAACGGCTCGTGCTGGAATAGAGATGAGCGATAATATAGAAATTAAGGAAACCTTTAAAGAAATTCAAAATTTGACACAGTCCGCATTAACAGAAATGAGGGCTCTTATTTGGCAATTAAGGCCTCAAGGATTGGAAAGTGGACTAATCGATGCAATAAAAGCTTATGCAGAAATGTTAAAGATCAAATTAACGATCAATGTATCAGGAGTCATTCAATTTCCTTCAAGAGTAGAAGAAACATTATTCCGAATCACTCAAGAGGCATTAAATAATGTCCGAAAACATTCGGGCGTGATGGAAGCAACGATTTACTTAACGGTGACACAAACAGATATTTTACTCGTTATAAAAGACGAGGGTAGAGGTTTTAAAATTGATCAAAACATGAACATCCCTTCCATTGGATTGCAATCGATACGAGATCGAGCTACTGCAATTGGCGGCACAGCTGAATGGGTATCGGAGATTGGAAAAGGGACCGAATTGTTCGTTCGATTACCTTATTGAGGAGGGAAGCAGGATGATACGTGTTTTAATTGCGGATGATCATCATGTTGTTCGTAGAGGCTTATTATTCTTTTTGAAGACCCAAAAAGATATTGAAGTAGTTGGGGAAGCGAAAAATGGGATGGAAGCAGTTCGATTAGTGGAAGAATTAAACCCGGATATTGTATTAATGGACTTAGTTATGCCGGAGATGGATGGCATTGAAGCGACGAAACAAATTAAAGCGTGTTGGCCAGAAGTACAAGTTATTATATTGACAAGCTTTTCAGATAAAGACCATGTTCTTCCCGCCATCGAAGCTGGGGCAGCTGGCTATCAGTTAAAGGATATTGAACCGGATGATTTAGTCAATTCCATTCGACAAGTAATGCGTGGAGAAAGCATTATGCACCCGGTAGCCACAACACAATTGGAAGAATCATTAAGGGAGGAAGGAAATCTGCCGCATGTGAAAAACCCATTAACTCCACGTGAACAAGATGTGCTGGCGGAATTGACGAAAGGAAAAAGCAACAAGGAAATTGCATCGTCATTATTTGTTACAGAAAAGACAGTCAAAACCCATATTTCGAATATATTTGCGAAATTGGAAGTGCAAGATCGAACACAAGCAGCTCTTTATGCAGTAAAACATGGGTTAACAGAAGGAAGCGGGAAAATTTAAATTAGAGTTATGTCATTTGCGAAGGAAAGCATTTATAAAATAAATGATTAAAGGGAACAGTAGAATTTCGATAAAATGGATCTACTGTTCCCTTTAAATTAGTACTTCTGTGCTTTTAATCTACACCTTCTTCTGCCTCGTGAGGTTCAATATGTACAAGCGCTGTACAATTAATGTCAAATCGTTTAATCGTTGACTCGATATTTTCTGTAATGCGATGGCTTTCCCAGACGTTTAAATATGGATTTACTGTCACTGTCACTTCAATAAATGTTGCATTTCCGTGTGTTCTTCCTTTTAAATCCACCAATTCAATAACACCATCTACATTTTTTATTAATGTGGATAAAGTTTCGATTTCCTCGGTATCAAACGCATCTGTCAATGTTTGCACTGATTCCCAAAAGATTTCCAATGCAGTTCTAATAATAATCACTCCGATGATTAAAGCAGTAATGGTATCTATAATTGAATAGCCGATAATCGAAGCAAAAATACCGATGGCTGTACCAACGCTAACTAATGCATCGGAACGATTATCATAGGCAGCCGCTTTTAACGCAGAACTTTTAATTTTTTTAGAAAGAGCTAAGTTATATCGATATACCATGTACATGACAGCAGCACTGCCTAATGCAACAATAATGGTTAAAGTGGATGGCGAATTGCGAACAGGGTCAAATATGTTCATAATTGAGCTAAAGATTACTTCAAGTCCAACGACCATCATAATAAAAGAAGCCACTAAAGATGCAACTGTTTCGGCACGCAAATGACCGTATTGATGATTTTCATCAGGAGGACGTTGTGAAATTTTTAGACCAATTAAAACTGCTATAGATGCAATAATATCTGTAGTATTATTAAGACCATCTGCTTTTAAAGCTTCTGAATCGCCGATGTGTCCTATGATAAGTTTCATTGCGCTAAGAAATATGTATGCGCCTATAGATATCCAGGCACCTTTTTCCCCTGCTCGTAAATTTGTATAAAGCTCCACTTTTTTTCCTCCCTACAAAAGTTCCGAACATGACAAAACGACTTTCTTAGAAAAGAAAGTCGTTTTTGAAATACGTTATTCAGCAACTGAGTACAAGTCGAGTTCTTGTTCTTCTGGCAATTTGATGACTTCAATGTATAAAATATGGTGACCATCTAATTCTTTAATTTTGAATTCGTAACCATCATATACAAAACTGTCACCCTCAACAGCGTCGTAGCGTTGAGTCCAGAACCAGCCGCCGATTGTATCGATATCTTCATCATCGATATGAATATTCAACATTTCATTTACATCTTCAATTAACATTTTTGCATCTATAATATAATGGCCATCACTAATTTCTTGAACTTCAGGGATTTCGTCATCGTCGAATTCGTCTTGAATATCACCAACGATTTCTTCAATGATATCTTCGATGGTTACTAAACCGGAAGTTCCCCCGTATTCATCCATTAAAATTGCCATGTGTATACGATCATGTTGCATTTTTAATAAAAGATCGCTGATTGGAACAGTTTCAATTACTCGAATAATTGGTTGCATATATTCTGTAATTGTTTTTTCTGCATTTTTAGGATCTTTTATATATGCAGTTAATAAATGTTTTAAGTTGACTAAACCAATTACGTGGTCTTTATCGCCATCAATCACCGGATAGCGAGTATATTGTTCCACACCCATTACTTCAAAAACATCTTTTAGTTTTGCTTCCTTATCAATCGTTGTAATTTCTGTTCGTGGCACCATGATTTCTTTGGCCGTGCGGTCTGAGAATTCAAATATACTGTTTACATATTCAAATTCAGAATATTTGATTTCACCGCTTTTAAAGCTGTCAGCCATAATCATACGAAGCTCTTCCTCCGTATGGGCTGTATCGGTTTCGTTAAATGATTTCACACCGAAAATTCTTGCCAAACCACGAGCAGACATGTTTAAAAGGTGAATGAAAGGATACATCACTTTATAAAATGTATACAACGCTCCTGAAAAATTAAGCGTTACCCATTCAGCTTTTGTAATCGCTAACGTTTTAGGCGCCAATTCACCTGCCACAACATGGATATACGTTACAATACTGAATGCAATAATAAATGAAAGAACTTCAGTGATAGGTCCTGTTACACCAATCCATTTAAATAATGGACTTAATAACAACTGTACAGTAGGTTCACCTAACCAACCTAGACCTAATGAAGTAATGGTAATTCCTAATTGACAAGCAGATAAATACTCGTCAAGGTTCTCAATTACCTTTTTAGCCTTAATTGCTTTTTTGTTTCCTTCTTCTAAAAGTTGATCAATACGCGTTACCCGAACTTTTACTATCGCAAATTCAGTGGCAACAAAAAATGCTGAAAACAAAATTAATAAGGCAAAAACAGCTAACTTAATGGTCAGCCCCACTATGTCTCCGTCCAAATACTTTCCCCGTTCCACGCCCGAATGAGGGGTGAAATGAGGAGTACACCTCCTACAATAAAATTAATTTTTAATAAGATAATCATAACGGATTTTTGAAAAAAATACAAATCATCCATCTCTGAAATTTTCAGAAGATTGTGAGTCGTTTTGTTATATATAGTATGCGATTTTGTAAATAAATTTAAATCTTTTGGGGGAAAGAATAATTTTCCTAAAGCAAGTTAGAGCTATTATTGGGAGGAAAAATAAATCGCGAAAAAAAGAAATAGTCCGTAATAACTTTCAATGTTCATGAAACAATAATGAAATATAATCGTATATAACAAAAGGTATGTTATTATTTATTTCGCAAAGTAACTTTTGTTAGTGAAATCATTGTGTTAGAAAAGAGGATATTAATGGATGTAGTACTATTAATACTATCTATGGCAATTATCGGTGCAATCATTGGTAGTGCAACAAACTTTTTAGCGATTAAAATGATTTTTAGACCATATAATGCGCTTTATTTAGGAAAATGGAAGCTTCCTTTTACACCAGGACTAATTCCAAAACGCCGCGGGGAATTGGCAAGACAAATAGGGGTGACGGTGCAAGATTATTTATTGACACCTGATGTCATCAAAAATAAATTATTCTCTCAAGAAATTCGATTTGGAATTTTACAGTTTGCACAATCAAAGTCGGAAGAATTGATATTTTTAAATAATAAAACACTGAAAGATTGGTTGGAACTAGCAGGAATAAATGGGTTGCCAGAAAAGATTGAAGGGCAAGTGGATGATTTTATAGAAAAACAATTTGTATCTTTTAAACATACTTTATCGACAAAATCGATTGAAGAAGTGTTGCCGGAAGATATTACAAAAACGATAAATCAAAAAGTACCAGAATTAGTGACAACCATCATTCAAAGAGGGGAAGATTATATTTTATCTTCCAAAGGAGAAATCACCATTAAAAATCTATTAGATGATTTTCTTTCTTCAAAAGGGACAATCGGTGGACTTTTCCAAATGTTTTTCAGCGATTCTTCATCCATCGTCTCTAAAATTCAACATGAGCTCGTTCGACTTCTTCGCTCATCTGAAACAAAAAGTTCATTAGTGAATATTATGAATGATGAATGGGGAAAAATAAAAAAACAGCCTATCATGAATTACCTAAATGAGATACAATTAGAACCAATACTAATAAATATCCAATCCTATGCCAAAAGAGAATTAGCTATTGAAGAACGATTCAATAAATCCATAAACTATTACTTTCCAAATGGCAACGACTGGGTAAAGTACGATTTGATGCCTAAAATTGTCGATAAGGCTTTGGAACTTGCTGAATCAAAACTTGAAGATGTACTGAAAAAATTAGACATTAAAGAAGTTGTTCGAGAGCAAGTTGACTCTTTCCCAATCGAAAAGTTGGAAGAAATCGTGATAGGAATTGCAAATCGTGAGTTAATGATGATTACTCTATTAGGCGGTTTCTTAGGAGGATTAATTGGTATCGTACAAGGTTTAATTGTACAATTTTTAAATTAATAGAGAGTAGGATTATAAATGAATCAATTTATGGAACTTATTCAAAAGTTAGAGACATCCAT
The DNA here is from genome assembly GCF_012396605.1 of Ureibacillus thermosphaericus. Taxonomy (GTDB): domain Bacteria; phylum Bacillota; class Bacilli; order Bacillales_A; family Planococcaceae; genus Ureibacillus; species Ureibacillus thermosphaericus. The sequence goes on from NZ_JAAXPW010000027.1 coordinate 27,742, forward strand.
TAGTCAAACGGAAGCGTTTCAAAAATTAAAAGATACTGTTGACATTGTTCGTGATGATGAACAAGCAAGAACGATTTTCACTCAATTCCGCGATGTTCAGGTAAAATTGCAACAAAAGCAAATGCAAGGAGAAGAATTGCTAGAGGAAGAATATCTCTACTTCCAAAAAACTGCTCAACTTGCTCAACAAAATCCTAAAATTATGGCAATGTTAGAAGCTGAAATGGAATTAAGCCGTCTTATTGATGAAGCAAATCGTTCGCTAATTAAACCGATTCAATCCCTCTATGATGGACTATAAGATCGGTAATTGGACCGCACTGAATGTGTGGTCTTTTTTATTTCCATAAAAAACATGCATGATTTTATAGTCAATAAAGCCTTTCGCTGTTAAAATAAACAGGAACTAAAAATAAAAAAATCACGTAAACAAGTAAAAGTGCAACAAGTTCTATAAAGGAAGAGGTATGAATGAAAAAAATAATCATCCACGAAAGTTTCAAGCAAGACTGGATTAATGTTTTAACACATATAGCAAATCTATTTTTTGAAGATTGTAAGCTTTACGAAATCATTGAGGATCCGGATTTGTCTGTTCGTTTTCAATATAAAATGGAAAACAACGTGTATTACACTGCTAGTAAGTTAGAGGTGGATGGAAAAACGTTTATTAGCACTTATTCAAAAAAATATGATACGGATGGAACAGAAAAAGAACAAAATATTCGAATGAAGCGCGCATTATCTCACGTGCTGTTGGACGTGTTAGAGCAATATACTGGAATAAAGCAACATTGGGGGATTTTAACGGGAGTACGACCAACAAAACTTTATCATAAATTAAGAAAACAAGGACTTACACGCAATGAAATTGCAGAAGTATTACAAACAGATTTTCGTGTATCCACTGAAAAAATTCAATTATTGGAATCGATTGTTGAGCGCCAATTAGCAACAATTCCCGATTTAGATGAGATTGGGAAAGAAATTTCTATCTATATCGGTGTCCCTTTCTGTCCGACGAAATGCGCTTATTGTACTTTCCCAGCCTATGCAATCGCGCCGAATCGAAAAACAGGACGAGTGGCTTCTTTCCTTGATGGATTGCATATCGAAATGAGAGAAATGGGAAAATGGTTGAAGGAAAATGATATGAAAGTGACTTCGATATATTGGGGCGGCGGTACGCCAACAGCAATCGAGTCGGATGAAATGGATGCCCTATATGAGACGATGTTTGAATCGTTCCCAAATCCTGAATCTATTCGTGAAATCACTGTAGAAGCAGGTCGACCTGATACGATTACACCGGAAAAAATAGAAGTGTTGAAAAAGTGGGGTATTGATCGCATCTCAGTCAATCCGCAAAGTTATACCGATGAAACGTTAAAAGCGATAGGCCGTCATCATACTGTACAAGAAACAATCGATAAATTTTTACTTGCTCGCAATTTAGGAATGAATAATATCAATATGGATTTAATCATCGGTTTACCAAATGAGGGAGTTGAAGAGTTTCAACATTCTTTGAATGAAACTGAAAAACTGCAACCAGAATCCCTTACTGTGCATACGTTATCTTTCAAACGTGCTTCCGAAATGACGCAAAATAAAGATAAATATAAAGTGGCTGATCGTCCAACGGTGTCGAGGATGATGGAAATGGCTCAAAAGTGGACTCGCGAAAATGGATACAATCCGTATTATTTATATCGCCAAAAAAACATTTTAGGTAATTTAGAAAATGTTGGATACTCTAAACCGGGCGAGGAAAGCATCTATAATATCGTCATTATGGAAGAGGTACAAACGATATTAGGTATCGGTTGTGGGGCAGCTACTAAATTTGTAAATCCCAAAACTGGTAAAATCACACAATACCATAACCCTAAAGAGCCTTATCAGTATATTTTATCTTTTGAAAATGCGATTGAGAAAAAGATTGAAATGCTCAATGATTTATATCGAGTGCAATTGAAAAATGAATGTTGAGTTACCCGTTAACGATAACACCTCCCCTCTATTACTGTGGAGGTGTTTTTTAAATGAACAAAATGTATAAATAGAAGTTCCAATTTCTATATAGCTAGAATTTCAATATATGCTAGAATAATAATTACTACAATCATAAATAGGAGAAGTTGGAAATGGCAATTACGACGATCATATTTGATTTAGATGACACGTTACTTTGGGATAAAAAAAGTATCAAAACAGCTTTTGAAAAAACATGTCAATATGCGGCAACGAAATACGATATAGACCCTGAACAATTGGAAGAAGCGGTACGCAAAGAAGCACGAAAGCTTTATGAATCCTATGAAACTTACGATTATACGGTGTTGATTGGTATTAATCCTTTTGAAGGTTTGTGGGGAACTTTTGATGATCCTACTGATTCATTCCAAAAAATGAAAAACATTGTGCCGAATTATCGAAAAGATGCTTGGACAAACGGTTTAAAAGTGTTAGGCATTGATGATGAAACATTCGGCGCTGAGCTCGGAGAACGTTTTGTTGAAGAACGGAAAAAACATCCTTTTGTTTATGATGATACGTATCAAGTTCTTGATGCATTAAAAGGAAAGTACCAATTAGTACTATTAACAAACGGTGCACCAAGTTTACAAAACTTAAAATTAACTTTAACACCAGAAATCCGCCCTTATTTCGACCATGTGATTATTTCTGGTGACTTTGGAAAAGGAAAGCCTGATGCATCTCTATTTGAATTTATGATGGAAAAGGCAGGCATTACTGCGGATGAAGGGATTATGGTAGGCGATAATTTAAAAACAGATATTTTAGGCTCATCTCGGGTAGGCATGCGAAATGTTTGGATCAATCGGGAAAATAATCTGCAAAACCCTGATATCCAACCAACTTACGAAGTTTCATCATTAACGGAATTTTTACAATTAGTTGAAAAGCTTTCATAATAAAATGAATGCGAGACATATGCCGTCTCGCATTTTCTATTCTAAATAATCATATTTACTTGCTTCTTCAATTTCTCTTTTTGACATTGGAAAAGGTATTTCATCCTTCGTCGATACATGGAAAGACTGGGGTTCATCGTTATTTGCGTATTCTTCAGGGTCGTCATATAGTTCATTGAAATCTTCAAAATCCCCTTCAAAATCTGATGGCGTTTCAGATGTACCGTATTTTGCAACCACTTGGAATGTATCTTCAAAATCTTGAATTACCCCTTCTACTTCTCTTTCAGCAAAGGAATTATCGACAGGAGGAATCAGTAAATCTTCTTCTACTGGTCGATCAGTAGGGATGTTTTTTGCATCTGCATGTTTAATACAGAAGGAGGTATATGGAATAGCTGCTAATCGATCATATGGAATTTCTTTTTTACATACTTCACAAACTCCATATGTACCGTTTTCAATTTTCTCTAAAGCAGCGTTAATTTTAGCTAATTCATCTTCTTGGTGAACTTTTAAAGATAAATCCTTTTCTCTTTCGAAAAGTTCTGTTGCTATGTCTGCAGGATGATTGTCGACTGTTGATAATTCATCAATAGCGTCTCGTAAGCTGCCACGGTCAACAAACTCGTCATCTACAGATTGATTTTTTAACAACGCATGTTTTTGTTCAATCAGCTGTTTTTTTAGCTTAGCAATTTGTTTTTCCGTTAAAATGGTCATCACGTCCTTTCGTTCATCCATAGTATGAACAGAAAAATGAAATTTAAAGGAGAAAACAAAGTTGGAAAGTTTTCTATCGGAAGTTTTTTGGGCAAAATAATATACAGGCAATGGTAAAATTCCATTGCCTGTATATTTAGGGACACAAAGCACAATTCTGTTCTATCTCACCAAGTAGTCGTGCCGGGCAGCTTAAAGAGTAATTGCTTTTACTTCATCGATATTTTCTAATTGTTCTACGTAAACTAAATCTTCAGGAGTTACTTCATTATCGATTGAAAGAATCATGACAGCAGCACCGCCAACTTGTTTACGTCCCACTTGCATTGTTGCAATGTTGACGTCTTTCTCAGCAAGTTTCGTTGCAACGCGGCCGATTGCTCCTGGTTTATCGATATTTTTAATGTATAATAAGTGACCTTCTGGAATAACATCTACAACAAAGTTTTCTACTTTTACGATACGAGCTCCAAGACCGTTTAGAAGTGTACCTGCAACACTATGTGTTTCATTTTCCGTAATTACTTCAACAGTAATAAGGTTAGTAAATCCTTTTGCTGTTGTTGTTTTATTTTCGTTAATTTTTACGCCAACTCTTTCTGTTAAATAACGTGCATTTACGTCATTTACATTTTCGCCGTGAGTTTTCTTTAAGTAACCTTTTAATGTATTTGCAGTCAATGGACGTACATCGTAATTTGCGATTTCACCAGCGTAGAACAAATTAATTTCTTTTAATGGTTCTGTTGTTACTTGTGATAAGAAAGCACCTAGTTTTTCTGCTAATTCAAAGAATGGTTCAACTTCAGCTAGCAGCTCTTTTGGAATTGATGGCATGTTCACAGGGTTTGTAACAGTACCAGTTTTAAAGTATTTAATAATGTCGTTAGAAACATCTACTGCTACAGATTCTTGTGCTTCAACTGTAGATGCACCTAAGTGAGGTGTAGCAATCACTTGTGGTAAAGTTAGCAATTTATGATCTGTAGCTGGTTCTTCAACGAATACGTCAAGAGCAGCGCCTGCTACTTTTCCTTCCACGATTGCATCATATAAATCATCTTCGTTGATGATTCCACCACGTGCACAGTTAATAATGCGTACGCCAGGTTTCATAAGAGCGAATTTTTCTTTATTAATCAAATTTTTCGTTTCAGGTAATAGTGGCGTATGCACAGTGATAAAATCAGCTTGTTGGCAAATTTCATCAACAGTTGCTTTTGTTACACCAAGTTCTTTCGCTCTTTCTTCAGTTAAGAATGGATCATATGCCATAATATTCATACGTTGTCCTTTTGCACGGAAAGCCACTTCTGTACCGATACGCCCCAAACCGATAACACCTAACGTTTTGTTTTTCAATTCAACCCCAACGTAAGTTTTGCGATCCCATTTTCCATTTTTTAAAGATAAATAAGCTTGTGGAATATGGCGAGCAAGAGAAGTCATCATCGCAATGGTATGTTCAGCAGCAGAGTTTGTATTTCCATCTGGTGCGTTGACTACAATAATACCGTGTTCAGTTGCAGCTTGTAGATCGATGTTATCTACTCCTACACCAGCACGACCAATTAATTTTAAATTTTTTGCAGCTTCAATTACTTCACGAGTCACTTTCGTAGCACTGCGCACGATTAATGCATCAACATCTTTAATTTTTTCAATGAGTTCTTCTTGTGAATTCCCAGTATCCACAATGATTTCTAAATTCAGATCTTTTTCTTCGCGCAATGGGAAAATACCGTCTTCACTTAATGGATCCGCAATAAACACTTTAATTACATCTGTAGCTGTAGTTGCTTTTGTAACCATTTAAAAAACTCCTTTTTCATTAATATTTTTTAATAAAGAATTAAAGACAATAGCCAACTATCGAACAATTGCAACAATTGTTAGACTTTCTCGATAAAAAGACCCCTTCCATTTTTTTAGGTATTAAAAAAAGCCTTCCACCCCCTATAAATTAGGGGCGAAAAGCTGTCATATCAACTTCACGCGGTGCCACCCTTTTTCGTTGCCTAATTCAAGGCAACCTCAAGTGATGCGTAACGTGCATTAACCGGAATTGGCTTACTTATTTGTTCAGCCATTCTATTCAGGAGTGGAACTACAAACGCCAGAAACACTGATTTGCACCAACCATCAGCTCTCTGAGAATCTGAACGTAAGAGCATGTCTCCGTCATAATATTTTGACTCTTATTAATGTGTTTCCATAATAAACTGATTGTTCATTAATGTCAACTAATTTCCTAAAATGATTAAAAAATTTTAATGAAAACGCTTAAATTTTTCGTTAATTAACGAACATTGTATTTGTTGTTTGTTGTTAATATTCGTGTTTTTATTGTTATTTTATGTATAAAGATTTTTTAATTGATGAATATACATTTATTGTTGCTAAAATTTGATTGTCTATGTTCGAAAGGAATTTTTTCCATCTAAGTAGAAGTAATAATTGTACATCAAAATTAAGGGGTGGAAGAAATGGCATACGAAACAATTGAATTAAGTCGTAATGATCGTCTTGCTGTGCTCACATTGAAGCGTCCACAAGCGATGAATGCAATGAATGAAGTAATGTTAAAAGAACTGGCGGATTGCTTTGAACAGTTACAAGGCGAAAAGGATATTCAAATATTAGTTATTAAAGGGGAAGGGCGAGCATTCTCTGCTGGAGGAGACATTAAAATGATGCTTCAATCAGAGCAATTGCAAGAGTTTCATGATATCATGGATTCGATTTCCCGAATGATGCTTGCTTTCTATCAATTGCCAATGATTACGATAGCTCAAGTACATGGTGCTGCAGCAGGTCTTGGATTCAGCCTTGCCATTGCATCAGATTATGTCATTGCTGAAGAAAATAGCAAGTTAGCTATGAATTTCATAGGAATTGGCCTCATCCCAGATGGTGGTGGGCATTTCTTTATGAAGGAACGAGTTGGAGTAGCAAAGGCAAAGCAAATTATTTGGGAAGGCAAAGTAATGAATGGAGAAGAAGCATTAAACCTTGGATTAGTGGATGCCGTTGTAAAGGATGGAGAAGCGCAAAAATACGTGCAACAATATACAGAGAAAATTTTATCTTCTCCTATTTTAGCGATGCTTGAGACAAAACAAATTTATCATACTGAGCGCCTTTCTGAATTAAATAAAGTGCTGGCAAAAGAACTGGAAGCACAAATAAAGATGAGGAATACGAAAGACCATTTGGAAGGCATTAAAGCCTTTGTTGAAAAGCGTTCCCCTCAATTTATAGGGCAATAAAAATAAAAATTAGCTGGAGGTTGACTATTTATAGTGAAAAGTCAACCTCCAGCTAATTTTTATACATGGAATAAAATGATTTTTCCTGAAGAGTTTACGAGTCGATGCGTTTTATCTTGAACCCCTTTTTCTTCAATGCGTTTTTGGCCTTCTATTATGGCTTCTTGTTCATTTTCAAATTCCCAAACTTCATTAAATAATAGTTCCCCTGATTTTTCGTAAGCCGTGAAATAAAAATTTGCCATTTTCATCCCATCCTTTTTTGAAAATTCAATATTATTATACAACAAAAATAAAGCAAGTTTATAGAATTATAATTTATGGATTCTAACATCGAATCAAGTTTAAACAAATGGTACAATGAAAAATGAACGATTAATTTGAACGATGAAGGGAAAGAAAAGGGAGTGTCGGATATGCCAGGTATTACTCAACTCCAGCCAGGAGATGCAGTGAATCAATTTTTGCTTATTAAACAAGCAACCAAGGGAGTAACAACGGTGGGTAAGCCTTTCATGACGCTCATTCTCCAAGATAAAAGTGGCGATATCGAAGCAAAGCTTTGGGATACGAATGAAGAGCATGAAAAAATGTACCAACCGCAAGTGATTGTAAAAATCGGTGGAGAAATCCATGAATATCGCGGTAAAAACCAACTTCGCATAAAACAAATTCGACTAGCAAAACCGGAAGACGGGATACAGATAAATGATTTAATTCCTTCTGCTGCAACACCAAAGGAAAAATTATTTGAAGAGTTAACCCAATTTTTCTTTGAAATTAAAAATCCCAAAATTTCTAGAATCACCCGTTTTCTAATGAAAAAATATCAATCGGAATTGACTGTTTTCCCCGCAGCCTCTAAAAACCACCATGATTATGTTTCTGGATTATTAGATCATATCGTGCATATGTTGAGATTAGGGAAGGCAATTTGTGAATTATATCCAACATTAAATAAAGATTTAGTTTATGCTGGAATTATATTGCATGATATAGGGAAAGTGAAGGAATTGTCCGGCCCCGTATCAACAACATATACGGTAGAAGGAAATTTACTAGGTCATATTACAATCATGGTTGATGAAATCGGGCAAGCGGCAAAGGAATTAGGAATTGAAGGAGAAGAAGTGATGGTATTACAACATATCGTTCTTTCTCATCATGGGAAGGAAGAATGGGGAAGCCCGAAAAAACCGATGATTCAAGAGGCGGAAATTTTGCATTATATTGATAATATTGATGCGAAAATGAATATGCTAACGAGGGCATTAAACAAAACAAAGCCAGGAGAATTTACGGAACGTATATTTGCGCTGGATAATCGTTCATTTTATAAACCAAAATTTGAAGAATTTTAATATTGAGTGGATGAACAAAAAGAGGGGACGAAGAAAGCAATGGGTTTTCTTCGTTTTCTTTTTTCTTTAAGGAATGTTATGACATGTTATCATAAGATAGTATTTCTTGATTCGCGATGATGTACTTTGATATAACAATTATTCGATAGTGAATGGTGGAATGCTACTGAATTCGGTAAATTATTTTTTGAAAAAATAAATGGTGCTGGGAGGATTCGCCAGCACCATTTTTAGCATGAAAAGGTGATCTTTCAAAACATTTCGTACTTAATCTGTATTATTCTTTTTCTTTAGAATCTTCTTCAGTTAATAAAATTTGTGAAAATGCATCTTTTAAGTCTTTATCTTTTATTTCAATTTTCGCTTCTTTCACTAACTCTGTTAATTTCGCTGCAAATCCGCCTTTCATGTTAATTAATTCTTGGCGAATTTCATCTTTTTTCTCTTCTAAAGTACCATAATTTTCAACTTCACGTTTGTCCAAAAGTTGAATGATATGGTAGCCGAAATCTGTTTTAACTGGTTCGCTAATTTCATTTACTTCTAATGCATAAGCAGCATCGTTAAATTCTGTTACCATTGTTCCAACAGTAAACCAGCCTAAATCGCCGCCTTGTTCAGCGTTGGCAGTGTCTTTAGAATATTCTTTCGCTAATTCAACAAAGTCTTCACCTTTATTAAGCTTTTCAAGGACTTCTTTAGCAGTAGCTTCGTCATCCACTAAAATATGGCGAGCATGCAATTCATATTTTCCTTGGTTATAATACTTTTCAATTTCTTCATCTGTTACTTCGATATCCTTTTCAGCTTTTTCTTGTAATAAAGTAAAGCGGATATTTGATTTAAATTGCTCTTCCGTTAATCCTTGTGATTGTAAAACGTCTTTGAAAGAATCTCCGAATTGTTCTTTATATTGATTGAAGCGCTCTTCTACTTCTTCGTCTTTTACTTCATAATTATTTTCTAGAACATGCTCAATCACTACTTGCTCTAATAACATGCTACCAGCTAATTGTTTAATTTCATCATAGAATTCATCTTTTGTGATGTCGCCATATTTTGTAGAAACCACTACTTCATTACCAGAGTTGCAAGCAGATAATGTAAATACGGATGTTGCTAATGCAATAGCTAAAAATGTTTTCTTCATAAATATACTTTCTCTCCCTGTCTTTAAAATCCAATTGTAACTATAACATAAACGAATAAAAATCTAAATGGTTGCACTAATATGTTTGCCTAAGTAGCCCATTACCTACTGCATAATATAGGCATTAGAAAGGAGGTGTCGTTATGGGTCAAAGTTATGGTGGTGGATACGGAGGTAGCTCCTGGTTCGCGCTATTGGTTGTGTTGTTTATCTTATTAATCATTGTTGGTGCAGCTTACATGCATTGATTACAGTGAATTGAGCTAAAGGAATTCCTTTAGCTCTTTTATCTATATTGAACTATAATTGTAACCTACATCTCCTCTTATTAAAAATTGATGGCAACATACACCTCAATATAAAAGGATATTAGTAAAATCGTTACTAATATATTAATTGTGCTAAAAATTTTTGGTTGTTTTTCTTCAGGTATTTCTTTTTGCATACATAGTGAATATGTCATTTTGTTAATTTGGAATAAATAAAATACCGAGAATAGCACTACAATTAACAGTAGCAAGTCTATTCCTCCCCTCTATCACTTCATTTAAGAATAACAAAAAGTGGTACCATCCCACAAGTGAGTAATTGAATATTTATCGTTTTAATTGTTGGGAATGTTTGAAAAACTAGGAGGAACTAGAATTTCATAACCTTTAGGTGTTTCCTCTATTACAGCATTTTTTGGTGCTTTCACCAAATGTATAAAATATAATATGTCTACTAAGCAAATACCACAATGATATCCGAGTAGTAAACAAGCGTAATGTGAATAATAGGGAAGGAATATTGCTACAAGTATAAGTAAAGTATTTACAATAATAAATGGAGTTAAAAGAATAAACATATATCTTTTTTTCGGTAACATTTTTTTAATTCGAATTTGAACTATGGGAATCAGTTTAAACTCAAATCTCCATTTTAATTTAACCGATTTGCGATAAGAAAACAGTGAATAATAATGAATTAGCTTATGCAGCGGGTATAAAAGTAAACAAACTAATATAAATAATGGGAAATGATGAGCATCATATATTAATGGACGGTTTGCACCGATGATAATAAATGAAAAAGAAAAAACAAGAATAAAAATAATGATTGCATAAAATACAAGGCGAGGTGTACGATATTCTCTTTTTATGTTAATCGTTTTCCAACAATGCATATTTGCAATACTCCTCTATCTGAAATTAAGAAAATTGTAAAACAAACTGAATTATTATGCTAATAATTTTGCAGACAAAAGAAAAAAGAGTGTACCTAATACACTCCCCATAATCCCCAATTGCTATTTATTCATTAATATTTCATTTTTAATAACTACTTCATGCGTATCTTTTTCTTCTATAGATTCTTTAAAATTTTTGAAAGATCTCTCAAATATTTCGATAAAATCTTCCCCGTAAATATTTCGAATAATTGCCATAACGTCTAAAAATTCTGGAAATCTACCATACAATTCTTTCAATGCTAGAGATCCTTCCAAAATAGAGTGTTCCGTATCCAAGTAATGATCATACATACGAATCACTAGCTCTGCTCCCTCAGGAGTGAGTTCAACATACGTATTGCGCTTGTCATCATCGCGCTTTGAAAATTTAAGAAGCCCGCGCTCTTCTAATTTCTTTGAGAAGTTGAACGCAGTTGATACGTGCATTACCCCAAACCTTGCAACATCTGAAATTGATGCACCTTGCAAATGGAAAGCAATCCATAAAATGTGGTGTTCGTTAATGTTTAAATTAAACGGTTTAATCCATTGTTGCCAGTCTTTTTCGACGGCTTTCCACAAAGCTTTTGAAAGTTGGGCAATTCGTTGGCTATAAATCATAGCCTCTTTCAACGTATAAGATTCTACAGACAATTTGATTCACCTTCTTATTATAGGATTTTAAAATATTATAGCAATAAAAGAAAAAAGTTTAAAGTTAGAAAAAATAAATAAATGAAAAGTGATTAATAAATGTTATTTTTTAATAAAATTTGAAAAAATAGTGCTAAAAACACATTGTTGTTTAGTTATAAAGTCCTGGATATTATTATACTGAGTATATTTTAACCTTTTTTGATTTGTGAAAGATTATTCTCGATTTCGCTTAGGCTTTTCTGTAATTGTTCCAATTCTTCTTTTAAATTTTGTGAACTTGGTTGAACATCTTGTGTAAATTGTGAAATGGAATTTTTTACATCGAATAATATTTGTGGAATAGTAATTTTCACTTCATTTGTTAAAGTGGAGATCCCATTTTTTATGTCATTGATTTGATTATTTAATTGACTCATAGTTGTTTTTAAATTTTTGGAAGTAGTCGCGATATTCATTCGTAATTGATTGCCTGTTTGTGGAGTTGTGAAAATTGCAGTCGTAATTCCTGCAATGACTCCAGCAGTTAGTCCGATTAAAAATGGTTTTGCACGCATTGAAAATCTCTCCCTTTTTTTGTAATTAGTATGTAAAGAAATTGTCTAAAATATTAATTCTTGTACTTATCCATATTAAACCAAAATGAAAGAAAATAAAAAAGCTATCTAAGTAAAACTTAGACAGCGAAATATCCAATATTATGATACTTGTGTAACAGAAGTTTCGAATTTGGAACGCATTAACAAACCTTTTAAAATAGGATAAATAATTGCAAATGCAATGATATTTGCAATCGTTGCAGGAATTACTCCCGTTACAAACATAATGCCAAAAGCTGCTGGCATTTCGCCTACTAATAATAGCAACATTGATAAAAATACAGTTCCTGATAACAACGTTCCTAATCCAATCAAAATACCGTAAGCTACAACATTTTTTGCAAATTTATTTACTAAAAGTACTACAACAAAAAAGATAAAACCTGTGGCAAATTTATCGATGATATTTGGAATGAGTGATCCTGGAATTGATGAGAATAAACCGGAAAGAACACCAGTTACTACTGAAAGGATAAAAGTATCTCGAACAGTAGGGAATAAAATAATCCCGACAAACATCATCGTTAACATTAAATCTGGCTTAATTCCACCACCGATTGGAACTGGTGGCATCACTAAATAAAGAGCTGTACCGATCCCCACTAAAAGGGCCATTAACACTAAATTTTTCGTTTTCATAATAAATCTCTCCTCTACTAAACTATGCTCTACTTTCCTAACGTGCCCTCAAGCCGTTAGCGAAAATATATAGTATGATTGTAATCTTAAAAGAAATAATTTTCAAGCAATTTTAATAGGATAGTAACAACTTTTTTAAATGACAAAGACTGACTCGTGGAATTGTTTTGAGCCAGTCTGAGAAAGCATTACTTATTCAAATTTGCTTTAATTTCATCCGCAATTGCTTTTAATGTGTCAGGAGTAAACTCATCTTTTTTCGTTTCCCAACGTACTATATATCCATCGTTTTCGTCATAGCGTGGAATGAAGTGCAAGTGATAATGGAATACTGTTTGTCCAGCAAAGGCACCGTTGTTGTTCAATGTATTCATTCCTTGTGGATTAAACGCTTTTTTAATGGCATTTGCAATTTTTGGTGCAGCTGCATATAAATTTCGTGCTACATCTTCAGGCATTTCAAATAAGTCTTTGACGTGTTGTTTTGGAATTAATAAAGTATGTCCTTTTGTTAATGGCGCTACGTCCATGAAAGCTAAAACATGTTCATCTTCATATACTTTATTTGATGGAATGGAACCTTCAATAATTTTGCAGAAAATGCAGTCGCTCATTTCACCCAATCCTTTCATACAAAATTTATCTACATTTTAACATATTTCATGAGATGAATACATTTTCTAATTTTGATAAACTGTAGGAAGAATAGGAGTGTTAACTATGTTGGAAGTAAAGGATGTAACAGGTGGATATACAAGAAAACCCGTCATTAAAGATTTGAACTTTTCAATTGGACAAGGGGAATTGGTTGGCTTAATTGGTTTAAATGGCGCTGGAAAAAGTACAACTATTAAACATATAATTGGGACGCTTCTTCCACAAAAAGGAGAAATCCGTTTAAATGGTGTTACGTTAAACGAAGATATTGAAACATATCGTTCATCTTTTTCCTATATTCCCGAAACGCCCGTATTATATGATGAACTTACGTTAAAAGAACATTTGGAATTAACGGCGATGGCATACGGCATTGATCAGCATACTTTAAAGGAACGTTCCGGAAAATTATTAGAAGAATTCCGGATGGAGAAGCGCCTCAATTGGTTCCCATCCCATTTTTCAAAGGGAATGAAGCAAAAGGTGATGATTATGTGCGCCTTTTTAGTAAAACCTTCATTATATATAATTGATGAACCATTTGTTGGGCTCGATCCGTTAGGGATTCAATCATTGCTTAACCAAATGACTGAAAGGAAAAACGAAGGGGCTTCTGTTTTAATGTCTACGCACGTTTTATCGACGGCTGAGAAACATTGTGACCGCATCATTTTCCTTCATGAAGGACGAGTTCGTGCACAGGGAACGATGGAAGATTTACGAAAAGCGTTTAATATGCCAAATGCAACGTTAGATGATTTATATATTGCCATGACGAAGGAGCAACATAATGAGTAATTTGGCAGAAGTATGGTCCAAACGTTTCGAACACTATATGATTGAAGTTCAAAAATATATGCGTTTTGTGTTCACTGGGCATTTGGCTATTGTGATTGTGTTTGCCATTGGAGCGCTTGGGTTTCAATATAGCCAGTGGTTGCAAGTTGTATCATCCAATTTCCCAGCTGAATGGCTTGTTGCTGTAGTGGTAGGTATTATCGTTGCATTTTCTCGTCCAGTCACTCTTTTAAAAGAGCCAGATCAAGTATATTTATTGCCATTAGAAAAACAGATGCCCATCTATTTCCGAAAAGCATTGAATTGGACTTTTTGGTCACAAGTTTTCCTATCTGCAATTTGCTATCTTATTGCGATTCCTTTATTGAATGCAGTCACGGAATTAGAATCATTGCATATTTGGCTTGGGTTGCTGTTTATCATCATACTGAAATATATTAACGTTCAAACTGAATTCCATTATCGCTATGTCAATCGAGGGAATTTCATCGCTTTTGATCGCATAGCAAGAATGGCGGTATCAATTTTAGCGGTGCAAGCCATTCTATCGGTTCAATTTTGGTGGGCTTTCCTATATATATTGTTGCTTATAGTGTACAATCAGTCGTTAAAAAAGAAAGTAATCGTTCAACCAATTCCTTACGAACATTTTGTAAAATTGGAACAAAATCGTATGATGGCCTTTTACCGATTTGCGAACTACTTTACAGATGTTCCTCATATCCGCGGTGCAATAAAACGTAGAGCATGGTTAGATATCATTTATAAATTTGTTCTATTTAATAAGGAAAGTACTCAAAGTTATTTAGTTTTCCGTACTTTTGTAAGAACGAATGACCATTTTTATTTATGGGTTCGTTTAACAGCCATTTTAGTGATTGTCGCGTTGACGATCGATATTCCGGTTGTATTATGGATTGTTGCAGGAGCATTAAGTTTTGCTACGACCATTCAGTTAAAATATGCGTTATTGTCTTCTTCTGATTTTCGTATGGACATGCTTTTTCCAATAAAAGAGAATCAACGAAAGAAAGCTGTTCAAAAGCTATTGCGTATTTTTATGATTATTCAAGGGATGCTAGTAATGCTTTGTGCCATTGGACAGCCATATTTCTTTGTTCCAGCTATTATTATCATTGTGATGAACGAGTTGACGTTTAACTTGTCAAAAGATCCGGTTGTGCATGTTTAAGTTGGATTATACATCTGCTATATAAGCGTATTGGATTTCATAAGTGTTTTCCAATGCGCTTTTATTCTTGAGTTCTATTATGGAGAATCCAGAAAGTACAAATTACAACATGATAATCGTTTACTGTTTTTATTGTTGAAACAAAAAAGAGAGAGTTTTTTCCAATTTGTATTCATGAATATCCTACAAAATGAGATGAACTAGCGTAATTCCCATTCTCATAAAGTAGACACTAGAAGAAACTGCACATCCTCTTCTCCATCATTCCACCAATAATGATTACGGCTAGATTCGAACATAATGGATTCCCCATTTCTTAATTCAAAAACGTTTCCTTCGAGAGAAACAGTTAAAATTCCAGATAACACATAAATAAACTCATGGCCGTAATGGGAAAATTCATTTCCTTTGTTTTCCTTTGGCTTTAGTGTCGCTAAGATCGGGTGAAATGAAGCCCCTTGAACATTGTTGGACAAGTCTTTGTAAAAAAACGGAAAAGATTTTGCTTGATAATTTGTATCAGAGAAGAACAAGCTTGGATTGACATTTAACGCATCGCTAATTTTTCTTAACGATTCTAACGTAACACTGCATTTATTTCTTTCTACTTGAGATAAAAAACTAATTGAAACCCCCGTCTGTTCAGACAAATCTTTTAAAGTCATCTTCTTCTTTTTTCGGATTTTTCGAAGCTTTTCCCCAATCATCATAAATAAACATCCCCCTAAAAAATAATAGAACTAATATCTAAATTTTTCATAGAAAATTCGAATGAATGTATGATTTCTTGCATAAATTTAAGTGACACTTCAATTTTTATATATTCAATAGGAGGGACTAACATGAGTACAAGCAAAAATGTTATGACGAAAGTTTGGATTGCAAGTTTAGTAGGAAGTTCAATTGAATGGTTCGACTACTTCCTTTATGGAACGGTAGCGGGACTTGTATTCAATCAAGTGTTTTTCGTAACCGACGATCCGACGGTAGGGTTGTTGGCTTCTTATGCATCTCTTGCGCTTGCATTCTTCATCCGTCCATTTGGAGGAATCATCTTTGGATATATTGGAGATAAAATCGGAAGAAAACGTACACTCGTCTTAACATTATCAATTATGGGTATAGCGACAGTATTAATGGGATTATTACCTACATACCAAGCAATTGGCATAGCGGCTCCAATCATATTAATTGTTTTACGATTAGTTCAAGGACTTGGAATTGGAGGAGAATGGGGAGGAGCCGTATTACTTGCTGTTGAATATTCTCCAAAAGAAAGACGGGGCTTTTACGGTGCCTTCCCACAAATGGGTGTCACAATTGGGATGTTTTTAGGTTCGGGAGCGTTATCATTTATTACTTCTATTGTTTCGCCTGAAAGTTTCGTTGCTTGGGGATGGCGTATTCCATTTATTTTAAGTGCTTTATTAGTAATCTTTGGTCTTTGGATTCGTAAAGGATTAGATGAAACGCCTTCCTTTAAAAAAGTACAAGAATCCGGAGAAATTCCGAAGTTGCCTTTCATAGAAATTTTTAAAACGCAGTGGAAAGAGGTTATTATTGCTGTAGGTGGAAAAGTTGTAGAAACTGCACCATTTTACATTTTCTCTACATTTATTGTTTCCTATGGTACGAACAACTTAGGATTTAAAAGTTCAGAAGTGTTAATATCCATCATGATTGCTACAATTATTACAACCATTTTAATGCCGTATATGGGTAGCTTATCTGATAAAATTGGTAGAAAAAAAGTTTATATTACGGGAACAATCGGAATGATTTTATATGCGTTTCCTTATTTTTGGTTGCTCGAACAAAGAACATTTGCGACACTCCTAATTGCTACAGTGCTTGGATTGGGAATTATTTGGGCTCCGATTACTTCGGTGCTGGGAACAATGTTTTCTGAAATATTCGATGCAAAAGTTCGTTATACTGGGGTTTCATTAGGATATCAAATTGGGGCTGCCTTGGCTGGAGGAACAGCGCCGTTGATTGCAACATGGCTGCTAGTTGAATTTAATAATTCTTACGTTCCTGTTGCGTTATATATCATCTTGACAGCGGTCATCTCTTTTATTGCTGTATTAACAGTGAAAGATAAGAATAATCAAGAATTGGATGAATTTAAAGGTAAAGAAGTGAAAAAGAAAGAATTGCAAAGTGTTTAGTAAAAATGGAGCGTGTGGTCATTGATTCTATTAAATGAAAAACAGATTAAGAGCATCTATAAAATGGAAGATGCATTAAAAGATGTGGAAGAAATGCTAATAGCAAAGCAAGAAAATAAAGTGTTGGCACCAATCAGAACAGTGCTTGAATTTCCGGAAAAAAATGCTTCTTCTTTATATATGCCGAGTGCAGATTTGGAACATCACTTTGCCAGTGTTAAAGTAGTAACAATTTTCCCGAACAATTCAGCAAAGGGGCTACCGACAACGCAAGGGATTATTGTTTTAACTAGCACGGAAAACGGAGAGCATTTGGCAGTTATGAATGCTTCTTATTTGACGAGGCTTCGCACCGGGGCGATGACAGGATTAGCAACAAAGAAACTTGCGAAACAAGATGCGAAGGTGTTGACAATCGTAGGTACAGGTCGCATGGCTTTTGAGCAAGCGCTAGGCGTAATGGCAGTAAGGAAGATTGAGAAAATTTTATTGTTTAATCGTTCAAAGGAAAAAGCGTTTCAATTTAAACAACAATTAGTAGGGCATGGTGTAACTGCATCCATTGAACTAGTAGATGATGTGAATGAGGCAGTTTCGAAGTCAGAAATTATTTGTTGTGCGACAAATTCAACGACACCAGTGTTTAATGGGAAATATTTAAAATCTGGTGCCCACATTAACGGAGTCGGATCTTACTTACCTCATATGTGTGAAATCGATCGTACAACCATTTTACGAGCTTCCAAAATAGTAGTGGATGATCTTGAAGGGATTATGGAAGAAGCAGGTGAATTAATTGATGCGAATAATAGTGGTGAATGGTCCTTTGAAGATGTGCATGGCGAACTGGAATTATTAGTAAGTGGGAAAATTGCTCCGAGGGAAAGTGAGGATGAAATCACTTTTTTCAAATCGGTTGGTGCATCCTACTACGACCTTGCAGTTGCAAAAGGCGTCTACAATAAAGCATTAGAACATCGTATAGGAACAATTATCGATTTAATGTAAAAAGCTGACTCAATACTTGAGTCAGCTCAGACTGTCGACAAACCCCAACTCAAATGAAGCATTTGAGTTGGGGTTTGTCTTTTTTTTGCTCATCATTTTCTAAGATTCTTCTCTTATTTAGGCTGGACATGGTCTTTTCCATGTCCAGTTTGCCATTTTCTTTAAGTTCATGGCAGCGAAAGTAAGCATCGCCTGCATGGACAATTT
>NZ_JAAXPW010000028.1 GCF_012396605.1 Ureibacillus thermosphaericus
ACTTTCAATAGACTAGTAACAGTATATTTGAAAGTGATTGATGGTGGGGAAACTGTTTAATCTTATTTGGGGAATTCTGTTGAGTTCTATTTGTGGAAAACTGTTGATTCTAGTTTAGCGTTTACAAATATCGCGAAAACAAAAAGCAAGGGATTTATGTAGCTACTGAAACTTTAAAAAAACTAAAAAGTATGCAAGATACCCATAAAGTTGGAAAGTTAACGAATTTTGTTATTGAATACTATACTGTTTTACCAATAAAAAAAATTATGAAAGATTTATTTGATTTATATTCTGAGTTATCCGGAGCAGTTCATGTAAATGACAAGGATAATTTTACGCCTCATAAATATTTAGTAGATTACAATAAGATTAGTGAAGAACAAATAAATCTGCATTTAATAAATCTTGAAATTGTAATTAATAATATAATTTTTATATTATATTATTTTACATTCCATTTAGTTGATGAAGGTATTCAAGTTATAAAAAGAGATCTATTAGAATTTGAAAAAAATTTACAAGAAAAAGAAAAAAACGTTTTAGATGAAATAGAAAAGTTATTTGAATAGTATTTTTAATTAAAACAAAACATATGAAACTGGTGAAGTGAATTTAAATTGTACAATGGAAGGTAGTATTGGGGCGGAATGTAACACCGCTTAATAAATCTGCTTCGGTCTATTCTATAATAAACAATGAAGAATGGACAATAACCCTAAGCAGCCGAAAAAATTTCGGTTGTTTTTTTCATTTTTAACGAAGGATGAGTGTTATGTAATCCACAATCAAGATTGAAAGATGTGAACGAACCAGAATGATTGCAAAACATTTGTCATATCAAAAGCATAAGAAAATAGATACGATTTTTAAATCTCATGAATAAGGTGGGAAAATAAAACTGTTTGGAATTAAGAAGGAATTTCCATTATTATTGTCTAAAAATGTAAGATGATGAGGTAGTGAAAAAAGTGGTAATAGATTTAATGTACTTCTGTGCATAGCGGACAGAAAGCAATTTCAGTAGCCACTACTGTTTGGTAAATCTATGACTGTTGCGGAAACGTTCCCGGATTTTAATTTAGCTAAAAATCTAGATAAACGTGTAATTACTGCTACAAATTCAGATGGTTTAACAAAAAAATTTGGTCGATCGAAATAACGATTTTTCGCAATTATTTGGATTGAAATTAACTGAATTGAATGCAGAAATAAAAGAATGAGGAATTGAGGGCTATCGAGGAGGAATGATTGCAACCGGTAAAAGCGGTTCTATCACTGGTCATGCCGACTTAATGCTCGATTAAGAAGTATGTAAGAAATAACATCACAAGTTATTCGAGATAACATCTAGGATGAATAGGT
This sequence comes from Ureibacillus thermosphaericus, assembly GCF_012396605.1. GTDB lineage: Bacteria > Bacillota > Bacilli > Bacillales_A > Planococcaceae > Ureibacillus > Ureibacillus thermosphaericus. The sequence goes on from NZ_JAAXPW010000028.1 coordinate 1,366, forward strand.
AGCAACACTTTCTACACGTTTGCATGACGGTGCTGCATTAATCGTTATCATGACACGTTGGTATGAAGATTATTTAATTGGTCGTAAAATTGTTGAACCGCTTTGTCAAGAATTGAGATTCGATGAGAAATGAATACGCAGAACAAAAAAACAGAATTTGGTTCTCACACCTGTATAGCGCTTTATCTACATTGACTTTCTTCTGCAGGAGGTAACATCTTTAAGCGGGAATGGATGCGCTATTACGTTCGTACAAAACAACAAAAACTAACTGATGATGTGATGATATTGCCTACACATTTTGATAAAGTGTCAATCTTGGAACTGCACTTTCAAAGATTTCTCCACAGGTGACTTTGTGTGGTGTGCGGACATGTAAAGGTGAAATTTTTCGATTATCATCGCAAGGACTTCTCCGAAACAATCAAAGTAATTTGTGCTATATCAGATAAATGTTACAAGCTCGCAGTAAGTACATTGAAGATAAAACAAATGGGTCAGCAGTAATCGATATGTTGAAAGATGAAGTCAGTGGCATTTTTCCGGTTAATCCATACGGGAAAAAAACGCGCAAAAACGCTCTATCACCTTTATTTGAAACTGGAAATGTATCTTTTTACCACATCAATCCTTACACAAATGGTCAGAGAATGTTGTAGAAAGAATTAGTTTCATTTCCAAACGCTGAACACGACGATTTAATCAATTTGGGACAAGGTAGGTTAAATCAAATGTGTGCAAGCAAATCTAATCCGATTGAACACTATAAAAACCTTATGGAAATACGACCGAGAATAAAATGAATAATTGATCTACATTGTTTCCGGAAAAATTTTTTCAAAATAAGAACTAGCTCGCTGATCTGTCACCTGTAATAAATGGCATGAAACATTCAAATGTGTATCAATCCTAGACTGAAATACTCAATAAATATACCAAAAATCCGTGGTGCTGCACTTCAATTGAAGGGGATGGTCATTAACACCAAAAATATATGTTTTCAAGTGTTTTCCAATTAGCGCCATAGGACTTTTTTATAAAATCTTTAATAGGAAAAAGAATCGCAATGAACACAATCGTTAATGTTTGAACAGTTCCAATGTAATAGAGCATTTACTTCCCCCCCTTTTACCTCAAATCTTAGTAATACCTCAGTCTTTTATCTTCTCTAAACTTATTTAATTTTGGCATTTAATACCTTTTGAACACTTTTTTAATCAACCCCTTTTTCCTATATACCGGGAATATATTACTAGTTCCGAATAACTCATTAGTCAAACCTTAATGTGAACATCATAAAATGATTAGAAAGGATCCTATTTTAATTATTCAAATCAATTTATATATCGATTTTTTATATGAACAAAAGTCATTCCCTAAAACATATTAGATAGTCTTATAGTAATTCACGATTCATTTAGTTAATTAATACTATCTATTTTTTATCGTATTAGGAATATATTACAATACTCAAAAATTATAAATAGGTCCAAAATAATAGTATATTTTCTCCGGAAAGGATGCGCTTATATGAAATGCATAGATCAAATTGATGAAAATCAGTTTGTTGTCTTTTCACTAAACGAACAATTATATGCGTTTTCCATTGAAGAAGTAGTAGAAATTTTACGAGTTCCATCCATCACTAGCATACCGGGCATCAACCCAAATATTGAAGGAGTGATTAATTTAAGGGGAAATATCATCCCAGTCGTTAATTTACATAAACGTTTTCAATTGCCTATTCCAAATAAAAATAAAAAAAACAGAATCGTGATTGTGCAAGGTAAAAATGAAAATATTGGATTGTTGGTAGACAAAATAAACATGGTAACTAGATTTGATGAAGAGCATGTTGAGCCAAATTCTAACCAAACATTAGAAGAAGATGTCGTCATATTTTTTGCAAAACATAAAGATCAAGTAATCGGTGTTTTAAATCTAGAAAAAGTATTATATGAAAACCATCAAGTTAGTTAGAAGGTGCTATTATGGCTGAATTTGATGTATCAAACTATTTAGGTGTTTTTTTAGATGAGGTAGATGAACAACTACAAATATTAGATGCAGAAATTCTTCGTTTAGAGAAGGAACCAAACAATATTAAAACGATTGAAAATATTTTTAGGGCTGCTCATACATTGAAGGGTTCCTCTGCGTCAATGGGCTTTGAAAAGATGAAAGAGTTTACCCATCATTTAGAAAACGTTTTTGATCAAATAAGACATAGAAAGATCCAAGTTACTCCTACTCTTATCAATGTCATTCTTGACTGCATTGATTTAATTAGACTAATGAAAGAATCCATTATTGAAGGAACATTAGATGAAATGGATATTCAACCTTTCATCGAACACTTAGAAGCATTTCATGTTGATTCAAATATACATAAGACCAAAGCGGAGTTGGTGCAACAATCGATGGAATATGTGTTAGATGATTATCAAAAAAATGTTCTTTTAAATGGTTTTACGCTCGGACATCTCGCTTATGAAATTGAGATTCATTTATTAAAAGATTCCTTAATGAAAAGTGTTCGTGCTTTTTTAATACAAAATACTATCAGTGAAATGGGAGAGATTATTGCTTCCTTTCCAAGCGTCGAAGTAATGGAAAGTGAAGAAGAGTTCCATGGGAAAATGGTGTTCATTGTTTTAACGAAGAGAACGAGGGAAGAATTGTTAGAATGTATCAACCATCTTTCTGAAATAGAGCAAGTAACGATAAAAGAAATCTCTAAGTCGACGTTATTCAATGAGACATCAATACAAAAAGAGTCGCTTGAGGTAGAAACGACAGAAGCAAACCAGAACGAAAATGCCAACCAGCAAAAGAGGAAAATTGCTACAACGGTACGAGTCGATGTTGATCGACTGGAATATTTAATGAATCTAGTTGGTGAGTTAGTTATTGATCAAACAAGATTAGTCGATGTTTGTGGGCGTTTTTTACAAATGGGAATGAGTACGGAACATGAATTTGAAATATTAGATGATGTAACGAATCACTTAAGTCGTGTAATTTCAGAACTGCAAGAAGGCATGATGAAAACGAGAATGTTGCCGATTGAGCAATTATTTAATCGTTTTCCAAGAATGGTAAGAGATACGGCTCGACAAGCAGGAAAAGAAATTGATTTTGTGATGGAAGGAAAGGAAACGGAATTAGACCGTACATTAATTGAGGAAATTAGCGATCCAATAATCCATTTATTAAGAAATGCTATTGATCATGGAATTGAAAGTCCAGAAGAGCGGAAAAAGTTGGGGAAGCCTGCAAGTGGTCGCGTTGTGTTACGTGCATTTCATGAGGAAAATCATATTGTCATTTCCATTACTGATGATGGAAGAGGTATTGATCCAGAAAAAATTAAAAAGGCTTCTATTGAAAAGGGAATTATTTCAGAAGATGATGCACGGAAGTTAAACGATGAAGATGCGATGTTTTTAATATTTAAATCAGGATTTTCTACCGCTAAAAAAGTGACCGACATTTCCGGACGAGGCGTTGGAATGGATATTGTGAAAACGCATATCGAGAAGCTTAATGGAGTAATTGATATTCAATCAATTATTGGAGAAGGAACAACCTTTACGATTAAACTTCCATTAACTTTAGCCATTATTCGTTCGCTGCTTGTTAAATTTGGAACTAAAACCTTTGCTGTACCCCTTGTCAATGTTTTAGAAATAATTCGGTTAAATAAAAGTGACATTCAAATTGTAAATGGTCAAGAAGTGGGGGTAATTCGTGGAAGAGTACTGCCACTAGTACGTATGAAAGAGCGTTTAGGGCTTGGAGAAGAAAATGAAAACGAAAAAGACAAAAAGAGAGAATTTGTCGTAGTTGTAGGAATTGCAGAAAAAAGAGTAGGGATTATTGCAGATAAAATGATTGGAAATCAAGAAATTGTCATCAAATCCCTTGGTTCTTATATCGGTTCACCGCCTTTCATATCTGGAGCGACAATTATGGGGGATGGCAGCATCGCTTTAATTTTGGATGTTTCATCGGTTGTTCGGGATAACGGAACACTTATTCAAGAGCAAAAAGACGAGTTATCAAAAACGGAACTGAATGATGAGAAACAGTTCGTAACCTTTAAATTAGATTCTGAAGAATATGGTATTGAAATACAAAAGGTAAAAGATATTATTTTGCCACCACCGATTACAAAAGTCGTTGAGGCCCCAGACGATGTGTTAGGGTTAATGGATCTTCGAGGAAAAATGTTGCCGGTCATTGATTTAAGAAAACGATTCAATTTACCAGATGTACAGAAAGGAAAAAAATCTCGAGTGATTGTTTTAGAAGCTGGGGAAGAGGATATCGGTATTTTAGTAGACGAGGTAACGCAAGTATTAAAAATTAGCGAAACATCAATCGAGCATCCACAGAAAAAGCAATATTCTAATCTTTCCTCGTTAATCAAGGGAATTAGTAAAGTGAAGGAACGAATTGTTTTAATTTTGGCGTTTGAAGAATTATTAAAATCGCTGAAATAAAAATACATATTAGGAGGCAAAAGGCATGGTTTTATTCAATAAAACAAAAGAACATAAACAACAAATTTTAAGATTTGCAACAGAGTTAGAAAAACAATATCATGATTTAACTGATATCACAAATGTTATAACTGATGGAAACGAAGTAAGTATTCAATGTCTTCAACAGACAAAAGTAGAAATTTCAACATTGCTTCAAGCAATTAACGGAGTTGTTTCAAAAGCGGAAAAATTAAAAGAATCTAGTAATGAGGCCTTTCAGTTGTTTAAAGGAATGATAACGGAAATAGAAGAGCTAGATTTCGGTGAGGTAAGTGGTTCTACGTCATCAGAAGAAATTTCCTTCTTTTTAGAAGAAATGGGAAGTAAAATTAAAGGGATAGCTGGTCATGCAGACAGTTTAACACAATCTGCCCATTCTATCTCCAACTCAATTCAAGAAATGGTCGCATCCATGCAGCAAGTTTCAGGAAATTCTGCAAACATTACCACTTCTTTTGAAAATATTTCAATGTCATTGGAACAAATGAGAACTTCCATCGCTGGTGTTACAGAAAACGCAAAGAGTTTAACTGACTCAGCTGAGAACATGCACAATACAATGAGAAATTTTGCTAACTATTTGATTGAAATAGGAGAAAACTCGAAAACAACCTTTACTTCAATTGATCAAATGGTTGCTGCAATTGAAGAAATGTCTGTATCCATTAAAGGAGTTGCCGCAAATACAGAAAATTTAACAGAAACTGCTGTAGAAGCTTATGACTCTGTACAAGAAATGGCAGCTTCTACTCAACAAGTAGCAGGCAACGCAAAAAGCGCAACAGATTCTGTTGAAAAATTTGCTTCTGCTATCGAAGAAATGTCTGTATCCTTTGCACAAGTATCTGAAAATACGGAAAGCCTCACTTTGTCAGCGAAGGAAACATCTGATGGTATAACAGAAATAGCGTCATCTATTGAGCAAATTGCAAAAAATACAATGAATACATCCGCATCAGTAGAGGAAGTATCAGTAGCCATTGAAGAAATGGGACAACAAATTAATGGGGTAGCAAATAATGCAAGTAATTTAACAGTATCTGTTGAAATGACAAGTGCAGCAATTGAAGAATTAAGTTCATCTATACAACAAGTTGCAGGGAATGTTACGAGCACAGTCAGTTCCGTTGAACAAATTTCTGTTGCTGTAGAACAATTGGGTAATTCAAGCAAGGGAATTGCAGGCAATGCGGAGGTCTTGTTTGACAATTTGAAAAATGTCAAAGAAGCGATGCAAGAAATTGCTACATCCGTAGAACAAGTAGCTGGCAATACGAGAAGTACAGCAGCATCGATTGAAGAAGTTTCAGCGGCTATTGAAGAAATGGGTAGCCAAGTTAAAGGGATAGCTAACAATGCAGAATCATTGTCAAACTCAACAGTAGAAATATCTTCATCCATTCAAGAATTAGCTGCTTCTGTAGAACAAGTAGCAGGCAATACGCAAAATACGGCAAGCTTTGTTGAACAAGTATCTACATCGATTGAACAAATGGGGAAATCGATTAAAGGAGTTGCCGCAAATGCAGAAAATTTAACAGCAACTGCCGAAGAAGCAAGCTCTACAATGCAAGAAATGGCTGCATCCATTCAACAAGTAGCAGTGAATGCTGAAAATGTCAATGGATTTGCTAGGGCGGTAACAGAGGATGCCATAAATGGAAGAGAAGCTGTACTGGAATCTGTTGAAGGAATGAAAGAGATTGGAAAAGTCATTCAACAAGCATCGTCAGTAATGCAAAATCTAGGAAAAAGCTCTGATGAAATCGGCAGCATCATTGAAGTGATTGACGACATCGCGGAACAGACTAATCTTTTAGCGTTAAATGCGGCAATCGAAGCTGCAAGAGCTGGAGAACACGGTAAAGGATTTAGCGTAGTAGCCGATGAGGTAGGAAAACTTGCCGAACGCACAGCTGCTGCAACAAAAGAAATTGCTGCTCTAATTAAAGGCATCCAAGCAGAAACATCTGACGCGATTAAAGCCATAGAAGTTGGAGAACAAAAAGTCGAAAATGGTTACAAACTTTCCGCTCGAGCAAGTAATGCCATTGAGCAAATTGTAAGTAGCGTGGAAAATATTAATATGCAAATTTCTGAAATCACTACTGCAACAACAGCGCAAGCTCAACAATCACAAGATGTTGTGAAATTAGTAGAAAACGTAACAAATCAAGCGAATCTAGTGACACAAGCGACAATCGAGCAAACAGCAGGGGTAGAAGAAATTATTAGAGGGGTTGTTAATGCTCGTGAACAATTAAATCAAATTTCAGAAGCAATTGTGGAACAAGCTGCTCAATCCCAAACAATCGTGACTGCCGTGGATAGCATGCAAGTTCAAGTAGAGCAAGTTACTCAAGCGACGAAAGAACAAGCAGGTGGAGTCGAAGAAATTATTAAAAGTGTTGTAAACTCACGAGAACAATTAAGACAAATTACGACAGCTACTGAGGAACAAGCGAACCATGCCAAAAATATTGGCGACCTGTTAGAAAGTATTACAAATCAAACGGAACAAGTAACAAATGCCACAATTGAACAAACATCAGCTGTAAATGAAATTATTGATGGAATAAATAATGCTCGTGATCAATTAGCACAAATTTCAGTCGCAACAGATGAGCAGGCAATTCAAGCACGTTCTATAACTTCTGAAGTGGAGAACATGGTTGAACAAACAAAGCAAGTAACGGAGGCAGTAAAAGAGCAAGCAGCAGGGGTAGAAGATATTGTTAGAAGCGTTATGGATGCGCGAGAGCAAGTAAGCCAAATTACAACTGCAACGCAAGAACAATCAAAACAAGCAGAACTAATTGTAAAGGCTATATTGAATGTAACAAATCAATCTGAACACGTAAATCGCGCAACAAATGAACAAAAAGTGATTGTTCAAAATGTGATGAAAGAAGTTATCAATGCGCGGGAGCAAGTAAAACAAATCTCCACTGCCATGGATGAACAAATGAAACAAGCCATCAATTTAGTAAACCATATTGAAAATGTTACGAATCAATCAAATCAAGTAACACAGTCGGTTGTAGAGCAATTGAAAGGTATTGAAAATGTCAATAATGAAATCGTAACGATTCGAGAAGAAGCGCATCAAATTACAACCGCAACAGATCAATTATCGCAAAATGTACAAATGATTGTGAATACAATTGAAAGCGTGGCAAATCAAGCAAATGACTTAACAGAAGCGATGGCGACACAAGTAAATGATGTAGAAGAGATAACAAAAGAAATTCATCATGCAAAAGAACAAATGCAACAAATCAATCATGAGATTGAAACTCAAGTAAAAGAATCTAATTCAATTGTTTCCATGACAAATGAAATATTATCTGAAGCAGAATATATTGCAGAATCCACAACAGAAAAGTCTAGTGGAGTAGAAGAGATGATTCATGCGACTATATCGATTTGCAATATATTCAATCAAATCACTGATTCCATGAACCAATTAAAAACCGAATATGAAACGATGATGAAAGCTTTTGAGCTTGTTCAACATAATGCTAATGAAATTATTAACGATTCTACACAGCTTTCATTAGTTGAAGTGAAAAATATTGAAAAAGTAATTCTTGAACTTTCTTATTCATCTCAACAAACAGACAAAGAATTAAATCATCTAACTAAAGCTATAGGTAAATTAAAGCAAAAAAATAATGAAATCCAAAATTTTGCAATCACTTTAAAATAAATAACTGGAAAATGAGGATGGGAAACCATCCTCATTACTTTGATTATGTTAATAGGAGAAAGGCAAGAACATGGATAACTTAGCGTTATATTATTTAGGAAAAGTAGTATATGATTATTGTGGATTAAACTACTTAAATAATATATCTTCCTTGAAAATGAAAGTATCCAAACGTTTAAGACAGTTAAATATAGAATCATATTGGAGCTATATTCGATATTTGCAAGAGCATCCATCCGAATGGGATCAGTTAATTGTTTTGCTAACAATCAATGAAACTTACTTTTTCCGAGAAGACAAACAATTATACATATATCAACAAAAGATATTGCCACAATTTGCTTCAGAAGTGCAACAGCCAATAAAAATATGGAGTGCAGGTTGTTCTACTGGAGAAGAAGCTTATTCCCTTGCGATGATGACAATGGATTTGGATCATTACAAACCAAAAAAGGTTCACATTATCGGTTCAGATATAAATAAAAAAGTGCTATCGATAGCTAAGGAAGGAATTTACAGCAAATCTTCCCTTGCTTTCCGACGAATTCCTCCTTATTGGTTACAAAAGTATTTTGATGAGATGGAGAATAATTATCGAATTAAAGATGAAGTGAAAAAGATGGTGTCTTTTCAGTATGTAAATTTATTAGAAGAAGTAGAAAATGGTCGGAATGAAGAGTTTGATGTAATATTTTGCAGAAATGTTCTTATTTATTTTGATGAAGAAACAATTGAAAAAGTAGTAAAGTCCTTTTACCGTGCTTTAAAAAAAGGAGGATATTTATTTTTAGGGCATGCTGAAACGATTTCAAACCTAAAGATTGGTTTTGAAACGTTGAATGAAAATGGTACTTTCTATTATCGAAAGGGCTGAAATAATAATTGAATAAACATGGAGTGTTGGTCGTAGATGATTCGGCTTTAATGAGGAAAACAATTAGTGATATTATCAATGCTTCTCCAAATTTTACTGTCATTGGAAAAGCAAGAAATGGTATGGATGCAATAGAGAAAATAAAAAAATTACAGCCATCCATTGTTACACTAGATTATGAAATGCCTATACTAGATGGTTTACAGACGTTAATATATATAATGGCCAAAGCGGAGCGATTTGTACCAGTGTTTATGATTACTAATGATGAAAAAATTTCAATCAAAGCGTTGGAATTAGGTGCAGTCGATTGTATATTGAAAAGTCAGCTTCTTGAACAGAAGGACTATCCATTGGAAAATTTTTATAAACGATTAGATGCTGCTTTAAGATTAAAGTCAATGCGGACAGAAGAAAAAAGGAACCCTATGAATGAGGAGAAAAAAGATAGAGAAATTCAAATGAAGAGTGATAAGGAAATTATTATTATTGGTAGTTCAACGGGTGGTCCAGCGGCTTTACAAAAAATCATCACCCAATTTTCTTCCCCCCTTCCAATTCCGATATTAGTAATTCAACATATGCCTCCCGGATTTACAAAACCCTTGGCTGATCGATTAAATAGCATATGTCAATTACGAGTAAAAGAAGCAGAGCAAAATGAATGCCTCGAAGCAGGTGTAGTTTATATTGCGCCAGCAGGCATTCAAACAACTTTGAAAAAGGATGAATTTGGAAATTATATAGTCAAACAAGTAACGACCACCAATATTGAAACATTATATAAACCTTCCATTGATGTTACATTATTATCTGTCTCCGAAATAGCGAAAGAGAAAATGATTACAATTATTTTAACAGGTATGGGGGATGATGGATTGAGAGGATGCATTGCTGTGAAAAAGCATGGAGGAACAATTATTGCTCAGTCTGAAGAAACTTGTGTTGTATATGGAATGCCAAAAGTGGTATATGAAGCAGGGCTTGTGGATAAGCAATTACCTATATCGAGTATATCGAAAGAAATCATTTCCATTTTATGAATCGTAGATCAATATAAACTGAAAGAATTTAATAAAAGAAATAATATTTTAGAAGTCCAAAATGCGAAATAATGGGTCTGACTAAAAAATGAAAAACTTTTAAGTCAGGTTTAGATACTTATGATAAATATTTTTGTAATTATTTGCTTCTGCGGTGGTTACATCAAACGTTTCTCCTCTTCGCAATTTATTTGCGAAGAAAGCGTGAGGGTCAGTCGCAGAGGAACAACTTATAATGATTTTATAGCACTTATGTTGTGTTTATTTGAAAACTAATTGGAAAATTCAACGAAATTCTCAAATAATATAACCATTTTATTAAAGTATTAAGGACTGATATAAAAAGTGAAGGTAATAGAAGATTTAATGGAAGCCTACTCCGAATATGTTGGACTTCCCCTTTTTCTAGTTAATGTTGACGGGGAAATTAACTATATGGCAGGTGAAAGTCATTATTGCGTACTCGACAATAGTTCAGCTTCTTTTTTATCTGAATTGAGAAATGTTGCCTTTCAATTGAATACATCTACGATTATTTCTTTGGCAGATTGTTCAAGCCCACAAGGCTGTTTCTATTTCATTACACCTGTTTTTAAGTTGAAGCAATCACAACATTTCTTAGTAGCAGGTCCGTTTTTAGTAGAATCAAATATGGATTGTGCTTTACAAAAACCTTTAAAAATATTCAATGATAAAGAATTAGAAGAGCAATTAAGTAAGATTAAAAATTTACATCATTTGTTCGTAAATCGGGAAAACGTTGAAACAAAATTTTTGTTTCCAGAAAAACTCGTTTATATTCTTCAAAATATGAAGGAATTGGAAGGAAATCGGTTTGATGAACAAAACATTTATCGGATATTAGACGAGTTTTTACAAATAAAAGCGTTTGATTTTCTAGGGATTGCGACGAAAAATGAGAATCATGTTTTTGTGGTTCAACATATTAATGGCGAAAATGTTCGTCATTTAACAGGAAAACGGTTTTACATGGGAGAGGGTTTGCTTGGTAAAGCTGTTATATTGGGAAAAGATTTTTATTGGAACAAAGGCATTAGTGTAGAGAATCCTGAATTTTTAAATAGGTACGGCATTTTTCCGAAACAGTTATTTGGCTATATTATACAACAAGATAATACAGTGAAAGGCATTATCTTTGGAGGAAGTTTTCGAGATGAAATCATCAGTGAAAATTTATTAAAATCCATGAGATTTATTATCGACTTAATTTTTCAAAAGAAGATGATTCAATCCAAAATCCATCACTATCAATATGTTCAAATGGTTTTTAATCATTTTCTAGATTTTCTCGATCTTGCAATGAACGTTCGTGACAGCAAGGTGATTGCAAATGAAATTTTGAAATTATGTCATACGTTGAATAATGGAAAATTTGCATGTTTTACATTGAACGACGAGTTTTCTTTCATAGGAAAAATGGACAATGAAGGGGTGGAACGCCACCAAAAGGCAAAAGCAAATAACAGAGCATCATTGTGGGTAGATGAGCAATACATTCACTTTTCTATGGAGAACAGAGGATTTTATACTGTATTGAAAGATGAAGAAAATGAGCAACAAATAATCTATCTTTTGAACCTGATCATCACATTATTAAGGGATAAAGACAATGTTTCTTTTAATCAAGGGAAAAAAGATGAATCCATTTTTCATTTGCTTCAAGAGGGAATGCAAGAAATGAATCAGAGACAATATCATTTATCAACTATATCCATTAAGTTTGCAAAAAATATAATGGATATTCTTAAAGTAGAAAATGATTGTCAAGAAAATGTGGTGAATATATGTAAAATTCTCCCTTATCGTATGGAATTTTTAGAAAATTATATTAACAATACTAAAGAATGGGGAATTATGACAAAATTATATCCTTATATAAATGAAAATAAAAATGCCAAAGATGAAAGTTTAGAAATTAAATTATTGTTGTTTATTTATAAAGTAATTTTTCAAAAGGAGGACGAGGAACGATTCGATTTTTTAAGTGCGGAATTAAATGAAATATTTATGAAAGTATATAAGGCAATGTTTGAATCGACAAAAGATAGTCTAGAAGAGAAAAAAGAAATTAGTCGTGAACAGTTAGATGAATTGACGGATTTAAAGACGTTAACTCCTAGAGAAAAAGAGATTTTATATTTAATTTTAGAAGGTTTAAATAATCAAGAAGTGGGCGATTATTTGAATATTAGTGTGCACACAGTAAAAAATCATGTAACAAATATATTTAAAAAATTAAATGTTTCTGATCGGATTCAGGCAATGGTAAAAGTATATCGTATTAGATTCGGTGAGGAACTCCACCTAGATATATAATCTTTAAGAAGCTATCTTGGAATCGTTTCTAGCGGGTATGGCTTTCTTTTTCTCACAATGTTTTTTCTAGGTATAAATCCCTTCTAGGACGCTACTTGTACAATAACGAATAAGTTTAATCAACTAATCAGATGCTCGAAATCCTTGATATTTAAAGAGGTTTCGGGCTTTTTTCTTTTTCATGGAAATAGATTAGAAAAAATCATTTTTTGGGTTTTACTTAACATGTGTTTTAGCACTTGAACCACTCGTTGAAAAAGTACCTTTTGATGTTGATTTAATGATTACAAAACATCTAAAAGTTTTAATTAGGCGGTTACTTTTTAAAGATTTGTTGAACTCTTGTATGTTCTGATAACATCACCATATTTAGTAGTATAGAATCCAGCGTTTAAGCTCATGAAATCTTGTTCACTACAAAATTCCATGAGCTGTTAGAATAGCGGTTTATCCGATGAAACTTATTAGTCAATAACGAGAAGTACCTATATAAGTATCATGCATATAATAATTTCCTGTTGCGGTAAATCGCAATTCAATATGACCTGCAACGTTTCCTACGAGTTTAATATATTTATAATTAGCGTCTGCTATTGCATCCGCTGCTGTAGAATCAATCTTTTGAACTGTTTTATTCGTATCTTGTTACTCATATTGTAATTACTTCCTTTTTTTAGTATAGTGTATTATATACCATAAATAGAATAAATAGTAAAAAATGTTCAAAATTAATAGACATAATAATCAAAATAGATTATAAGTGTAATGCAATTGGAGGGAATTTAATGTATAGGAAATATGTTTATGGTATAGGTATCGTTTTTTATGTAACAGGACTATTATTGTTAGTAGATGTTTTGTATAAACTTCAAAATATAACATTCAAAAATTCATATTCTTCTATAATTTATCCAATTTTTGCAATGTTACTGATAGGTTTTATAGCTCTCTATTAAAGCTTTTAAAAAAATAATCGAACCAAAAGTTAAAGTTATAATTAGAAATATGAATAAAATGTTGTATCTACTTATAGGAATAATTATTTTAACACTTGTATCAATCAATTTTAGCTTTAACAATTTCACTTTATTGTTAGCCTTTATTGGATACATTATTTCCTTAATTTTTGGCTTTCGGTTAATCAAAGTAGTCAATATAGATTAACCGAGTAAGTGGACCATCTGTTTCTCCCTTTATTACATACTCTTCAGGAAAATGGGAACAATTATTGATAATGGAAACATTAAGCAAGATGTAGATTTTCCTTACAGGCACCGCTAATGTTGTTGGCGGTGCTTTTTTCTGTTTTTTACACAATACTAACGCTATCATGCAATTGTTTGAGAGGGAGAAAGCTGAAAACTATTTAATTTTATTAAAAAAGTTTATTTCCTAGAAAATAGCAAAAGTCGCAATAGTGAATTCAAGGAAGGCCTTCACAATTTAACAACAGAATTACAAAACAGTATGTTTATCACAGAATTGTTCAAAATATAAATACGAAATATGCCATTAAGGAGAGTATAGAAATGATTAAAAAACTAATCATTGCTGGATTCACGCTATCTTTACTAGCTGCATGTAGCACGAATGCAAAAAATATTACAACTGAAGTCAATACGACAAACAACTCGAATGAATCGACTATTGCACAAAATGAATCCAATATTACAAATCCTGTTGTAACGATGAGAGAGGCAATCGATATCTTTAAAGAAGCTTATCCAGATGCAAAGATCGAGTCGATTGACTTAGAATCAGATTTTGGTCAATTGTATTATGATATTGATGGTTATGATTCTACAAAAGAGTATGAAGTAGAAATTGATGCAACGACGAAAGAAATAAAAGTCAATGAAGTTGAATCAAAAGTCAATCGTGATGAAGCTTTAGATTTTTCAAATATCATAGAACCAAATGAAGCTATTGAAAAGGCAGCTACTAATGATGAAGTAAAAGACCTTTCTCCAATTGGTTGGTCACTTGAAGTAGAAAGAGGAAAACCAATATATACTATTGAGTATAAAAATCAAACACAAGACATCGATATTAAAATCGATGGGACAACAGGTGAAATGATACAAATGAAGATGGATGATTAACTTACAACATTATATGATTTGAATGGATGCAATTGTTTTTCGTAAATGCACAATGAGTATCTTGCTCGTTGTGCATTTTTTTCGTGCGCCCGGCATGTACATGAACTATAGGGTGTAAGTCCCGAACCCCGAAGACAGAAGTAGAGGTTAGCCAAGAGCAAGGGTGTCCGTGGTGACGCGGAATCTGAAGGAAGCTGGAGGCAAAACACCGGTCCGAGGAACACGAACCTCATATAAGGCTAGGTATGATTGAGTGAGTTTGCGAAACAAAACAAAGCTCTTTCTGTCGAAGGTCATATCGAGTAAATGAGGCGGATAGATGGTGTGAAAGTGCATGTACTTACCCGGGGAGGTCTGGCGGATAGGTGAAGTACGCTTCATAACCTACTTAGTGATAAGTAGCTGAACCGTCAGAAGTCAGCAGAGGTCATAGTATTAGTTGGTCTAGAACAACTGAGAAGGACCGAACAATTAAGAGAGAATAGCCCTTGGCATTCAGTGAGTCATGATGAACACAGAAAACGTAGTACCTCACTTGAGGAAGGAAGCGGTGAATCCCGTGGAAGACCTCTTGGAGGGTGGAGTGACCACTGGCATAAAGAGAACAGCTATTCACGGAAGTTATATAAAGACTTGCGTCAATCATCTTAATTGAACCGCCGTATACGGAACCGTACGTACGGTGGTGTGAGAGGACGGGAGTTAATCGCTCCCTCCTACTCGATTGATGGTATCCGCAAAAGTCTCCGAGCCTGTTCTTCTGAATTCATTAAAGTGCTTATAAAATCAAAGAAATTCAACTATTGATTTAAGGACAATTTTAGGTCGTGTTCGAGGACTAAGATTTTCAATAAAATTAAATTAAAGAAAATTCTGAATAAAAAGGGGGATGGAAGAAATGGTGATGAAGGACAAAGAGGTAAATGCTTCAATCTCTGGGAATCATCAAAATGGAGGAAATGGGTTTTTGAAATTTTTGAAAATTTTAGGTCCTGGTCTTATTACTTCGGCACTTGTATTAGGGCCAGGTTCCATCACATTAAACTCAAAAATTGGCGCAATTTATGGAACTGAATTAGTGTGGTCTATCATTGTCGCTGTCATCTTAATGGCCTGTTATACAGAAATGGCAGCAAGAATAGGGATTGCCGGAAAAGATACGTTTATTAATCTAGTGAAAGAAAAATGGGGGAAATGGGCAGGGGTCATTATTGGAATTGGTGCATTTTTAGTTTGTTCTTCATTCCAAGCTGGGAATGCAATTGGAACGGGGATTGCGGTTGAAGCGATTACTGGTATCAGTTCAAAAGTTTGGATTATTGTAGGTACTTTACTTGGCGTAGCTTTATTATTTTTAACGCAATTTTATAAAGTGCTGGAAAAATTGATGTTGGCTTTAGTCATTTTGATGTTATTCGCCTTCTTAATTACGTTAATCATCGTAAAACCTTCGATTGTCGACATTTTTAGCGGATTTGTACCTAGATTCCCTGAAGGTAGTATGGCACTAGTAATTGCTTTAATAGCGACTTCATTCTCAATCGTAGGTGCTATCTATCAATCGTATTTAGTGCGTGAAAAAGGAGTAGGTCGAAAAGAGGTTCAAGAGAGTAAATTTGAAGCAATTTTCGGGATATTCTTATTAGGATTTATTTCATTCTTAATCATGATCACTGCTGCAACTGTATTAAAGCCTGAAGGAATTTTGGTGAACAATGCTATTGAAATGGCGGGTATTTTAAAACCATCATTTGGTAGTTTTGCAGTGTTTATTTTTGTACTCGGTTTATTCGGTGCTTCCTATTCATCATTAATAGGAAATGCCACAATTGGAGGCGGGCTACTGGCTGATGGTCTGGGGTTAGGGCATCAATTATCATCGATGAAAGTGAAAATCGCCATCATTATTGTAATGCTGTTTGGTTCGTTTATTGCATTAATTTTTGACGGAAACCCTGTGAACTTAATTACCTTTGCTCAAGGTGTGACGATTTTTGTAGTTCCGTTTATCGCAATTGCCATTTTAGTAATCGCCAACTCCAAAGAAATTATGGGGGACTTGAAAAATAAATTGTTAAGTAATGTACTCGGTATTATTGGGTTATTGCTACTCATTTATTTAGCATTTAATAACTTCAAAAATATATTCTTATCTTAGGAGGAAAAGCAATGATTGCAACAGTTGAACAACTTGAAGAATTTATGTCTACTCCAACAAAAGCATTAATTGAGGATGTGAAAAAGTTAAATGGTGATTTTATTATCCTTGGGGTTGGAGGGAAAATGGGGCCAACTCTAGCCTATCTATTAAAAAATGCGATTAATGAAGCGGGGACAAATCAGCGAGTAATCGGTGTTTCAAGATTTTCAAATAAAGATTTAGAGACAAAACTAAATTCGAAAGGTATCGAAACAATTTCTTGTGATCTGTTAAATGATTCAGAGCTTCAACAACTACCTAAGGCCAAAAATGTCATTTTTATGGCGGGAAATAAATTTGGAACAGTTGGAAACGAACATTTTACTTGGGCGATGAACAGCTACTTGCCTGGACGTGTTGCCGAGCATTATAAAGATTCAAGAATCGTCGTATTTTCTACAGGGAATGTCTATCCGCTAACAGAAGTAAAAACGGGTGGCTGTGATGAGTCGGTTACACCTAATCCGGTGGGAGAGTATGGTCAATCGACTTTAGGAAGAGAGAGAGTATTTACGTATTTTTCTCATAAAAATCAAACGAAGATGTCCATTTTTCGTCTGAATTATGCAATTGATCTTCGTTATGGCGTGTTAGTGGAAATTGCAAAAGCGGTTTATCATAATCAACCGATAGATGTAACGATGGGGCATGTAAATGTCATTTGGCAAGGTGATGCCAATGAGTTTGCGATTCGGTCATTAATACATGCTTCTTCACCTCCGACAATTTTTAATGTGACGGGACCTGAATTGTTATCGGTACGTTGGTTAGCAAATGAATTTGCCAAAATCTTTGGGAAAGAAGCTAACATCGTTGGTGAAGAAGCGGATACAGCATTATTAAGCAATGCGTCGAAAGCACATCAAACTTTTGGTTATCCATCCGTTTCTGTAAAAGAAATGATTCAATTAATTGCCGATTGGATTCAACATAATGGTGAGCTTCTCAATAAACCGAGCCATTTCCAAGAGCGAAAGGGGCAGTTTTAATGTTAAGAGATGTGGTAAAAGAAAAATTAATGGATGGCGCATTTATACCTGCTCACCCGTTAGCATTATTTGAAGATAAATCTTTTGATGAAGAATCGCAACGTCTATTGACACGATATTATATCGAGTCGGGGGTAGATGGTGTAGCGGTTGGAGTTCATACGACACAGTTTGAGATTCACCAAGTTTTCGAGTTTTATCAACAAGTATTAAAAACAGCTATAGAGGAAATTTCTGCTCATGCAAAATCGGATTTTATTAAAATTGCAGGGGTCAGTGGGGAAATAGAGCAAGCGATAAAAGAAGCACAATTTGCAAAAGAAATTGGATATGATCTTGTATTATTAAGCAATAATGGGCTATTTCATTATACTGAAGAAGAATTGTTGCAACGAGCAAGGGAAATTGCATCTATTATTCCAATTATAGGATTTTATTTACAGCCAGCAGTTGGTGGCCGTATATTTACGACTGATTTTTGGAAACAGTTTTGTGAAATTCCGAATGCCTATGCAATTAAAGTCGCTCCTTTCGACAGGTATTTAACAATAGATGTGGCACGGGCGGTCTTACACTCAAGCCGTTGGAATGAGATTGCCCTTTATACAGGCAATGACGATTCAATAATTCATGATTTATTCACAGTATTTGAAGAGGAAGTCGATGGTGAAATTAGGAAGAAACGATTTGCCGGTGGATTGTTAGGTCATTGGGCAGTCTGGACTTCAAAAGCTGTGGAACTATTCCGTAGCATTAAAGAAGAACGGGAAAAAGATGTTATTCATTCCAAATGGATGAAGATTGCTCAAGAAGTAACCCATGCAAATGCAGCATTTTTCGATTCGCATAATCATTTTAAAGGAAGTATTGCAGGTATCAATGAAGTATTGCGCCGACAAGGATTAATTCGCTCGAATAAATGTTTAAGCGAACGGGAAGTGCTGAGCAAAGGACAGTTGGAATTAATTGATGAAGTTTATAAATTGTACCCTCATCTTCACGATGATGAATTTGTAAAAAATTTTCTAAATAAGCAGTCAGTATAAGAAAATAGTAATCGAATGGTTTATGATTAAATCATTCGATTATTCTTTATTTGGAGGTTGAATGGGATGATCAAAATAGGCTTTATTGGGCCAACATGGATTGAAAAACTAATCAAAAAAAGTTTTTCAATGTTTCCGAATATTGAAGTAGTCTATCGATTTTCCGATGAAATTTACGATGCGATTACTTTTACAAAAGAGCTAATGAATAAAGTCGATTGCATATTGTATTCCAGTAGGACAACCTACTTATTAGTAAAAGATCATATAAATGATTCCATTGAATCATATTACATCCCTTTAAAAGGTTCTGGTTTTTTTGAAGCTCTTTTTTACTTAATTAAAGATCATCCAATTCAATTTATTAGCATCGATGGATTAGCTAAAGAATATATACAAAGCGTGATCTGTGAAATTGAAGGAATTGATTATACAATTGTTGAACATTTAGGAATAGTAGAGGGATATGAAAAAATAGTACAACGTCATCTTGAAGCAATTGAAGGGAAATCCAATGTAGGAATTATTACTTCAATTAAGAAAGTGCAAGATGCCCTTAAACAATATCATCTTCCAGTCGTTTGGCTGAAACCGACGCAACAAGATATTATCGTTTGCATTGAACGAATTTTACTTTCTTCGACTCAAAGAAGAAAAAGAGAGAACCAAGTGATATACGGAAAATTCCTAATAGAATTTAAAGATCAAAATGTACAATCGCTAAATAAAAAAGCACGAGTGAAAAATAAGTTAGAAAAAGCCCTTTATCGATTTGTTGATGATATGTATGGCTATATTATTCCCGTGAGTGAAACTGAATATCATTTCATTGCTTATCGAGGCGATTTTGAACGAATAACGGAAGGCTATAAAGTTCTAAATATCTTTAAAGAAATCAATCAATATAAAGAGTTAAAGGTGATGTTAGGGGTAGGATTTGGTATGTCCATCCCTGTTTCAGTTTTCCATGCAGATGTGGCATTAAAGCAATGTCAGCAACATTCAACGAATATTGCGTTTATCGTCAATGAAGAACGTAATGTCATCGGGCCAATTATTATTAATATACCGACCGTTTATCAATTAACAGATCATGAGAAAGAATTTCAAACGAGGCAAATTGAAACAATTAAGAAATATTTATTGAAAAACAATTTAAATTATTTTACATCTGATGAGGTAGCCATTAATTTAAACGTTACAAAACGGACTGCCAATCGCATTATTTCAAATTGGCTAGATTCCAATTTAATTGAGTTTTTCGGTTTGGAAAAAGTAAATGGCAGAGGTAGACCTAGACAATGTTATGTCTTTAAGGAGGCAAGTTATGAAAATCGGATTAATCGGTAATGATACTTCCCATGTTGAAATATTTTCGAGTATGTTACATGATGAAAATCATTCTTTTTATATAAACGATGTGGAGTTTAGTGGTTTTATTGAAAGCTATTCTGAAGATTTGCCGATTAGTCGGGACCGAGCCAAAAAATATAAAAATGTATTACTATCCTATCATATACCAGAATTTGATGATGTTCAGACATTGAATGAAGAAGTAGATGCTTGGTGGATTATAACGGTTGACGGAAGAAATCATTTGCAATGGTTTGAAAAAATCGCCTCCTTTCAGAAACCCATATTCATTGATAAACCCATTACCATTGGGTTAGAGAATTTTGATCGGATGGTTGAGTTGGCTACACGATATGAAACGCCTATATTTTCATCTTCAAGTCTCAGATTTAGCGAACTATTAAAAGGCATTCATAAGGATGACGTTGAATTTCTCTATGGGTTTGGTCCTTTACCACTACAAGAGAAGATGCCAGGATATTATTGGTACGGCATTCATAGTCTAGAATGGATGGATGCTTTATTTGATTGTGATGTTCGACAACTTGAAAGAAAACGATATGAACGTTATGAAATTGTTGAATTTTTATTTCAGGACGGCAGACGTGCAATTTTTCGTGGGGATTATGAATGGCATGATCAGTTTGGCGGAGTTGTCCATTGCAAAGGATTGCCTCCAAAAATGCTTGAGTTTTGGAAAATGAAGAAATCTTATTATGTTTCTTTATTAGAAGAAGTATTGGAATTTTTTAAAAGTAAAAACCCTCCATTCAATATCCAACGTACGCGGAGAATCATTACTTGGATTGAAGAATTACAAAAGTTTTAGGTCAGTTCGGAATTTTATTACAAAGCCTCCTTCAAGTTAAAACATTTTCTATATAATGAAACATATCTCTCATGAAAGAGGATATGTTTTTTTGTTTTTACGAGAGTGTTTTCAGCTTTTTTCGTTGGTATAAGTGAAAGGAGTGAAGCAAGTGAAAGATGTGATTTCGAAATTGAAGCTAAGACATGAAAAAGCACTTGCTTATGTTATTGATACATATATGCCTTATGTAAAGGCCATCGCTAAACAAATTTTAGAACAACCATGTGGAAACTGGGCGGTTGATGAATGTATAAATGATGTTTTTTTAGCTGTTTGGCAAAATAGTGACAAGTTTAGGGGAAGTGAAGAAGAATTAAAAAAATGGATTGGCACAATTGCAAAATATAAAGCGATCGACATATATCGAAAACAGAAAAAAATGGAAGTGGTTTCATTGGAGCATTCCAATGAACAAATAAATTTCGAAACGGGGGAATTGCTTTATTTGAACAAAGAACAAAAAGAAAGGATTTTATTAAAAATGCAATTATTGCCTGAGTCAGAACGTGAACTATTTTTAATGAAATATTACTTAGATCTTACAAATGGAGAAATTGCAGATGCATTAGGAATTACCAAATCTGCCGTTGAAAATCGATTATATCGAGGGAAGAAAAAGTTAGGAAAAATCCTTTCTGATGGGAGTGAAAAGAATGGATGAATTAAAGAAAATGCTTCAATTAAATGTGGATGAAATTGAGCCTGAAAAAGTCAGCCGTTTTGAGAAAAAACGAGTATTACAATTTGTTTTACAGAAAAAAAAGAACCATTCAATGAAATATATCGCTGCATCTTGTTTACTTGCTGGAGGAATTGGTTCAACCGCAGTCTTTTTATCGCCAACAATCGCTTCCCATATCCCATTAGCTAACCAAATTGTCGAATATTTTAAAGGCGAGACATCGCAATTTCAGTATTTTGAAGACTATGCAACGGGAATTGATGCCATTCAAGAAAGCAATGGAATTACAATTGAAATTGTTGATGCAATTTACGACGGAACGACAGTAACGCTTACCTTTGCCATTGAAACGGAAAAAGATTTAGGTGAACATCCAAGTTTTGATAAGCCTATTAAAATCAATGGAGAAATCGAAGGCTCTTCCGTTACTTGGACGAAAAAACGGTCAGATACATCTTATGTTGGGGTTATTACGCTGACACCTGAATTAAATGGACGATCGCCACGCACTGTAAAACTAACTTGGAATCCTAGAAGTGTTTGGAATCATGATACAAATGAAAACTTTGAAGGTGATTGGGCTTATGAATTTCACTTAAAAAAGATTGATGTGAAAGGAATAAAAGCCAATTATCGAGATTCGAAAAATGGTTTTACAATCTTTGTTCCTTCACTTGATATAACTGGCTATACAATCAATCTTCATTACAAGATTCAGATGCCGTCCAATTACGCGCTATACAATTTGCCGTATGTGACTGGTTTTGATGTGAAAGACGAGTTCGGTAATACTTACGAAATGATTACGAATTTGACAGGCAGTACGACGAAACACGCGGCGAAAGGGTCTTTTACGTTTGCAAACATTCAAAGCGGAACAAAAGAACTAATCATTACACCGAAACTTTACAATGATAATGAAGAAATCATCTTTGATTCTTTTGAAGTAACAATTTCAAAATAATGATGTTGCTAAATTGTGGCATACGCAATTTCACCTAAAGTTGTACAAAATAAGACAACGGAGGTGAAAAGGATGAAAAAGAAAAATAAAATGAATCTTAATTCAGGCAGTCAAAAATATAACAGAAGAAAAAGAGCAGAAGAGATAGCAAGAGAATTTGACCACAATGTTGCCAATAAACGAAACCGCAAGACGAATGATAAATCGTAATAAACAGTAACCAAAACCGTTTAGTCATTCTCCCAATTAGGTAAGTAATGAATGAACTAATTCCTAATTGGGAGATTTTTGATTATAAATCACCATCTCATTTTGCATGGTTGAATGCCAAAAACGATGGGGATATTTGAAAAAAATAGAAAATAAATCAATAAAATTTAGTAAATTAGTACGAAATCCAATCGATTGGAACCCTATGCCTAGTAATGAGATATAAATCATGTTAACCTTACACTATCGGTCGGTTGGGCAAAAATAAGTTGATGAGAAGTTTTACCAGGCATTACAACGTACATCACAAAGTTTTATATCTGAATATTCGGTAAATTGAAGTTGGGTGTGCTTATTCAGTTGCAATGCATTATAAAACTTTTCGTATAGGATTGATTTGAACAACCTACCGAAATGATATTCATTTTGGAGGGGTAGATAAGATGAAATATGTGAAAACGATTGGTGCAACATTTGGAGTCGCCGCATCTTTAGTATTAGCAGGTTGTGGCGACAACACATCTCAGGGAACTCAAAGCAATGAAGAGCAAGTAAGTATTAGCCAAGCCCTCGATTATACAATAACGGGTATAGAACCGGGCGCTGGAATGATGCAATTAACAGAAATGGCGTTAAATGAATATGAAAATCTAAAAGGATGGAAAGTTTCAGAAAGTTCAACTGCTGGCATGTTGACGATGTTAGATAAAGCCATTCAAAGTGAGGAGCCCATTATTGTGACAGGTTGGAATCCTCATTGGAAATTTGCAACTTATGATTTGAAATATTTAGAAGATCCAAAAGGCACATTCGGTGAAGTGGAAAATATTAATACGATTGTTAGAAAAGACTTAAAAGAAGAACACCCAACTGCTTATGAAATGTTGGATCGCTTTTACTGGGAACCAGAAGATATGGAGCAAGTGATGCTAGATGCCCAAACAGTTACATTTGAAGAAGCTGCAAAAAAATGGGCAGAACAAAACCAAGAGAAAGTAAACGAGTGGATGGAAGGTTTACAATCCGTTAACGGTGAGAAATTTGAATTGGTGTCGACTCCATGGGAAACGGAAGAAGCATCAAGTCATGTTGTAAAATTTGTATTAGAGCAACTTGGCTATGATGTAACGATCACACCAGTAGATCCAATTATCATGTTCCAAGCAATTGCTAACGGGGAAGGGGATGCTTCAGTTGCTCCTTGGTTGCCTGTAACGCACGGATCGTTCTATGAACAATACAAAGATGATATAATCGATTTAGGCGAAAATTTGGTGGGGGCAAAAGTTGGATTAGTTGTACCAAGCTATATGGATATAGATTCTATTGAAGATTTAGAGCCAAAAGAATAAAAAAAGAGATATAGGCTGTCTAAATTTTTTAGACAGCCTAAAATATTACTTGCAATAAGGGTGAAAAACACGTACAGCGACACGGGTTACTAAGAATTGCTTATTAATTGCACTTATGATTTTCATCAATTCAGCAAACCCCATTGCCAAACACTTTTTAACGATTGATTCAATTTAATCAATCGCTTTTTTATTTTAAAAGAAAATAGATGAAAGAATAGAATATTTTTCAAATAAATTTGAACATTTTTCGACATTTTATTATATAATTAAAAGAGTTTGTTACTCATAAATAAATTAACTTACTCACATATGAATGATTGATGAAATGAGGGTTTTTAATCATGAAAAATAACTTTAGTATTTTTAAAAACTTTAAGGCGAGAATCATATTAGCATTTTTAATTTTTTTAGTTATACCATCAATGATAGTCGGATTCTCAGCATTTTTGACTGCAAAAGAGACTGTGAAAAAGGAGATGCTGGCAAGTGTTGATGAAAATTTAAAATTGCTAAATATTACTGTTACGAATGAAATACAGTCTAGAATACATGATTTAGAATATTTCATCGAAATCATTTCACCTGAATTATTTGAAGAAAAAAATCTTCCAACATTACGAGGCAAGTTAGATGAGTATCGACAATTACATCCTGAAATTGAAATGATATTTATTGGTACGACTGCCGGTTCAATTATCTTAGAGCCTAATATCGATTTAGGAAATGATTTTGACCCACGGACTAGAGATTGGTACATAAAAGCGATGGAAAAACAAGGAAATATTGTTATTTCCGAACCATATGTTTCTGCAAGTGATGGACATATCGTTGTAACGATATCTAAAACTCTGTCTGATGCTTCGGGTGTAATAGGAATTGATTTAAGTTTAAGTTATTTAGAACAATTAGCGAATCAAGTGAAAATTGGAAAAAATGGTTTTACTTCCGTATTCGATCAGCATGGAAAAACAATTGTTCATCCTACATATGAAAGTGGCGAACAAGTTGATGAACTTCTATACAATGCGCTATATGAAATGGAAAATGGGCAATTTGAATATGAATTAAATGGTGAAGAAAATATAATGGCCTTTACAACAAATAATTTAACAGGATGGAAATTGGCTGGTAATTTGTATACATCTGAAATTGATGAAACGGCATCACCGATTTTTTCTAAAACGATTCTCATTATCTGTATTTCTATTTTTATAGGTGTATTATTGCTATTTTTCATTATTCAAACGATTATTAAACCAATTAAAAGATTAAAAGAACAAGCGGAAACGATTAGTAAAGGCGATTTAACTGAAACAATTGAAGTTGAAACCAATGATGAAATCGGCCAGTTGAGTAAGGCCTTTAAAGAGATGCAAGAACGCTTAAAAAGTCTAGTACGCGAAGTAGAACAACATTCATTTCATGTTGTTTCCTCATCAGAACAATTAAGTGCTAGCGCAGAACAAACTATGTTGGCAACAGAACAAGTATCTGATTCTGTTCAAAAAATTGCGGGCAGTGCAGAGCAACAAACAAATAATGTGGATCAAAATTCAAAAGCAATAAAAGAAATTTCCAATGATATAACACAAATAGCAAATTATACAATGGAAGTACTAGAATTAGCACAACAAGCGAGCAATCATGCGGAAAATGGCGGATTAGCTGTACATAATACGGTGAATCAAATGAACAATATCCATGATTCAGTTCATAAATCCAATGCCATCATATCTTCTTTAGCAGTACGCTCGAAGGAAGTCTATTCAATATTAAACGTCATTTCAGATATAGCAGAACAGACAAATCTGTTGGCATTAAATGCAGCAATTGAAGCAGCAAGAGCTGGAGAACATGGAAAAGGATTTGCTGTAGTTGCAGAAGAAGTTCGCAAGCTTGCTGAACAGTCTCAAACTTCCGCAAAAGAAATTCAATCCATTGTTCAAGCTATTCAACAAGATACAGAGAGCTCCGTTAATATGATGACGAAAGTGAAAAATGACGTAGAAGTAGGAGTCAAAGTTTCCAGCGAAGCGATTGAAAAATTTAATGCTATTTTGCAAAGTGCAAGAGATATCACACCACAAATGGAAAAAATCGCTAATTACTCAAAACAAATTTCTAGTGAAGTACAAAAATTATCAATCATGACAGATGAGTTTTCACAAATTGCTCAATCCAATGCTGCTGCATCTCAACAGGTTGCTGCTGCTACAGAGGAACAGCTAGCGTCGATGGAGGAAATATCCTCATCTGCAAAAACTTTAGCTACTTGGGCAGAGGAACTGAACATGTTAATTCGAAGATTTAAAACTGAAGACGATGGAAAATAAATTACGATTTTAAAGGGCAGTGGGCGGTAAGTTCACTGCCTTTTTTATGAGGGTCGATATTATATCGGGGAGATTAAAGGGTAAACCAAAAATGAGAATTCCAACGATGTAAAAATTATTTTGATAAAATTAAAAATGATGAATCAGAACCGAATTTTGTAGTAGTTGGACTGCTTACATCATTAATTGCTCTCGACTTTTTTTATATTAGAAAAAGTATGGAAGATAACTTCTAACATTGATAATTTTTTATTTTGTAGCGGTAATCAAGAATTTATTGTTAGAAATTACAAAAAATACCAAGTAAACAGTTATACAAAAAGTCACTTATGACAGAAAAATCGTCAATTATGATATCAGTATTTCCATTATTACAAATTTAATGGATAATTGAGTTAATAGTGTAAAGAATATTTTTCGGCAAAGTTTTCTGGTAAAAAAGTATGTTTTTGATTCTAAAATATGACAATGTTTTCTAATTCCTTAATACTGCAATTATCGGAAGTACTATCATTCCACAGTCATATATTCTAGACTTTGCATTCCTTAATCGTATTCGCCAATTACGCAAAATCTAGAAGGATGGACAAGGATTAGATTAGCAAGTTTTACGTGCATTTTACCAACAATCATTTGCTGAATGAAGTATTCTTTACCTATTCATTACTAGTAATATAAACATATTTTCACAGGAAAAAAGGCAAGTAAAAAAGATATAATATTACTTGCCTTTTCCGATGATAGCTGAATAAAAAAGACATGGACAATTCGTCGCATGTCTTTTTTAGGGAGGTCATGATGTACATCAATGATTAAATGATGTATGAAAATACTTTGATTCCATTTGCTTTCTAACAATATAGATATGTTTTTCGTATCGACTCATCCAGTATTGGTAATAATTCACATTGCATCTTTTCATGAATTGTAAATATATCATTAAACTTTCATAAAGCGTATGAAAAAATTCTTTTTCGGGTAGTATTACCTGATGTGTAAGTTGATTTAATTTATCATTGATATGAAAAACGAATTGTCCATGTTCGTCTTTAGTAAAAACGTAAGTAATGGGTTTAGATAAGTCGGTGACTCTGGCGAAATCTTTAATTAAATAATTTTTCATCAGCAATAAATAAGTAACCCATGGTTCGATCGTTACAATCTGAAACTCAGTTAAAGAATTTTCATTGTAAATAATTTCAATTGAATATTGATTAAATGTATTAAAAATGTATTTTGAAATCATTTCTATGTTTATGTCATTATCTATTCGGACATATTGACTGTTGTTGGAATTGGGAATTAAAAGATGTGTAAAAATTTTCAGCATTGAACGACCTCCTAGGAGAACATTTCTAAATAAACAGCTTAAAATCTGTTCTGAAATTGTTTATATGATTTACTGCTATTTATTTAGAAATATTCAAATCAAAAAATTTCATCATGAAAATGAACTTACAAGCGATGAAATCATCATTAAATTAGATAACGACATGGCGAAGGAGTTTTATAAAATTTTATAAGAATAAAGTTAACTGTTCTTCCCCTTCGTTATTTTCCTCAATAGTATCTTCCATTTCTAATCGGATGTTTACATCTTCATTTGGAATAAAGATACAATCTTCAACACCGATTTTTTCCATAAGTATTAAATTTCCCTTTTCTGTTTGTTCTAGAAAATGTTGAAGAATGGATGGAAAAATTCTTGGTCTTTTATGGACTCCGGCAGATAAAGAGCCATCTTGACCAAAGTAATCAATTAAGATGTGACATATTTCTAATGTGCTAGAGAAGCCGTTGAATACAAGTTGAAGTGCAATCATTTCTTTTGTTGGGTTTGGTGGGAGATTTTGACGAACTTTTTCCACTATTGCTTCCAATCTTCTATGTTCCCGCTCTATTTGTTGAAGCATTCGATTTTTTTCTTCCAACAGAGCTTTCATTAATGATTCTTCTTGCTGTTTTCTTACATTCCTTTCAATTTCACGCAATTTTCGATATAAACGATTTATTTGTCGATCTAATAAGGGGACGTTCGCATTGATATGGGCCTGAATATCTTCTGGTATTTCCATTCCGTCTAAATCTTCCAATATTTCATAGCCGTATTGGTTTTCTTTGATTTTTATGAGCAATTCATCCAGTTCTAAATGAATAATGGAAGCATCTTTAACAATGTCTCTTAAAATATTTTCATCGATGCCGAGAAATTGCATAAGATGATCTTCACCATAATCAATTCTTCTTCCGGTCACTACATGTTTTACAGTAAATACTCGTCTTAATTTTCTGTTGCAGGCACATCGGCCGAGGTAGTTGCCTTTTCCATAATCAATATAATCTTCAAGAATCCAGCTACTAGCATCTTTTTCAATCTCTACTAACGTGACATCTTGAGAACGAACGAGTGTTACTTTTTTATCGGCCATTATATTTAAAAATTTTGTTTTGAAGCCTTGTTTAACATGGTTTAAGAGAAAATCCAGTTGTTCTTTAGTTGCATAAGGGAAAAGGGATTCTCGTTCCTCTTTTGTTAATGGTGGTTTCATTTAACCTCTTCACCTTTCTTATACTTTAAGTTGATAATAAAGAGTACTATGAAAAGTGTCAAATGAAGGCATTTGATTTAGTTATGAATGAATTAAAAATTATGTACGGAAATTTTAAGATTATTGATATGGAGTAATTGAATGAGTAATAGAGATACTAATGATGAGAAAATAAATTATTCAAAAGAAATTTTATTTTAATAACAGGGAAACATGATTTCAAAAAGAAATATTTAAAATGGATACCTTCTGATAGAACAAATTCGAGAAAAAGAGGGGATATGATGAAAAGAAAAGTGATTGCATTAATTGTTACGATGTTTCTTTTTATCGTTCTTTTTATATCAGGTTATTTGTATTATTTAAATAATCCATATATGCAAATTCGTACTGAAATAACACCAATCGATGATGAAACTTATCAAACCCTTGGGGCATTAGAATATGTCGAACACCCTGATCAGAAAAACTTCCGAAAAATGCTTTTTACGTTTAAATTTAAATATTCTAATCAAGTAGAAAACATTAATACGGAAATGTCTGAGTCAATTAGAAATTTATTATCATCAAATGTATACTGGACGGGAGAAGGTTTTGAATACGATAATATCGATAAAAAGGAGTATATTGTTCAAGAAGAAATCGTCCTTTATACGGGTGAAATAACTGAGGAAGAAATAAAAGAGCGTTTAAAAGAAGGTGTCTTTGTCGTAAAGTGGATAGAAGATGGAGAGGAGAAACAGAAAGAATATAATATCGGTGAAACAGTTATGTTCATACAATGATTAACAAACCGCCAGAAGATGGCGGTTTTCATCATTTTTTACTTTGTTTTCATAGTTTCAATCAATCGCTTCATTACTTGAATTTGTCCAACATGCATTGCTTCATGGAATGCTGCAAAAGCAGCCAATTCTCCTTTTGTTTCATTTCCAAATATACTTTTTGGCAGTTTTTCATTAAAGGTATTGGTATCGATTGATTGAATACGTTCCAGTTGTTCTTCAATTTGTTGCAGCAAAGTTTCAAGATATGGTACATCCATTGGCCAATCTGCTGGTTTGGTACCAGGACCAAATAATTTTTGATAACTTTTTGGTATCGTCACTTTACTGTTGAAGAGTAAAAAATCTGTAGTCATCAATACATGTCCTACTTGCCATAAAATATTGTTATTAAAACCTTTTGGAATTGTAGAATAGACCTCTGGTGTAATGTTTTCTAAAGTTTGCTTTAATACCATTCTTGTACGAGTAAATTGCATTTTAATATATTCTCCCATGTAAATTCCCCCTTAATTTATCTTTACTATAAAATTTTAATGATATGACTAAAAACATTGAAAAATTTTTCACATAGTTTTAAATTTTACATTCTACTCTCTGCATGAAAGTAGTATAAACTGAAAGAGGGATAATTGGTTTGGAAATTTACTTTAAAGGATGAGAACATTGAAAAAAATTTTACTTGTTGCGTTCATACTCGTTTTATTAATTGGTGGGTTTTTTATCTATATTAAAGTGACACCACCATTAGTAATAGGAACGATTTTTAAGGGTCAAGATCATCATACCGTTGCAATTGCAATAGGGAATAAAGGGATTGGAGATTTGGAAGTCACTAGTGTAAAAGTCAATAATCATGCGGATCCGAATGAAATAAAAATCCAAGTTAGCAATGCTTTGGTAGGTTTTGCAGGAACAATTGATGAAAATTCAGTTGCAGCTAGTCACATTCAATATTTCAACATCGAAGATATTTCCATTCCAAAAGGAACGATACCGGAAGAACTGTTAAAGAAATTAGATGAAGGTTCAGCGATAGAAAAGGATACAATTTATGGATTAACTGTAAATCATCATGAAGATATTCATAATGTACATATCAAATATCGATATCTAGGAATATTGTTTAACGAAACTGTAGTGTTAGATTAATATGACAAAAGGTCGTCTGAAAATAGACGACCTTTTCATTTCCAATTTTTATGTAAAAATGCTTTCGTACGTTCATGTTGAGGATGTTGGAAGAACTGTTCAGGTTCATTTGATTCGATAATTTCTCCGCCATCCATAAAGATCACACGATTTGCCACTTCTCTTGCAAAGCCCATTTCATGCGTTACGACAATCATCGTCATATGTTCTTCTGCTAAATCCTTCATGACTTTCAACACTTCTCCCGTTAATTCCGGGTCAAGGGCAGAAGTAGGTTCATCAAACAGCAAGATTTGTGGATTTAACATAAGGGATCGTGCAATAGCAACACGCTGTTTTTGACCGCCTGACAGATTGCTAGGATAAGCATTCGCTTTATCGGACAATCCCACTTTTCGCAATAAATCCATACAGCGTTTTTCTATTTCTTCCATCGATTCGGATTTTCTAAGTTTCGGGGCTAAAATCAGATTTTCTTTAACAGTTAAGTGAGGGAATAAGTTAAAGTGTTGAAACACCATTCCCATTTTTCCTGTAATTTTTCGTATATCTGCTTGGTTAGCATATTGCCCATCTTTTACTAAAAAATCGCCGTCGATACAAATACTACCGTTATCAATTTCTTCTAAATGAATTAAACTGCGTAACAATGTACTCTTTCCTGAACCTGAAGGGCCGATCATTGCAATAACTTCTTTTTTATCTACCGAAAATGAAATGGATTTTAATACTTCCTGGTTCCCAAATGATTTCTTCAAATTTGTAACTTCTATTAGCGCCAATTTTTTCACCTCTATTCGTATTTATATCGACGCTCTAACCATTTAAAGAATACCGTCAATATGAGTGTCATCGCTAAGTAAATTACTCCCGCAATAAAGTAAGGGACAATTGTAAACTCTCTGTTTACAGCTGTTTGTGCAAAGTGTAATAATTCTGGCACTGCAACTGCATAAAGTAGCGCGGTATCTTTGATGAGCGTAATGGATTCGTTGGCAACAGCAGGCAAGGCTACTCGAAACATTTGGGGTAATATGATGCGTGTTGTCGTTTGCCATTTTGTTAAGCCAAGTACTTTTGCTGCTTCATATTGACCTTTGTCGATGGAAATGAGCCCGCCTCTAAAGATTTCAGCAAAATAGGCTGCATAGTTTAATACGAATCCAATACAAGCCGCAACGAAACGATCAAATACTAAATATTCCCCTACCACAGGCAGCATCGGCAATCCGAAGCAGATTAATAAGAGCTGCAATAATAGGGGAGTGCCTCGCATGACGGTAATATATATTTGTGAAAGCCATGCAAGGGGCTTAAAACGGCTTTGTACCGCAAGTGTTAGAATAAATCCTAATGGAATTGATACAAGAATGGCAATGAAAAAGAGCAAAATGGTCATTTGAGCTCCTTCAAGCATCGGCCAAACAATCCGATTCCAGTAATCAACCATGATGTTTCCTCCCAAAAAATAAGAGTTCCATTGTCACATGGAAACTCTTATCGAAAATAATGACATTCTATTTTAGCATATATATTATTTTAATACTCGATCTTCACCGAACCATTTCTCAGATATTTCAGCTGCAGTACCGTCTTCATTCATTTCATCTAATGCTGCCTGCAGTTTTTCAAGTAATTCTTCATTTCCTTTTTTCACACCAACTCCATATTGTTCTGGAGCAAGTTCTTCTTCAAGAATTGTAAATGTATCTGGTTCTTGTGTCATGTAATATTCAACTACAACTTTGTCGATTACAACTGCATCAAGGCGACCATTTTTTAAGTCTGTTAATGCAAGTACATTATCTTTGTATTCATTTAAATTTACTTCATTGCTAATAGGATGTTCATTTAACGCATCCAATGCAGAAGACAATGCTTGAACTCCCACTTGTTTTCCAGCAAGTTCATTGATTTTTGTAATAGGAGAATCTACTAATGTTACAACAACTTGTGCGTTTTCTAAGTAAGGTTTTGTAAATAATACTTTCTGTTTACGTTCATCTGTTATAGTGTAACCGTTCCAAATTAAATCGATACGGCCACTGGATAATTCAGTTTCTTTTGTAGTCCAATCGATTGGTTGGAACTCCACTTCAACACCCATTTTTTCTGCAGCAGCACGAGCCATGTCGATATCAAAACCAACGATTTCGTTTTGATCGTCACGGAATCCCATTGGTGCAAACTTATCATCGATACCAATTATTAAAGTTTCTTTATCTTTTGCTTCATCTTTTGTGCCATTTGATTCTTCTTTAGATGATGAACCACACGCAGCTAATACTAAGATGATCAACGTCATGAAGAAAAATAAAGCTATTTTACGTTTCATGTAGTATACGCTCCTTATATTAGTAATCTAATTATTTAGTTGTTTAGTAAACTAAAGTGTATTAGCAAAAAATGTAACACGAAATTAATGATTCGTGTTTTTAAAAACAAAATCTAATACATTTAGATTTACAGAATACCTTCGTATACTATAGTAACCGCCATTGAGGGTGATGTCTAGTTAAAAATTTAACAATCTTATAACATATTAATGTTTATTTTGATGAACTCTAATAAATATCACTCCATCTGTTTATTACCAAGTACTAATTATTTAGTATATTAGATTTTTTTTATATCAATTGAAAATACATGTATTTTTATATTAATAATGGTAAATTAATATACAGATTTTATTGAAAATGGGAAGGGGATAACATGAAGATTGAAGTAATTCGTGTGTCGACAGAGGAACAATTAGAAAAAGCTTTTTCAATTCGAAAAGAAGTATTTGTTGAGGAACAGGGTGTTCCAATGGAAAGCGAAATAGATGAGTATGATAACCTTCTTTCTCCTTGCGAACATCTATTGATTGTTGTCGATGACAAGCCTGTTGGGGCTGGAAGAATACGCTTCGTAGATGGTTTTGGTAAATTGGAAAGAATTTGTGTATTACAACCATATCGTAAAATTTGCATTGGAAAATTAATCGTGCAAGAATTAGAGAAGATGGCAAAAGAAAAAGACTGCCAAAAAGTAAAGTTACATGCACAATCTCATGCGAAAGTTTTTTACGAAAAGCTAGGTTATATCATTAATTCGGATGAATTTTTGGAGGAAGGTATCCCTCATTATTTAATGGTAAAATATTTTGAATAACATATTGTCTCCTAATAATAATTAAATCTATAAAAAGAATTAAAAATATTCTGAACAACTAATTTCCTAAATTTATAAAAATTAACGCGGGCTATCTAGCTCTTATTCTATAAAATAAAGGACTTGGGAGGTCTAACATGGATTACAGTCCTAAGGAAATAGCCCAAATCACCGTTCAAAAAGGGGAAGAAAAGGCGAATATGTCCCTTTTTCAAATGCTGATTTTAGGATTTTTAGGAGGGGCATTTATCTCAATGGGGTATCTGGCATTTATTCGGATAACGGGAACAATGCCTGATGAATGGGGGAGTTTTGTAACCTTCATGGGAGCAACTGTGTTCCCAATTGGATTAATATTAATTTTGTTAGCTGGTGGCGAATTAGTTACTGGAAATATGATGGCAGTTGCAATGTCCTATTTTGCCAAAAGGATTACTTTTACAAAGCTTTTAAGAAATTGGTTTTGGATTACCGTTTTTAATTTGATTGGTGCATTATTTGTAGCTTATTTTTTTGGACATGTCGTTGGACTAACGGAAGGAGATTTTTTAAACAAAACGGTAAGTACAGCATTGGCGAAAGTAAATGCAAGTTTTATTGAAGCTTTCGTTTCTGCAATCGGTTGTAATTGGCTTGTAGCGCTAGCTGTATGGTTGTGTTACGGAACGACATCATTTTCTGGGAAAATTTTATCCATTTGGTTTCCTATCATGATCTTCGTATTAATCGGTTTTCAACATGTTGTAGCAAATATGTTTATTATTCCTGCAGCTATTTTTGCAGGTGAAATGACTTGGGGTCAGTATATAACAAATTTTGTTCCTGTCTTTTTGGGAAATTCAGTTGGAGGAGCTATTTTTGTAAGTTTGTTTTACTATTTGGCTTATTTAAAAAATGTATGAGAATGCTGTTTGTTTTAATAGATTTTAATTTGCTTACATTGTGTACATCTAATGTAGCTTATGGATAAGATATTAAGCATTCTTTCCCTTGAAGGAATGCTTTTTTCTTTACATGTGAATAATGATGATTGAGGTGAATGAAGGATGGCACAATGTCCACTTTGCAATTCTTTGCAGGAATTAGAAGTATTTTGTCCAAATTGCAAGAATAAGTTGGAGGATTCAGGGAAGGTTTCCGATTATTTCGATCCTTATGGACATTATAATGACGAAGAGACGGTGAAAATGGGAGACGGCTATCCGAATACGGCACGGGACCAAGTTTGTCCACATTTAATGGTATGTCAAGAGTGTGGTTATGACGAAGTGCAATTCATTCAAGAAATCTGATGTTTACATAATACGCTACTGAAGTAATATACAACGTTCGATAAATGAGCAAATTGGGGTGGTTTAGTTGCTGCTAAAACAAAGTTTTTTCGAAAGCATACAAGGGGATGTTAAACTTTTTGAAGGGAAGAATGCATTTTCACAAGTCAAGTTAAACGTTTATTCATTTTACCAAGATGGTGTAGTCATTGACTGCGGAGCACATGTCATGAGAAAACAGTTTATGGGATTTTATGAACCGCTCTCCATTGACCGCGTTGTGATTACCCATGCCCATGAAGATCATGAAGGTTGTGCGAAATATTTGAGTGATAAAGGTATACCAATATATTTGCATCCTATGTCAATTGAAAAAAGTAAGAAAAAAGCAAATTATATGTTATATCGAAAGTTTTTTTGGGGGATTCGGCCTCCATATCGTGCAAATCCCCATGAGGAAAGTTTCGAATCACGAAAATATAGATGGCGTGTCATTGAAACACCAGGTCATGCAGCAGATCATGTGTCATTTTTAAACGAATCAACTGGCCAACTATTTGCTGGTGATTTATTTGTCACTCCACGTACAAAGCTTATATTACGTGAAGAAAGTATACCGCAAATCATTCGATCAATCGAAAAAGTATTACAACTTGATTTCGGAGAAATGTTTTGTTGTCATGCAGGGTATATAAAAGATGGTAAAAAAGCATTTCGGCAAAAGCTCGATTATTTATATATGTTAACGGATCAGGTGAAAAGTTTATCAAAGAAAGGGTATTCTGTTGATGAAATTCATCAACAATTGTTCCCTCGAAAATATCAACTTTCTACAATCTCTAGAGGCGAGTGGGATTCAAAACATATGATTACTTCGATTTTATCGGAGTAGAATCGTAAATTGGTAATTTAATAGGAAAGAGCAAGAACCCAAGAAATGCGGTGATTTCAACATTTCTTGGGTTAATTTCATGATGGTATCATTTTTTTATTTCATGCATATACTATATGGTGTGCTGTTTCCGTAATAATCTTTTCATTAAAGCTGTTCGATTCCATATTCCTCACTAATACCCTCTTAACTTTATTTCAGCAATTCTTTTAGCAATGGAAAATTTCCTGAATATAAAAACTCCGCGTTCTTTAAATGAATAATATCTAAATGGAAACTTTTCCCATATTTTGTATAAAACTCATAGGATTTTTATGTAGAAGTTTCTATTTAATTATTGATGTGCTGATTATTTGTTAATCACACTGTATAGATAGACGTATTAATGTTATAAAATATGCCAATTTGAAATCATATCGGTACATTGCTTTCCTCGTTAATTGTATTGCTTCTTCTTATAAGCAGTTATATTAAACTCCTTTTTTACTTTTACTCGCCATTCAATCAATATCTTTCATGTAGAGATAGAGTGTAATAGGTTTAAATAGTCGGCTGAATGATGATTACAAACCTTAACGAAGTTGATAGGTATACATTTGCAGGGAGGATTTTTCATGTACCAAGTAGGTGAATATTTATTATATGGCGGTCACGGTGTTTGTGTAATTGATGATGTTGCAGAGAAACTTTTTTCTGGTAAAGAAAAATTATATTATGTCTTGCATCCTATTAGTTATCCAGATTTAAAATTATATTATCCTGTAGATGGTGACCAATCGAAATTAAAAAAAATGTTGTCAGCAGAAGAAGCAAAAAATTTAATGAATATTTTTAAACAACCTGCAAAAGAATGGATTGAAAAAAATACAGATCTCAATCAGTTTTTCAATTCCGTCTTTAGCAGTGAAAATCGTAAAGAGCTAGCAGAATTATTGAATACGTTGTTAAGAAGAAAAATACAATTCGAAAATGAAGGAAAAAAGTTACCAATACAAGAAACAAAATTATTGGAAGAGGCAAGCAATCTTTTGTATAACGAACTAGCTATTACACTTTCAACGACAAAGGATGCCATATCAAAACAAATTAATGAAATGGTAGCTGCAAGTCAATAAATGATGAAATAGATAAAACATCACCTTTTTCACTTAAGACAAAGGTGATGTTTTCCTTTTTCTATTAAGCTTTCAAATTGTTGAAACTATAGGGACATTGAAATCGTATAGAATAGAAAAGAATGGAAAGGAAAGTAGGGATAATTTTGCAAAAAAATGGGTGTATTAAATGTGGAAGTCGCAACGCAGCAACAAAGGAAGTAGCCATGTCGGGTACTGGTTTATCAAAAATGTTTGATATTCAACATAATCATTTCATTGTTGTTTACTGTAAAAGCTGTGGATATTCAGAATTTTATAATAAACAATCATCAACGGCATCGAACATACTTGATCTATTCTTTGGAGGATGATTTTAAAAGGAGAATAGTTTCAAAAAAATTAGTTGATATAAATTTAAAATAAAAAATCATCCGACAATCAAGAGCGGATGATTTTTCATTTACATTAATGAGCAAGTCAATTAATAAATCTTAAATCTAGTAAATACTTAATCATATTTTGCCAATATAAGAAAGATAATCATCATAAAAAACATTCTCATTAAGGATGTATTCCAAATGTAAAGAATTTATTCACACAATAAAATAAATCGAACAAAAGTTGATTTTTTTGCAACTGAGCGATCTGTTATAGTAAATCCAGCTTTTTGCACTAAATCATCAATCGGTTTGATGGAGACAAATAAAACCCGGTTAGCAATGCGCCGTGCGTGTTGAATGATATCGTATTCTTGTTCTGGTGAAAGATGAGAATAAATATTATATGGTAAATCCACAATTGCTACATCGTAATAATCTGTTACATCTGCAATGGAGCCTTTTGTCACAGTCGTTTCGTATCCAAAATAGGCGATATTTTCTCTTGCTCCAACACAAACGAGCGGACTAATATCTCTTCCGACAATATCAATATTCATAGATAACGCTTCGATTAATACTGTTCCAATACCGCAACAAGGGTCAATAGCTCGAATGCCTTCTGGTTCGGGAATTGCGATGTTAACAATCGCTCGAGCCACTCTCGTGCTAAGAGCCGTTGAATAACTGTTCGGCTTATGTAAATGTTTACGCCAAATTGATTCAGCTTTTGTCGCTTTTCCAAAATACCAACATTCATTTATGTAAAGCAAACCAAAAATAACATCAGGTTGGTTTAAATCTGGTTCTCCATCAATAGCCTGTCCAATTTGCCTTTCAATTTTTCGTCTTTCAGGATGATGGATTTTCTTTGTATTTCCGATATCCATTTTGTTAAGACATACGACTTTGTAAGAAGAATCCGTAAATTTTATACCATTAATGATCTGTTTTAGTTCCTCAAAACTATGTGCCTCAACATACACTTCTAAGAAATCTTCTATAAAAGGACTACGGCTAGGATTGATTTTACGATCGGTGATAATAAAATTTTGTTCAGTATCAATTCCAAATAAAGAGCGCCTTTCCATTCGACAAAGCTCAAATTCGTCAGGATGGTAAACAAAAGTATAAATATATTTCGGTTGCTTAATCAATTTCATCTTCCTTTTGAAAATATGTTAATAAAAAGAGACAGTCCATTTCGACCGTCTTGTTTGACATTCATTAAATATATCATATTTTTTTTAAAAACGTAAAAGTAAGTTGTTATATCTCGTTCTTTGCATTTGCGCCAATCATAAAAGTGCGCAACTATTTTGCGTACATTTACAATAATGAAAGAGGGATATCAATTTTCTAATAATTGTTCAACGGGTACTTCTTTTTCATTTTCTGGGTCATCTAAAGGATAAATACGGGCTGTTCCTTTCGTTTCATCAACATGCTGAATGTAGATGCGCTGTCCGTTATATAAAACATTTGCGATTGCACCTGATTCGGCGATTTCTTTTGCGCGTTGTAAATTCATGAAATAGCCTCCCGATTTCTCTATTCTAATATCATTATTGACAAGTTGAAAAATTTCATACTTTTCGCTTACTAGTCATAATTTCAATAAAAATTGTAAATATTATAGAAAAATCTATCGATGATTGAGGATGGATATGGGAGAAATTTATAATGCGAATAAAGATGTATTGCCAAAAAAAATCCCTTGGTTGATGAAACAAACTTGGACTGATATTTTATTTCTTCACTACCCAGTAAAAAAAGATGTATTAGAAGCACACCTTCCTCCAAATCTTATGCTTGATACATTTGAAGGACAAGGTTGGGTTACGATTGTATCATACTTGACGAAGGCGATTGGCATTCGTGGCATACCATCTGTTCCGATGGGTAGAGGAATTCCAGGGTTGAATGTGCGAACGTATGTAAAAGCTGGAAATAAACCAGGTATCTATTTTTTTCAGTTGGCGATTCGTCATAGGGTAACTGCCAAATTGGCAAAGGTGTTGTTTCATTTACCGTATATATACTTGGATATGTCGCTATTAAAATCAGAAAAGCAATTCCATTCTGAAAGCAGTAGAATCTATTCTTTACCATTCAAATGTCAATATAATGTTCATTCTCAAGCATCCCGTATGAAGCAAGGAACGTTAGGCGAATGGTTATTGGAAAGATATTGCTTTTATACAACAAATCCACAAGGAAAATTACTTCGTTGTGATATTTATCATGAACCGTGGATTGTTCATGATGTAGAGTTAATGGAAGTAGAACATAATATTTTATCAACAGCATTGAATATTAGTTCTAAAGCTATTAATCCAATTCCTCATTATTCAAAACAATTGAGTGTTCATATATGGCCTCTTATTTCAATTTAAAAGTCCCAACAAAAATTTCGTTGGGACTTATTAACTTTCATCGTAGTGTCGATTTGGGACAGGTGGTGGTATAATCGGACGAATTAATAGAATCCTTTGAATCCTGCTCCAACGATAATTAGTAAAACAAATAACACTACGAGTAAAGCGAAGCCATTGCAATATCCACCGCCATAGCCGTAGTTATCGTATTTGTAACCCATTCAACTCACCCCCTTCTGAATCTAATGTATGAATTGCTTTGAAAGAGGGTAAGTACATTTGTGTAGATAAAGAGAGATTTTTATCTTATTATTTTTAATCATTTTCTAGTGCTCAATGAATAAGTAAACAAGTATCAAAAGGAGAATTAATGGAAAATGTAAATAGTTTCATAAAATTTACAAATTTATCAATCGGTGGAACTTGAATAACTTTTTTTGTAAAAATAAAATGAAAATTAAGATGGGTGTTCAAAAAATGCAAAATCGGAGGGATGAAATTGAAATTACAAGATAAAGTAGCCATTGTGACAGGTGCAGCTTCAGGAATGGGAAAAGCGATTGCAGAGTTATATGCAAAAGAAGGAGCGAAAGTCATCTTAGCGGATTACAATTTAGAAGGAGCAAAGGCGGTTGAGGAAAGTATTGCAGAAAATGGTGGCACTTGTATCGCTGTAAAAGCAGATGTATCTCAATTAGAAGATGTTGAAAACATGGTCCAAACGGCAATTGATGAATATGGCACTTTAGATATTTTAGTTAATAATGCAGGGATAATGGATGGATTTGAACCTGTAGGAGAAATTACAGATGAAAAATGGGATCGCATTTTTGATATTAATTTAAAAGGTGTAATGCGTGCTATGCGTAAAGCTGTTAATTATTGGTTGGAACAAAACAAAGAAGGTGTGATTATCAATACGATTTCAACTGGGGGGTTAAATGGTGCTCATGCCGGTGCTGCCTATGTAGCATCAAAACATGCAGTTGTTGGATTAACGAAAAATGCTGGTTTTATGTATGCACATAAAGGAATACGTGTAAACGGAATAGCACCGGGAGCTGTTGAAACAAATATCGGTGCAAGCATTACGAACGTTAGTCAATTGGGGATGGAACGATCAGGATTAACTCATAAACTATCCCCACGTTCAGGAAAACCAGAAGAAATTGCTCAAGTTGCCCTTTTCTTAGCATCTAAAGATTCAAGTTTCATGAATGGAACAGTAGTAGTTGTGGATGGCGGTTGGACTTCCGCATTCTAAAGAAGGTTGAATCATTTTCCTATTCCACACTAGTCGTAAAAAATTTTTTCAGCTCTAATAAGCGAGTTTCTCCACATTTTTAGCCCACACCATTAATTGAAAATGGTGTGTTTTTTTGTTTCTTCATTTTGAATTTGGTATTGTTGTCCATATAAGAATGAATTGACTATCGGCAAAATTTAAATAAAAAGAAGCATATTAGAAAAGGGGATAGAAATGTGAGATACATTATTTTCGATTTTGATGGGACTCTTGCCAACTCTGCGGAAGTGTATGTGGATGCTTGGAATGCTTATGCAGAGAAATACAACTATTTGCCGTTAAAATTGGAGGATTTACAACAAATTCGACATCTTGACCATGCCAATAAAGCAAAAAAATATCAATTTCCAATGCATAAACTAACATTCATCTTACCAAAAATTTATCAATATTTTCATGAGCATATTCATGAAGTGAAGTTGTTTGATGGGGTAAAAGAAATGCTTGAGTCCATATCTTCTATGGGATATACAATTGCTATTTTATCTTCAAATAAAAAGGAAAATATTGAAGCTATTTTAAAACGAGAACAAATTTCAACCGTTTCTGAAGTGATTTCTGTAAAAAAGCTGTTTGGTAAAGATCGAGCGATGAAAAAGTTTATGAAGCATCATCAAATTACACCTCAAAGTATACTTTATGTTGGAGATGAATTGCGAGATATTGAAGCGTGCAACAAAGTGGGAGTGCCTTTTATGTGGGTTAGTTGGGGATTGGATAGTTTTGAGCTTATCATGAAGGAGAATCCAACTTATGTAGTCCATACGCCTAAAGAAATTGTGGAGGAATTAAGTAAGTTAACAATTACTACATAAATAGAAGAGCTTGGGACAAAACCCTAGCTAATAAAAAATCGTCACTTATGATTTTTCATGAAGTGACGATTTTTTATGGAAAACGTTGTTCTCCGTTCCGGCCGACGCTTTCCGCGGGCACGGCTCAAGCC
>NZ_JAAXPW010000029.1 GCF_012396605.1 Ureibacillus thermosphaericus
GCCGCTCGCTTCCTTCAGATTCCGCGTCACCACGGACACCCTTGCGTTAAGCTAACTGTTACTTCTGCCTTCACAGTTCGGGACTTACACCCTATAGATTACACCCATGCCAGGCGCACTAAAAAAGGAGAATTTGTTTTTTGTTCAAATTCTCCTTTTTAAAAATGTAAACTTATTTTTACTATATAACCGTTTTGGAATCCGTCCATACTGGTTGACGCTTTTCAAAGAAAGCGCGAATTCCTTCTTGAGCATCTGGATGCTTACTATTTAGAGCAATTACTTCTGTAGCATAATTAAGTGCTTGGAAATCTTCCATATTAATTTGCTGATAAAATTGTCGTTTCCCAAGTTCAATGATATTTAAGCTTTGCTTCGTTACTTCTTTTGCTAATTTTTCTGTTTCGATATCTAGTAATTCAGGGGGAACCACTTTATTAACCAACCCATGTTGAAGCGCTTCTTCAGCAGAAATTAAGTTTCCTGTAAACAACATTTCCACTGCTTTTTTCCTTCCAATATTGCGGCTTAAAAATACTGCCGGGGTACTACAAAATAGTCCACTATTTATTCCGGGTGTTGCAAACTTAGCATCTTCACTAGCGATAGCCATATCACTTGCAGCAACTAATTGGCAACCAGCCGCAACCGCTGCTTTTTTTACCTTTGAAATAACAAGTTGCGGCAACTCTCGTATTGTTCGCATAACTGTTTGACATGTTTGGAAAAGTTTGAGTACTTCATTCTCTGTCATCGATTCAATCTCTCGCAAACTATGACCCGCACAAAAAACTTTGTCTGAACCTTCAAAAACTACTACTTTCACCTCACGTGCTTTGGCAATTTGCTTCAAAAGATTGTCCAATTCTTCTAATAATGCCATCGTTAAGGTGTTAAACTCCTGCATATTATCGATGGTAATATAGCCAATCTCCTCTGTTTGGCGGTATTGTAGATACCTCATTTCTCCACCCCTTTTCATTGATATCTTTATTTTGAATCTTCTGATATTTGAGGTCAAGATAAATCAGTTTACTTTTTTCTACAATTTTATTCTGTTACTTAGATTACTATATTGATTAAGCAGAGATGTCCCAGTCCTCGCCTTTTCGCCTCACCACTTCCCCTTTATTCGTGAGTATAAATCGATTACTCCATCAATATCGACAAATGAACCCCTAATCAATTCATGAATATATTACTATTGTATGTATGCCTAATCTTACGTACGTTAGAGTTTATGTGGAGGGAGCGTATTCTATGTCAATGCCTAACATTCCAGACATCTCACCTAAGATTCGTATAGATCGTGAAGATGTCATCAACCTTTTATTAGCTTCTATTGCTTTAGAAGAAATCGGTTTAGCTCACATCATTAATGCAGAAGGTGAAAAAATTCAATTTGCAATTGAAAAGATGAACGAATCATGTTCTCATCTTCCAACTACTGCTGAATTAATCCTGAAAATTAACGACAGTGTTAATCATACTTTAATTACTGCAATCAAGAAGGAACTTTTATTAGATAATAAATTAAAACAAGTAATCGAATTACTGAAGAATAAGCATAGGTGTTATTAATTTTTCAACTTTATTGTAATAAAATCTATGAAATTTGTTTATTGAATTAAGAATTGGGTTTTTCAACGCAAATAGGCTTTTATTCCTTATCTCCTTTTCAAGAAAGAATAGATTATTAACGACTGTATTACCAATGGTCATTAACTATTTAAGGTTCTTAGTTAATGCCATGGTGAGACATTTACATTTTAAAGGAAAGGAGTTATGGAATGTCTCAGCCCAATCTACCAAACATTACCCCCAATATAACCATTAGCAGAGCTGATGTCATAAACTTATTGCTTGCTTCCATTGCAATGGAAGAATTAAGTTTAGCTCATATTCTTAATGCTGAGGGTGAAAAAATCCAATATGCGTTAGGAACAATTCCGGGTATTTCTGGGCTATCACCAGCAGCAACGCTTGATGATCTGTTACAAGTTAATAGCAGTGTTCAGGATACAATCGCAATGTCAATTAAGAAAGAATTA
The DNA here is from genome assembly GCF_012396605.1 of Ureibacillus thermosphaericus. Taxonomy (GTDB): domain Bacteria; phylum Bacillota; class Bacilli; order Bacillales_A; family Planococcaceae; genus Ureibacillus; species Ureibacillus thermosphaericus. Next base: position 2,052 of record NZ_JAAXPW010000029.1, read on the forward strand.
TTATTGGACAATAAACTAAAGCAAGTTACAAAGTTAATTTCAACTGAGGGACCTACAGGACCGCCTGGACCTACTGGACCTACTGGACCTCAAGGCGACATTGGACCAACGGGGCCAACAGGACCTCAAGGCGCTACTGGACCTACTGGGCCGACTGGACCTCAAGGCGCTACTGGACCTACTGGGCCGACTGGGCCTCAAGGCGCTACTGGACCTACTGGGCCGACTGGACCTCAAGGCGCTACTGGACCTACTGGGCCGACTGGGCCTCAAGGCGCTACTGGACCTACTGGGCCGACTGGACCGACTGGGCCTACGGGACCTACTGGACCTACGGGACCTCAAGGCGCTACTGGACCTACTGGACCTACGGGACCTCAAGGTGCTACTGGACCTACTGGACCTACGGGACCTCAGGGCGCTACTGGACCTACGGGACCTACGGGAGTATTTGATCCAAATCAGTTCTTATTCTATGTGCAAGGTAATTCAGGTATTGCCACAATCCGTTTAGGTGAAACCTTAACTATTAGATCTGATACATTGGATATTGAAGTTACTGAAGGTTCTGCAATTGTAGATATTAATTTACCTTCAATTCCGACAGGGCCAACAGGACCTACGGGACCTACGGGACCTCAAGGACCGACTGGACCAACTGGGCCTACGGGACCTCAAGGACCGACTGGACCAACTGGGCCTACGGGACCTCAAGGCGCTACTGGACCAACAGGGCCTACTGGACCAACTGGACCTACTGGACCTCAAGGACCGACTGGACCTACTGGACCTACAGGACCTCAGGGCGCTACTGGACCTACTGGACCTCAAGGCGCTACTGGACCTACTGGACCTCAAGGACCGACTGGACCTACTGGACCTACAGGACCTCAGGGCGCTACTGGACCTACTGGACCTCAAGGTGCTACTGGACCTACTGGACCTCAAGGACCGACTGGACCAATTGGGCCTACGGGACCTCAGGGCGCTACTGGACCTACTGGACCTCAAGGACCGACTGGACCGACTGGACCGACTGGGCCTACGGGACCTCAAGGCGCTACTGGACCAACAGGGCCTACTGGACCAACTGGACCTACGGGACCTCAAGGACCGACTGGACCGACTGGACCGACTGGACCTCAGGGCGCTACTGGACCTACTGGGCCTACGGGACCTCAAGGTGATACTGGACCAACTGGACCTACGGGACCTCAAGGTGATACTGGACCAACTGGGCCTACGGGACCTCAAGGACCGACTGGACCGACTGGGCCTACGGGACCTCAAGGTGCTACTGGACCTACGGGACCTCAAGGTGATACTGGACCAACTGGACCTACGGGACCTCAGGGCGCTACTGGACCTACTGGGCCTACGGGACCTCAAGGACCGACTGGACCTACTGGGCCTACGGGACCTCAAGGACCGACTGGACCAACAGGGCCTACTGGACCAACTGGACCTACGGGACCTCAAGGTGCTACTGGACCAACTGGGCCTACGGGACCTCAAGGACCGACTGGACCTACTGGACCTACGGGACCTCAGGGCGCTACTGGACCAACTGGGCCTACGGGACCAATTGGACCGACTGGACCTACTGGGCCTACGGGACCTCAAGGCGCTACTGGACCAACAGGGCCTACTGGACCAACTGGACCTACGGGACCTCAAGGACCAACTGGACCGATTGGACCGATTGGACCTACTGGGCCGACTGGACCGACTGGACCAATTGGACCAACTGGACCGATTGGACCGACTGGGCCGACTGGACCTACGGGACCAATTGGACCGACTGGACCAACTGGACCTACGGGACCGACTGGGCCGACTGGACCGACTGGGCCGACTGGACCTACGGGACCTACGGGACCAACTGGACCTACGGGACCGACTGGACCTACGGGACCGACTGGACCTACGGGACCTACGGGACCGACGGGACCGACGGGACCAACTGGACCAACTGGACCGACTGGACCTACGGGACCAACTGGACCGACTGGACCGACTGGACCGACTGGACCGACTGGACCGACTGGGCCGACTGGACCTACTGGACCAACTGGACCAACTGGACCGACTGGACCTACGGGACCGACGGGACCGACGGGACCGACGGGACCGACGGGACCAACTGGACCTACGGGACCAAACTTTGCAGATGAAGGATTCTCGGCAGTTAGAACAGCAGCTAGTGTATCCACAGGTACTCAGCTTGGCAACTGGAGTGTAGCTCCACCATACTTTAATACAACTAGCTTTGATCCTACTACTGGTGTCTTTACAGTTCCAGCTACTGGAAGATACTCAATCGCAGCAACTATCAGCTATAGTACAACTGCAACTTTAACAGGAATCTTTGGTGGCGACCCAGCATTTGTAGTACGCAATATTACTACCGGCGATGATTTAATCGTAGGACTATTCCCAATTTTAAACATTGAACTTGCATTAGGTGTTGGTTTAAGAGCTATTCTTGGTAATGGAACAGTCACAATAGCAGGAGAAGTAGAACTTACTGCAAATGATAATATAGGTCTATTCTATGTAAATGATGGATTAACAATTAGCATAACCCTTGGCGGTGCTGACGCTCCAATCGTTTGGTCCATCCACCGAATCGCTTAAGCCAATCCATTTAAACTGCAGACTCACTTGAATCATTCAAGTGATCTGCAGTTTTTTTATGAAATCACTCATTCCAACACCAATTTTACTTAATTGAGAAACTAGTGATAGGTACTCACTAATTAATAATTCCATCATCAACGAAATCGTTGAAAATAGGCACAAATCTAACTTCTGTTCAATACACTAGAGAGTGTATGAGAGTACATTACCCCACTTTGTATGGTTAAATTTTTAAGGAGGTCACTTTGAATGTCTTTGCCTACCATTCCGGATATTACTCCTGAGATTACATTAGATCGATGTAAAACCATCAATTTATTGCTTTCTTCAATTGCATTAGAAGAAATTGGACTTTCCCATATTTTGAATGCTGAAGCTGAAAAACTTCAAATGTTTATTAAAAAGTCTCCTTGCGATTTTCATAGCTACTTAAAAATCAACGAAAGTATTAATCAAACATTACGTACTGTTGTGAAATCACAAATCTTACTTCAATTTAAACTTGAAGATGTAGTAACACTAAATCAAAAATCTTGCTGTCATCCACGAAAACATCATAAATGTAAAGAATGCAAGGAAGACAAAGATTGTAAATGTAAACATCATCACTGTAAAGACTCGTTCGATTCTTCATTATGCTATTGCCCAAACAAAAAGAAAAAGGATTGTCATTGTTCAAAGTGTAAATCCGAAAAAAAATACGATCATTAATCGATATGCATTTTACGAGGGGGGTGAACAATGCAAGAAAATCATCAAGTTGAGTTGTTACAATCTTCACTAAACTTTTCAACATTCATTTATTCTTTTGCCCAATTCCTAATAAACTATTTTGAACGTCGCAATCAAACTCAAGAACTATCGGAAGAAGAACTACTTCAAAGTGAAACACAAGTAATCCAATCATTAGTATTAATTGAAAAATTACACATGCTGCTCTTTCTTCACTTTTATATTTATCGAACATACTTTTCTTACGAAGTAATAACACCTTCGTTTACGGACTCAAATAGAGAACTATTTGAAAAAATGCAAATGTTATTACAACAATATCCTTTTCTTCTTGAAGAACATCAAATGATTTCAGAAAAAACGATTGCTCAGATTTTGAACTATTATTACATTCGTATTCATGAAGAAACCTATGAAGAATCAAATGATGACGAATCAAATCTCGTAACAATCATTTTGTCACCCTTACCTCCACCTTGGTTGGCAAACAATATGCAAATACCTCGGAAAAAGGAAGTGTAGGTTTATTGTCTTCCCCTTCAATTTCCCTTTGTATGATTGTTAAAGATGAAGCGGATTTTATTGAACAATGTTTAAAAAGTGTTCAAAAGATTGTGCAAGAAATAATTATTGTTGATACTGGTTCAACCGATAAGACAATAGATATATGTAAAAAATATAATGCGACCGTGTTTTCATATGCATGGAATGATCATTTTGCAGAAGCGCGAAACTTCGCCCTATCCAAGGCAACAGGGAATTGGATTTTATGGCTCGATGCAGATGAGGAATTGGAAACTGGCCATGAACAATTGCTAATGGAAGTTTTAAAGAATTCCACTACTACAATGTATTTAATGCCAGTAATGAATTATTACGGTGAATCGTTTCCAGTTGATCGGGAAAAAGCTTTTATATATTATCAACCACGTTTATTTCAAAACCATAAAGGCATCCAATTCTATAATCGGATTCATGAAACCCCTATTTTTCCTAATCCTCATGATTCCAGTTACACAACCGATTATTTAGAGATTCCAATTCATCATTATGGATATATTGACAAATTAACCACCAAGCGTAATAAAGCAGAACGGAATCTACAACTTATTCAAGAGGAGTATAAAAATCCAAACCATAGTCCCTGGATTGAATACCATTTAGCAAATGAATATTATCGTAGAGGAGATTATAATAAAGCTTTTGATTATTTAAATGAATCCATTTTTCGTTTTTTACTAAACGGAATTAAGCCTCCATCTATTCTCTACCGTTTAAAATATGGGATTCTCGTTGATACAAATAGTTTGGATAATGCATTAGAAGGAATAGAAAAAGCCATTGCTTTATATCCTGATTATGTAGATTTACATTTTTTAAGAGGATTAATATTTTATCAAACCAACAATTATGAAGAGGCTTTAGCATGTTTTGAAAAATGTCTCGAGCTTGGGGAACATAACTCTAAATATTTAATATTAAAAGGAACTGGAAGCTTTAAAGCAGAACATTATAAACAACTTTGTTTAGAAAAATTAAGACAGTCTCAAAAACAATAAATAAAAAATTTAGGCTGTATCGATTTGATACAGCCTGTTTTATTTTTCATTGTTTTGTTCTTCGAAATACTTCTTGAAAAATTCTTCATTATAAAGCACTGATGGATCATTCGGACGATATTCTTTTGCTTTTTTATTATATTCGACTGCCAATTCTTTATCCCCTTTATGCCAATGACAAACGCAAAGCTGTAAGTATGGATACCAAGTAGAATATGGTTTTTGTACAATACCTTGTATGTTTGATGTGTCTACCATTAAAGCAAACTGATACCACATAATCGCTTTATCGTAGAGTTTTCTTTCTAGATACAAATCACCCATTCGACAAGATACTTCTGGTCTTGGTACATCGTATTGTATCGAACGGATTAACGTCTCGATTTCTTTTTCTATGTTTCCTAAGCTTCTATAACAAAAAGCCATATTAATACATGCACGGATTTTTTCTTCTTCCCAACCATCTTCATGATTTATAAATCTTTCGTAATATTCAATTGCTTTTTCATACTGGCCGTGATCTTTTAATTCATTGCTATAATAAAATAGATCTCTTGGTGTGAATTTTTCTCCTTTTTCTAAAAGTTTTTCATAAATTTTTATATTCCGATCATTCCGTTCTTCCTTTTTTTCTTTCCGATGAGTAATCGCAACATCAGATTGGAGTAATCGCCCTCTAACTTCTAAGTATTCATGAACAGCTCCTTTCCAAACAAAATTTTTCTCTCTTTTGGCTAATCGAAATCTTCTAAAGCTATAGATAGGGTTATTGTACTCATCAAAAGCAAGATGATACACCATTGACACCGCATCAACATCGCTTGTTAATTGTTCTTTTAATTTTTTAAATTTTTGTCGGTCTTCTTCTAACATGACATCATCGGCATCTAGCCAAAATATATAATCCATTGTGGCATGTTTAAAAGAAAAATTTCTCGCTGCTGAAAAATCATCAATCCACTCAAAATCTAATACTTTATCAGTGAATCTTTTTGCAATTTCCTTTGTGTTGTCGGACGAGCCCGTATCAACAATAACGATCTCATCAACAAGGTCTTTTACGCTATTTAAGCAACGCTCTAGTACGTTTTCTTCATTTTTGACGATCATACACAAGCTTATTGTAACCATGCATCAACCCTCCACATTTACAGAATTCATATTAGTATATGAATGAGTAAAATGATGTGAACAGGCTAATTTTTCAATTCTATAGGCATTTGTTACAATTCGTTAGGGGTGATGTGGTAAGTATTTTTTTAGAAAGTCACTTTACAAAAATGCTAACCCTTCTCAATTACCAAAACCGCAATCATAATCACAAAAAAGGACATAGCCCAAAAAAGCTAAGCCCTCTGTATAATTTTATTCCTCATTACACCATTTCTTCCATACTGCTGAAGATATTGCATTCTATATCTATAAATTGGTTAAAATTTTTCGCCCCTCCAACAGCAGAAGGAAGCTTATCTTTCATACGTTCTGGATAAATAGGTTTCGGCTTTACAATCTAAAACTCTTCTTTCCCTTATATCATCAGCTTGATGACAAATTCCTACTCATCAACCATTTCTACTCTTGTTTGACTGAAGATGAATCCTATCGCTCGCATAATGAAAATGGCTGTTTCATCTTCATCTCCTTGAAGCATTGCATTTAACGGACGATATTGAGTCAGAAGTTAAAAAATTAAATCAGTTTTTCAATTAGTTCCCGATTTCGTTTATAGAAGACCTCATTATGCGAAGATACCATGCCAATAGCTTCTGCATCCGGTTGAACAAACACTTTAGCCTTATTTACTGCGTTGATTGCATCTTGAAATGCACCAGCGATCATGTGAACTTTTCCTTCATAATCAACTGCATCCCCCACTGCATAAAGCCCTGGGATGTTCGTTTCACAATATATATTCGCTTTAATGTAGTGCTCATTTGCGAATTCAATCTGTAACGGACTATTTTCAAGTAAAGTTTTTTCTCTTACATATCCATGATTCACAACCACTTCATCTACATTTAAATAAGTAATTTCTCCTGTCTGATTATTCGTTAATTCCACTTTCTCAATGGACATACCATCTTGGCTTGGAATTAATTTAGTGATTTCTGTATAGAAATAACATTCAACCGAGCTGTTCAATAATTGTGATACTTGTGCTTCATGGGCATTCAATTGACCTTTTCTATATGTTAAATAAACTTTTTTCGCAATCGGCTCCAACTCATTGCACCAATCAACTGCTGTATGTCCTCCACCTGAAACGATTACAATCTTATCTTTAAATTTTTTTAAAGATTTAATTGTATAATTTAAATTGGAACTATAAAATTTAGAAGCCCCTTCCACTTCAAGCTTCTGAGGGTTGATTATGCCACCTCCAATTGCTACGATTACCGTTTTTGAAAAATGAGTATGTCCTTTATCTGTTTTTATTTCGAATATACCTTCTTCATTTTTAGAAATTTCCGTTGCTTTTTCTCCTATCACAACAGTTGGATCAAAAGTCGTTGCTTGTTCTATCAATTGTTGAATTAATTTCTCACCTGTAATTGGCGTTAATGCACCAACATCCCAAATTAGTTTTTCAGGATAAACATTTATTTTACCCCCTAAGTAGTTTTGGGATTCAATGATTTTCGTTTTCATTTCTCTTAAACCGCAGTAAAATGCGGAAAATAAACCACTAGGTCCTCCCCCAATAATTGTCACATCATATAAATTGTGTGTTTCCATTATGTATCCTCCTGGGTGAAATTAAAAACGATAATGATTATCAATTTCGTTTAGAATTTTATCACACAAAAATAAACTTTTGAATGGATAATTTAAGAGAAAATGAACAATATTAAAAGGAATTTTCTCCTAATAAATAATCAAACCTTAGTGAGTTCTTGCTTATTTTTTGCATTATTCAATTGTTGATTCCTCTTTTTGTATAATCATTAACTTTTTTTCAACAGGCTACTACCAATAAATTTCCAACATGTCCCTTCATTACAAGTTGTCCGCAATAAAATAGCTGAACCTTTATTGATTCAGCCAATCATCTTTATATTAATAAAATAGATTATTCTTTTCCGTTTTGGTCTCTCTTTGTTAAATAATTAGCTTTATGGAATAAATCCTTTACAATCGCAGCTGCTCCTGCTACTAATATCCCTTGAATCACCGCTTCAATAATAAATCCATAATACCCGATACAAAATGCAATTCCGAGAACAACTTGTACCCAAGGAGTGACCCATGGCGGAACTTTTGGCGTTCGATTCAAAAACAATCCAAGTAGATAAAGTACCGGAATGATAATAACTGACTCAGGATATATATAATTTTCTAATATAATAATATCCATCTTTCATCCCTCTTCTTATTGAAAGTTAATAGAGTAAAACCTATAAAGTATTCCTCTTATCATTTTATGTGTAAGACAAAAAAACGGTTTAGGATGATTCACTACTTACGAACCAGAACATAGAAAAGTTATTAATTCGTTAGAAGGATGAAAGTTTTTGAATCAATTTTTATTAGTCAAAATTATAGGTTTCATTAATATAAATTTCTTCCTACTAGGTTATTACTTTTTCAACTATCTCCACACAAATTCACTCCAGAAAATTTACTGAATTTTTCAATTTTTTAATACTACCACTCATTGTGACATGATTAAACGAAGGTTACAATGAATTTATGAAGGAAAAATGTAAACGATTCTTATGAGAAGATGACTATTTTCTGGTACAAATAAACCATAGCAATTTAAATTGATTTAATGCAATAATACTCATTTAATAATACAGATTATCCAAAATTTTTCATATATTTCCTTAAAGTTAGTCTAATTTGCTGATATAATAGAATTACAATTTATGACATCTATACTCGTTCAAAGTATAGATGCTAAAAAGGGTATTTTTAAATACATACAAAGGGGATTATGCAAGGATATATATCCAGGGGGAGTGAATATGAGTAAATTATTACGTTCAAATGTTGCAAAAAAGGCACTGATGAAAGTTCAAAATGTCGCATCCAAAGTTAGAAGCGTCTGGGACCATGAAAAAACAATTGAAGAACAAATAAATCAAATTCGTACTGTATTGGATCAAGAACTTGCCCGAGATGAATACCTTGTTATCGTTGATGAAAATGGTTTAGGTTATATTCATACGAACCGCTTAAGAGAAGGTTCATCCTTCACCGATGAAGTGGGTTTGGCTGCTGCCAAAACTAATACAGGACTATTGCAAATTTATCCAAGAGATACGGGAGAAATACTTATTGATGCATCTTGCCCACTGTTAACAGATAAGAATGGGAAACGCTTTAATCTGAGAATGGGTAGACTAGTTCAACGACCTTTTATTGGGGCAATATTTGGAAGTTTAATTACTTTGTCCAGTATAGTTCCTGCTATCATTGCTTATTTTTTAAGCAATGATTTATCTATGACAACAAGTGTCCTCATTGGAACAGCAATTGTTACGGTTATTTTTAGTTTAATTTTTTATACTATCATAATGAAAAATTTGCGAGAATGGTATAGCGTTACAAAAAAAATATCCTCTGGCAACTTGAGTGCACAAATTGAAAAGGTAGGTCTTCGCAATGAATTTCACCAAATCGGTTATGAAATCAATAAAATTATTTTAGGGATTCGTGCGATAATTGATGAATTTAAACATGCCGCGGAAACTGTGGAACGAATTAGTAAAGAACAAGAAAAAGAAACACAACGCATTTCGACAACTTTTGAAGAATTATCAGCAGCTGTCCAAACTTTCCGTAGTGGTGCAGAAACACAACGTTACTCAATCACTAACGCCAACGAAATGGTAGAAATGATGATGAATCAAGTACAAGAAATGCAAGAAGAAGTTGAGAAAGCTGTGGTAGGTGCAGATGATGCATTACAAGATGCAAGTAAGGGACAAGAAGCCATTCAAATTGCCCACAGCCAAATGGCAAAAATTCAAAATGAAGTTGCAAACTCTGCAGCGAAAATCCGCAAAATCACTCAAGAAGCAAATGCTGTGAAGGATAAAGTTGCCTCCATTACAAGAATTGCCAAACAGACAAATTTACTTGCACTTAACGCTTCCATTGAAGCTTCTCGGGCTGGTGAAGCGGGGAGCGGTTTTGCAGTTGTCGCGAATGAAGTTCGAAAACTCGCTGAAGGAACGAATGAATTTGCAGAAGAAATTATGACATTATTAGAAAAAACATATAAAGATTTAGAAACTACTGTAGCTCAAGTTGAAGATAATGTGAAGGCTATTCATGAAGGGATGGAAGCCGTTTCTCAAACAGATCAAGTCATAGAACAATTAATTCAAACAACGCTTTCAACAAAAAATTTAGTATTAAATAATAGAAAATTTGTTGATCTTGTTCATGAAGACGGAAATAAACTACAGGAGATTATGCAGCAAGTGAATACAATTGCAGAAGATTTTACAAATATGGTTGTAGCTACAAATGAAAGCGTAGATATTCAAGTGGAAGGCATAAATGCACTCGCTCAAAATGCTACAAAACTAGCGGAAGAAGCTATTCATCTTAGCCGCATAATTAATCGTTTTCATTATTAAAAAATGCCAGGTACATGCCTGGCATTCTTCATTTCCTTGCAATCTATTTAGATTGTTAATTCATTTGTTGTTTTTGAACAAATTCCTTTACTTTATCTTGGATTTCTTCTGCTAATGATGAAAGGGCATTATTTTCTTCCTTTTTTCCTTTAGAACCGTTTTTATTCCCCTTCGATCCTTTTCTTCCTTGTTTTTTGTTCCCTTTTGAACCTTTCTCTCTTTGCTTATCTCCTTTTGATCCGCCGCTTTTGTTCCCTTTTGAGCCTTTGCTTCCTTGTTGTTTATTTCCCTTTGAACCTTTCTCTCTTTGCTTATCTCCTTTTGATCCGCCGCTTTTGTTCCCTTTTGAGCCTTTGCTTCCTTGTTGTTTATTTCCCTTTGAACCTTTCTCTCTTTGCTTATCTCCTTTAGAGTCGTTTTTATTCCCCTTTGAGCCTTTGCTTTTTTGTTTATCTCCTTTAGAACCTCCACTTTTATTTCCTTTTGAACCTTTACTTCCTTTTTTATTTCCTTTGGATCCACCTTTGCTGCCATTCGATTTCTTATTTTTTACCGCGATTGTTGTTTGAATTAACTCTGGGTCTTCAATTGGATTGTTATACATATATTGAATTAAATCATTCTCTTTAGCAATTTCAACTAGTTTCCTAACATCATCAACAATTAAAGTACTAATGATAATCCCCTCCAAACACAATGATTTGTTCTTTATAGTTTATGTAATTTATTTCAAACACTTTAGGTGATTTACCAATATAAAGAGGCATTTTCAGGAGGCATTTGTGTGGAAACTTATTTTATTGAAATATCAAAAAGCGATTTGAAAAAACTATATAAAAATATTTGGACAGAACATTATTTTTTTGCCCAACTAACAATCAATAGCCAAAGTTATGACATTCAAATTAGTTTGAGAGGAAATCAACTTCGAAAACATAAAAAAAAGTCTTATCATATCATATTTGAACATCCCCATCTAATGGACGGTCACCATGAAATCCATTTAAATGCGGAGTTTAATGATCCTTCTTTGATTCGAAATAAATTATCTTTTGATTTCTTTCAAAAAATCGGTGTTCTCTCTCCAAATTCCAACCATATTCAATTGTTCATCAATGGGAAAAGTGAAGGAGTATATCTAGCCATTGAGTCTTTTGATGAGTACTTCTTAAAGAAGAGAAATTTGCCGGATGGTTCAATCTATTATGCTACGAATGATGATGCCAATTTCTCTTTATATACGCCTGAAGGATATATAAAAAAATCATTAATGGATGGTTATACAACAAAATATTCCTTTCAGGAAGAAGAACATCTAATAAAAATGTTAGTCATTATTAACACTTATCCTAAAGATAAATTTAATGAAGAAATAGTGAAAGTATTAGATATTGAAAAATATTTACTGTGGCTTGCTGGGGCAGTTTGCACGCAAAATTTTGATGGATTTATTCATAATTATGCTTTATATCATAATAGTGAAACTCAACTATTTGAAATCTCCCCATGGGATTATGATGGTTCATGGGGAAGGAACTTACACGGAGAGCCCCTTGAACTTGAATATGTACCAATTTGGGGATACAACACATTAACTGCTCGTATATTAGAAAACGAGCATTTTAAACAAAAGTATCGTCGGATTTTAGAAAGCATACTACACAAACAATTTATTCCTTCTGCAATTAAACCCCAAATTGAACAACTGCAAGCTCTAATTCTGCCCTATATCGAAAAAGATCCATATATAAAACATAACGAAAAAATTTTCATGAGTGAAAAAGAATATATTCTACAATTTATTGAAAAGCGTAATCAATTTTTATCGGACCAACTTGAATCACTATTATAAGCATTTCTCCTCCTCTAATTAGGATGAATTCCTTAGCAACTAGAGGAGGAGCATGAATATGAGTGTAATTTTTAATTTCCTACACCTCATCATTTCATTCAGAACGCTATTATAAGATAAGAAGTATCCACAAATATAAACTGAGCAAGCTCACCATGAGTGTAACTGGTATGATTAAAATTGTAACGCTAATATATTTTCCCCAAGTTATTTTAATTCGATGTTTTTTTAGTAAAAACATCCAAAGAAGTGTAGCTAATGTACCGATTGGAGTTAATAATGCACCAATGTCGCTTCCCATAACATTAGCTAGATATGCAACTTGCATTAATAATGGATTCAATTCCATTTCTGTAATCGAAAGTGTTCCAATCATCACGGCAGGCAAATTATTAAAAATATTGGAAAGAGCAGTAGTTAATAATCCCATAATCATTGTTGCATTAAATGTACCTTGTTCAATAAACTCTTTAAAATTTAAAATAATCAATGTGTTTAATCCTACATTTTTCAATCCATATACGAGTACATACATGCTAAAGGCAAAAATTAATATATGCCAAGGAGAATTGATAATTACATCTTTTATTCCGACTCTCATTTTTAACCAACGAATCGTAATTAATATGAATGCTCCAAATAATCCAATCAACTCTAATGGAATACCAAATGGTGAAAGAACAAAAAATGCCCCTCTTGTAATGACGACTACGGCAATGCATATTTTAAATAAATTTTTGTCTAATTCAGATTGAGCTGATGGATCAAGGGGATGAGTAAAGATATTCGACGGTTTATCATTGAAAGTTAGTAATCCTAATTGTTTCGGAATATGGTTTCTAAAAAGTAAATACAATAATAAACTCATTGTTAAAATGCCTATCATCGATGGAATAAACATAATTTTTACGTAGCTATTTAAATCTAAACCAACTATTTTTAATGCGATTAAATTCGAAATATTGCTTACAGCAATCGGCGCACTAGATGCTGTTGCAATCAGCGCCCCAGAAATTAAATAGGGGATATACTGAGGTGGTTTAAGTGCTAAATACTTGATGATGTGGATAATGATAGGAGTTGTTATGAGTATGCTTCCATCATTATTAAATAACATAGTCATAAAAAAACATAACAAATTGGTATATATATAAAGCCTAAGCCCTGAATTATTCGATTTTAATATGATATTTTGAGCAATCCACTTAAAAAAACCAATACTCTCCAATACAATGGACATCATAATAGTAGAAAGTATTGTAAGTGAGGGGCCACTTACAATACTTAGTATACTTTTAAGATCTTCATAGCTTACAAATCCTAGTATGACAATAATCGCAGCCCCTATTGTAATGGGAATCGTTTCATTGATTCCTTTAGGTCTCCATAGCATTATACCTATGGAGATTAAAAAAATGGTTAACATTAATATTGTAGAATAATCTACCATTTAAACAGCCGCCTTAGATTGTTCATAAGTTGATTGATCTGTTTCTATCACTGTTTCTTCTTTTACTGGCGAAGGTGGTTGCAAAAATAATTTATAAAATAAGACACCCACAATTGAGAAGTAAAGGAGCATCATATTCGTTTTCCCTCCTTCTCCTATCAACCTTAATAATAACTTCTCTCCTTTAACTGCAAATACATCTTCTCAGCATGTTTCATGATCGCTCGATATTGGTTTTCGATGTGATACATTCTTTCTGCAAATTTCATTAATGCATAGTACTGATATTTTAAAAGTCGCTTATTATCTTCCATTAACATTTTTACAGGTTCGTGTATGAATTCTGATTCTTCACTGGAAGATGTACACTCAATTGGTTCCATGATTTCTTCAACGATTTCTTCTGCATCATCTATTTGTTGGGCTGCAATTATCTTTCCGGATACTGGTTGAATTTCATACACATCTTCAGATAATTGTTGTATTTCTTCCGACGGTTCTAATAAATTTTTGATTTCGAAATCTTCTTTTTCTGCAATCTTTACAGTATTTTCGATTAAACTCATTTCTGTTTTTTTTAATTCTTGATCTTCATAAAATAATTCAGTTTGTTCCTTCTCTTTACTTGGACTATGCGATTCCATCGTCATATCTTCCCAAGTACATTCTTGTATTGGAGAATTGAATTTTACCTCATGGAAGAATGGTCTTTTTTGGGTTTTTTTGGAGTTTTTGCTTGAAATAGCTAATGTGTTTTCTTGCTGTTTTGTTGGATTGTTTTCGATATTTTGGAGGGTCGCTTCTAGTTTTGATGGTGGTTCTTGGAGGATATTTTTCGATGTTACAGTGATTTGTGCTAACCTTTCGTCTTGGAGGGTTTCTTCATTTTGTGATGGAGATGATTCTTCAAGTTGATTTTCTTGTGTTATTGTCGCCGTTAAATCGTCTATATTCATATCTGATGTTGTATCTTGCTGTTCATCTTCATTTGTCTTTGGAAAAAGCTGTTTTACCTTTTCTTTAATTGCATCTGATATAGCTTTCTTTTGCTCCTCAGTTAGTTGCCCATCCTCTGAAGTCAAATTGGATGTTGGTAAATTAGTCAATGCTGTATTGGCAATTCCATTAGCCTCTAGATTTATAATTTGGTTTTCATCGATTTGTTCATTGAGAATACTTGTAATCTGTGACTTTAAAATATAGTATTGATTCTCTCCGTTAATCAACACGATATAATCTTCATAAACATTGCTGAGCACTCCTGAAAAGCTTTTATTGCCAAAACTATTAACAGTAATCCATTGTAAATACATTGTTTTTAATATTTCTTCCAACTTAAATCTGTTAAGTGAAGTGTTACTAAATCCCTTATTTATGACACTTGATTCTTTTGCGTTTTTCGATAATGCTTTGATTTGGGTGATAGGGAAATATATTACATTTTCGTTGACTTTAACAATTAAATGGTCTTCTTGAACACTTAATAAAGTACCTTGAATGGATTGATTTTCAGCTAAAAATAAGCCAATCTCTAAACCTTCAAGACCTTTTATTGTATCTAACAAAAATTCAGCATTCAACATTAGGGCCTCCTTTTTAATGCAATCCGCACGAAGTCTCCCCTTTTAATTTGTTATTAGTTATTTTCTTCATCTTGCTTTTCAGGTTTCTTTTCTGGTTTTGGTCCATAACTCACATTTCGAATATGGAACATTGCCACGCGGATTACTTCTTCATTTTTTACAATTGTTATAAAATCATCAAATACTTCTTCTAATACACCTTCCACTGACTCAGGTCCACCGCGGTTAATTTTAACCCATTTATGACGTAATTCATTTAATACGGATCTGAAATCCATGAAACTAGCAAATGGATAATCTTCAGGAACTTCAACATTCAACTTCATGCCATTTCTTGAATCTTGAGTAATACTCTTGATATGTTGATATTTGTAAAACACTATTCCATCTTCTTCTGTCAACAATGCGAAATAATCAGATTGAGCAGAAAATACTTTACCAACCCTAGACTCAGGCCCACCGCGATCTACTCTAACCACTTTGTTCAATAAAGAAAGCATTAACTCCCTATTCATTCTTGTTCCTCCCATTATAAAATTCATTATTATTTATACGTGTAAACGTAAAAAGGTAATTAGTTATCCGCCTAAACATCGTTAATTTATTGAGGATTTGCGTTATGTTATTGTATGAAAGAACATGTAAATCTGACAAAACAAATTCAAATTAATTAAAGAAGCTGGGACAAAACTTAAAAACATCATTTTCTCTTTTGAGAAGGGTAGTGACCCCTAAAAGTTAGAGTCAAAATCTAACTTTTGGATGCAGAACCTTTCTCTTTTAGAAAATGATGTTTTTTTTCTCTTCTAGTAATTTCTATAAGAAGTCAATTAACTTTCAATTATGAAAATAAACAAAAACTCGTAATATTTACCCAAGTATCATTTCATTCCTTACATATTCTATTTTCAGATAAATAGAAAGGAGGAGTATTTTTGAGTCGGCGTAATCGAAGTTTAGACTCCATTACTAACCAGAGTGTGAATCTTTTAATAGATAGTGTCCTAAAAAGACACGGAGTAAAACTAAGAAAGCCAAGATTAAGCGCACAAGAAAAAAGAAAGTTAAAAAATTTACTAATGGATTTAGAAAGTAATGTGAACAAACTAGTAAAAACAATTAAAAAATAGCAATCTACTGTCAAAAAGGAGGAATGAATGAATGGGTAACAGCAAAGTATGGCGTGGAAATATGCCTTCTGTTGAAGGTATTGATATGACGAGAAGAAATGAACATAGAAGATGGAGTGCTTTAGACCCTTCCTCTGCACATCCATTAGATCGTGATATGAATAATTTGGAAGGTGCAATCGAAAATATCCAAGAATCATATGAGCAAATTATTGTCATTGATTCAGCTGATGTAGAAATCACTACAACAGATACGCAAGCAGCATTATCTCTTCAAGTTGCATTGCAAGCTGCAATTAGCTTAGTTATTAGCATTTCAATAGGTGGCAGCAGCAGAGATGCTGAAAGAATCACACAAGAATTAATTGCCAATGTAAAATCAAAACAAATCAATAGACAACAAACTTATGTTGAAAATTCTAGAGGTGTAAGAATTACAACTACTGATAATGATTTAATTGTTAACATTCAATTATTACTACAAATTTTAATTGCTTTACTAGTAAGAATTGATGTTCTCTAATTTCTAAAATAAGGAAGTAGCAAAGTTAAATATGAAATAAAACATTTATAAAATGAAAGTGCAGCACTTTGCTAACATCCGCAAAAGCTGCACTTATTTATTGCAAGTGAATAGAAAGAATTTACTTCAAATGGGTGAAGTTAAAAACGGGTTTACTGATCTTCAATTATGATATAAGTTGCTTTTATAGGTCCGTGTACACCAACAATTAACACCATTTCAATATCGGCTGAATTGCTTGGGCCCGACATAAACAATATACACGAAGGAATTTGTTCTCCCTGTTCAACTTGTTTATGAAAAATTTGTGCCGCTTGTGTTATCCGTGGAACAATTGTACTTTTTGGTATAAGCACGATTGTTTTTTCTGGCAATAAATTTAATGAACGTCCTCTATTTGGATGACTATATAGTACGACAGATGCGCTTTCAGCTAACGTCATTTCACTAATTAATATCGCTATACTCGCTTTTTCTGCTAGTTGGATATTTTGTTCGCGATTTTGAGGATGCCATTCGTATATTTCGATTCCCTTAGACTGCCATGACTTAAACACTTCTGTTAAACCAAAATATTTGAGTCGGTCATCTTTTGGGATCATTACTGAAATACCACCATAATCCTCTACTACTTGTTGCAATGTGCTTGCTAAATTCGCAGTCGTCGTTTGCAAACAAACTGTATGGATATTATGGCATTGTTGTTTTAACACGTCTATTAGTTCTTCTTGAGTTGCATGATTTAAGATTTGAAATTGTGGCAAGTGTTTCCATACTGGCCGTTCTACTTTCGTTTTCATAGGACGGCCAAGATGTTTAGCAATATTCATTAAAAATGATTTTCGATTAGTTATAGTCATCCTTGCTCCCCCTTTTGTCTTTCTTTTAGCCAATTGCGAAAGCTTTCTTTATTTGGTGCAGGAAAATCCCGATCTTCTGTCCATGCTTTCAATGGTCTAGGGCCGCTAGGAATTTTATCTTCCTTTACAAAGGGAGACATCATTGACGATGCAATTTTTGTTGCTGTACTAAAGAGATGAGGGCTAGAAGCACCAAAACCAAACGCTCTCATTAATAATCGTTCCGAGATGGGAGCCTTTCCTTCTTGTTCTACTATTTTCTGACGATGTAAATGCAATAGTTTGTGTAATGGAATTTTTACTGGACATACTTCCGTACAAGCTCCACAAAGAGTTGAAGCATATGGCAATTCTTTGAAATCGGCATAGCCTCCAAGAAGCGGTGTTAATACAGCTCCAATTGGACCTGAATAAATTGAACCATAACTATGCCCTCCAATATGTCGATATACAGGGCAAACATTGACACAGGCTGCACATCGAATGCACTGTAAAATCGGTTGAAAATCTGTACCTAATATTTTGGAACGTCCATTATCAACAATGACCAAATGAAATTCTTCTGGTCCATCAGATTCTTCTTCCCCTTTTACGCCGGTAATCATTGTAACATAACTGGATATTTTTTGGCCAACTGCACTCCTTGTTAATAAACTGACTAACACATCTAATTCTTCAAAAGTAGGTACAATTCTTTCCATTCCCATAACAGTAATTTGGATTTTTGGTAAAGCCGTAACTAAATCGGCATTCCCTTCATTTGTCACAAGGGTCACCGTTCCACTTTCCGCTACTGCAAAATTGCAGCCGGTGATCCCGATATCAGCAGTTAAAAATTCTTTACGTAACTTTTCACGAACGTAAAGAGCCATTTCTTCAGGTTTTTCGGAATTTTTATAACCGATTTTTTCAGCAAAGATGTCTCGAATTTGATATCGGTTTTTGTGTAGTGATGGCGCAATAATATGGGAAGGAGGTTCATGATTTAATTGAATAATATACTCTCCAAGATCCGTTTCAATTACTTCACAACCTGCTTCTTCAAGTGCCGCATTTAAATGAATCTCCTCAGTCACCATGGATTTCGATTTTACAATTTTTTTAGCCTGTTTTTGAATTGCAATATTCTTTATATATTGGGATGCCTCTTCAGCTGTTTCAGCAAAAAATACATGTCCACCACGTTTCAAGACATTTTCACTTAATTCATATAGATAAGCATCTAAATTATCAAGCACATGTTTTCGTATTTCTTCACCATGAGCTCGCCATTCTTCCCAATTTTCTAATTCATTCACTCGTTCTTGTCGACGGGATTGAAATCTATTTTGTGCAGATGAAATTGCCCCGCGCATAAATGAATCATTTAAATTGTTTTCTACCCGATCTTTAAATTGTTCAGCGCTTGTTTTCATTGCCATTTCTAAATCCCCCTATCGACAATTTAATACTTCTGCTATGTGCATAATGCGAATCGGTTTTCCTAGGCGACTCATACGACCACCAATATTCATAAGGCAACCAGCATCCGCACCGACTAATATATTTACTTCTGTCTCTTCAATGTCACGTACTTTTTCATCTACCATTTGTGTAGAAATGTTCCCCATTTTCACTGAAAATGTCCCGCCAAAACCACAACATCGCTCTTTTCCAGAAAGCTCAATATACTCCAACCCCTCTACATTTTTTAACAGTTTGATAGGTTCTTCTCTAACGCCAAGCAATCGAGTCATATGACAAGAAGTATGATATGTAGCTTTACCTTTCAATCGTGCACCGACATTTTCAACTTTTAACACATTGACAATAAATTCCGTTAATTCAAAGGTTTTATTTGCTAATTGTTGAGCTTTTTCTTCCCACTCTTCATCTCCTTTAAAAATGTGGGGGTACTCTTTAAACATGTATGCACACGAACCGGATGGGGCAACGACATACTCAGCTTGCTCAAAAGCTTTAATCATATTTTTCATTGCATTCTTGGATTGTTCAACATAACCGCTATTATAAGCAGGTTGACCACAGCATACTTGTTCAGTCGGAAATTTTACTTTACAACCAAGTCTTTCTAACAATTCCACTGTCGATTTCCCAACATTTCCTTGAAACATATCGACAAGGCAAGTAGCAAATAAGGAAACTTCCATATTCATCCCCCCCAAAAAACTGCTTTTCATTCTTTCATCTAAAACTTTCTATTAATAGAAAAAGCTATATTTTATAATAGATATGCTTTCAACACCTATAAGTATGACTATTTCAACGATTGAGAGAAATCAATTGTTGCCTCAAATTATGTAAAAAAAAATCGGGATAAACCCGAAAAACAAATTGATATATTAACGCAATGTGAGTGAATAGCTTTCTATGACTGGAACATTTAATTGTTTATCAAGATGTTTTGCAACTGAAGCAGTACCTAATACTTTACCGTAAATCTCCACCTGATCGTTTATACTGACCATATGATCCTGTTCTTTTCTTTTTACATAAACCACTTGATTTTTGTATGGTTCCGGTGACATGTCAATCAAAATATAATCACTGCCATCTAAAAGAAACACTTTTCCAGAGAATTTAACTAATTGATTCCTTTGGCTGCCATAACGTTCAAAAGCAATGTGATACAACTTGTCATAATCTACTTCAATGGCATTATTTTTTAAAAAGTTAAGAGAGTACGAATCAATAACTGTATGATCACTCGACTCATTCGTCAATGCAATCATCATTAGCATTCCTATCAATAGTCCACCTTGAATTAAAATAGATTTCATTGCCTCTCCGAAACCACTTTTTGAAAATGTCAACATGATATAATACATTCCAAAAAATAAATGAATCAAAAAGATGGTTGTGATGACCCCATTGACACTTCCTTCTTCTCCTCCAATAGAAATAAAACATGCAATTCCCATTATGATAAGTTCTAGGATTACAATAACTTTTACATTTTCAATAAACTTCTTCCATTTAGAAGCACCATTATTGTTCATATTAAGTGTCGTTGATTGACTATCTTGGTATCGATGGCCACATTTTATACAATAAAAAACATGATTGCTATTTTCTTCATGACAAGAAGGGCATATCCAATACATTTTATAATTTTTGATATCCTTTTTAAAAAAACCACATTTAAGGCAATATGTCGCATGACTATTATTAGAATGATTGCATTTTGGACAATTCCATTTAGGCAAAGCCAACACTTCCTCATAATCATTTATAATATAAACACCTAGAATTTACAGATAAATCTGACATTCTCCACTAAAAGAAAAAGGCAAGAATGAATAGAATCCTTGCCTCTTTACATCTTTACTTCAGTTTATTTATTTTCAATACATCTTTCAACAAATTCCCATCAGAAGGAGATTGTATTGCCCAAACCTATTCATAACCCTAATTATTTTACAATATCTATAAAATCAATTTGTTTTTCAAATTCATCCAGCAATTGCCGCACCTCATTTGAAGATTTCGTGTTCATTAACCGATTTCTTAATTCACTTGCTCCACGGAAACTTTTTACATAAATTTTAAAGAAGCGATGAAGAGCAGTAATGGAGCGCGGAATTTCTTCAATGTATTGATCATGAAGATCTAAATGGTATCTTAGTAAATCTAAATATTCCTGAACACTATGCTCTCTCGGCTCTTTTTCAAACGCAAAAGGATTTTTAAAGACTCCTCTCCCAATCATCACCCCGTCTACTCCGTAGCGTTCAACGAGTTCAAGGCCTGTTTGACGATCAGGAATATCTCCATTGATTGTTAAGAGCGTCTCAGGAGCAATGCGATCACGAAGCTTCTTAATTTCAGGAATAAGTTCCCAATGGGCAGGAACTTGACTCATTTCCTTTCTTGTCCGCAAATGAATCGAAAGGTTTGCAATATTTTGTTTGAGGACATGAGTTAGCCATTCTTCCCACTCGTTCACATTTGTATATCCTAGTCTTGTTTTAACACTAACAGGAAGTCCTCCCGCTTTAGCAGCTTCGATTACCTGACTCGCCACATCTGGACGTAAAATCAGTCCGCTTCCTTTTCCTCGGGAAGCTACATTCGGGACAGGACATCCCATGTTAATATCAACACCTTTAAATCCTTGTTCCGCCATACCTATACTCATTTGTCGGAAGTATTCAGGCTTATCTCCCCAAATATGGGCTACGATTGGTTGCTCATCTTCGGTGAATAATAAACGCCCACGTACGCTTTTTTGACCATCTGGATGACAATAGCTATCTGTGTTTGCAAACTCTGTAAAAAATACATCCGGTCTACCTGCTTTGCTAATAACGTGGCGAAACACAACGTCCGTTACATCTTCCATTGGAGCTAACACAAAAAATGGCCGAGGTAAATCCAACCAGAAATTTTCTTTCATTTAATACTCAATTCCTCTCATGATGAATAATCTTTAAATAGTTATTTAATCATTTATTTACTCTTATATCATGATTTTAAACTGTTTAACAAACATAAGAATATAATTAAACGTTCAATATATAAATGGATTCATATAAAAATATAACTCTTAATACATCTCTGTTATATAAATATAATATAAATTACATGAAAGAAAAAAGTCTGTCTATTTAACCTTTCATGCAAAGCAATTGAAAAAAGAGCTTCTCATAGTGCAACACTACGAGAAACTCCCCTTAATTTTTAATATTTAAATGTAGATATAGCATTTTTTAATTCTTCTGCCATTGATGAAAGGGATTGGGCTGAAGCCGAAATTTCCTCCATTGAAGCCAATTGCTCTTCTACTGAAGCTACTACTTCTTCTGATGTTGCAGTGTTGTTTTGTGCCACAAGTACAATATCATCTAATTGTGCCGTTACATCTTGTATAGCACTTGACATTTCTTCAACTGCCACAGAAACTTCCTCCATTTGTGGCGAAATATCTTTCGTTGTTTGGAGTATATGATTAAATTTCTCAACTGCTTCGCTTGTAATCTCTACTCCGTTCTCTACGTCAGTCGTAATTCGCTCCATCATTTTTACGGTATTATCTATATCATCTTGAATCTTCTTAATAATTGTATATATTTCCTTCGCTGAAGCTTGTGTCTGTTCAGCAAGACTCCTTACTTCTTCCGCTACAACTGCAAATCCTTTACCATGCTCACCTGCACGAGCCGCTTCAATGGCAGCATTTAATGCTAATAAATTCGTTTGGTCCGCAATATTTGTAATGACGTTCAAAATTTCACTTATTTCTTTCGAGCTTTCATATAAAGATTGAATTGTATCTTGTGATTCACTTACAGATGAATGAATCGATTTCATTTGTGAAACGGTTTTCGCTACCGCCTTACCGCCTTCATCTGCCTCAACAATTGCTTGGCGGGAAAGATCTGTTACTTTTGATGAACGTTCAGCAATGTTACTAACTCCGTTCGATACTTCCTTAAAAATAAGGGATACCTTATCAACGGAATTTGTCTGTACTTCCGCATTTTTTGCTACATCTTGGATGGAAACAGATACTTGCTCAGACGCTGCATTTGTTTCTTGTGAACATGCAGATAGTTGTTCTGCAGTGGCCGCAACATTTCCAGCCGTATCATCTATTTTTTGAGTTAGTGTACGAAGACCATCTATCATTTCGTTAAAAGCATTTCCTAACTTTCCGACAATATCATTGGTTTGTATTTCTGCGTACTGTGTTAAATCTCCGCGACTAACATTAACAGCTAATTGGCCTAATTGTTTAATCGGTTTTGCAATTGATTTAATAACCAACATTAAAGCAACTAGCCCAAATAATATGGAAAGAATCCCCACAATCAACGACGTATGTAAAATAGGTGAGTTTGCTTCGTTAATCTCTTCTGTATAGATAACTCCGCCTATTTTCCATCCAGTCAAATCATTAGTTATGTAGTCCAAAATAATGGATTTTCCATTAAAAACTTCATTTAATTGTCCTTTACTTTCTTTGTATAAGTTGTCATACAGTGTGCCTTCTGCTACGCTGCCTAATTCAGCGGTAGGATGTGCTAAATATTTTTTATTTTGGTCTAATATAAATCCATATCCTTCTTTACCAATTCGAATGTTCTGCACTACTTCTTGCAGTTTATTTAGGTTAATATCAATCCCTACAACGCCGGTACCATCATCTATTGTTTTTGAAAGAGTGATTACCATTTCACCAGTACTTGCAGCAACGTATGGTTCAGAAATTATTACTTCCCCTTTCCGTTCCATTGCCTGCTTATACCAATCTCTTTCTCTAGCATCGTACCCTTCAGGCACCCCTAGCTCAGCCGGCTCCATTACATATACTCCATCTTCATTACCTGTATAGACAATATCTACTTCTGGATGTGTCACTTGATAAAATTTTAATAACTTTTGAATTTCAGGGCTACTTGTTTCCCCGTATTGATTAGCTGTAATGCGATCAGCCAATGCTTCGATATCAAGGATTTTCGGTTGAATTGCATCTTCAATTGCACTATTCAGTATTTCTACATTTTCATTCACACTATTTAATATTTGATGTTCCAACTCATCCTTAGCAGTTTTAAAAGAAAATAATCCAATCAATAAGACTGAAATGATTAATATTGTAGTAAAAGAAGAAAGTAATTTCACATGAAAATTGCGAATACTAAACTTACTTATTTTTGAAATATCTTTCACTTTGCTACCTCCTTTATATTTATTTAAAAAAATAAGGAAAGCAGAATAGGTTTTGAAATCACTAAACTTATTCCATGTATTTAAACCTATCAAGGCTATCCATCACATTATGAACTCATTTAGTAGAACTGGGAGGAAATAATCACTTAGAGCTGTAATAATTAAATTATTTTATTAAAATAATTCTTGATATCTACCATGTGTAAACAAACTTTATAAAAATTGGATATTTTTAATAAAAAAAATAAACGAAATAGTAAACTGGGACAAGGTAATGGTTCCTTGTCCCAATGCAAATATTGGCTCAATTGGATTTATTAAAACCTACAAATACCGTATTAGTATTTGTCAAAGAAGGATTGAATCTCTTGAGGATCATTCGTCACAGTTAAAGCAAGCATTAATAAAATACGTGCTTTTTGAGGATTTAAAGAGTCAGAAGTAATATATCCTTCTTTTGGTGAAACCGTTCCTGTACCAACACGAGAAGATAGTACTACTTTTACACCTTTATTCATTGCATATTTTACACCTTCAACGGACTTTGCTGATAATGTTCCATCTCCAGGTGCTGCAACAATAATCCCTTTTGCTCCGTTTTGTACAGCAGCTTTGTACATGTAAGTTGGGCTGTTTTGATATCCATAAATAATATCAACTTGTGGCAATTTTTTAATTTTTGAAATATCGAATGGTGTTTCAGTTGTATGTAGACGTTCTACATTATTATAGTAATAAGGTTTTCCAGCAACGATTGCTCCTAAATATCCGTTTTCAAAAGATTTAAATGCGTCAGTTGCTGTCGTATTTGTTTTCGTAATATTTCTTGCAGAAGCAATACGATCGTTAAGTGTTACAAGAACACCTTTTCCTTTTGAACTTTCATGACTAGCTAATAAAACAGCATTATACAAGTTGAAAGGACCGTCTGCACTCATTGCTGTTGCAGGACGCATAGCAGCTGTTAAAACTACTGGTTTATCACTTTTTACTACTAAGTTTAAGAAGTAAGCAGTTTCTTCTAGTGTATCAGTACCATGCGTAATTACGATTCCATCTACATCATCGGAAGCTAATAATTCATTCACTCTCTTACCTAATTTAAGAAGAATCTCATTTGTGATATCTGTGCTGTCAACTTTTACAATTTGTTCACCTGTAATATTTGCAAGCTCCTTCATTTCAGGAACTGCTTCAATTAAAGTTTCAATACCTAAATCACCAGATTTATATCCAGTCGTCTGTGTTGATGAAGAACCTGTACCTGCAATCGTTCCCCCAGTTGCAAGAATCACGACATTTGGAAGTTCTTCTTTTTGTTCATTATTATTTTCATTATTGACTGTTACATTTTCGTTATTTGCTTTTGCAGAAAAACTAGATGCAATAGCAGAGATTGCAACAATAGCTGCTACAAATAAAGCAACATAAAGATAGAAATTTTTCTTCATTTGCTTAACCTCCAATAAAGTTATCTAACTTAAATCCCTATAATGAACCAAAAAAAGATTAATTTAAATAAGGTCACAGTTAGTAAACAGTAGCCTCCAAAATTAGCACACCCTATTCAAATTAATCTCACTCATTATTTCGACAAAACAATAAAATTATTTAGTTATAATATTATATTTTCAATTTTTACTAACTTCTAAATTTTCCCAATCTTCTTTTTTCCTAATAATACATTTTTCCCCAAAAATAATAACGACGAATCTGCTTGGAGAGTCGTCGTTTAGTCGATTTAATTCGATAATTCAATTGGTAAAAAATCAGGCAATCTACGTGGAGGTTTGTCGAGCATAATCTGTTCCGGTTTAATACCTTCCTCTAACAACACCTGAATGTTTTGTTTAAGGAAATCATCACTGCCGACAACATAGTATAGGCCATTTTTATCTGTAGAAAGCTTTTTTATTCTATCATAATATTCTTCACGGTTATCTACAAAATGAGCGGTGAAATTTTTATCATGATTTGTTTTAAAAATATTAGTAAATAAATAGTTTTTTGAAGAGTCAATGTTCAAGGAATGAATTTGCGGAACATTTTCTGGTTGCTCAAAATATTTCAACACGATTGGTCTGAAAGTTGCTAAACCTACCCCTGATGACAATAGGTAAATGTTTTTATTTTCTCGTCTAAGCGGCACATTGGAATGAGTTTTAAAAATCGCCACTTGATCTCCAACTTGTAGATTTCTTAAAATCGCTTTAAACTCTGAGCACTGTTGTCTAATACGTGTTGTAATACCAATCGCATTTTCATTCGGCAAAGTAGATATTGACATATGACGGACTAGACTTTTGTTTGGCTTTTCTCCGACATTAAAACCTTCAAGAGCTAAGTGAAGATGAGCCCCTTCTTCCCAAGAATATCCTTCAGGAATTTCAAGGAAGTAGGTTTTTATATCAGGTGTTTCATCAACGATTTTTTTAATTTTGATCCAATGAATTTGCATTTAAATTCTCCTTACTCATAAAATGTTTGCTATTTTAAATATACAACAAATGAAAATCATTCTCAATTAATCTTTCAATAGAAAATGTTTACTATATAAGTTATGAATATATTCAGCTTTTTTTGTAAAAAAAATAGTAGTAAATTCCGTATATAAACATGTGTATATCAAAAAAACATCATTTTCTCATTATCTAAAGGAGAAAATGATGTTATCTCACTCTCTTATTTTGGAGAAACAAGAATTTTTATTTGCTGTTTATCGTTAACCAATGTTTCAAATCCTTCTTTCACAATATCATCAATTTTTATACGTTTTGTAACTAATTTATCAGCAGGGAAGTATCCTTTTGTCATTAAATGCATCACTGCCGGGAAAATGTCTCGATATGCGATAATTCCTTTTACAGTGCGTTCTGATAACACAATGTTATTTGGTTGGAGTGATGCTTCTTTTTCCCAAATAGAAACAATTACTGTTTCACCCTCAAATGTTGTTGAATCAATGGCTTGTTTTAATACTGCTGGTACACCTGTTACTTCAAAGGCAACATCTACTCCACCATTTGTAAGCGCTTTAATTTTATCTACTACATCTTCTTCTTCAGCAGGATTCATTACAGCAGTTGCTCCGAGTTCCAAAGCTTTCTCTCTGCGCTCTTTTGAAAGTTCAACTGCATATACCTCTGATGCTCCTGCCACTTTTAATGCTTCAATTACTAATAAACCAATTGGTCCCGCACCAAATACAACCGCTTTATCTCCCGCTTTCAATTTACTCATACGAACTGCATGTAACGCTACTGCAGCTGGTTCTACTAAAGCACCTTGCTCAAGTGATAACCCTTCTGGCATTTTGTGCACCCAACGTTCATCCACTACAGTATATTCTGAGAAGCCTCCACCGCCTCCGGATAGACCATGGAACCCCAAATGTTTACAAATATTATATTTTCCTTTTAAACATGCTGGACATTGACCACAAGCTAAAATGGGTTCTACTACCACTTGGTCTCCTACTTTTACCTTTGTAACTCCTTCACCTACTTCAACAACTGTTCCTGAAAATTCATGTCCCATTATAATTGGAGCCATTTCTTTACTTATCGGATGAGGTTTTTCAACAGGAATGAAAATTGGACCCGCCACATATTCATGAAGATCACTTCCACAAATGCCTGTCCACGCAACTTCGATTTTTACACGTCCTGGTGTTACTTTAGGTTCATTAATGTCTTCTACACGAATGTCTTTTGCATTGTACCAAAGTGCCGCTTTCACGAGTATCACACTCCAATTAAAATATTCACTACCAAAAAGTAGTAATTATATTTTACAAAACATTCCAATGATTATCTGTGGATAGAATGTTAAATTTTTTTATATTTTTTAAAATCATTGTTCTCAAGGAGGCATGAAAAAACTAACTGAAAAAATGAAAAAACAGACGGTTACTTAACATGCTTGTAACGCATTTTGAGTAATCGTCTGCTTTACTAGTACATAACTATTACATGCTCTTACGAATTTTTTCGATATTGCGATTCATCAATTTACGAATGATATTTCGATAAAACCATCTTTTAATGGGTGTTAATTGCTGTTGATATTTTTCAAAAAATTCATCAGGCGAATTAAACAAACCGAAATCATGTTTTATGCCTTCTTTTTGAATATAAGTATCATTGCCATTCCACTCTATTGGTGGATTTTGAAAGTTATCGATGGCAACACCATAGCCACAAAAACTTGTATGACATTCAGAGAACTTTTCCTGAAGCTTTTTCAAATATTGACGATCCAAAATAAAACCCTCAATATTATACCAATGCCCCTTATACTGAACCTCAACCCAGCTATGAATAATATATTGGGGAGCTAGCTTATAAATAAGCCCTGGTATTGCCCCTTTTTGTAATTTCTTATCAATTGTAAAACCATGCATCCGGCAAGGTATCCCAACGCCTCTTAGAAGCGCCATAAATAGTGTCCCTTTTGTATTGCACTGCCCGTAACCATCTTTTAACACTTCAGTGGCAGAAATCGCATCATCTATGTTATAGCCAAATGCTATTTCATCACGCACAAAATTGTAGATCTTCTTAATCTTTTGGAAATCATCTACATTTGCCCATCCCCTCTCCTTTATTAATTTCTGTATTTGGAAATGCTTATAATTCAACATTGGAGTTTCTTGTAAATATTTATTCATAATGTAGCCCTCCCTTGGACTACACCTTATCAAATTACATATCAATAAACTTTCAAAAACTTGCTATCTTTTAAAATATTTGAAGCAGACATCCCAGTCATTAGTTTATGTGTGTATGCTAGATGTGATGGACTATCAAAGCCAGCATGGAGAGCAGCTGTCGTGATGCTATCTCCATTAAAAATGGAATCATATGCTCCTTGAAGTTTATGCAACAAAATATAACTTTTTAAGGGTATACCTGTTTCTTCTTTGAATAAATGTGATAAACGACTTTCAGAAAGACCAACTTTTTTTGAAAGACTCTTGATTTGATGGAATTCATCTTCGTGCATACAATCATCAAATAAATTCAAGATTTTTATAATTCGATCATCAAAATTTTTCATAGGAATAGTAGAAAACTGCAAAATAACACTCTGAGCAAAAGAAAGAATAGCATCTTGATTCTTTTGGTCCAGTGCATGTTGAAAATTCTTTTGCATAAGTTTCGTTTTGTTTAGCGGAAAAATGTAATAAGGCTTTTCATTTAACATTTTTCTCATCCTACGCCCTAGTTCTGTCGTAGGATCAACTAAAACCGTAAAATGAGGAGTGCTATCTGCGTTAAATTTATGCATTATATTCATATTGATAAGAATCGCACCACAGTGAATCTGCTGTCCGTTCACTTCAATTGTTAAGCCGTTTTGGCTGCCGAGAAACATTTGCAGTAGCCAATGTTTATGGCAATCGGCATCTATATTTTTTGATATAGCTATGTAATTTCTACCAAATTTCATTATATAGTTCATTACTTTGCCTCCATCATCCTCTAATAATGAACAAATACGAATCTGCTTTATTGATTCAGGAAGATTTGAATTATGTATAAAGCTTTTTCCATGTCCAGTATCACTTGATAACAGAACAATCTCAGGCCATTTATTAACCTTCTTATAATGTACAGTGAATTTTTTTCATTTGTTTATCGCATATTACTCATATAATAAATGTTTTCCATTCACCAATCCATTGACATCTATATATAACTCACCTATTATTAAAATTGATTAAACTTATTTGAAAGGTAGGAATTATATGAAAAAACTTTTTTCAGTATTAAGTCTAATTTTATTACTAGCGCTTGTAGCATGCTCAAACTCAAATGATTCTTCTAATAAAACTGAGCAAACTACAGAAGAAAGCAGTTTATTAGAGACGATTAAAAAAGAAGGAAAATTGAAAATTGGAACAGAAGGCACATATGCTCCATTTACCTTCCATGACGAATCAGGCAAATTAACTGGTTATGATGTTGAGGTAATAGAAGAAATTGCTAAACGTTTAGGGGTTGAACCAGAGTTTTACGAAACACAATGGGATGCAATGTTTGCTGGTCTTGATTCAAAAAGATTTGATGTGATCGCTAACCAAGTAGGTATCAATGAGGAGCGTTTAGAGAAGTACGATTTTTCTGTGCCTTACACAAAATCCAATGCTGTATTATTAGTTCATAAGGATAATGATGAAATTCAATCTTTTGAAGATATTAAAGGTAAAGTAGCTGCTCAAACGTTGACAAGCAACTATGGTAAACTTGCTGAATCTTACGGAGCTAAAATAGAAAAAATCGATGGTTTTAACCAAGCAATTGATTTAGTGATTTCAAAACGCGCAGATGGTACTTTTAATGATAAAATTTCTGCTTTAGACTTTTTACACCAACGCCCAGAAGCACCTATCAAAATGATTGATGAAGCAAAAGACGTTTCTGAAAATGCCTTTGTATTCCGTAAAGGTAACGAAGAATTAGTGGAAGAATTCAACAGAATCTTAAATGAGATGAAAGAAGACGGCACGTTAAAACAAATTTCAGAAAAGTGGTTTGGTGAAGATGTATCTTAATTCAATTTTTCATAATCCGGAACGCCTAGAAAGATTAATAAACATTGCTAGCAGTTCTTTTGTCCCTCTCCTTGAGGGAGCAATTACATATACACTACCATTAACAGTAATTACATTTACAATTGGATTAGTCATTGCGTTTTTCACAGCTTTAGCAAGAATCTTTGGAAATAGATTTTTGCGCGGAATAGCGCAAGGGTATGTATCAATTATTCGTGGAACTCCACTTCTTGTACAGTTGTTTATCATATTTTACGGATTACCGACAGTAGGGCTGACAATCAGCCCTTTTCCATCAGCTATAATTGGGTTCTCTTTAAATGTTGGTGCGTATGCATCAGAAATTATTCGTGCTGCAATATTATCAATTCCGAAAGTACAATGGGAAGCCGCTTATTCTATTGGGATGACTCGATCTCAAGCAATCCGTAGAATTATTCTTCCACAGGCAACAAGAGTGGCAATCCCTCCGTTATCAAACTCATTTATTGGATTAATAAAAGATACATCATTAGCATCTCTCATTCTTGTAACAGAGATGTTTCGACGTGCTCAAGAAATCGCAGCAACGAACTATGAATTTTTATTCGTTTATTCGATTGCAGCATTTATTTACTGGGTGATCTGTTTTATCTTTTCAATTATCCAAGGGAAAATTGAAGGTCGACTTGATCGCTTTGTAAAAACAGTTGGAGGAGTTAGATGATTAAAATCAGAGGTTTACAAAAGTCATTTCATGATCAAGAAGTCATCAAAAATATCGATTTAGACATTTCACCCGGAAGTGTCGTTGTTATTATCGGCCCATCTGGTTCTGGTAAATCGACTTTTCTTCGTTGTTTAAACGGCTTAGAGATACCTAATAATGGAATTATTGAAATTGACGGATTACAATTAGATTTTTCAAAAAAAGTGACTCAAAAACAAATTATAGACTTAAGACGCCGTACTGGAATGGTATTTCAAAACTATGCTCTTTTCCCGCATTTAACTGTAATTGAAAATATTATTGAAGGATTGATAACAGTTAAAAAATTACCAAAAATTGAAGCGATTAAAATCGGAGAAAAACTATTAGAAAAAGTCGGACTCCTAACTCATAAAGACTATTATCCTTCACAACTATCAGGTGGGCAGGAACAACGGGTAGCCATTGCTCGTGCACTTGCTATGGACCCAAAAGTAATGCTATTCGATGAACCGACATCCGCACTAGATCCTGAACTCGTAAACGAAGTATTAAAAGTAATGAAAGATTTAGCAAATGAAGGTATGACGATGGTTATTGTTACCCATGAAATGAAATTTGCTGAAGAAGTCGCCAATGAAGTAGTATTTTTTGATGAGGGCGTAATCATTGAACATGGTCCACCATCACTTATTTTCCATAATCCAAAAAAAGAAAGAACGAAAAAGTTTTTAAGTCTGATTCAATAATCGTTTATGATACTTGCGACCATATATTTGATTCAAAATTTAATCTATTGAAAAGAGACATGTGACATTAAACCTTTCACTATTTACATACGAAGTTTTGTCACCCGTCTCTTTTTTTAAATTGCTTATATTTTCTCTGTGTTCCTCCCTCTATTAACATTTACAGAAATTGATAATGCTTTTTTTCACAAATACCGATGACCTTGAGTAATCTAGGAAAGAACTGTTATTTCATTCACCGGGAGGATCGATATAATATGAATCCTTATAATTCAAATGGTTCTTTCTCATATCCACTCAGCTCTTCCTATCCACAACCATATACCCAGTATTCCGCACCACTGAGACACTTTTTATCTCAACAACAATTCTACCCCGATCAACGATGTATAAGTAAAAACGAATCCGATTTTATGGCCATGAACCGTTTACTTTGGCTTGAACATGTCAACTGGACACGAATGACCATTATTAGTATTGTTTTCCAGTTACCGGATTTACAATATGTACAACAACGACTCTTACAAAATGCAACCGATTTGGGCAATTGTTTGCGTCCTTTTTATGGTAATCAAATTGCAGATTCCTATGCAAAGCTTATTCAAAGTCATTTAGTTATTGCAGCTGAGCTTGTAACAGCAGCGGTAAAAGGGGATACTGCTGCAGTGAATGCTAAAGAGAAAGAATGGTATCAAAATGCTGATGCAATCGTTCTATTTTTAAGTCAAATTAACCCATACCTATCAAGAAATATTCTGCAAGAAATGTTTTATTCACATTTAGAGTTAACGAAAAACGAAGCTGTGACGATGATTCAAAAAAACTATCAAATGGATATCGAAATTTTCGATGAAATTGAAGGGGAAATTTTAACTATGTCAGATTATATCGCAGCGGGGATTGTTATGCAGTTTTATTATCGTTTTCAATGTCCATATATTTATTAAATTAAAAGCTTCAAATCCTAATCCTTGGATTTGAAGCTTTTTATATTTATTATTTTGAATTCCTTAGTTATTCATTGAAATCTCTTCATTATTTATAGGTATTGGATACTTAACCTCAGAAAAGTTTTTGATTAGTAGTTCCTCTTTGACCATTTGTCCGGTTACTTTATCATATGTCTTTCTCCAAATTTCATTTTGACGATAGTTTTTTCCGTCCTTTTGTAAAAATTGATGGTTTCTTTCTTCGATATGGTAGGAATATGGCATTTCTTCATTACTAAAAATAGCACCTTTTAAATGTTTATCTGTTACCCATACTTTTATTTGGAAAGATTGGTTAGTTGGATTATAAAAACGTAAATCTACGTAGTTATAAAAAACACTTGCTCCGCTTCCAAAAGGCAGTGTCCTCCCGGAGTCAGGAAACGGGTCAAAACTATGGTGATGTCTTTCAATAACAACGAGAGGAGTATGTAAAGCCATCCAATAAAGTAAATTAGCAAGCTGGCAAATTCCACCGCCAATACCCGTTTTCACTTCTCCCATTTTGAGCTGCATGCCTTCAATATAGCCCTTTTCTTTTGATGTTCGACCAACTAGTTTCCAAAAAGAAAAAATTTCACCCGGTTTAATAATCACACCATCAATTTCACCTGTTGCAATTTTTAAGTTTGTAATTTTATTTTCTTGTAACTGAGGATCGCTATTTCCTAATTTCCTTCTCAATAAGGATTGATGTTTTTTACAAGTGAATGGAAATGTATTCGTTAAGTCCCTTTGCTTTGCAAATCGATTTCTGTCTTTTAAATCTGTTAATGTTCTAAAAAGTCTTTTTTGCTCGATTCTTGCATGATAAAAAAATGGATGAATTTCAGATAGTCTCAAAATGCTTCCTCCTTAAACACCTTAAAATAACTGGTAAAAAAATCACATTCAAACAGCTCCATATTTCCTTGCTATAATTTAAATCTAACCACGAAAACTCATTCTTTTTTCATAAGACCACCCCCAACTTATGTATTAGATGAATTTCAAAATAATAAAGCTTCAAATCCACACGTTTGGACTTGAAACTTTAAGTTAATAAGTTCCAATAGTGCCATTTTATAAATTGGACTCTTTAAACCATGTAAAAGTTTCAAAAGAAATTGGCTAAAACAAAAATAATTGCACAATATAAATCAGCTGATATAATCATCAACCAATTATAAATAAAGATTAACTTTGCATTTATATCCGTTGTTAATACAGATTCATCTTTAATTTGTGTCTTCGATGAAGCAGCATCAACAGTCTTGTTCCTTTGCCTTAAATTAGGATTTTGATAATCAGCCTTTAAAAATCCATATTGAGGATTGACAATCGACAATATTTCCCTCCTCTGTAAAAGCCTCATTCATATAAATATGTTTGTTTAAATTAAAGCATTCTACATGTGACTAATTGATTTTATTATTGGGAGTTCTACGGTGTTCACTTTTTGTGCTACCTTAAATATGGAGAATTTTCGTTAAGGATGTGTAAAACTATGGATTTTTCAAATAAGACGGTGATTGTAACCGGCGCTGGACAGGGCATTGGAAAAGGAATCGCTTTGCTTTATGCAGAAAAAGGTGCAAATGTTGTGATAGCGGATATTGATGAAATAGCCGGATTAAAAACAGTTGATGTAATTAAAGAAAAAGAGGGAAACGCGCTTTTTGTAAAAACCGATGTAAAAGATGGGGATGACATCATCCGCTTAATGGAAATTGCAAACCTTACATTCGGTCAAATTGATATTTTAATCAATAATGCAGGGAAATCAGTATTTAAGTCCCCTTATGAATTGTCAATCGAAGAATGGGACGATATTATCAACACCAATTTACGAAGTGTTTTCTTAGCATCAAGGGAAGCCGCAAAATATATGCGAAATAATAAAGAAGGCGGCTCCATCGTTAATATTGCCTCCACACGGGCCATTATGTCTGAACCGAATTCAGAAGCCTATGCAGCAACAAAAGGTGGAATTGTTGCATTAACTCATGCGCTTGCAGCATCATTTAGTGCAGATCGGATTACCGTGAATGCTATTTCGCCAGGTTGGATTGAAACAGGCGATTATTCCCAATTACGCAAAATTGATCACGAGCAGCATTTATCAAAACGTGTCGGAAGACCAGACGATATTGCGCGCGCTTGTCTCTATTTAACAGCGAAGGAAAATGATTTCGTGACAGGCATTAACCTTGTTGTGGATGGTGGAATGACAAGAAAAATGATTTATGAGGAATAGCAAAAACTAAAAACAGGCTGGGACAAAACTAGCTTCAAGATAGGAAAACGAGAATTTGATCCAACTCAAATTCTCCTTTTTCCATTTCTCTCCATTATTTTTGGTCAGTTGATCTTTGTTGGCCGTGTATTTTCGTAAATTCACAGCCATTAAGGCAATTCCGATTTCATTTTCCACCTTCGATTTTCCTAGTACGGAAAATCGAGTGAAACGCAAATTAGCCTTCAAGAATCCGGTCCTTTTGCACATTTAATAAATAAAATAACAGAATGAAACTGTCGAAACCAATCTTATTTTAAATTAAAGGTTTTTTTTCTTTAAATGTTTTTCAGGATTCAAATCTTCTAAATACCATGTAAGAGGAACTGCGAAATTGTCTTTCTCTAATTCTGTTACATTATTGTCTCCACTGGCATCAACTAAGAAAATTTTTTCCTCTGATTCTAAACCAAAAATATTTTCTGATGAAACATATCCCTGTAAACTAGTATATCCTATGAAATTACTTCCATCTTGAGATAATGACTTGTTCAATCCTTTAATAGCATGAGTGATTCTGTCGCCATTACTGTCTATTGATCTTGCTTCCAATTCTTCAATATTAACATTGTATTTTTCAGTAATTGTTTTCACTTCATCAAAACTTAATGGTTCAGCAAAAGTAACTGTGACTGCAATGTCATTGATTTTTTTATTAGATTTTAATTTCTTAGTTATCTCTTTTTGTTTTGATTTATATTTTGTAATCCCATCTTCTGTTGGTTCAATAGCTTTATATTCAGTAATGACTTGAGAGTCAGATTGAGAATTTGTAGTACTTGTTGTATTAGATACCGGCACAGTTGTACTAGCTACTGCTTTTAGACTTTTTGTTATTTGAGGTTGAATAGAAGCAACTTTACCTTGGTTATCACCATAAGTGAATGTGTGCTGTACTGTTGAAGATTGAGTGCAGTTGTTATAGTCCAAAATACCTTTTTTGCTCATGGCAAATTGAGCTTGAATTCTGCCGCTATCTGTTGATTTACCTCCACGATTATCAAGCCATTTAGTTGTCATATAATAAGCTTTATCAGCAACGACAGTCCCTAGTGCAACCACTTCTGATTCATCATCAGCTCCCCAGAGATTATTATCTTCAATGTCCACTTTGGGATTTGGCAGATTAGTAAGCACCTCCCATGCGGAAATTTTTAAGGATGAACCATCAGGAATAGCAGTTTGATCCAAAGTCACATATGCATTATATCCTGGACAGCTTCCGCCAGTGCCATTGCCTTTGTTGTAACTGATTATGGAGCTGACATTATAACTATCAAACTTGAAATCAATTCTCGTTTGTAAGAAATTTCTTGAGTCGTAATACGTAGTTGCTGTACCAGTTCCCGACTTTGGAACATAAGATCCGTAATTATAATTACTGTAACTCCATGCAAAAGCATGATTTGTAGCTAAACTGAATAACATGATGACAGTCACTGCTACAGTAAAAAATGTTTTTTTCTTCACCAAAATACCCCCTATTCCTTTGAAATAATTCCATAAATATCAATATATACCAATGATTAGGTTATATGTAAAGAATAATATCCAAAAATTCTTAATTTTGTAAAAAATATTTAAATTGTTTGAAAAAATCTAATTTTATTTTTTAAAAATTATTTTTTTTGTTAAAATTGAAACTACTATATTGGGAGAGGGGAAAAAAGGATGAAAAAGAAAAATTTGATTATACTGGCAGTTATAAATTTTATTATAGTCTTTGCATTATTGATTGATAATTCAGGGTATGTTGAATTTAATGAAATCATAATGCTGGCTATTTCCTTTGTATTTTTTGTTATTTTGATAGAATCTATAAATTCAAAAAGAAGATTCAAATTCGTTATCAATACACTCATCTACATTGCATATTTGATTATAATCATGCTCGCTGATTTGACTGTTGATCATTTCATATTTTCTTTTAAAGATATTGTATACGATGGTAGACCTTTAACTCTATTAGAAGAAATTGCTGAATATAAAAATGATATGTTGGTAATTACTTTGTACATTATTGTTCCATACATTATTTTGTATTTCATCGTTTACACAATTAAATTTTTCAACAAAAAAAAACTAGCTTCAAGATAGGAAAAAGGAGAATTTGAGCCAACTCAAATTCTCCCTCTTCCATTTCTCTCCATTATTTTTGGTCAGTTGATCTTTGTTGGCCGTGTATTTCCGTAAATTCACGGCCATTAAGGCAATCCCCATTTCATTTTCCACCTTCGATTTGCCTCGGACGGAAAATCGAG
>NZ_JAAXPW010000003.1 GCF_012396605.1 Ureibacillus thermosphaericus
TTTGCCGCTCGCTTCCTTCAGATTCCGCGTCACCACGGACACCCTTGCGTTAAGCTAACTGTTACTTCTGCCTTCACAGTTCGGGACTTACACCCTATAGATTACACCCATGCCAGGCGCACTAAAATAAAAAGCCGCCTACAACGGACGGCTCTTTTATTAGACAAATTACTAAATTTAAAAAGGGGGTTTCATTTAGTACAATAAACGTAGAGTATGAAGGTTTCATAACAAAATTGTAAAGAGAATGTTAAATTTCTCGATAAATAGGAATCATCACCCGCATACAAGTTCCTTTGCCAACAGTGCTTTCTACTTCTATTTTCCCTCGATGGGCTTCTACTAAATGTTTTACAATTGCAAGCCCTAATCCAGTGCCCCCTGAATTTCTGCTTCGTGCTTTATCAACGCGATAAAAACGCTCAAAAATGCGTGGAATTTCACTTTTCTCAATTCCAATTCCTTGATCTTCCACTTCCACAATTCCATAATGTTCATTTTCTTTCATGCGCAATGTTATGACCGTATGATTTGGGGAATAGGTAATACTGTTTGCAATGAGGTTTGTAAAGATTTGAATTAAGCGGTTTTCGTCCCCCAGCACCATCACATCTCGTTTAATATCAATATCAAACTCCATATTTTTATGATCCATTTTCGGGCTTGTTACTTCGACGGCACGTATTAACACATTTTTTAAACTTGTTGGGACTAATTTTACTGTATAGCCATGTTGTTCAATTTTCGATAAATCTAATAAGTCTTGTATTAACATTTGAAGTCGATTACTTTCTTGATAAATAATTTCTAAAAAGGATAGCAGCATTTTTTCATCTTTAAAAGCACCATCCAACAAAGTTTCAGAAAAACCTTTAATCGATGTAATCGGCGTTCTAAGTTCATGAGAAACATTCGCCACAAAGTCTTTTCGAATCTGTTCTAAACGAATCAGCTCAGTAATATCATGCATAACGATGACAATTCCTAACCAGCGACCGTGATCACCTACAACAGGTGCCCCATAAACTTGTTCATAAATTTTTTCGTTATTCATTTCAATCTCGATTTGTTGTCGAAAAGGAAGTTCCGTTAAAAATACATGGTCTATAAATTTCTCCAATTCCCTAGGAAGACCGAGAGTTAAAAAGTTTTTTCCCTTTACTTCATTTAATGATAAATTAAATTCTTCCAAAAAGTGTCCATTAACAATGGATACTGTCCCTTCCCTATCAATCATGATAAGTGCGCTACCCATGTTTTCAATTAACGTCTTCAAGCGCTCATCTTCTATTTCTCTCATTTTTTCAATTTCTTGAAGATTTCGCGCTAAAATATTAATGGAATTTCGCAATTCAATGATTGTCGCTGGTCCACTGGCATAAGTTCTTGCGCGATAATTCCCTTTAATCAATTCTCGTGCTGTTTCAGTCACATTTTCAATGGGGACAAGCAATTCTTTAATTAATCGATTTGCGATGTAGGCGATTAATAAAAATGCAAACGTTAATAAGATCGCTAAAATAAAGGCTAGCTGATACTTAATCTGTTCAATTTGTTCCTCTGTAAATGGAATATCGTTTTTCATAAAATAACTTTCCATATAGAAAGGAAATAGCTGACCTAGTACAATACCAAGGACAGCTATAATTGAACCCGTTAGCATAATAAAGATGAAAAACAATCGATTGCTTTGAGATTTCATTGTTTAGGCTCCTCAAATTTATAACCGATACCTCGCACCGTTTTGATAAACTTCGGTTTCCGGCTATTTTCTTCTATTTTATCCCGCAAATGACTTATATGAACATCGACAATACGTGTATCACCCGCAAAATC
Source organism: Ureibacillus thermosphaericus (assembly GCF_012396605.1). Taxonomy (GTDB): domain Bacteria; phylum Bacillota; class Bacilli; order Bacillales_A; family Planococcaceae; genus Ureibacillus; species Ureibacillus thermosphaericus. Next base: position 1,837 of record NZ_JAAXPW010000003.1, read on the forward strand.
ATAGTTCCAAACGGCACTCAACAATTGATCTCTAGTCAATACACGATTTTTATTTTCCACTAAGTATACAAGCAACTCAAATTCTTTAGGTGTAAATTCAAGTGGTTGATTGTCTAGAAAAGCTTCATAACGTTCTGGATAAACTTCTAATTTTCCAAAATGATAATATTTTTTTTCTTTCTTTTCTTCTTGAAAACTTGAATTGAAACGGCGCAACACAGCTTTGACCCTAGCAATTACTTCTCTAGGACTAAAAGGTTTTGTCATATAGTCGTCAGCACCTAATTCAAGTCCCAATACTTTATCAAATTCATCATCACGAGCCGTTAACATGATGATGGGGATATTTTTCTTTTGACTCCTTAATTCTTTACAAACTTCCATCCCGTCCATCGTCGGCAACATTAAATCTAATAGAATTAAATCCGGCAAGTGCTCAAGGGCCATATCAAGCCCTTCTTTGCCATCGTGAGCGAGCAACACTTCATACCCGATGCGTTCTAAATTATACTTTAGCAATGTAGCAATCGATACTTCATCTTCTACAACTAAAATTGTTTGATTTGTTGACATGATTAATCCTCCATATTGCCTGTGATTTGAAACCCCCATTTCAAATCAGTAATTTGTTTATATTGGAGGTAAAACTTTTAATATGCCATGTAAGACTTGTTGGTGACTTTTATTCATTGCATCTACTTGAATACTTACAATATTATTTTCGTAGTCAATGTGCTGGACTTCTAGCAGAAATTCGATTGTTTCATAATGATATACCGGTTCTAAGTATATAATATTTTGCTCGCGAATATGCGAACCTGGACCGGGTAAATGCTTAGAAATGGCACTTGTCACGATTCCATTCAACATAATCGTTGGGACAATTGGCTTTTTAAAAAATGTATCTTTTGCATATTCATGCTGAATATATAATGGATTATTATCATTTGTTAACCCTAAATATATAAGCAAGTCTTTATCTTCAATTGTTTCAACTAAGTGAATCCTTTCACCAACAGCAATTTCATCAATTTTCTTGCCAATCTTGGTTCTTGCCCCGTTTAGCAAATCGAAAAATTCCCCCTAATTGGTTACTTTAGTAACATAGTATCAGTTTTTTCAGAAAATAGCCACAATAAAAGGACACAAATTAAGATAAGGCTTTCATAACATTTCTTACAGATTCAGCGGATTTTTGTAATGCTTCTTTCTCTTCTTCCGTTAATTCTAACTCGAAAATTTTCTCCACACCATTAGCTCCAATCAAAGTTGGTACGCCTAAATAAATATCTTCAAAACCATATTCCCCTTCTAAATAAGCAATTGTTGGCAATATACGACGCTGATCTTTTATAATCGCTTCTGCCATTTCCACTAATGCAGCTGAAGGGGCATAATATGCCGAACCATTTCCTAATAAGTTGACAATTTCTCCTCCACCCACTCGAGTTCGTTGAACAATTTCTTCAAGTCGTTGTTTTGAAATCAACGTTTCAATAGGGATTCCACCTACGTAAGAATAACGAGTGAGCGGCACCATTGTATCTCCATGTCCTCCTAAAACAAAACCAGTGACATCTTTTACAGATACATTTAATTCCTCTGCCACAAAAGCACGGAATCGTGCTGTATCTAATATGCCAGATTGTCCCATAACTTTATTTTTCGGAAGACCGGATTCTTTATATGCTACATACGTCATAGCGTCAACTGGGTTCGTTAATACAATAATTGTTGGATCTGAAGAATACTTCATGATTTCTTTTGTTACCGATTTTACGACTTTTTGATTGATTTGTACTAAATCATCACGGCTCATTCCAGGTTTTCGTGCTACGCCTGCAGTGATGATGACTAAATCTGAATTAGCTGTTTTCTCGTAATTTGATGTCCCGATAACATAAGAGTCAAAACCTTGAATCGGTGCTGCTTCCCACATATCCAACGCCTTTCCTTTTGTTGGATTTTCTACTTCGGGAATATCGACTAATACAACATCTCCCAATTCTTTTTGTGCCAATAAAAAAGCTGTCGTAGCACCAGTAAATCCTGCTCCAATCACAGAAATCTTTTTTCTTTTTAAAGTCATGGATTACACCTCTTTCACAAAAATAATAAATAAAAAGGGTCGTCTCAATCTGTTAGTTGAGACGGCCCAATTCAATCCGATTACTCGGTAAGCCTAAATATACAATTCTACAAAAGATATATTATTCCTTCTAGAAACTTATCAAATTAAAGGTTTTTAATTAATTCATCTGCGAATTCAGAGCATTTAACTTCTGTCGCACCATCCATTAGACGTGCAAAGTCATAAGTAACTACTTTTGAAGCAATAGTTTTTTCAATTGATTTGATAATTAAATCTGCTGCTTCTTTCCAACCAAGGTGTTCAAACATTAACACACCAGAAAGAATTACAGATGAAGGGTTCACTTTGTCTAATCCAGCGTATTTTGGAGCAGTTCCGTGAGTAGCTTCAAAAATTGCGTGACCAGTTACATAGTTGATGTTTGCACCTGGAGCGATACCGATACCACCAACTTGTGCAGCTAATGCGTCAGAAATGTAGTCACCATTTAAGTTCATTGTAGCTACTACATCGAACTCTTTCGGACGAGTTAATACTTGTTGTAAGAAGATGTCAGCAATTGTATCTTTTACGATAATTTTACCAGCTGCTTCTGCTTCAGCTTGAGCTTCGTTTGCAGCTTCAACGCCTTTTTCAGCTTTAATGCGATCGTATTGATCCCAAGTGAATACTTTATCACCGAATTCACGTTCAGCTAATTCATAACCCCATTTTTTGAAGCCGCCTTCAGTGAATTTCATGATGTTACCTTTATGAACTAAAGTTACTGATTTGCGTCCTTCGCGAATAGCGTATTCAATAGCAGCACGAACTAGGCGCTCAGTACCTTCGATAGAGATTGGCTTAATACCAATTGCAGAACTTTCAGGGAAGCGGATTTTATTTACGCCAAATTCTTCTTGTAAGATGCTAATTAATTTTTTTGCATTCTCTGATTGAGCTTCGTATTCAATACCAGCATAAATATCTTCTGTGTTTTCACGGAAGATTACCATATCAACATGTTCAGGATGTTTTACAGGAGATGGAACACCTTCGAAGTAACGAACAGGACGTAAGCACACATATAAGTCAAGTTGTTGACGTAATGCTACGTTTAATGAACGAATTCCTCCGCCTACAGGAGTTGTAAGAGGACCTTTGATTGCAATTAAGTATTCGCTAATTTTATCTAAAGTTTCTTGTGGTAACCACTCACCAGTTTGATTGAATGCTTTCTCACCAGCAAGAACTTCCAACCATTGGATTTTTCTTTCGCCATTGTATGCTTTTTCAACAGCTGCATCAAATACACGTTGAGCTGCTGCCCAAATATCTGGTCCAGTACCATCTCCTTCAATGAAAGGAATAACAGGGTTGTTAGGTACTACTAATTTACCGTTTTCTACTGTAATTTTACCGTTAGTCATGTATGTTGCCTCCTATATTCATGAGTCTAGGACTGTGTCGTTTAACACAGTCCTAGTGTATTTTAGCATATTTTCTAAAAATTTTCTTATTAGATTAGAATAAAAAATTATCTTTCATCGATTGGAACGTATTGTTGACGTTGTGGTCCAACATATTCAGCACGAGGACGAATTAAGCGGTTATTTGCATATTGTTCAAGAATGTGAGCAAGCCATCCAGATGTACGAGATACTGCAAAGATTGGTGTGAATAGGTCATGCTCAATGTCTAGTGAGTCATACACTGATGCAGAGAAGAAGTCAACATTTGCTGGAAGACCTTTTTGTCCAACTACGATGTCATGAATTTTCACAGACATTTCGTATAATTCTGGTTTTCCTCTTAATGCTGTTAATTTTTCACTCATTACACGTAAATGTTTAGCACGTGGGTCTCCTTTGCGATATACGCGGTGACCGAATCCCATGATTTTTTCTTTGTTATTTAATTTGTTCATAATGTAAGGTTCTACGTTTTCGATTGAACCAATTTCAGTTAACATTTTCATTACTTGTTCGTTAGCTCCACCGTGAAGCGGCCCTTTTAATGCTCCGATTGCAGCAGTAATACCAGAGTAAACGTCAGAAAGTGTAGCGACACATACGCGCGCAGTAAATGTTGAAGCATTTAATTCGTGGTCCGCATGCAGAATTAATGCTTTATCAAATGCTTCTACTTCAATTGGCTCAGGATCTTTACCATGTAACATATATAAGAAGTTTGCTGCATATCCTAATTCAGGTTTTGGAGCAACAGGTTCTAAACCTTTACGTACACGAGCAAATGCTGTTACAATTGTCGAAATTTTTGCTTGAAGACGAATTGCTTTGCGATAGTTCGCTTCATCACTCATTACGTCAGCTTCTTCATCATACGCACTTAATAAAGAAACCGCTGTACGTAATGCAGCCATTGGATGAACTTTATCTAGAGGCATTGATTTAAATACATCGATAATTTGTTGAGGAATTTCAGCATTTTCAGCTAATTGTTTTTTAAGTTCTGCTAATTCTTCTTTATTTGGAAGACGTTGGTGCCATAATAGATAGATTACTTCTTCGAAAGTAGCATTTTCAGCCAAATCATCGATACTATAACCTACATATGTAAGTGTATCGTCGATTATTGAACTGATTTTTGATTCAGCTGCAATAATACCCTCTAAACCGCGTGTTGCTGTCATATAAAATCGCTCCCTCTCTTTAAATTTTAAAAAAATGTAAGTACTTATTGTAAGTGCTTTCTTTTTCTTCTATGACACTTACGATCGTTTCGCTCATAATGAACCTATTATTAAATCGCTTACATGGTTAATTATAATAAATTTTGACGGCTTTGTGAATAATTTTTCAAAAATAAAGAAAAAATCGTATTTTTAATAAAATCACCACTTAAACGAGAATAATTCCACGTTAACGAGATTATAATTACTTGGACTAGGGGTGATAAATTTGCAATTGAATAAATTTTCAACCTATTCGAATAAAAATGTAATTCAGTTGCTCGTGCTGATTTTATATTTTATTTTCCTTTGGCTCGTATTACCCATTTCATTAGCAATATTTTTTGCATATATGTTATATCCAATTATTCACTTTTGCCATCAGCGACTGAAACTACCATATATCATAAGTGCCATCATTATATCTTTATTAATCTTCCTATCAATTTATTCCTTCTTTTATATCACCATTCAAAGTATTATTGCCATTTATCCAGAAATAAAAATACAAGTAGATAATCTTCAATTATTTGATTCCGAATATTTAGTGGTATTAGAAAACATATTTAATGAGTCTTTATCGTATATCGATACTGCTATTATGAGTTTGGCTAGTTATTTGCAAGACTTTTTTCAATACATTTTTGAGCTCTTTATTTTTCTAGTGGCTTTCTTCTTTGCCTTGTTTGAATCAAGAAGAAATCGATACTGGTTTTTTATCTATGTGCCTAAACCATATCGTAAAGAATGGAAACAATATTTCTCCAAGGCGATGAACTTATTTAGCTATTTCTTATATGTAGAATTTCAGTTGTTCATTATTACCTTTTTCCTTCTTAGTATTGGACTGGCATTACTAAAATTTGAAAATCCAATAAACAAAGCCTTTCTAATCTCTTTTGCAGATGTATTGCCATTTTTCGGAATTGGGTTATTTCTCATTCCTATCGCCATATACTTTTTTGCAATTGGAGATAAGTTCGTAAGTTTAGCATTGGTTTTGCTTTATGTATTTATACAAATAACAAGGCAGCTAACTGAATCATTATTATGGGCATCCACTTTCCAATTGCGAACAGTCCACACATTTTTAATCAGCGCTGCCTCTATATTGTTGTTTGGGGTTTATGGTATATTGCTGAGTCCATTTATATTATTGATAGCTGTGAAAGTCAAACAAAAATCTATCGCTGGATAATAATCATCTCACTGTTTTTCATTTTTTTACGAATCCATTCTAAGATCATCGGTTTATAGAGACGTCTTGTCCATGGAAGAACCAAAGTAAAAGCAATTATATCCGTGAGAAATCCTGGTAATAAAAATAATACTCCTCCTAAAAATACGAGAAATGCATCGATCACCGCTTGTCCTGGGGGTTCTCCCCGTCGAATGCTATTCTGAATATTTTGTACGGATTCCAATCCTTGCTTTTTTGTTAACATCGCTCCAAATAAACTTGCTAATACAATTAATAACAATGTACTTAAGATGCCTAACCAATTACCGACGACAATGAAAATTGCAATCTCTATAAGAACAAACGCAATACATATGGAAAATAACTTTTTCAAATAATACCCTCCATTAGAGTAATTTTTTGACTACCATATATACGAAATTGCTAGGCTAAAAGTTTCAATTACAATAATATCGTAACAATAAATTGGGCTGTTAAAAAGTTTTCTACTTTTTAGACAGCCCAATTATGCTAATGCTTACAATACGCTTGCGTGACCTTTATAGATAACACCAGTTTCAGCATCCATTGTAATCTCTTGTCCATGTCGAATGATTGATGTTGCTTCTTTCACACCAACAATGACAGGGATGCCTAAGCTTAGACCAACGACAGCGGCATGGCTTGTTAAGCCACCTTCTTCAGTAATAATGCCCGCACATTTTTCAATTACCGACATCATTTCCCGATCGGTTCCAACCGTTACAAGGATACAACCTTCCGTATCATAAGCTTGTGCTTCTTCAGCATTTTTCACAACGATCGCTTTTCCAACGACAGATTGTTTACCAATTCCTTGTCCACGAGCTAATAAATCACCTATCACATGGACTTTCATTAAGTTCGTTGTTCCTGATTCTCCTACCGGCACTCCCGCAGTAATCACAACAATATCACCGTGATTTACATAACCATATTTCAACGCTTCATCCACAGCTAATTCTAAAATTTCATCCGTTGTCGTTACTTTATGTGTGACAATCGGATTAACGCCCCACACAAGCGTCAATTTTTGAGCAGTTGAAGGAGAATCTGTAATGGCGATAATCGGCACACCTGGACGGTATTTAGCAATCAATTTTGCTGTAACTCCGCTCGCAGTTGGTGCAAGCACCGCTTTAACACCTAAGTTAATTGAAGTGTATGAAACTGCTTGGGAAATGGCTTCGGTCATGGTTGTCTCTTTTTCACGACTTCTTGTTTGTACTATCGAACGATAATCCAGCGAGTTTTCTGTAAATACTGCAATTCTGTTCATCGTTTTCACAGATTCAACTGGATACTGACCAGCAGCTGTTTCTCCTGAAAGCATAATGGCATCTGTTCCATCAATGATTGCATTTGCCACGTCGCTTGCTTCCGCACGAGTCGGACGCGGATTTCGCTGCATAGAGTCTAACATTTGTGTAGCCGTGATGACAGGTTTTCCTACTTGATTGCACTTTTTAATTAATGCTTTTTGAACGAGCGGCACTTCTTCAGCAGGAATTTCCACTCCTAAATCTCCGCGAGCAACCATTAATCCATCAGAAACTTCAATAATTTCATCAATGTTATCTACGCCTTCTCGGTTTTCAATTTTAGGAATGATTTGAATGTGTCCGCCACCATTTTGTTCAAGCAATTCGCGTATTTCCAGCACATCTTTTGCTGTTCGCACGAAGGAAGCAGCGATAAAATCGACTCCTTGTTCAATTCCAAATAATATATCTTTCGCATCTTTCTCTGTAATGCCAGGTAGTTTTATTGAAACTCCAGGGACGTTCACACCTTTTTTATCTTTCAGCACTCCGGCATTTTCAACAATCGTATGAATTAATCCTTTATCGTAATCTTTCGCTAATACGCGCAATGCAATTAATCCGTCATCCAACAATATTGTATCGTTTTGATTTACATCATAAATTAATTTGTCATACGTAACGGAAAAACATGTTTCGTCTCCAAGAACTTCTGTCATTGAAATATCGATGACTTGTCCTGTTTTTAAGTGAACTTCCCCGTTTTTCATTGAATGTGTTCGAATTTCTGGACCTTTTGTATCAAGCAAAATTCCGACAATTTTATTTAATCGATTAGCTACATCTCGGATTGTTGCGATACGCATAGCATGTTCTTCATGTGTACCATGCGAAAAGTTAAGTCTCGCAACATTCATTCCGGCTTTAATAAGTTCTTCAAGAACTTCTGGAGATTCGCTTGCGGGTCCTATAGTACATACAATTTTTGTTTTTCTCATATACATTCTCTCCATTTTCTAGATTAAATTGAAAGTTCTTTTGATAAAGTATATAGACTAGTATCTGCTTTATGTTTTGCTGTAAAAATCTCCCGTAAATCATAATCGTAAACTTGATGATTTTTTATACCAACTGCACGACTAGTTTTCCCTTCCAACAATAATTCGACTGCTCGAGCACCTAGACGACTAGCCAATACCCGGTCAAATGCTGACGGTGATCCTCCCCGTTGAATATGCCCTAACACGGTAATCCTCGTTTCGATTCCAGCTTTTTCTTTTAGCATGTTTGCAAGTTTTGAGGCTGGCATAACTCCTTCTGCAACGATAATGATGCTATGTTTTTTATTTCGCGCTTCTCCACGCTTCATACGCGTAATAATATCATCTAAATCATACGGCTCCTCTGGTATAATAACAGATTCTGCACCGGCTGCAAGTCCCGACCATAAAGCAATGTCACCTGCATCTCTACCCATCACTTCTATAATAAAGGTATTTTCATGACTTGTTGCAGTATCACGAATTTTATCAATTGCACTGACAACTGTATTGAGTGCCGTATCAAAACCAATCGTAAATTCTGTACCAGCAATATCATTATCAATCGTTGCAGGAACACCAATACATGCTAATCCTAATTTCGTTAGCTCATAAGCTCCACGGAAAGAACCGTCGCCTCCAATTACTACTAAGCCTTCAATTCCAGCTTCTTTCATTTTTTCAATACCTTGCAGTTGATATTTCTTTTCTTTAAATTCTGGGCAACGGGATGAAAACAGCTTCGTTCCTCCTCGTTGAATAATCCCACCTACAGATCCTAAATCTAATAACTCCATTTTACCTTTTATAAAGCCTTCGTATCCATGGTATATTCCAAAGACTTCAACCCCATGATAATTGGCTTTTCGAACAACTGCACGAATTGCTGCATTCATGCCAGGTGAGTCACCGCCGCTCGTTAAAACACCTATTCTTTTCACCCTACTCCCTCCATTCAAATGCTCATAATGTAAACAATAACATAAAAAATTTCTATTGAAACTAGAAACTTTCATGTATTCCATTATTTATCATCGATAATAAAACTGTTCATGTAAAATGGAAAATGACAAAATCCTCACTATTGGATTTTGTCATTAGAAGGGTGGAAAGTCTAGTAATTTTATTGAACAATTTCTTCAATAAAATCTCCCATTTTCCGGAATTTATCGTAGCGATCTTGAATAATTTGCTCTTCCGACAATGCAGTTAATTGATCAAGCCCTTTTTTCAAATATTCCTTTAAGATTTTCGCTTGTGATACTGGGTCACGATGTGCTCCTCCTGGAACTTCAGGAATGATATCATCAATAATTCCCATTTCTTTTAAATCTTGAGCTGTAATTTTCATTGCCTCTGCTGCTTGTTTTGCAAGACTAGCATCCTTCCATAAAATTGAAGCAGCACCTTCTGGAGAAATAACGGAGTATGTGGAATTTTCCAACATATAGATGCGGTTCGTTACTCCTAATGCCAATGCACCGCCGCTACCACCTTCTCCAATTACTACACTAATAACAGGCACTTTTAAACCAGCCATTTCAAACAGATTTTTGGCGATTGCCTCACTTTGTCCACGCTCTTCTGCAGCTTTTCCTGGATAAGCGCCCTTTGTATCAATAAAACAAATAATTGGGCGTCTGAATTTCTCCGCCTGCTTCATTAAACGCAACGCTTTTCGATAACCTTCCGGATGGGGCATCCCGAAATTTCGTCGAATATTTTCCTTTGTTGCTTTACCACGTTGATGACCGATTACAGTAATCGGCTGGCCATCAAAAAAGGCAATTCCCCCAACAATCGCTTCATCATCAGCATAATAGCGATCACCATGGAGTTCAATAAAATCTGTAAAAATTTCTTTTATATAATCGAGGGTTGTTGGACGTTCTGGGTTTCGCGCTACTTGTACACGATTCCACGGTTCCATGTTCGAATAAATTTTAATTTCCAATTGGCGCAATCGTTCTTCCAATGTTTTAATTTCATCGGACATATCTACATCCGCATTTTTTGCCAGTTCCCTTAACTCATCAATTTTTTCTTTCAGTTTAATAATAGGTTCTTCAAATGACATCGGTTTAGACATGAGTTACTCCTCCTTTGCGGTGCAATTTCACGATTGTTGCCACTTTATCGCGCATCTCTTTTCGATGGAAAATAGCATCTAATTGACCATGTGCAAGTAAGAACTCTGCTGTTTGGAAGTCATCAGGCAACTTCTCACGCACCGTTTGCTCGATTACCCTTCTCCCAGCAAACCCAATAAGCGCTTTTGGCTCAGCAATATTGAGATCTCCTAGTGAGGCGAAGCTTGCCGATACTCCACCAGTAGTTGGATCAGTCATGATGGATAAGAAAAGCAAACCTTCGTCACTGTGACGTTTTAAAGCAACGCTCGTTTTGGCCATTTGCATTAAGGAAATAACTCCCTCTTGCATTCGTGCACCGCCGCTCGCAGTAAAGATAATGAATGGCACTTGCATTTCCGTAGCTTTTTCGATTGCACGGGTAATTTTTTCGCCAACAACAGATCCCATTGATCCCATGCGGAAATGAGAGTCCATCACAGCAACAACGACCTCTTCCCCTTTTAACGTCCCGCTTCCTGTTAAAACCGCTTCGGATAATCCTGTTTTCTTCATATCCGCTTCTACTTTTTCTATATATGATGGGAAGTTAAGAGGGTTTGTCGTGCGTAAGTGTTCATCAAACGGCGTAAATGATTCAACATCTAAAAAGGAGTCGATCCGTTCCCAAGCAGTCATTTTAAAATGATGGTCGCAATTTGGACAAACTTTTAAATTCGTTTCAATTTCTTTTGTTAAAAAGATTTTTCGGCATGATGGGCATTTCGTCATTAAATCTGCTGGAAATGAGCTTTCATTTTTAGAGTTTACAATAACCCCTTTTGTTTTTTTCCGATTTAAATTTAGCAAACTTTTTATTGCCACGATTTTTCCCCCTACTATATTTATTCTTCATGCGATTTTAAAAAATCTAACCATTCAGTATATGCCTCAAGAGCTTCTTTTTCATAACCAAGCTGCAAAGATTTTAATAGCCTTTGTAATATTGGCTTTTCTTCTTCCGTCGTCATTTTTTTTAACGCATTGGCACTATAAGCCACAAGTTGAATCCATATTCTAAGAGCTAAACGATTTTCTGATGCAATGAGAAGTTCACGTAAAATATGATCTCGAATTACTTCTGTTTCCAATTCAATTTTTAAAAATAAACTTTCCCAAACAGGAAGTTGTCTTAATCGTTTATCGGAACAAATAATTCGTATCGCTTCTCTTTCATGAATTTCCCGTGTTTTATGAACATCGCGTATTGATTGATTTTCTTGCAATATAAAAGTAGCTAGTAATTCAACTAATCGATATTGTTGAGAGGAAGCTAAAAAAGTACCACCGCCATGGCGGGTCTCAATAATTCCTAGCAATTCTAAACTTCGTAACGCTTCTCTTACCGAAGATCTACCAACGCCTAACTTTTCTGATAAAACTCTTTCCGAGGGGAGCTTATCACCAGGTTGAAGTTTATCAGCGATAATAATGTCTTTTAATTTACTAACAATTTCTAAAAAGACTTTTTTATTTTCTTGTTTCGTGTCCATGTTCACCTCAAAACGTTTTAACAACCCCTTATACCGATCGTTTACTAAAATACAGTAATCCCCAACATTATCATTTAAATCCTCACATAAAGTGGTCAGACCACTTTTGTACAGTTTACAAAATGTTTTCTACTTTGTAAAGAAAAAACTGTGCAAAATCGCACAGTTTTTGTAAATTCAAACAAAAATATCTCGCTATTGAACATTTCTTATCATTTTCACTTTTATTTGAGGCTGGTTGTAGCGATATTCTACATTACCTTCTAAATAGATTAGCACCTCTTCTTTTATCCATCCTAGGCATTCATTATATTGTTTCGGAAACAGAGTTGCTGAAACCGATCCATATTCATCTTGAATTTGAACAAACGCCATCAGTTCACCTTTTTTTGTGCGTATTTGACGAATGGACTCTACTATTCCTACAAGTTTTACTAAGGCGTTTTGCGGAAGACCATTCAACAGAAAACTATTTGTATTCACATGTAGTTTGTGGCGGATGTTTGTAACCGGATGTTCCGATAAATAAAATCCTATGACTTCCTTCTCGAATTCCAGTTTCATTTTATTTGGAATCGGCGCTGCTTCCATATATTTCGGTTTTCCAAATAGCGAGGTTTGTGAAGTAAATAAATCTTCTTCCTCTGTCGGCCGAACTATTTTTGCATGTTTTTCTGCTGCTTCAATCGTTGCAAGAAGCGTCGCTCGATCCTTTCCAAAATCGTCTAACGCACCTGCTTTAATCAATGGCTCTATCCATTTACGGGCGAAATAGTTACCGCTTAAGGAAACAGCCAAATCGAATATATCATGAAAATTACCTTGTTCTTTTCGAGCAGAAATTAATTTTTGTAAAAACGTTTGAGAAACGCCCTTGATTGCTGATAAGCTGTAGCGAATATTTCCATTTTCAACTGAAAATACCCGATTGCTTTGATGAAGGGAAGGCCGTAGTATCGATATACCTTTGCTTCTCGCCTCCATTATTAACGAGAATAATTTTTCTTGATTTCCTGTGGCAAAGGTCATCATGACAGCATAAAATTCCGCTGGATAATTTGCTTTCAAATAGGCCATCTGATAAGAAATCATGCTATATGCAACCGCGTGGCTTTTCGCAAAACCGTAATCTGCAAATCGCACAATTTGTTGATATACCGATTCTGCCACCTCTTTGCTATATCCTTTATGGATTGCGCCGTTGACAAAGGCTATCCTTTGCTCTTCCAATACCTCACGTTTTTTCTTGCTTACCGCTCTTCTCAATAAATCAGCCTGTCCTAGTGAGAATCCTGCTAGAATGTTGGCAATTTGCATAATCTGTTCTTGATATACTATGATGCCATACGTTTCTTTTAAAATTGGCTCTAAATCAGGGTGTGGCATCTCAACGGACTGTACCCCTTTTTTCCTGGCTGCATAAATCGGAATAAACTGCATTGGTCCAGGTCTATACAGAGCATTTACTGCAACAATATCGGAAAATTGTGTAGGTACAATTTCCCTCAAAGCACTCTTCATTCCCTCCGACTCCAGCTGGAATATGCCTGCTGTATCTCCTTTTTGCAACAATTCAAAGGTTTTATGATCATCCAATGGGATTTCATTTAAATCAATTTTCTCATTTCGAGCATAGTAAATCATTTTTTGAATTTGCTCAATCATTGTTAAGTTTCGTAAACCTAAAAAGTCCATTTTTAATAGACCTACTTGCTCCACTTCTTGCATAGGCCATTGTGTAATAAAAATCCCATCATGTCCCTTTTCAATCGGAACGACCTCAACTAAAGGAACTGGACTTAACACGACACCGGCTGCGTGAGTGGAAGCATTTCTAGGTAATCCCTCTAATTTTAACGCCGTTTCAAACCAACGTTTTCGAATAGACTCCTCTTCAATCCATCTTCTTAAAGGTTCACTTGTATGGTATGCTTCTTTTAATGTAATCCCTAATTTATTTGGAATGAGACGAGAAATCATTTCAAGGGTGTCAGATTCAAAGTTGAACATTCTCGCTACATCCCTAGCGACAGCCTTTGCCGATAGACTGCCAAAGGTGATAATTTGCGCTACATGCTTCTCCCCATATTTTTTTGCCACATACTGAATTACTTCCTGTCTTCTCGTATCGACAAAGTCAATATCGATATCAGGCATCGTTACTCGCTCAGGATTTAAAAATCGCTCAAATAATAATCCGTAACGAATCGGGTCGACTTGGGTAATGTATAAGCAATAAGCCACAAGTGAACCAGCTGAGGAGCCTCTCCCTGGTCCAGTTAAAATTTGCTGCCCGCGAGCAAAATTCATAAAATCTGCAACAATTAAGAAATAATCAGCAAAACCCATGGAACAAATAATTTCTAACTCATGATTTAATCGATGGATATAGATTTCATTTGGTGCATTCGTTTTTAACCGCTCTTTTAATCCCTTCAACGCTAACATTCTCAATACTTGTTCCGCACTTTGTCCTTGTTGTAAAGGAAATTTTGGCAGTATATGGCCTTTTTGAGCGATGTCTACTTGGCAACTCAAAAGCATATTTCTGCTCTCTTGCAGCCACTCTTCACGGTCATTAAACCAGTGGAGCCAATCATGTTTAGTAGGAGTATAATGTCGTTTGTAATTTTCATTGATTTGTACTTGTTCGCTTAATTTAACGCCCATTTCAATACTTCTTGCAACTCTATAACTAAAGGCATCTTCTCGATTTAAATATAGACATTCATGAATCGCCATGATAGGAATTTGCAATTTTTCACTCAGGTGAATGACTTCATTTTCAAAAGGAGACTTTTCTCCTTCAAGCCTTGAAATACCTAACCATATTCGCCCTTTGAATAACTTTTGCAACAGTTCGATGGAAGAGGGATGCTCTACCCATTTGGCATCATCACTTATAATTGGAATTACGACGGCAATACCGTTAGAGTATCCTTTTAGCCACTGAATTGGCAATAACTCATCATCTCTAATGGCAATGCTGCTAGATATCTTCAGTAGGTTTTTATATCCATCGTTGTTTTGTGCGTATATTAGAAGGGGAAGAACGATGTGATCAAACTGCACTCGAGCAGTAAGACCTATAACCGGATGAATACCTGCATTTTTTAATCCATGGTAAAAAGGCAAAAGCCCGTACAATTTTGTATTGACGATTGCACAAGCTTCTGCCTTTTGTTCAATTAAAAAAGGGATGAGTTCTTCCATACGAATCGTACTCTTTAATAAATCTGCACTTGTTCGTACTTGTGGATAAATGGACAATCTGCATCCCTCCTGTATTTATTGATATTCTTTACAAAGTTGTTTTAAATCTGCAATTACTTGGTCTACTTCTTCCCATGAATAAGCAGTTGCGCCAGAAGCTAGAGGATGTCCACCTCCATGGTATTTTTTGGCGAGTTCATTGACAATTGGACCTTTTGAACGCAGTCGCACTCGAATCTCATGAGGTTCTTCAACAAAGAACGCCCATGCCCGAACACCTTTAATATTACTTAGTGACCCTACTAAAGAAGAAGTTTCGGAAGTAGTGACTTTGTATTCTTCAAGTAGTTCTTTTGGTAGTTTAATATATGCAGCGCCATTTTCGTCCATAGTAAAGTTTTGATATACATATCCTTGCAATTTTAATAGGTTTGGATCCATTTCATACATGCCATTAAAGATTTCGTTGCGATTGAACTGATAATTAACTAATTGCCCTGCAACTTCAAAGGTTTTAGTAGTTGTGCTAGGATATAAAAATCTCCCTGTATCTCCCACAATGCCTGCAAAAAGAAATTTCGCACATTCTTCAGACATTTTCCATCCTTTGTATTCTCGACCTTCTTCATACAATTCGTAGATTAATTCGCTACAGGAACTGGATTCCGTATCAACCCATACTAAATCTCCGTATGCATCATCGTTGGGATGGTGATCGATTTTTACGAGAAAATTTCCATTAGAATATCGATCATCATCAATTCTCTCAGTATTTGCAGTATCCGTTACGATGACAAGAGCCCCTTTATATTCTTCATCGGAAACTTCATCAGGATGAGCCAAGTAGGATAATAATTCATCATGCGTACCAACTGCATACACTTTTTTATTGGGATAATTATCTTTAATTAATGTTTTTAAACCGAATTGTGAACCGTATGCATCAGGATCCGGACGGATATGTCGATGAATAATAACTGTATCATATTGTTCAATAGTATCAATAATTCGTCGCTTCAAATTGGTACCCTCCAAAGTTATTGAAAAATTTTTTAATATATTAGCATTTTTATAAAAAAATCGTTACAATAATTTTAGTTTGTTTAGGAGGTTCTGAAAATGTTAAATGCGTTATTTGTAACTTTCATCATCGTTTCATTTGCCGCCTATTTTTACTATAAAACGAAACAATTTCGTACTTCATTGCCGATACAAAAAAAATGGTATAAAGCGAAAGCCGGTGTTGCTTTAGGTCTTTTCGTTATATTTTTTGGTTTAAATACCTTTATTATTCAAGATACATTATTAGGTAATATAGTTGGTGTTGTTTTCGTTGTTGTCGGACTAATGGAATCTTATCACAGTTATAAACGTGCAAAACATGAAGGAAAATTTGTTCAACAAGAATATGAATTAAATAAGCAATAATCGATTTATGAAAAAGTTGTCCAATTTCTTTTGGACAACCTTTTTCATTTACTAACGATCTAACAGCTGGAAAGTAGCCATCGCTTTTCCAACAAGCGCTTCTTCGTGATAAACATCAAAATCCATTTTTACGAATTTTCTACTCATATCTAATATATGTGGAACAACTTTTAACACATTATCCATTTGAATTGGTTTAATATAATGGGTTGCAATGTTTTCTACTACCGCATCTCCACGTTTTCGTCTTTTTAGTGCAATTAATCCAACTTCCGTCAACAATGTTGTAAAGGCACCATAAGATATCGCACCATACTGGTTTGTCATTTGAGGCGTTACTGTAAATTCAACTATTACTTCTTCCTCACCAAGTACTTTCATTTCACTTTTTACGATGTCATCAATCGTTTCACCATGTTGCGGTTGATGTTGGGACGTTTGCAATGCCTTTAATACATCTTGACGGCTGATTACACCTTGTAAATATCCATCATCATCCACGACAGGAAGTAAATCAATCCCTTCCCAAACCATTCGGTGGCCTGCTGAAGCAACACTTGTTTTCATTGACACGGAAATCGGTTGTTTTGTCATTACCTTATCAATTAATTCATTTTCATCTTTCCCAATCACGTCTTTAGCAGTGACAATCCCCACTAATTTATTATTTTTTGAAACAACCGGGAATGCTCCGTGCGTTGTGTGGGCATTTAATGCATGAAAATCAGCAACCGATTGTCCGACATTTAATTTTGCTGTATCTTCCAAACGTACATAAATATCTTCTATTAGCAAAATATCTTTTTTAATGAGTTGGTCATAAATGGCACGGTTAATCATCGTTGCTACTGTAAATGTATCATAACTAGATGAGATGATTGGCAACTCCAGTTCATCCGCGAGTCTTTTATTTTCTTCTGTCGTATCAAATCCACCTGTAATTAATACTGCTGCACCAGTTTTTAAAGCGTTGTGATGAGCTTTAAAACGGTTACCAACAATTAAAAGACTTCCAGGGTCGGTATAGCGCATCATATCTTCTAATTGCATTGCACCGATGACAAATTTATTCAACGTTTTATGCAACCCAGCTTTTCCACCGAGCACTTGTCCATCTACGATATTGACGATTTCCGCGAAAGTTAGACGTTCAATATTCTCCTTCTTTTTCTTTTCAATTCGAATCGTTCCTACGCGTTCAATGGAACTCACCAAACTTCGATTTTCTGCCTCTTTAATTGCTCGATATGCCGTACCTTCGCTTACTTGCATTTCTTTTGCAATTTGTCGGACAGATATTTTTTCGCCAATAGGAAGTGACTCGATATATTGCAATATTTTTTCATGTTTTGTGGACATCGATATCACCTATTTTCATCGTACTTTCTCCTCCCATAGTGTAACATATTTTCAATTATGTATAGAAAAAAATCGAGAAAGTAGTCATGGATATTTTACAATAATCGACAAAATCTCCATAACTCACTTTCTCTATTGCTATTCATTTAAAAAACTTTTTGATTTTATGTTTTATAAGTTTAAGGCAATTCTACTTTTTGCCCTGCTTCTAAAATTTGAACTTTACTATTTTTCACCAACTTCGCAAAGTCATTCGGATCTTGTTTGATGAGTGGGAACGTATTGTAATGAATTGGTACAACCGTTTTAGGTCTTAATAATTCCACTGCATATGCCGCATCTTCAGGGCCCATTGTAAAGTTATCACCAATCGGTAAAAAGGCAACATCAATTTCATTTCGGTCACCAATTAATTTCATATCACCAAATAACGCTGTATCGCCTGCATGATAAATTGTTAAACCTTCCGCGTAGAACAAGATTCCACCAGGGTTTCCTGCATTAACAACTTCTGTTTCAGTTTCATAAGTAGAACCGTGGAAAGCAAGCGTATATTTTACTTTACCAAATGGAAATTCATAAGCTCCTCCAACTCCCATTGGATGGGCATTGACACCTTGTTTTTGTAAATATACTGCCAACTCATTTAGCGCCACTACTTGCGAATTGTTCGCTTTCGCCAGCGCTATCGTATCTCCAACATGGTCATTATGACCGTGTGTCAATAAAATCACATCTGGCTTTTCTTCCTCAACTTTTAAATCAGTTAAAGGGTTTCCTGTAATAAACGGGTCAATTAAAATCGTTGTGCCATTTGTTTTAATTTTTACGACGGAATGACCATGGTAAGAAATTTCCATTATGTTTCCCCCTTTAAATAAATAAAATTTCATCATTTATATTTCTACAAAACCTTCTTTTTTCCTTCTTTTTGCTATACTAATACTGTTATATTTCCTTTTATGTAATATATAAACCAAACTTGGAGGAACGTCTAATGAGCAAAATGATAAATATCCAATCTTACTTAAAGGAGCAGGAAATTGATATAGCCTTCGTTACAAATCCAGATAATGTATTTTATTTTTCAGGGTTTAAAAGTAATCCCCACGAAAGATTACTAGGTATTTCGATTTTTCAAAATGCAGACCCATTCATCATATGTCCGAAAATGGAAATCTCTGATGTGAAATCTTCGGGTTGGTCATTTGATATTGTTGGTCATAGTGATACCGATCAACCATGGAATATATTAGCTAACGAAATACATTCTCGTACGAAACATATTTCAACAATTGCTATTGAAAAAGGGCATTTAACAGTTGAACGATTTGAAGCTCTACAAGCCTTCTTCCCTAATGCTCGTTTTGTTCCAATTGATAATCAAATAAACGAGCTTCGGGTAATTAAAGATAAAGAAGAACTGGATAAATTAAGAAAAGCCGCTGAATTAGCCGATTATGCAATTGATGTCGGTGTAAAGGCCATCAAGGAAGGTATTACTGAACTAGAAATTGTTCACATTATTGAAAGTGCTATTAAGGAAAAAGGTTATTCCATGTCCTTCGAAACGACTGTATTATCTGGTCCAAAAGCTGCATCTCCACACGGTACTCCAGGAAATCGCACCATTCAAAAAGGCGACTTTGTGTTGTTTGATTTAGGGGTAATTTACGAAGGATACTGTTCCGATATCACTCGCACCGTTGCATTCGGGGGAATTAACGAAGAACAAAGAAAGATTTATGAAACAGTAAAAAAATCAAACGAAGAATCCATCAAATCAGTGAAACCTGGAATTCGCTGCATGGATTTAGATAAAATTTCCCGGGATATAATTTCTGATGCAGGATATGGTGAATATTATACTCACCGATTAGGCCATGGTCTTGGCATTTCAGTACACGAATTCCCATCAATTACTGGAACAAATGAAATGAAATTAAAACCAGGCATGGTATTTACAATTGAACCTGGCATTTACAAATCCGATGTGGCTGGAGTTCGTATAGAAGATGATGTTGTCGTAACGGAAAATGGTGTTGAAGTCCTAACGAAATATCCAAAAGAATTAATCATTATCCAATAATTGAAAGAGCTTCTCAACGTCTATTAGACATTGGGAAGCTCTTTTATTTTAGACGGTCGTTTTTTTCTTTCCTAAATATGCTTCGACAATTCGCTCATCCTTGAGTAAATCATCCGCAGGTCCTTCAATAATTATTTTTCCTGTCTCCATTACATATCCATAATCAGCGATTTTCAATGCTTGTTTTGCGTTTTGTTCCACAAGCAGCACCGTCGTTCCATCTTCTTTGATTTCTTTAATTATATTAAATATTTCCGCAACAATTAGAGGAGCTAACCCCATAGAAGGCTCGTCTAATAATAATAGCTTCGGTTTTGCAAGCAATGCACGTGCAATTGCAAGCATTTGTTGTTGGCCGCCAGATAACGTACCAGCCAGCTGTGATTGGCGCTCCTCCAAAATCGGGAATCGTTTCATTACATTTTGTATATCTTTTTTCACATCATGATCTTTACGATGATAAGCGCCCATTTCAAGATTTTCTAAAACGGTCATGGTGGATAGAATTGCACGACCTTCTGGAACGAGGGAGATACCTTTCCTCAAAAGTTGGTGTGGACGCATTCCCGTTACATTTTGTCCTAAAAATTCTACCGTTCCCCTTTTTGGTTTTATAAGGCCGGCAATTGTTCGCATCGTCGTTGATTTACCAGCGCCATTAGCTCCAAGAAGTGTTACAATTTTTCCTTCTTCCACTTCTAAATGTATTCCTTTTAATGCTTGAATTTGTCCATAATACGTTTCAATATTTGTTAACTTAAGCAATTGTCTCTTCCTCCTCTTTACCGAGGTAGGCTTCAATCACCGCTTCATTATTTTGAATTTCATCCGGTGTCCCTTCTGCCAATTTCTCACCAAAATTCAGAACGGTAATTCGATCACACAACCTCATGACAAGCGACATATCATGCTCAATAATGAGTACTGTAATTCCCATAGATTGTATTTTTTTAATTAAATCAAATAAATTATCCGTTTCCGTTTCGTTCATACCTGCTGCCGGTTCATCGAGCAGCAATAAAGTCGGATTGCTTGCTAATGCTCTAGCAATCTCCAATCTTCTTTGTTGACCATATGCTAAATTCTCTGCAAATTGGTCTTTCAATTGACCAAGTCCAACTAATTCTAATAATTCTTCACTTTTTTCTTTTAATAATTTCTCTTCTTGCTTTTGAGATTTCGTTCGAATTACGCTTCTGAAGACTCCCGCTGAAATTCTTGAATGCCCACCGACCATTACATTTTGTAATGCTGTCATTTGCGGAAACAGTCGAATATTTTGATAAGTTCTACAAATGCCTTTTTCGGTTATTTTATATGGCTTTAGTTTTGTAATTTTTTCTCCATTAAAAAAAATTTCACCTTCTGTCGGTTCAACAATATTTGTAATGCAATTAAACATCGTCGTTTTACCAGCACCATTTGGACCAATTAATCCATAAATTTCCCCTTGTTGAATTGTAAAAGAGATATTTTTTAATGCGGTAATCCCGCCAAAACGTTTTGTAATGTTTTTCACTTCAAGGACCATTAGCTAGTCCCCCTTTTAATACGTTTTCCTTTTAATCGATAAAACAAATAAAGATCTAATATTCCTTGAGGGCGAACAGCCATTAAAATCACGAGCATAATTCCATAAAATATATACCGATAGTCACTTACAAAACGTAATACTTCAGGCAATAATGTTAAAATGGTTGCTCCAAAAACGGAACCAATTATTACTTCGCTGCCGCCAAAGACTGTAAATATCAAAATTTCTACTGCGCGATGATATGAAAAATCAGATGGAGAAATATAACCAATTGTATGTGCAAATAGTGCACCAGCAAGTCCTGCGATAAAAGCTCCTTGTGCAAATGCTAATACTTTATAGTACGTGATATTGATTCCCATTGACTCCGCCGCTTTTTCGTCCATTTGTATGGAAGAATAAGCTCGTCCAATTCTTGAATTTTGTTGACGAATGACAAACCATAAAATGAATAAAACGATTATTAATAAAACGATGACAAGGGATAAATAAACAAATTGATTATTTTTCAAACCTAGAGCACTAGGTTCTATTCCGATACTTTTTGCAAACTTTAGCAATTCCCTCCCCAACTGAGGAATACCAGTTAAACCAACTGAGCCTTTCGTCAAGCTTTCCCAATTGACAAAGAGAACACGAATAACCTCTCCAAATCCTAATGTTGCAATTGCCAAATATACACCCGTTAATCTTAATGATGGGATTCCAACGATAATACCAATTACACCTGCTAAGAGGGCACCCACTAAGATTGTTACATAAAGTGGAAGTTCATAATGAATCGTTAGAAGGGCGGATGTGTATGCACCAATTCCCATAAATCCTGCACTTCCTAAAGATAACTGCCCACTTGATAACGGAACATATATACTAAGGGCTAACATTATGTTAATTAATATGAAACATAAAACTTGTAAATAATATGGATTTAATAGTTCTCCTAACATTCTTATCACCTGCCCTCTGCCGTCTTGGATCCAAATATACCTTGTGGTCGAATTAATAAAATAAGAATTATCATGATAAATGCGATAGCGTCTCGATATCCCGAATCGCCATAAGCAACAAGCAACGTTTCAGATAAACCGAGGATTAGCCCCCCAACCATTGCTCCTTTCACATTGCCCATACCACCTAAAATAATGATGGCAAGACCCTTTAACCCCATAGATAAACCCATTTGTGGACTTACCGAGTTAAAGGCCATACCTACTAAAATACCTGCTATGCCTCCCATGCCGGAAGCGATAATCACCGTTAATGTGATGATTTTTTTCGTATCCACTCCAAGAATACTTGCTGTTTCTAAATTTTCTGCCGTAGCTCTCAGGGCTTTACCAGCTTTTGTTTTTGAAAGCCAAACAGATAATCCGACCATTAATATGACGGAAATAACAAAAATCGTAATTTGTACTAAATAAATTGTTATTGAACCAATTTCAAAACGAATTTCTGCAAAAGCAGTTCGAAATGGCTTATTTCCAGCTCCGAACATATGATGAGATAAATTTTCAAGAAAGATTGATACACCAATCGTACTAATTAGTGGAGCCAAATGGGATACTCCCTTTTTCCCTCTAAGAGGGCGTAAACTGAAGATTTCTAACAGATAACCTAATAAGGAAGTAACGACTATCGACGCAAGAAAAGCAAGCCACAACGGCCAACCTAATACACTCGTCGTCAATACACCAATAAAAGCTCCTACCATAAAAATTTCGCCATGGGCCATGTTGATGATGCCTAATACGCCAAAAACTAGAGTAAACCCAAGGGCGACAATCGCATAAATACTTCCTAATGTAATTCCATTGATCAACTGTTCAATTAGCAATAACCATCACCCTTTTCATATAAGGAAAAGTAGAATTCGAGGTTATTCCTCGAATTCTACAAATTTCCCATCTTTTATTTCTACAACTGTAACATCCATCACGACATCACCAACTTCATTGAATGAGAATAGACCTAATATCCCTTCAAAATCTTTCGTCTCAGCTAATGCATCTCGGAATGCATCTCGATCTTCACCTGTACCCGCTCTCTTTAATGCATCTGCATAAATATAAAGAGCATCATATGCTTGCGCAGCAAATTGGTCAGGCTTTTTCCCATATTCCTCTTCATATTTTTTGTTAAATTCAACGATTTTTGGATCTGTAGAATCCCCGAAATATGGTGTTCCTACAATTAAACCGTTCGCAGCATCGCCTGCAATTTCTATAACTTGAGGGGAGTTAAATCCATTTCCTCCAACGAACGGAACAGTAATGCCCATCTTCCGCGCTTGATCGATAATAACGGCACCTTCGTTATATAAAGCTGAAGCTAAAACTAAATCTGGATTCGTATTTTTGATTTTCGTTAGCTGTGCTTTATAGTCGCTTTGACCTTTTTGATATGTTTCAATTGTTGTAATTTCTAAGCCCATTTCTTCCGCAGTTCTTTTCATTACTTCAAATCCCGCTTTTGTAAAAGCATCATCATTCCCATAAATAATGGCAACCTTTTTTGCTCCTGTTCTTTTTACTGCTTTTTCCATTGCAGCAGGAATTGCTAACGCTTCCGGAATTGAATTTCGGAATACATAATCTCCAATTTCAGGAATTCCGTCCGCTGTTGTAGATGTACCCATAATTGTAATACCGTTTAAATCCGCTTCAGGTGCAACCGCGAAAAATTCCGTACTAAGCGTTGGTCCAATAATTGCAAGAATAGAATCATCGGCCATTAATTTTTGACCGGCATTTACCGCTTGTTCCGCTTCACCAGCAGAATCTTCAATTACTAATTCAATATTCACTTCACCTTTTTCATTAATTTCCTTTTGAGCTAATTTCAACCCTTGTGTAATCGCCTCTCCATAGGCAGCCCCTGCACCAGATAGGTATGAAATTACCCCGATTTTTGCTTGAATTACCTCTCCAGATGTTTCGTCTTCAATACTTGTCTCACTTTGTCCTCCGCTGTTAGTTGATGTTGATGAACTACCACAAGCTGTTAATAGAATTAACATGAATGTTGCTAAAATAATTAGAAATAGTTTCTGGTACTTTTGCATTTTGAATCCCCCTAAAAATTCAATTCTATTAATTTACACTATTGGAGTAATGTAAATCTCTATTTATTATTCTATTAATTGAATTTTAAAAATATTACAAATTCTATTCATAAAAATTTCTAATAAAATAAAAAAATACTTGGAAATACATAAGTATTCCCAAGTATTTGAAATAGTTATAATTAGTCTTGTAACAGTGTATCAGCAGATACATATTCGCGTTGTTGCTCATCTGCAACCGCTTTATACACAACATATCCATTTAACGTGTTTAGACCTTTTTTCAGTGCTTCATTTTCTAAACAAGCTTGTTTATATCCTTTATTAGCAATTTGTAACGCATAAGGAACCGTTACATTTGTCAATGCAATTGTTGATGTTCTTGGAACTGCTCCTGGAATGTTCGGAACTGCATAATGTAAAACACCGTATTTTTCAAATGTTGGCTTATCGTGAGAAGTAGGGTTGTTCGCTGTAATTTCCGTACTTCCACCCTGGTCGATCGCAATATCAACGATAACAGAACCAGGCTTCATTTGTTTTACCATTTCTTCCGTTACTAATTTAGGAGCTCTTGCACCAGGAATTAGAACCGAACTGATTACAAGATCTGATTGTTTCACAGACTCTGCGATATTATACGGATTAGAAATTAATGTTTTAACAGAAGATCCAAAGATATCTTCTAATTGACGTAAACGATCCGGATTCAGTTCAATAATTGTTACATCTGCACCCATGCCAATAGCAACGCGAGCAGCATTTGTTCCAGCTACTCCCCCACCGATAATTGTAACTTTTCCACGAGGTACACCAGGTACACCGCCTAATAAAATTCCATTACCACCATTTAATTTTTCTAAATGATGCGCCCCAATTTGGACACTCATTTTTCCAGCAACTTCACTCATTGGTGTTAATAATGGTAATGCTCGATTTGGTAATTGCACTGTTTCATATGCAATTCCAATTACTTTTTTATCTAATAACGCTTGTGTTAATTCGTATTCAGGTGCTAAATGCAAGTAAGTGAAGAGGATTTGTCCTTCATAAAAATATTTGTATTCGCTTTCAATTGGTTCTTTTACTTTTAAAACTAATTCCTGTGACCAAGCTTCTTCAGCAGTGTCAACAATTTTTGCACCCGCAGCAATATAGTCTTCATCAGTGAATGAAGAGCCTAGTCCAGCACCTTTTTGAATATATACTTCATGACCAGCATTCGTTAAAGTTACAACCCCTGCAGGTGTCATTGCTACACGATTTTCATTATTTTTTATTTCTTTAGGTATTCCAATTTTCACGAAAACTCCCATCCTTTGCTTGAATATTCGTAATAAAAAATCAATCACCACTATTCTATCAATTGTTAAAAAAAAATTAAATTATTTTTTGAAAAATTTTTTCTTCCAAATAGTTCCATATTTTTTCACATTATTCACAATTGTAAATATAAAAAATTACAGTATTGTAGAAAATTTTTTTACAATAATTAGAATATTTTGTGAATGTTTTTCATTTTTAACTAAAATAGCATTCTCATTGTCTGAAAATTTGATATAATAAAAACATAGTTAAAGGAGGTAAACAATATGACAAAGTATAAGAGTATTGTGGTGGCTGTGGATGGTTCTAAAGAAGCAGAATATGCTTTTAAAAAAGCAACTGAAATCGCTAAACAAAACGAAGATGCAAAATTAAACTTAGTGAATGTAATTGATACTCGCTCTTTTGCAGCAATTGAAGCATATGATCGCTCAATCGCTGAAAAAGCACAGGCGTTCTCTGAAGAATTACTTGAAGGATATAAAAAGAAAGCTGAAGAAGCTGGCGTAAAAAATGTGAACGTAATCATTGAATACGGATCTCCAAAAACAATCATTACAAAAGAATTATCCAAATTAGTGGATGCTGATTTAATTGTCTGCGGTGCTACTGGTCTAAATGCCGTTGAACGTTTCTTAATCGGTTCAGTATCAGAAGCAATTGTTCGCTCTGCAAAATGTGATGTTCTTGTAGTTCGCACTCCTGAAAATTAATCTAGTATAGATTTTAACCCTTTATGATTTCGAAATCATAAAGGGTTTTTTTGTTTAACATAAAATATTAAAGTTTTTGTTATCTTTTTGCAATAGAAGTTTTTGTCGAATTATGATACAACTATATCTGTTCTCAATTAACCGCCGCTATAACGCTCATTTTGCTTTTTTAGTTGGCTTCTACTCCTTTGAGTTCACAATAAATATAGAAAGAATGATTCTATTGAAACGAAATTCATATTTTGATAATGCAAGAGCAATATTGATTTTCCTCGTTGTGTTTGGTCATATGATTAGTGACTATATAGAAAATGAAAGGATTCTAGCAAATATTTATCTTTTCATCTATACATTTCATATGCCTGCATTCATTTTAATTTCTGGTTATTTTGCAAAAAAAGTTTATGAACAAGGCTATTTTAAAAAACTCATCAAAAAACTCCTCATCCCTTATATTATTTTTCAAGTGTTGTACACTTTTTACTATGATTTAATATTTGAAGACTCGATAGGTTATAGTTTATTTATCCCAAGATGGGGACTTTGGTTTTTGATGAGTTTGTTATTTTGGAATATTCTCTTATATTTCTTTGGAAAATTAAAATATGGACTTCCAATCGCAATTCTTATTTCTCTATTAATTGGCTATGATACTGAAGTGGATGAATTTTTAAGTTTGTCCCGCACCTTTTTCTTCTTTCCGTTTTTCTTAGCTGGATTTCATTTAAAAGAACAGCATTTTGTCAAAATAAAATCCAAAATCAACGTATTTATTGGCACAGTACTTGCCATCGTAGGTTTTATCATCATAGTTCTCTATGTACCAATCGACTTCAGATTTTGGTTATTTGGAAAAAGACCATATGAAGAAATAACGAATCTCTTAGAATATTCAGCACTCATAAGATTAAGTACATACGGTATTCAGCTGTTAGCGTTGTATACCTTTTTTTCCCTCGTTCCTAAAAAACAATGCTATCTTACATCCATCGGCCAATCTACGATGGTGATTTATTTGCTTCATATGGCTATTGTTCGAGTTTTCCGTGAGTCTTCAATAAAGTCGTATATCATAGAATCAAGCCAATATTGGATATTGTTTGTATTCAGCTTATTAATTGTATATTGTTTGTCAAGAAAACCGGTCGTCCAATTCGTTGATACGTTATTGTACAAAAAATTTTAATAGGTGTTTAACGGGGTGTGTCTATAAAAATTAGACACCTCCTCTTTTTTTATAAATTTCCTATTTTCTCGTATTTTGTTCTTTCCAAATTTTCACTTTTTCAAAGAAGTATAATAATGCTTGCTTATTGGATAAATTCGGCACCTTCGCTAATAATACTTCTATTGGTGGTCTCAATGTATCACTTTTCTTTTGCAATATTAAAATGCTTTTTTCATGCAATTTGGATTTAAAGATGTTTTCTGGAAGCTGCATCACAGCTTGAATCCACGCATACTTCTTCAAAAATTTATGCAACATTTCAGCTTGTTCCGATTCAAATAAAGTTGCAGGGATTAAAAAAATCAAATAACCGCCATCTTTCGTATAATTTAATGCTTGTTCAATATATAAGTGATGAGCGTAACTCATCCCTTCTTTAGAACTTAATTCATAGTTTTTTGCAATATCATCATTTGGATAAAATCCTACTGGTAAATCACAAACTACCACATCTACAGGGTCAACTAGTAATGGTCTTAACGCATCTTGGTGGTATAACTGAATTGGTTGTTCAATAAGCTCTGCAATTTCCCCAGCTAATTGAATTAACAATTCATCCACTTCCACACCCGTTGCGAACACTTTTCCATCCAATTTGTTCATAATCGTAAACATTAAATTACCTGTTCCTAAAGCCGGGTCTAAAATTGAAATTGTTCCATCTTTTAATGTTTCCTCAAAAAATTGTTCAACGAAATACGTTATTAATAAGCCTAAAGAATCTGGCGTCATTTGGTGATTTGGTTGAGAAGATTCGCGCATTCCTTTTAATATAGAAAGCTGAATTGCTTTACGCATTTCTTCCTTCGTTGCTGCTTCAAAGGGTAATTCATATTTTCCATCAAGTATCCCCTTGAGAGTTGTTAAGACACTCTCTAAATATGTAGAGGACTCTGTTTTTTCAAGTTCCTCTGTTTTTTTATTGATAAAGGTAAATATTTGCTCTATCTTTTCCATCAAATTCTTCCTTTCATTAATTTCCATTTTTTTATGGAGTTACGATTAGAACGACAGGAACATAGTCGAAAATAAGTGTAGACAAAGCCGTCTTTGACTTTGTCTACATAAAAAGTTGTTATCATAAAACTATCATATACGATAAAAGAACTTCTTGCATCATCGTATTGTTAAATCAATTCTTTAACAGCGTTAATCGCCGCTTCATAATTTGGATGGTTTGTTGTTTCAGGAACATATTCTACATATCGAACAATACCTTCACGATCGACAACAAACACCGCACGAGCTAATAAGCGTAACTCTTCAATTGCAACTCCATAAGCTTTTCCAAATGAAAGGTCTTTATGGTCTGATACTGTCACTACTCGATCAATACCAGCTGCTCCACACCAGCGTTTTTGAGCAAAAGGTAAGTCAACAGAAACAGTATAAACAACCACATCTTCTCCTAATTTTGCTGCTTCTTCATTAAAACGGCGAGTTTCTGCATCACAAACACCTGTATCAAGAGACGGTACAGTAGCGAATAAGCGAATTTTACCTTCAGAATCTTTTAATGTTACAGGTGTTAAATCATTGGCAAGCACCGTAAAGTCTGGTGCAATGTCACCAACTTTCACTTCATTTCCTAACAATGTTACTGGATTATTTTTAAATGTCACTTCAGCCATTTGAATATTCCTCCTTCTTTTCTACTTATTTCATCTTACTAAACACCTTCACGTATAAGCAAATAACTTAACTTGAAAATTAAAAACCATTCAGCGTCTAAAATTTTCATGACACTGAATGGTTTTAGTAACTCTATACTGTTTGATGATTTGATTCAATCATTTTTTCTTTTATAACTTTTTTTTCATTTTTCACATACACTTTTTCATGCACCACAATGGTATCTGCTATATAATCTTGTAGTCCTTGTTTTTTTGGAGTAAATGCAACAGCAATATAAGGAAGCCAAATTGTATTGTTAATAAAACGAGAGACTAACTCTCTAAACAATACTGTACTCCAAGATAGTTTTTGTTCTTTCAGTGACTTTACTTTTAAACCGAAAATCATTTTGCCAACAGTTTGCTGCCAATACTTTGTCATAAGTACAAAATATCCATAATAGAAAAATCCTGAAATAATCGTAATAGGCGCATACCAAACGGAACTAGATAAATTCCAACCCATCATATAGAAAATTGGTTTAACTAAAATACTGACGATTGCAGTAACAATGAGACCATCTGTAATAAATGCCCAAAAACGAATCCAAAAACCAGCTGTTTTTTCTTCATATTCTGTAACGATTTCCGTTTCTGAAAATGTTTTTGGAAATTTTTCCCTTTGCTCTAGATCTTTCTCTACACCAGCTTGCTGATCAGGCTTAATTTCTTTATCTGTCTCCACTTTGATTTCTTCTTCATTTGCAACGAACTTTTGAGCAATTTCCGAAGTGTGTGCATTTTCAATTTTAAGCTCCTCTTGGTCTCGATCGTTTGCTGAGTTTTGTTCCGTTTGTTTGTTTTGTAAAATGTCATTATTCGACTCATGGGCAGAAGTTTTCCGGTTATTATCTTGATTATAACTCGTCATATTCCAGCCCTCCTTAATATTGGCCATATAAATACATTAATCGTGGTGCATCATAAGAATTCATCAATTTCATTAGCATCCGCTCTTCTGGTGAAGGGCCAAAGAGTGTTCCCAGTTTCATTGTAAATAAAGAAGCAAAACTACCTAAATTTGACTCATATTCGAACAATTCAGCGTCTTCCAATCCATAATCTTCTCTTAGTGACTGAATTGCATCCTCTAAACTTCCAAGCTCATCGACCAAACCAGCTCTTAACGCTTGACTACCACCTAAGATTCGTCCGTCCGCAACTTTTTTCACTTCCGCTTCAGTCATTCCTCTTCCTTGCTCTACTATATCTACAAATACTTCGTAAGATTCATTAATCATCTCTTGAATCATCGCTTTTTCTTCTTCTGTCGTAGGTCGAGTACCACCAAACATATCTTTATGTGGACCGGATTTGATTGTTTCAAATTCAACACCCAATTTTTTCGCTAGCTCTGCATAATTATAGCTTTGCATGATAACACCGATGGAACCCGTAATTGTTTCACGATGGGCAAAGATTTTGTCTGCTGGAGCGGAAATATAATAACCACCTGATGCAGCCATGGATCCCATTGAAACGTATATTGGAATACCTTTTTCTTTAATTTTTAGCAATCTTTCATGAATTTCAGCAGATTCAATAACTCCACCACCTGGTGAATTGACAGATAATACAACACCTTGTATTGTATCATCTTCCAAAATTTGGTCTAATGAAGCAAGAAACATTTGGTGATCATATTCAAGCGGTACCCAAGGTGAACTTGAACCAACATCTTGAATTACTCCATCTATAGATAGTAAAGCAATTCGTTCATTAAAAGACCCTGGTTCGAGGACCGTCTCAGCAAGTTCTACATCCGTAAGCGTCTCAAATCCACTTAAAAAGTCACTCTTGAGAAATGACATTAACGTATTGATTGCGATTGATGCAATCAGCAAAAAAACTGCTGCTCCTAACGCTATCCATCTTTTTAAATTCATCTAATTTACCTCCTTCACTTTACATACGTTTTTCAACAACAATTGTTTCAAAAAAATGATAAATTTTTCTATGCTAGTATAAGATTACATGAAAAAAAGGCATTCAGAAAGTAATTGTTTCTGAACGCCTTGACTTTGATATCACTTCATGCAATAGATAAGTATTTAATTAATTATTTTAGAACTTGCTTTTGCATTTCTCTTTGACGCAATTCTACGCGTCGAATTTTACCGGAAGCTGTTTTTGGTAGCTCGTCGATAAATTCGATTGCTCTCGGATATTTATACGGTGCAGTAATATTTTTTACATGCTCTTGTAACTCTTGAACTAGGGTAGGGCTATCCTTTAAAGATGGATCTTTTAAAACAACGAATGCTTTTACGATGCTTCCTCGAATCTCATCAGGACTTGCAACAACCGCACATTCTTTTACCGCTGGATGTTTAACAAGGGCATCTTCCACTTCGAAAGGCCCAATCGTATAACCGGAAGAAATGATAATATCATCTCCACGACCCTCAAACCAGAAGTATCCTTCTTCATCCTTATATGCACGGTCACCAGTTAAATACCATTCTCCACGGAATTGTCTTTGCGTACGCTCAGGATCATTTAAATAACCTTTAAACAATGCAGGTGTAGAAGAATGAACTGCAATATCTCCAACTTCGCCTGGTTTTGTTGGTTCTCCATCTTCATTAATAATATCCACAATATTTCCTGGAGTTGGTTTACCCATAGATCCTGGTTTTGGTTTCATGCCGAGGAGTGTTCCAACAAGCAATGTATTTTCAGTTTGTCCATAACCATCACGAACTTGTAAGTTAAATACATTTAAGAATTTATTGATTACTTCACTGTTTAACGGTTCCCCAGCAGAAACAGCGCTTCTTAAATTGGATAAATCATAAGATTCTAAATCATCCACTTTCGCCATCAAGCGATATTCTGTTGGTGTACAGCATAATACATTAATCTTGTAATCTTGCAACATTTGCAAGTAGTTTTTTGGATCGAATCGTCCTGTATGAACAAATGCTGTTGCCCCGCTTCCTAAAATAGCTAAGAATGGGCTCCAAATCCATTTCTGCCAACCTGGTGCTGCTGTCGCCCAAGCTAAATCATTTTCTTTTACACCGAGCCAGTGCTCAGCTGCTGTCCGTAAATGTGCATATCCCCAACTATGAGTATGAATAACCCCTTTTGGATTTCCTGTCGTTCCACTTGTATAAGATAAGAAAGCAACATCTGAACTTTTCGTTTGCACTTCATTAAATTCATCGGATAAATTTTCAAGCTCTTTTTCTATTTGAATCCACGGTTCATTCGCTTCACCGTAAACGAAAAGTTTTAATCCATTTAACGATTTTACATCATCAAATTGAGAAATTTCATTTGAGAAAGCAACAATTCCTTTTGCACCTGAGTGTTCGATGCGGTAGTCAATATCTTTTGCTCTTAACATTTCAGAGCTTGGAATAATTGTAATCCCTGCTTTTAATGCACCAATGTATGTAGCATAAGCTTCAGCAGAACGTGGAACCATGACAAGGAGAACGTCGCCTTTTGTCAGTCCATGTTTTTTAAATAAATTTGCTACTTTATTTGCTCTTTTTAATAACTCTACAAACGTGATTTTTTCTGTCGTACCGTCTTCATGGTGTACCAGTAACGCCACTTTGTTTTCATCTTTTGCCCATTTTTCGAATTCATCTGCAATATTATATTTCTCTGGAGCTAGTAAATCCTCTCTTTTCAAGCAAATTCCCCCTCAATTTTCAAAAATAAAAATATTATTCTAATTATAATATATTCAATAATATCATCAAAATATTCTAAATAGTATATATATTTTTGTTTAAAAAGTAATTTTTTTGAGAATGAATGAAATAAATTATAGAAAAAAAGCTAGTAGCATACGCTACTAGCCTTGTATTACTTATTGTTGAGTTCCACGTAATTGTGACTCAGCCATTTGCACTAGACGTTTAGTGATTTCTCCTCCGAC
Source organism: Ureibacillus thermosphaericus (assembly GCF_012396605.1). Classification (GTDB taxonomy): domain Bacteria; phylum Bacillota; class Bacilli; order Bacillales_A; family Planococcaceae; genus Ureibacillus; species Ureibacillus thermosphaericus. The sequence continues at coordinate 35,262 of NZ_JAAXPW010000003.1, forward strand.
TGACCCGTTTGCACGAGCAGAAGCTTCAGGTCCGAGTTGAACACCAAACTCTTGTGCAATTTCATATTTCATTTGATCTAATGCTGCATTTGCACCAGGAACTAAAAGTTTATTTCTGCTGCTGTTGTTGTTTGTAGCCATCTCTCTCACCTCCTTGTGCATTTAGAATGTGCTGTAATTATTAATTAATACATAAAAGGTGAGAGGTAAATTGTTCATATATTACCGATTCGATGGTACAAAATTATTATATATTATAATAAATGCTTAAATTTCTCTACTTTCATACGTTTTTCAGGCAACGTATAAATTTCGCGATTTTTCACTGCTCGTTCAATATACTCTTCAAAATCTACTTGAGATTCGAAATAAGTTACTCGATCTATTTTTGGTCTTGTTTTCGGATTTGCTGGTGTAAATATTGTACAGCAATCTTCGTACGGTTTAATGGAGATTTCGTACGTGCCAATCTTTTGAGCAATATCAATAATGTCCAGCTTATCGAATGAAATCAAAGGTCGAAGAATCGGTGTATTCGTTACTTCATTGATTGCCGTTAAACTTTCTAATGTTTGGCTTGCTACTTGTCCTAAACTTTCACCTGTAACAAGCCCCAAAGCGCCAATTTCTTCACGAACACGATCTGCAACTTTCATCATCACTCTGCGTGTTGTTGTCATTAACATTTCTTTTGGTACTGAATCTTTAATTAAAACTTGTAATTCAGTGAATGGTATAACATGTAAATGAATAGAAGAACCGAATTTTGTTAATTCATTTGCTAAATCTTTTACTTTTTGCAATGATTGTTCACTCGTATAAGGTGGGCTATAAAAATGAATGGCATCAATTCTTACTCCCCTTTTCATCATTAAATATCCTGCTACTGGGCTATCAATTCCTCCAGAAAGCAATAATAGCGATTTTCCGTTCGAACCTACAGGCATACCACCTGCACCATAAATGATTTCAGACATTAAATAAGCTGCTTCTTTTCGAATTTCAATTCGAAGTTCCACATCAGGATTTTTAACATTTACTGATAAATTTGGATTATGTTTTAATAAAAATCCTCCAACTGCTAATTGTATATCATATGTTTTGAGTGGGTATGTTTTATCTGATCGATGCACTTCCACTTTAAACGTGATTTGCTGATCTTTATAACGATCCATTATTTTTTGGGCTAACTGTTGGATGTTTTCAATTTCCCTATCGCATATAGCAACAGGACTAAACGATTGAATACCAAACACACTAGGCAATTTTTCCATCAATACTTCAAATTGTTTTTCATTATCAAGCTTAATATACATTCGATCCCGCTCTGCTTGAACTGTCAGAGGGGCAATATCAGAAAAAGTATATTTGATATTATTTTTTAATCGGTGAATAAAATCTTTACGATTTCGACCTTTCGTAGTGAGTTCACCATATCGTATTAATATTTCATTCCAAAGCATCATTTTTATACTCCTTTTAATTCTTTCATAACTTCTTTAAAAATTTCTTTAAATTGTTCTATTTCTTTCTCTGTATTTTTTGCGCCAAAACTTATTCGAATAACACCTTCTTTAAAGTGAGAATCTACATTTAAAGCTTCGACAACATGGCTTGTTTTCTTTTGTTTTGAAGAACATGCGCTAGATGTAGATACAATGACACCTCTTTTTTGCAATGCATTAATTATCACTTCGCCTTTTAAATCTCGCACGCTAAAAGACAAAATATGTGGCGCCCCTTCTTTAGTTGAGAGTAAATAAATATGATCACCGAAAGTATTGAAAAAATCCATCAGATGATCTCGCCACTTTGTAAATTTTGCATAATTTTCTTGTAGATGTTCAGTTGCAATTCGACAAGCTTTTGCTAATGCAACAGCTTGTGGAACAGGGACAGTTCCGCTTCTTAATCCAAATTCTTGACCGCCACCTACAATTAGTGGTGCAATGTTTAATTTTCTTTGAAATGCGATGATTCCTGTTCCTTTTATTCCATGGATTTTATGACCCGAAATTGTTAATATATCCGGTCCGGCATCACCGTTAAATTGAACTTCCAATTTTCCAAAACTTTGTACTGCATCCACATGAAAAATGGCACGAGAATGTTGGTGAATGATTTTGGCTGCTTCCTCAATCGGTTGAATTGCTCCCATCTCATTATTGACGTGCATCATGCTAACAAGAATCGTATCTTTTCGAAGTTTCCTGCGTAATTCATCTATGGATATTACACCCTTATTATCCACTGATAAATACTCGACTTCGTATCCATCTTTTTCTAAAGTTTTATATGCTTCCAACACTGATGCGTGTTCAATTTCAGTTGTAATTATATGTTTCCCAATATGCTTATTTTCTTTTGCAACGCCAAAAATTGCAAAGTTATTTGATTCTGTTCCTCCTGAAGTAAATAAAACGTGTTCCGGTTTTGTTTTGATTATGTGAGCAATTTGATTTCTTGCTGCTTCTAATAATTCATTTACTTCCACACCAAAGGCATGAATTGAAGCAGGATTCGCAAAATAGTTTTTATTTACTTCAAGAAATGTATGTAATACTTCATCATGTGGTTTCGTTGTAGCACTATTGTCAAAATAGATCATGAATACCAACCTTCTATTTATAATTTTTATGACAATTTCAAAAGAAAAGGGTTGTTCAGAAAGTGAACACTTTCCGGACAACCAACCTTCTCATTGTGTACTATTAGCATCAAAAGATCATCCAAAATCTTTCAAATGAATGGATAACAGCAAATTGCAATATCAATTTCCGATAATGCAATTTGTTATTAATATTATATCGTGAATAACCTTACCGTGCATAAACTAATGTTTCGTTTTTTCGAACATTTCTTCTTGAACGAGTTCTTGAATGCGTTGAATTGCTCCTTGTTCCGCCAGTTCCACAGCTTCTGCAGCTTCTTCCAAAGCTTTTACATAGCGGAAATTGTGGAACGATTCTTCCGCTTGAAGCAACAATTCATGGACCCTTGGATTTGAACGATATCGGTTTCCATATTGAATGATACGCTCTATTAACATCACATTTTCGATCATCTCTTTAGCATGTTTTTGCACATCTTGAATACATTTTTCCGCTTGATCTAAATTGCTATTTACCAAATTCATGTTCAACGGAACTTCTTGGAGGCTTTGCATTACAATAAATAATTGCTCTTCTGCTTCTTCTAAGCGAGCATCCATTTCTTCTGGTATACCCGGAATGTTTGCTCTATGTAACATCCGGTCTGTTTCTTGCAGGATTTTCTTTAAAGACTGAAGTTTTGCTCGAGCTTTATTTTCATCAATTCGCAAATTCTTTAACCGGTTTGAAAACTGATCTTGCACCGCTTGAATTTGCTCAATTTCATTACGAATTTCGATTAATTCTTCTTGCAAACTTGAGTATGCGGATTTTTCTTCTCTTACACGGGATAGCAATACTTCAAATCTTTTTTGTATCACTTCCAATTGTTTTAATCCGAGTTTTGGAATTTCAGCCTCTTCTTCCGGCAAACGATAGCTATTTTGCACATATTCTGCTTCTGTACTTACTTCTTTTGTAGCTTTCAAAACTTCATTTAAAGTTTTGTATGTACTATCGCAATTTTTATCGACATAGTTTTTTGCATAAACTTCTTTTTCAAGTAAATCGTAAAAATTGTCGATTTCATCATTGATTTCTTGGATTCTTGTCGACACATAAGAAATATTTAAATTCGCTAATTCCTCTTCTAATTTCTTTAATTCTTGTTCAATACGGTCAAGGTTCTTTGTTAATTCTAAATGCTGTAAGTAATATGATTGCTCTTCCATTTCTCGATGACCGGTTCTCAATTCATGGATTGATGCTGGTATTTTAGTTTGAATTTCTGTTAATAATGACGGGATTTCACTAATCAATTCATACATATTTTTCGACTTTTCATTGAGTAAAAGAACAATTTCTCTAGCATTTAAATAATTTCCCTCTTCTGTCATTTTTTCATATTCATCAAGCTTTTGAGGAAATTCTTCTAGCATTTTTTCCAAATTCTCAATCGCAGGACCAAAGGAATATTGATGAGCTAGAAGAGTTTTGCGAGCTGAACGATAAAGTTCCTTCAATTGTTCTATTTCAATGCGATTCTTTTCTTCACTGCCAATTAATTCTTCTAATTCAGATAAGATCTCATTTTTGATTTGATCACATTTATCAATATAATCTTCTATATCTTTTTCAATCATCGAAGCTTTTTTAAATTTAAACCGGTCAATATATTCTTCAGCATCGAACAACATGGAATCAATTTTGATGATGTCAACATCTACCACTTCAGTCCATTTATTTCGCCAACGTTCGAATAATTCTTCCGTCTGACCGTTCATATTTAAATTTTTTACCTTTGTTAATTCTTCAAATATAGGATAATGTTGAATTTGTAATTTCTTTTTTTCCAGTCGCTCTATTACAGCATTATGTTTTTTCCGGATGATTAGCCCGAACGTTAATAATGCTAATAGTACGATGATGACAATGATGATATACTTCATCGCAAGCCTCCTATTCCACACTCACGCAAATTGGCTATATGTTATATAATATACCATGTTTTTGAACTTTTGTTTTAAAAAATAAAGTATTTCATGAAAGTAATATAATTCTATTTAAAAGGAGTTGAAAAAAATTGAAAAAAGATGGGCACATTCATACTCCCTTTTGTCCCCATGGAACAGCTGATTCGCTGGAAGGATATATAGAAAAAGCAATTCAACATCAATTTACAGATATTACGTTTACTGAACATGCACCTCTACCAGCAAATTTTGTTGATCCCACACCCGAAAAGGATAGCGGAATGAAACCGGATTTATTGCCAACTTATATAGAAACATTGCACAAATTAAAACAACAATATGAAAAAGATATCACCATTCATATAGGTTTAGAAGTGGATTATATTGTTGGTTATGAAAACGAAACGAAAAACTTATTAAATAGTGTTGGTCCTTTTCTTGATGATGCCATCCTGTCCGTTCATTTTTTAAAATGGAAAGATGAATATGTTTGCATCGATTATTCAGAACAAGAATTTATGAAATTTGTAGAAAAAGTTGGAAGTGTTGAAGCGATTTATGAATTGTATTATGATACTGTTATTCAATCAATTGAAGTGGACCTTGGTGTACATAAACCTCGTCGCATCGGCCATCCTACCCTAGTCCATAAATTCCAACATGCCCATAAAGTTCATGTAAATGATGAACAGCGCATTAAAGAAGTATTAAATAAAATGAAGGCATTTGGATACGAACTGGATGTAAATAGCGCAGGGTTAAGCAAAAAATATTGTTTAGAGCCTTACCCGCCATTCCCAATGATTGAGTATGCTAAATCGATACATCTGCCACTTGTGTTTGGATCTGATGCTCACTCAATCAATGATTTGCATCAACATTATGAAAAAATTTTCCACAAATAGGAGGTACTATGTTTACGAAAACTGAATATAAAGGTAATCTCGAAGAGCAATATGACATGTTATCCAAGCAACTCTCCGCTTTACTCGAAGGAGAAGATGATATCGTTGCAAATTTAAGCAACGCTAGTGCATTGTTAAATCAATTTTTAACAGACATCAACTGGGTTGGATTTTACTTAATGAAAAATGATGAACTTGTCCTCGGACCATTTCAAGGATTACCTGCTTGTGTACGAATCCCAGTAGGACGTGGCGTATGTGGTACCGCTGTACAGAAAAGAGAAACGATCGTCGTAGAAGACGTTCACCAATTCCCTGGTCATATTGCATGCGATGCTCGAAGTAATTCAGAAATTGTCATTCCTCTAATAAAAAACGATGAAATCATCGGCGTCCTTGATATTGATAGTCCACTGAAAAATCGCTTTACAAACGATGACAAGCTGGGATTAGAAAAATTTGTCCAAACATTAATCCAATATTTATAAAAAAATTACTACGTTTTCGTAACTTTTACGAACGTAGTAATTTTTTATGGCCTCAAAGCCCTTACATCCTCATAAATACAAACCTTATTTTTTCCGCTATTTTTTGCAACATATAAAGCTTTATCTGCCTGTAAAAATAATTGCTGATATTCAGGTCGATTTTGTTTATGCCAAGTTATTAATCCCGCTGAAACGGTCACTTTAGGAACAGTTATTTTTGGAATTTGCGACACGATTTTTTTAGATAGATGATATGCTTCCGATTTAGATATATTTGGCACATAAATGCTTAATTCTTCACCGCCCCATCGAGCACAAATTCCTTTTTTTCCAACTTCCTCAATTAACTTTTCTCCAATTTGAATTAATACTTGATCGCCAACTTGATGACCGAATGAGTCATTAATTTGTTTAAAGTCATCAATATCAAGCAATAAAAACATACCGCTTTCATCGTTTGTTAATGATTGATTCACAAATTTATCAAGATAACTTCTAGCATAAAGCTTCGTTAAATGATCATGATCGACCATTTCTTGCAATTTATGTCTCAGAATATTATTCGATATCGCTAAAGATGAGTGATGGATCAGCGATTGCATTAATTTAAAGCTATCAAAAGAGAAAAAGTAAGCGTCTTCATGTAAAACAATGCTAAAGCCGATAATTTTTTGTCCAGCAATCATCGGTATGGCCATCATCGACTTGAATTTCACATCGCTTGAAATGAGTCGGCTAAAATCTGCGATGAATAAAGAGTCCTTCGATTTTTCAAAATGCTTTGCGACAAAATCAATGTAAAAAATGCCCTCAACCGATTTAAATAAACTGGTAGAAGCATTTGCTAATTGAAAACATTCCTTCTCCGCAAACACAAAACATAACTCGTTAGGTTGGAAAGATTTCATTAACTGCTTCTTTAAAAACGTAAGCATTTCAACTATATCTAGCTCTGAATTCAATCGATGACTGGTTTCATTAATTAGTTGCAAATCACCGATTAAACGATGAGATTGATGATATAATTTTGCGTTTTCTAATGCATTGCCCGCCGTATGTGTAAGCATTGCAATGTATTCCTTTTCCTTTTGTGAGAATACATATTGGATTGGTGCTTTCACTTGAAAAATACCGTAAATTGCTTGTCTCCCTTTTATCGGTGCGTTTAAAATACAACTGTTTAATTCCTCTGATTTTTCAATCGTAATTTTCCCCGATACAAATGCTTCAACTGTTGCAGCGCGCTCTTTTAAATAGTCAAACTGTTTAATTTTAAGGGAAGTCTTCTGTTCTTGATCATTCGACAATATTAATTCTACTTCAAATTCTGAATAGTTTTCTTGGATTGTGGTAATCACGTTTTCTAATATGATGTCGATATCCATCGTAGAGTGAAATAAATCCGTCATACTATATAATTTTTTAAATTTCTTTTCGTTCGTGCGTACTTCTAAATTATGAATGAATGCTCGAAGAAATTTTGAGATGTTATCGACGAATTCACAAAAAACTTCTGATTCAGAAAACTTTTTCCAAGTAGGACTCGATTGACATAATAATAATCCGAATACTCTTTCTCCTTCTCTGAGTAACACCATATCAGTGAAATCACGATAGTCAAAAAGCTCCTTTAAAGATTGTGGTATGGAAGCCCTAGCTTCGACCATTTGCGGTATCTCTCTCTGTTCTAATATGGAAATTGCGCTTTTATACTGCTTTAACGTATCATTTTCAACGAAGAGAATATCGCATTTCTTTATATTAAAATGTTGTACCAAACACTTTTTAAGCATATTGATAAATTCTTTCAAATCACGCTCATCCTCGATGGAGCTAAATGAAAGGTTCAATAATTCCGACTTAAATTCCATTAATTTCAGCCGATCTTCTGACATGAAATCACCTTTTCTTGACTAACAAGATAACAACATACTATTAATTATACCATTTTTTAAAACTAATTTCCTACTTATATTTTAGCTTTAAAGACATATTGTAAAATAAAATTTTCTCTTTTCTGTATCATTGATTAATGTTATGAAAAAAACAGTTGAAATATCTCTAAACATTATCAATTCAATTATTTTCCCTTGACTGAAGTTCTAAAAAATTATAAAATTACCTTCGTGTAAAATAAATGCAGCAGTTGTATAAACTTGTGAATGTATTTTATTCCTCTAATAGTCACTGATTATTAGAAGGTGTATTGAGTAACCCTAACGGCTGCTAGGGCGAAAATACATGAAAATAAAATACACATAAGTTCGGATACAACTGGTTTTGTTTTACAACAAAAAAACCAAAAGGAGGAGACAAGATGTCTCGTTATACAGGACCATCATGGAAAATCTCTCGTCGCCTTGGTATTTCACTAAGCGGCACTGGTAAGGAATTAGAAAGACGTCCTTACGCACCAGGTCAACACGGACCTACTCAACGTAAAAAATTAACAGAATATGGTTTACAGCTTCAAGAAAAACAAAAACTTCGTCATATGTATGGTATGAACGAACGTCAATTCAAAAACCTATTCGTTAAAGCGGGTAAAATGAAAGGTGTTCATGGTGAAAACTTCATGATCCTTCTTGAATCTCGCTTAGATAACTTAGTATATCGTTTAGGTCTTGCTCGCACTCGTCGTGCAGCTCGTCAATTAGTAAACCATGGCCACGTTACTGTTGATGGACAACGTGTTGATATTCCTTCATACAGCGTAAAACCTGGTCAAGTAATTTCTTTACGTGAAAAATCTAAAAACTTACAAGTTGTAAACGAAGCAATTGAAGCAAACAACTTTGTTCCAGAATACTTAACTTTCGATGCAGAGAAAAAAGAAGGTACTTACGTTCGTTATCCTGAACGTTCTGAATTACCATCTGAAATTAACGAATCTCTAATCGTTGAGTTCTATTCTCGCTGATTTATTGCTTTATTACAAAAAGCCCTGGAAACTTTGTTATCAAGTTTCCAGGGCTTTTTTTAAGCATATGGAAAACTTTATTTCAATTAATAGTGAAACAAACAAATCTGTTAATATCAAGGCATTAAGTATATTCAATCGTTTTGCTATTATGTTTCTTGCGGGTAATTTTCCCCCATTGGCAACGTTTTTTTCTATATCCTATAAACGCCGAAACTCTAATCAGCGATAAAAAATAACGGAATATAGCAATTTCAATCATGACCATTAGTAATGCAATCATCACATCTGACCCATGCAGTTTTAATCCTTGAGTATATACTCGCTGGAAAAATGCTGTAAGAGACAATAAGATTCCATAACATGTATAAATTAAAAATAAATTAATCATAAATGGAACATTCAATAAATCGAATGATAGAGCAAGTAATATTGTAGCTAAACCAAATACCTCAATAAATGGTCCTAATAATTCAAAAAGCCAATAGTATAAGTAAGAAAAGAAACTAACTGCTTTGTGGGGAAAACGAGTAAACATGATTGGATAGCTTAAAAGCGATTGAAACAATCCAATATGCCAACGCCTTCTTTGTTTTATCACATCTCGAATATTTTCAGGCATTTGGCTCCAGCAAATTGCTTCCGGACAATATGCAACTCTATAATTTCGTTGATTATTTAGCATAAACGTATGCAAACGCATTACTAATTCCATATCTTCCCCAATAATATTTGTATGATAGCCTCCTGCAGCGATGACGACATCCTTCTTAAATAAACCAAATGCTCCTGAAATGATTAGATTTCCACTAAATTGATCGAGGAAAATGCGAGAGGCTAAAAATGAGCGATCATATTCCATCACTTGCATTCCTACTACTAGATTCCGAGGAATTCTATAATCCATCACTTCACCGTTAACCATTTCTACACATTGGGCAACCCGAACCATTCCACCAACAGCAATTACTCGTTCATCAGCTAACACTGGTTGAATAATTTTTTCTAATGAGTTTCGTTGGAGCAAAGAATCCGCGTCAATTGTGACAAAATACGGATAGCTTGAAGCATTTATGCCAAGATTTAACGCATCTCCTTTACCACCGTTCTCTTTTTGAATCAGTGTAATCTTGATGTTTTTAATGGTAGTTTCATAAATGACTAAAGCATCCTTACACATGATTTTTCGATGAATAGGTCTATTTATTTGAACAAAAGGAAAAGCTTCTAACAACTTTTCAACCGTCTTATCTGTTGAACCATCATCAATAATGATAATTTCAAATAACTTATAGTCTAAGTTGAGCAGATTTTTTACACTATCAACAATCGTTACTTCTTCATTATAAGCTGCCATTATAATTGATATAGGCATGTAATACTCATGCTTTATTTCGTTTTTTAGCTTTAACATTCTATTTTTTTCATAAAGACGCACTGCTCCAATTAAAACATATAAAAATAAAAAAGTCGTATATAACAACATATAACTAATAAATATCAGGGCTACAACGTCCATAAAACGTTCAATGAATAAATTCACTTAAAAATCCGCCCTTCTAACTGTAGATGGTACCGAAGCATTTCTTTAGCATAGCGATCATGGCCATGCAAAACATCTAACAACTCACTCTCTGATACACCCATTTCTAATAAAGATTGGCTGGCATTGCGTCGCACATAAAAGTTGGAATCAGTAAGTGCTCTTTTTAATGTAGAAATTACCCGTTCAGAATGATACTTACTTAAAGCATTGACAGCTACAATTCGAATTTCATCTTGCTTGTCATTCGCTAAATCAAGAAGTAGAGATTCCGCTTTTTCGTAATAATGTCTTCTAAAATATCGGATCAATCGAATTTTTTCTTCAAGATCTAATTGATTCTCTTGTAATAATTGATAAAATACTTCCTTATAACGGTCGCTTTTATATGTGATATAGCCTATTAATCCTAACACAATCGGTTGATGAAAAGTATCCCGTTTCTCCCACAATTCATCAATCAATGAGTCGTAATCGTACGGATAGTTGAGCAGTCCGTCCTGAATAAGTTTTGGATGATGAAACAATTGATTGTCTGTTAAATAGCGAAATACACTAATAATCCATTTTGAATCTGGTTGTTGATAAGTCGCCAAAAGAATATTCTCTCGCAAATAAATTGTTGCATTTTCTAAATAAGCAACTAGCGTTTTATAAATAAATGGGTGATGCCATTTTCCTTTAGCAGCATACGTAGCAATAAACTTAGCTAAATACGCTTGCTCCATTTGATCTTTCTGCTGATATTCAATTACTAGAGATTTTATTACGGGTTCCAATTGGGATAAATAAATAGGTAATTGCTCATTTTCTTCAAAATGGGCTAAAGCTTTTTCAAAGGAAATTAATTTATTTAGATTTACTAACTGATTTTTCAATACTTCTATATGTTGTCGATCAAAATATTGTTCTTCCAATAATAGATTTTGTTTTTCAGAAATCATTATGATAAATTGTTGTTTCAGCTTATTTTGCCGCCGCATGTCGTATTTTTGATATAATATAAAACCAATCGTAAAGAAGAGGATTGAAAAACAAATGGCAAAGTAAAAATAAACGACAGCAAAAAACAGATTAATCCTCTCCTTTCCAATAGTTTTGTACAGCATAATAAGATGGTTTTATATATTCCTTCACACGATCTAACTGCTTAAGCGGCTCTACATAAATTTCCGTACTTTTAGGGTTAGTGAACTTTCCATTCCCAATAGCAAGATATAACCTATCTATTTGAAGAGGTTCTACTCCATAATGTTGATAATAATCATCATGAATCGTAAATTTTAAAGGATCGTAAATATTAAGCAACTGATAAGGTATTCGAATTTCAATTCGTCCATCTCCAACTGCCAAATCCGATTGTTCAGTTTGTTGCCCATTAAACAATTTCAATAGTTCCATATCTTTAAAATAATAGTGGTAAATTCTGCGTTGTTTTAATAACAGCTCCTCTTCTGTCAATATTTTCTTATTTCTCTTTAAATATTTCACGATTTCATAATTATTCGAATCTTTATCCGGATAATAGAAATAAGGATTACGACCATTGGTGAGTTCTAAAAAGTTTTGTCTCACACCTTGATAGCGCTCATGTACATATACTCTTGCTCCAGCTAAAGGATTCACTACAATAAGAAAATCTATGTTTCTATCAAAAGTAATATCGAATAATAAAGGTGTTTTACTCCCTAATTCCGGATGTAAATCAAGACCTATATAAAAAGGTTGATCATTCGTGATTGCGGGATCTTCCAACCAAAAATACAAAAAAGCATGATCTCTTGTCATCAATACTTTCGTCGTTTCATTTTGAAAACTCTCAACAACATCTTGCCAATCATCGTCATTTCCATCTACCTGCATCAATACTTCACCGCGATATGGTTTAAAACCTATCAGACCAAAATGTTGAGTGGATGTTAGTGGATCATGCCATTCGTTTATTTGTTGAAGATCCACCGCATAAGAAGTCTCAAAAGCTCTGCGATCCCATACATCTTGCCAAGAACGAATTACATTGCCATTGTAACCAAGACTATCAAACATCTTCAGTTTTTCTACAATTTCATGTTCTTGCTTCTTAGTATTATGAAAATAACTGTCACTTGGATAGCCAATGCTGCTAATGATTACAGGTACTTCATGAACTCGATTCAATAATTCAAAATAATTCTTTACATCAGAAAAAGATTTCAATTCACTAGAGTCAATTAATGGAAGCAAGGAAAAATCAAAATCTTCGTAAGCATAGCTGGCAAATAACCCCGCTTTCATTTGAGCGGTCGGTTTAATCCGGTCAATATTAAATGCATTCTTTTTTTCAATTTGCACTGCATAATGTTCTTGATATTGAAAAGGATCCATTAAAAACGTGCTATTTACGGAAATTGGGCGTTGCGAATGATATTTTTTGGATTCATATCTCACAATATTTTCAATGACTTTAGCCATCATGATTTCAAAATTGGTTGATTGTTCAGTTGTTGTCACATATTCACCAATAAATGCCGGTTCTTTATCTAATGTATGATTCAAATAAGAAATTGTATCTTGATCCCATTCATCCCCAATTAAAATTCCAACAACCCAAGGAGATATATCATAAAAATAAAAGCCACTTCCCTTATGTTTATTGGTGAGAATAACTTTTTTACCATGGATAATATCAATTACATCTCTACCATCTTTTAAAAGTGTTTGATAAAAATCAAAATAATCTTTATTTCGTTTTGTTTTAAACTCGTCTGTCGCTACTCGTATACCTTGAAGTAGAAATAAAGGCTGCTTACGGTCTTTATTGTATTCATAAAAAGCTTTGTAAAAGTTATCATCTAATATCGTTGATACTCGTATCGTATTAGCACCCATTTGTTGTATTTGTTCAAACCAGCGTAAATAAGTTTCTTCATCAATCGCAAAATCAGTGGCTCGTTTCGGTCCGTATGAGCTATCCATTTCTACCCCTCTAATCACAAATTCTTGATTTCCATCCGCTCGTTTCTGATAGATTGTTTTATTATCAATATAAAATGGAGTAGTAATGGTTGTTTCTTTTCTTATATCCACATAAAAACCCTTCATATAGTAAAAATAGTAACCCACCAGCACCATAACTATTAATAAAACTACTATCAATAAATAGCGTTTCATAAAATCTTTTTCTTGATTCTCCCTATCATTCAAAACTTCATTTATTTAATTGATTCATGTCCATGGCGAGATGGATGACTATATTGATAGAGTACTTCTATATTTTCATCAAGCCATTCTCCACGTTCTTCTATATAATCTTTCATTTGTTCAATAGCTTCAGAATGGCTCATAACGTTCCTTTCAGCTGGTGATAGATAATTAAAACGATCATAGCGGTTTAAATCATACATCTCACTCCATCGATAATTGTTTCGCTCAATTGCGTCTCCTAAAAATTCAACCGTTTCGTCAATGTATCGATGGATGCGCTCTGTACTTAACGTTGTCTGGCGTAAATAGCGATATCTTCTAATTAACCCATCAACAAAGTCTTCATCTTTTAACAACTGCTCATAAAACATACTATGTGTTAACGAAAAGTCGGTTTCGTCAAAAGGAATCGATTGATAATTATCTAATGCATTGTTAAAATCCCAGACTACCGGTGTTAATTTTCCTCCTAATTCACGATAAAAATAAGTGGAATAAAGGCCTGCATCGACATTGCGAAACAGTTCATTAATAATAAAATAGTCGTAAAACGCTTGAACATTTATCAATTTTCTATATTCTTTCTCTCCATGTGCAAATGGTATTTGATAGATACAATGGGCAATATATGAAAAATCTTGATTCACAAATTGATATCTCGCTTCTGAATACTGTGCTTCATTAGGATAAATCAACTCTACACCTGAAGGATAAACCTTATAAGTATCCATCAAAAAATCATTCAAAATTACATCCATTTTTTTAATTCGATCTACATTTACAATATAGCCAGTTTGATGACTATTTCTTTCAGGCGTTGCAATTGGTACTCGCCCCTCGCCTTTTGACACTTTTTCCATTAATACATAAAGTCCTTCATATCGATCGTCTACAAACAATTCTACAAATCGTACATCAGGGGCATAAGGCATCATTTCTCCTGCTAAATTCATTGCTACATAATTTCGAATTAGACTACGATCTAAATAAGGTCCATGCAATACCCAATTATTATCTGCCTCCATGCCTAATAAGGAGATATCCAATTTATTCTTATTTTGATCAACGATTGCAACGTCATAAGATTTTTTGTTGAAAAATCGGGAGGAATGTCCTCGATAATGAATCATTCCCGTGAATTTAATTGGTTCTGCATGAGCTTCATACAGTGTAATCGTTGTCTCAATTTCAGCTTCTCCATTTTCTGACAACTCATAATAATAATTATTACGATCAATCATGATTGGGGCACCAGGAATACGTTGACCTTTCGTTTCAATCCTAATGACAGGTAAATGGGTTTTTATGTTGGAAAATTCGATTGGGGTTATAGTATTTGTATCAATTTCTTTATGTTGATGATATCGCTTATGAAAATCCCATTGATCTAATTGGGCTACCACAAAAACAAAAAATGCAATCCCTACAATCATTAAGGTAAACAACACTTTGCTTTTCATATGTTAACCACTGATTTCATCACTTTGTGTTACAATATTTACATAATCAACTCCTCTTATTTGATATAGAATATCAGTAATAGAATGTTCTTTCTTTTTCTCTTGTTGAAGTGCTTTTCGTGATAATTCATATATCCATTCAATATGATCAACCGTCGTATTTTTCACTCTTAAAAATGCCTTCTTATTGAATTGTTTAAATACAGCACCTTCAACATCAGTTTGACTTGCTCGACTCGCTTTAATGATTAATAATATCCGATTATTATTTGATACACGTCCAAAGAATAATAAAATGATAAAAACGACAATACTCCCTACAGTTGCAACTAAGTAATCTCCTGCCCCACAAGCAATCCCTACAACTATAGCCCAAAATATATAGGTTGTATCCCGTGAATCTTTAATTGCTGTACGAAAACGTACAATCGACAGCGCTCCAACCATTCCCAATGATAAAGCTAAATTATTGCCAATCACCGTCATAACCGTAGCTGTTAAAATTGTAATGGTAAGTAATGAAACATTAAATTTTCTACTATATGCTGTCCCAATATGGGTGTACCAATAGGAAATAAATATACCAATGGCAAGCACTGTTGCTACGATAAAATTTGTTAATAAGCTTTCTAATGTAATCTCAGGTGATTGCTCAGTTAATTGAAACAAAATATCTTGCAAACATATTCCTCCTAAAATAAAAAATGTTTGCTCACTTTTCGACTAAAACAATATTTACTTACAGATAATTGTTGTTTTTCTAACCCAACTAACAAATCCTTAATGTATTGCAAAAGAAAACCTCTATATTTTACTTCCAATACTACATAATAAGGATCGAAAAATGGGATTTCTGTTAATTGATCTGAAAATATGTCAAAATTACTTTCAGTACCTCGAATCATTTGATCAAAAGTCACTCGAATTTTGTTTTCTTTTGCAACGAACGCTTCCCGCTCATAAGTAACAACAGATTTCGGTCGATAAACGTGCTGAGTCATCATTTGATAACATTCCAATAAAAATGGATGATTTAACTCCAGCAATAATGAATAATCTCCTTGTATTAATCGCTCTCCTTGTGCTCGTGTCAATCGATAAGATGTTTTCTGTTGATATTGTCCTTGTTTTTTCTTTAATTCTAGTACGCAAAAACTAGGATCATTCATATATGTCCGCAAACGGCACTTTCTCCTAATTTCAACTCCATCTATTTTTTCCCAATAATCTCGATCTTCTAATGTATCAAAATAAAGGGATCGAATGGTATAACCATCTCCCTTTCGAAATCGATATAGGCTATGATTACTATGAAAATCACGATGCAAAACTTGAGATAGTTGATGACGCAATTGGTAATATACATCCCTAGTAATGACAAACTTTATTTCTTCCCGAAAAACGCTATTAATTCTGAATCACCTCCTTCAAATACAATAAACAATACGAATTATTCATTGCTCAGTTAAGTTACGAGCATGCAAATTCTATAAGTGCCAAACACGATTGAAAATCATGTTTTCGTCCTATTATTTAGTTCACATCCATTCAATTTTTTATTGTAAATTCCAATTACCATCATTATTAAAGTGAATATTGTTAAATAACAAAATTACATTTATTTACAATTTTTAATCTTTTTGGTTTAATTGTTTCGTAACATGTCAATAAAATATTATGTAGAATTAAGTGCATTATTACTATTTTGGTATTAATAAGTAAGTCTTAATGAAAGAAAATTTCAAAACCCCATTATATCTACTATCTAATTGGGTGGAATTTTTTTCAAAAGGACAAAAATTAAGGCTTGATTGACATCATTTGTCAATCAAGCCTACTCGTTTATTTCTATCAAATATTAAACGTATTTAACCATATGATATTTCTTTTTACCACGTCGGATAATTGTAAATTCATCATCTAAACGCTCTTTGCTACCAACAATGTAATTTACATCAGTTACTTTGTCTCCATTAATAGAAATGGCTCCATTCGCTACGTCTTCTCTCGCTTGACGTTTTGATGGCGAAATATTTGCTTCTACTAGTAAATCTACAATATTTTTGTCTACTTTCGCGATTTCTGCAGTAGGTACATCTTTAAATGCATCTCTCATTTCGCTGGCAGATAGTGATTTTAAATCCCCTGAGAATAGTGCATCTGTAATGCGTTTTGCTGTTTCGAGCGCTTCTTCGCCGTGAATTAGTTTTGTCATTTCTTCTGCTAATACCTTTTGCGCTTTGCGTAAATGTGGTTCTTCTTCCACAGATACAGCAAGAGCTTCAATTTCCTCTTTGCTTAAGAACGTAAAGATTTTTAAATATTTAACAACATCCGCATCAGCTGTATTAATCCAGAATTGATAAAATTCATATGGACTAGTTTTCTCAGGATCTAACCAAACTGCACCGCTTGCCGTTTTACCAAATTTTGTGCCATCCGCTTTTGTAACAAGCGGCATTGTAATACCGTAAGCCTTAGCCTCTTCATTATGTGTTTTGCGGATGATTTCAAGACCTGTTGTAATGTTGCCCCATTGGTCTGAACCCCCAACTTGTAATCGCACATTGTAATGATCATATAAATAATTAAAATCAATACCTTGCAATAAAGTGTAAGAGAATTCAGTAAATGAAATACCTGATTCAAGACGAGAGGCAATGGTATCTTTTGCAAGCATGTAATTAACATTAATAAGCTTTCCGTAATCACGCAAGAAATCGATGACATTCATTTGGCTAATCCATTCATAGTTATTCACTAAAATAGCACTGTTTTCACTATCACCGAATTCAAAAATGCGCTCCATTTGTTTTTTTAGTCCATTAACATTTTTTTCTATTTGTTCTTTTGTAAGAAGTTGGCGTTCTGTAGATCTTCCAGATGGATCACCAATCATTCCTGTTGCCCCACCAACAAGTAATACAGGTTTGTGACCTGCTTGTTGGAAACGACGCAGTGTCAGTAGTGGCACAATATGGCCAATGTGCATGGAATCAGCTGTTGGGTCCACCCCTACATATAATGATATTTTTTCTCCACTTAATAGTTTTTCTAATCCTTCTTCATCAGTTTGCTGATATATTAAACCACGCCATTTTAAATCTTCTAATAACGCATTTGTCATACTTGATTCCTCCTATTTTGTATTTATTAATGAAAAGGGATATAGTTTGTTCAATACATATTTCACCAAAGCTAGGTCAAAGAAATTTTGCAATAAAAAAACTGCATGCAATCATGCATGCAGGGACGCTATTCACGTGGTACCACCCAGCTTGGAGAAACTATCTCCCACTCATTCATCCTTATCGCGGAAAACGTTCAAGCTCCAAGAACGTAATTCATGTCTTCATTATGACTAGCTTGCACCAACCGCTAGCTCTCTAATACAGTGAATGAAAACACTACTTCAATCTCTTCAACGCTTGAAAATATATGTAAATCATAAAAAACTATAAGTCATATTGTACTCGTAAAATTTTCATTGTCAACAACTATACTCCGATTATATAGAATTGTGCTATAATATACAAGATTTTAGGAGGGGATTGAGTGAGAGAGTGGCTTCAACAATTTATCAATAAACTAATACAAATAAACGAAAAAATTGAAACGATAGCTACATCTAAAGATACAAGCAAGTTGCGCATTACATTAAGTGTGCTTTGGAATCTAGGACTCGTCTTTTTGATACTTTTTTTAACCGGCTTTGTATTTGTATTTTCCATTGGAGTAGGCTATTTTGCATCATTAGTAAAAGACGAGCCTCTGCACACGAAGGAAGAAATGCGAAAACAAATTTATAACTATGAAGAAACTAGTGAAATGTATTTTGCCGGAAATATTTACATAGGCAAAGTTCGCACAGATTTAGATCGACAAGAAACAACGCTTGATCAAGTATCACCCCTTTTAGTGCAGGCAGTCCTTGCAACGGAAGACGAATACTTTTATGAGCACAATGGAATCGTGCCAAAAGCGGTACTTCGAGGATTAATTCAAGACTTTACAAATGCTTCAACCCAAA
The DNA here is from genome assembly GCF_012396605.1 of Ureibacillus thermosphaericus. Taxonomy (GTDB): domain Bacteria; phylum Bacillota; class Bacilli; order Bacillales_A; family Planococcaceae; genus Ureibacillus; species Ureibacillus thermosphaericus. The sequence continues at coordinate 54,355 of NZ_JAAXPW010000003.1, forward strand.
CTGGTGGTTCTACTTTAACGCAGCAACTTATTAAGAACCAAATATTAACGAATGAAGTGTCATACGAACGAAAAGCGAGAGAATTGTTGCTTGCATTCCGTCTTGAACATTTTATGACAAAAGATGAAATTTTAGAGGCGTATTTAAACATTATTCCATATGGCAGAAATGCTTCTGGCCGGAATATTGCAGGAGTGGAAACAGCGGCGAAAGGAATTTTTGGTGTAAGTGCAAAGGATTTAAATTTACCGCAAGCTGCATACATTGCCGGAATTCCACAAGCACCTTTTGCTCATACTCCTTATACGCAAAAAGGACAACTAAAAAGTCCAGAAGGTTTACAACCTGGAATCGAACGAATGAAAACCGTCTTATATCGAATGAAAGAAGTTGGCTATATTTCAGAAGAGGAATATCAAGAAGCTCTCAACTATGACATTACAAAAGATTTCAAAGAACCAGAATCACAAACGTTAAATTACCCATATCTAACTTTTGAAATCGAACGCCGAGCAAAAGAAATTATGGCAAGAGTATTAGCTGAAAAATACGGCATCGATCCTAAACGTCTTGATGAAGAGGAAAATCTTTACGAAAAATATATAATACTTGCGGACAGAGATATACGTTCAGGCGGCTACCGCATATATACGACAATCGATAAAGACTTATATGATGCAATGAACAATGCAGCAAAGGAATTCCAATATTATGGTCATACTTTTACGAAAACAGAAATTGATCCAGAAACAAAACAAGAAGTTGAAGTCCCTCTTCCTGTGCAAGTAGGCAGTATACTAATCGAAAATAAGACAGGAAAAATATTGAGCTTTGTTGGAGGAAGAGACTTTGAAATTACCGAGTTAAACCATGCAACTCAAGCATATCGTCCGAATGGTTCAACGATGAAACCGCTACTTGTTTATGGTCCAGCGATCGAATATGGTGTGATTGGCGCAGGAAGTCCTGTTGTTGACGTCAAATTCAAGTATAAAGGCTGGGCTCCAACTAACTATATCCAAAACGAAGAGCGGGGAATCATACCGGCTAGGGTAGCATTAGCTCACTCGCAAAACTTAACAGCAATCCGTTTATACGACCAAATTATCGACAGAAGACCTGCTGAGCTATTAAAGAAAATGGGATTCTCAAAATTAACTGAAGGGGATTTTGTTAATCTAGCTACTTCTATCGGAGCATTAGAATACGGAACAACAGTGGAAGAAAACACAAACGCTTTTGCCACATTTGCAAATGGTGGGAAATTTATTGACGCTTATATGATTGATCGGATAGAAGATGTAGACGGCAATATTATTTACAATCACACTCCAGAGCCAGTTCAAGTGTTTTCCCCTGAAGCATCATACATCATTACTGATATGATGAGAGATGTATTGGAATATGGTACTGGTACTAGAGCACGCAGTACATTAAAATTCTCATCTGACTTTGCAGCAAAAACAGGTACAACTCAAGAATACAAAGACGTATGGTTCGTTGGATACAATCCAAATGTTTCTTTAGGGGTTTGGTTAGGTTATGACCAACCGAGAACTTTATATCAATTTAACAATATATATTTCCAACCAAGTACTCGTGTAAATTTATTATGGGCAACTTTAATGAATGCGGCTTACAATGTAAAACCCGAATTCATTGGTACGAAAGAGCGATTCCAACAACCGAAAGATGTCGTACATGCATCCTTCTGTGGCATCTCAGGAATGGCGCCATCAAACGCATGTAGTAATGCTGGTTTAGTACAAAATGACTTGTTTATTCGTAAATTTGTTCCATCCAAAGTAGATAATAGCTTCATCTCTTCTGAAACGAGAACGGTTAACATCAACGGTGAATCTTATCTTGCTTTGGATTCAACACCATCTGAATTTACTTATACTTCTAGCGGAATTTCATTAAATAAAGAATTTGTTGATAAATTACTAGGCCGTCTCGGCGGAAATCCTGATAAACTCTTAGGAAAACAATCAATCCAAGTTGCATCTGCAAAGAGCTTTGACGCAGACCAAGTTGCACCTCAACCAGTAAATGCAACAATTAAAGGAAATGTTTTATCCTGGTCACCTTCCGCTTCCAATGACGTTGTCGGTTATCGTGTTTACGACCTTTCCGACGGCGGTAAAAAATTAATCGCTTCCGTTAAAAGTGATACTCGCAGCATTACTGTTGGAAAAGGAAAATACGGAGTCGTCGCAGTTGATATTACGGGATTAGAATCTGCCATTTCCAACGTGCAAGCAGGAGAACCGTTACAAGAAAATCCTAAGGACGATCATAACGAAAACGAACAACCAAACGACAACGAACAAAATGAAACTGAAAAAGAAGAAAATGACCAGAACCATCAATAAAAACTGTTATTCCACAACAATGGCAACCCACATCATCATTTATAAACACGTCGTCTGAAATGATTTCAAGACGCCAATTGTAACACTATCGCAGGAACAAGTGTTATAAAAAAATAAGTGAGGGTGTCTGGAAAGTTTATGACTTTCTAGACACCCCCTTTCTTTTATACGAATACCTTTTTTAAAATGTCGATGGCTTGATCGATTTCTTCATAGCTTACTGTTAGAGGGGGCAATAATCGAATTACTTTTGTACCAGCCGAGCAAACTAATAAACCAGCTTCTTCTAGTTTACTAATAGCTGGCGCCACTTCATTTTCCCCTTCTAATCCAATCAATAACCCTCTTCCTTTAACTTTAAATTCTCCATTATGGAAAGCTGCTTTTAACTTTTCAACAAAATAATCTGATTTCTTTTTTACTTCATCTAAAAAATCTTGTTGGAATACAATGTCAATAACTTTTTGAGCAACAGCAACAGCTAACGGATTTCCTCCAAAAGTTGTACCATGTGTACCTGGACTAAAAGTATCAAACAATTCTTTTGTTCCTAATATACCACCGATTGGAAATCCTCCTCCGAGTCCTTTAGCTATTGACACAATATCCGGTTTTAAAGGAGTTTGTTCGAAGGCGAAACGGGTACCTGTTCTACCAATTCCTGTTTGAACTTCATCAATGATTAATAAAATTCCATTCTCTGAACAAATCTCTTGAATAGCTTCAGCAAACTCATCGGTAACCGCATTGACCCCGCCTTCACCTTGAATGACTTCAAGCATGATGGCAGCAACTGTATCATCGATTGCACTCTTTAATGCATCCACATCGTTAAATGGTAGATACGTAAATTTGTCCACTAACGGTCCAAAACCGTTATGAATTTTTCCCTGTCCTGTTGCACTCATTGAACCAAATGTACGGCCATGGAATGATTGTTGGAAGGTAATAATATGGTGTTTTCCAGTATGTTTACGTGCGAGCTTAATAGCCGCTTCATTTGCTTCTGCTCCGCTATTACAGAAAAATGCGTATGAAAAGTGTGTATCCTTTACGAGTGATTGCGCTAGTTTTTCCTGACCCGGTATTTGATATAAATTGCTAGTATGCCAAATTTTCTCGCTTTGTTCCTGAATTGTTTTGACAAGTTCCGGATGAGCATGACCCAATGATAATACAGCAATTCCGCTTGTAAAATCTAAATATTCTTTGCCATTTTGATCTTTGACGATGGTCCCTTTCCCCTCAACAAGAGCAATGGGTCTTCTTGCGTAAGTATTAAAAAGTGCACTCATTTTACTAACTCCTTACTGATTATTGTTGTCCCTGTTAACGTATCATCAACGATTTCTACTTTCGGGATGCCTGCTTTTAATACTCGAATCGCTCCCTCTACTTTTGGTATCATCCCCCCTGTAATTTCGCCTTCTTCAATCCACCGATAAATGAGTTCAGGTGTAACTTCTTTTTGATACTTTCCACCAATGCGAATTCCAGCTACATCTGTAACAAGCAGTAAACGTTCAGCACCTACTGCCAACGCAATTTCGCTAGCTACTGTATCACCGTTAATATTTAATCCTTGTCCTTCTTCGGAAACGCCGATGCAACTAATGACCGGCACCACTTTCTTTGTGGTAAGGATATCGATAATATCTGTATTTATATGCTTTATTTCTCCCACATATCCATAAGTTTCATAGTCTAGTAATTCACACTGGAGAAGATTCATATCAAATCCGTTTATACCGATTGCTTGAATGCCTGCTCGATTTAAATCGTAAACGAGTTTCGGATTCACTTGGCCAATTAAAGTCGACTGAACAACTTCCATTGCCTCTCTATTTGTTACTCGAATACCATTTATTTTATGCGATGAAACTTTCCTTTTTTCCAATTCGCGGTTAATGGCCGGACCTCCGCCGTGGGTAATGATGATATCATAACCTTCTTCTTGTAATGTTTTAAAATTGGAAAAGAAGGCCTCATTTAAGCCTTCTAATGTACTTCCACCTAATTTAATGACAATTCGTTTACGAACGGTAGCTTGCATTGATTTGTACATAGTCATAAGATAAATCGCACCCCCATGCAAACCCGTGTCCTTCTCCTTGACTTAATGAAACATAAATTTTTATTTCATTTGCCTTTAAAATTTTTATTAGTTCTTCTTCATTAAATGGAACGGGTTCACCATTTTCCACCATTTTTTTATCACCAATTTTTATCATAATTTTGTCTGGGTCAACTGTTGCTCCACTATAACCAACAGCCGCAATAATGCGTCCCCAATTGGCGTCACAACCAAATACCGCCGTTTTCACTAATGGAGAGCCTACAACCGTTTTTGCAATTTTCCGTGCTTCTTCATCTGAAACGGCCCCATCTACTTCTACCTCAATCAGTTTTGTCGCACCTTCTCCATCTCGTGCAATTGCTTTTGCCAAATCTTCTGCAACCATTTGTAAAGTTTTATAAAAATTGTTCCAGTCTGGGTGTTCCGGTGTTAATGGGTTATTCCCTGCTAAACCATTCGCCAACACCAATACCATATCGTTAGTTGAAGTATCTCCATCAACTGTAATACAGTTAAAAGTTAAATCTGTAATTTCTGATAACGCTTTTTGTAATACATCGGATTCGATATTCGCATCTGTTGTAATAAATCCAAGCATCGTCGCCATATTTGGTTCAATCATTCCAGAACCTTTTGCTGTACCTGAAATTACGACTTCTTTTCCATCGATAGTTGTGGAATAAGTCGTGTTTTTCATGACCGTATCTGTCGTTAAAATTGCTTGTGCAAAATCGATGCCATTTTCCAGTGTATTTCCTATCTCAATTTTTTTCACACCATCACGGATGCAATCCATCTTCAGCATCTCACCGATAACTCCAGTAGAAGAAACTCCCACTAATTCAGGATCGATACCTAATTTTTCTGCAGCTAATTTTTGCATTTCATAAGCATCAAGCAACCCTTGTTTTCCTGTGCAAGCATTGGCATTACCAGAGTTGACAATTACCGCCTGCATTTTTTTCGTTTCATAAACAACTTCTTTCGTTACTTTAATCGGTGCAGCTTGCACTTTGTTTGTTGTAAATACGCCTGCAACACTCGCTGGTACTTCACTATATAAAAGTGCTAAATCCTTTTTCTTATGTTTAAGTCCACAATGGATTCCAGCAGCTTTAAATCCTTTCGGTGATACAATATTTTTACTTGATAGCTTCATCTCTACTATAGATTCCATTTTTTCTCCTCCATTTCTCCCAAACACAAAATTAAATAAATAATGGTACGACATTTAAACCAGTCGTTTGCGGCAGATTCATTTGAACATTCATATTTTGAATTGCCTGCCCTGCAGCCCCCTTAACTAAATTGTCAATTACACCAATGATGGTAGCCCGATTTGTCCGTTCATCTACTTTTGCAAACACATCGCAATAGTTCGAACCTTTTACTCGACTAGTTCCAATTGTATCGGCATCGGTAATCACACGAATAAACGGATGTTTTTTATACGTTTCTAGTAAACATTCCGATAAATCTTTTGTAGTTACTCCATTTGTCACCGGTGCGTAGGAAGTCGCTAAAATTCCCCTCGTCATCGGCACTAAATGCGTATTAAATGTAATGGTTGCTTTAACGTTCGTAAACATTTCAATGGCTTGCTCTATTTCCGGAATATGTTGATGTTCATTTATCTTATAAATTGATAAGTTTTCATTCGTTTCACTAAAATGCGTCATTTTTGTTGGTTTATTTCCAGCACCTGATACTCCACTTTTTGCGTCTATCACTAAGAAGGAAGGATCAATTAAACCATTCTTAATTAGCGGAAGGATTGATAAGAGTACCGCAGTCGGATAACAGCCTGGATTTGCTATAAAAGCAGCCTCCTTAATGTTCTTTTCATTCCATTCTGTTAAACCATATACGCTTTTTTCTATAATTTCCGGTGGAGCCGGTTCTTTCTTATACCATTTTTCATAGTCTTGTAGATTTTTTAATCGATAATCTCCAGATAAATCGATTAATTTTGGTCCTCTTCCTACAAGCGGAGGTAAAAGTTTGCTCGTCACTCCACTAGGTGTACTTGCAAAGACAACATCATATTTCATCAAAGTCTCATAATCTATTTTTTGTAAAGGGACATCTTGAATATTCAATAAATGACCAAATTTAGACGAAAATATAACTCCTTCTTCAGAAGAAGTAAACAAGTCCATCCGTTCTACTTCAGGATGATTATGTAAAAACCGAATCAGTTCTAATCCACCATATCCAGTAGCTCCAATGATTGCCACCTTCATCATTCTCACCTCTTCTGTAAGATAATGTATAGTATAAACCTGTATAAATATAAAGTCAAATGTATGTTTATATATTTTCGAAAAATTCTATATAACAAAAAACGAAGGATAATCATTTATTGATAAATGAATTATCCTTCGGTGGATGCATAAATATTACCTTGCTCAACAAATCACATGATGTGTTCTAGCAATTCATTGAATCAATTAATCATCTTCCATCGTCGATAAGTCACCCGTTGGAAGATTTAACTCCCAAGCTTTTAATACGCGGCGCATGATTTTACCGCTTCGAGTTTTCGGAAGTTTATCTTTAAATTCAATTTCCCTCGGTGCTGCATGTGCAGCTAAACCAGTTTTGACAAATTGACGAATTTCTTCTTTTAATTCTTCTGTCGGTTCAACTCCAGGTCGTAGTGCTATAAAGGCTTTAATGATTTCACCGCGAACTGGATCTGGCTTTCCTATAACACCCGCTTCAATAACATCTGGATGTTCTAGCAATTTGCTTTCTACTTCAAATGGTCCAACTCGCTCGCCAGCTGTCATAATTACATCATCGACACGACCTTGGAACCAGAAATATCCATCTTCATCTTTATATGCTGAATCTCCTGAAACATACCATTCTCCATTTAAGAAATATTGTTCATAACGCTCAGGATTTTTCCAAATGGCTCTCATCATGGCAGGCCATCCTTTTCGAATCGCTAAGTTCCCCATCGTATATGGTGGTAGCTCATTTCCTTCATCATCAACAATAGTAGCGTATACACCTGGAATTGGTTTTCCCATGGAACCTGGTTTGATTTCCATGCTTGGATAGTTACAAATCATGTGCCCACCTGTTTCTGTCATCCACCAAGTATCGTGAATACGATGACCTAATTCACTCATACCCCAACGAATGACTTCTGGATTTAATGGTTCTCCTACAGAAAGCACGTGTCGTAATGAAGATAAATCATATTGTTTTAACACGCTTGTACCTGCACCCATTAACATTCTGAATGCTGTTGGTGCACTATACCAGACAGTAACACCATATTCTTCGATAGCTTCATACCATTTTTCAGGACTAAATCTTCCTCCGATGATTACGTTTGTTACACCATTCAACCATGGACCAAAAATACCATAGGCTGTCCCTGTCACCCATCCTGGATCTGCTGTACACCAATAAATATCATCTTCATGCAAATCTAATACCCAACGAGCAGTTTGATATTGTTGAATCATTGCATTATGCACATGCAATACTCCTTTTGGTGCCCCCGTTGATCCAGATGTATAATGTAAAAGCATTCCATCTTCTCGATCTACCCAAACAATATCGAAATGACTGGATGCTTCATCTAATCTTTTATTAAAATCAACGATTTTTTCATTTTCTTCTACTTGTTCCCCAACAAGAAATACTTTTTCTAAATGTGGTAATTCATCTAACGGCACTCGATTTAATAATTCTGGAGTTGTAACAAGTGCCTTTGCTTCACTATTTGATAATCTGTCATATACCGCTCCCTCCATAAATGCTTCAAAGAGCGGACCTACAATTACCCCCAACTTCAAAGCACCAAGCAAAGAAAAATACAATTCTGGAGATCTCGGCATAAAGATAAACAATCGATCCCCTTTTTCAAGGTTTGCATACTCTTTTAACACGTTGGCAGCCTTGTTCGTCATGCGCTTCATATCATAGAATGAGTAGGCTTCTTTACGTTCCCCGTTATTAAAGTAAAGAGCTACTTTGTTTTTTCGATCTGATTCTGCATGACGATCGATTGCTTCGTAAGCAGCATTTAGTTTCCCCGTCGTATACCAACTAAATGCTTTCTCTACTTCCTTCCAATCGAAATTAGCATATGTTTCATCATAGTTTTTTAGATGATAATCCCCGTGAACAACTGCTAATTTCTCAGTCGTTTTCATCCCCATGAAATATCCCCTTTCTTTTTTGATATTTTACATTTTACAACGAATTATTATAATTAGCAAAATATTTTTAACATTTAGTTAATTTGTTTATTTTTCACAAATTTCTGCGTTAATGCACAGAATTTATCATATAATGTTAATAATAGAAAAACGGAGGTGATGCTGATTGCAACATATAAAAAATTATTACAATGCGCAGTTGAAAACGCCTCATGGCACCGTCATCGTCGAAGGGCCCATACCGCCAGAAACACTCGAACAATATGAATTTCATGAAAATTTAACTTCTTTTCGTCCTCCTCAGGAACAAAAAAGGGCATTAATCGAGATAGCTAAATTAATAGAAGGTAGAATTATTATCGCTCGCAATGAAAATATCGTCATCGGCTATGTCACATATCTTTATCCTGATCCACTTGAGAGATGGTCAGAGGATAAGATTGAAAATATGCTAGAATTGGGAGCAATTGAAGTAATACCATCCTATCGAGGAGCTGGGGTAGGAAAAAAACTATTAGAAGTTTCCTTTATGGGAGATGAAATGGAAGATTACTTAGTTATTACTACAGAATATTATTGGCATTGGGATTTAAAAGGCACAGGACTAAATGTATGGCAATATCGAAATATGATGGAAAATTTAATGAAAACAGTTGGCTTTGAATATTGTGCGACCGATGATCCAGAAATAACATCTCATCCAGCCAATTGTCTAATGGTTCGTATAGGCAAGCGAGTGAATCAAGAATCCATCGAACGATTTGACAGACTTCGATTTAAATATCGATACATGTATTAATTTAGGAGGATAAGTATGATTGTCGAACAAATCATGAAAAGAGATGTGTATGCGCTTACACCAAAAGATACATTAAATGATGCCCTTAAATTGATGAGAGAAAAAAGTATCCGCCACATTCCCATTGTAGATGATGAAGAAAATGTCGTTGGTCTCATTACATCACACGACGTCAAAAATGCATTACCTTCTTGTCTTAAAGAAGAAAATAATCCGACTATTTATGATACACCTATTGAAAAATTTATGGTAAAAGATGTCATCGTTGGTCATCCACTTGATTTTGTTGAGGATGTAGCGATTACATTTTACGAATCAAAAATTAGTTGCCTACCTATAGTTTCTGGAGGGAAGCTTGTAGGTATCGTTACATCTTCGGATTTACTGTATGCTTATATTGAATTAACAGGTGCACATCAGCCTTCATCGAAAATTGATATTCGGTTAAAAGATAAAGTTGGAACATTAGCAGATGTCCTAACACTTATAAAAAAACATCATGCAAATGTGTTAAGCATTTTAGTATTTCCTGATACAGAAAACAATGATAGCCGCATCATTTCAATTCGCATTCGAATGATGAATCCTTTATCAATTATTACTGATTTACGAAACAACGGCTTTGAAGTATTATGGCCTAATGTGCCAGGGGTGAATCTATGAAAAATGCAGTATTTGTATACTCACCAGAACAATTAAGCTACAAGTTTTCTGACAGCCATCCATTTAACCATAAGCGGTTACTGTTAACTATTGATTTACTAAAAAACATTGACGCCTTATCAGATGATGATATCATTCCAGCAAGAGTAGCAACTGATGAAGAACTTGAACTGGTCCATGATCCAAAATATATCGACATCGTAAAAAAAGCAGGACATGGCCTCATAACAGCAGAACAAGCAGAACCATACGGCATTGGAACAGAAGATACCCCGATATTTCCGAACATGCATGAAGCAAGTAGTTTGCTTGTCGGCGGTACATTGCAAGCGGTAGATTATGTAATGCAAGGAAAAAGTAAACATGCTTTAAATCTCGGTGGTGGTTTGCATCATGGTTTTCGTGGAAGAGCAAGTGGCTTTTGTATATACAACGATAGTTCGATTGCAATCCGTTACATACAAGAAAAATATCAAGCTCGCGTTCTTTATGTAGACACAGATGCTCATCATGGTGACGGTGTACAATGGACATTTTATGATGATCCTAGCGTTTGCACATTTTCCATTCACGAGACAGGCAGATATTTATTTCCAGGTACGGGAAATATCAGTGAAAGAGGAAATGGACAAGGTTATGGAACTTCATTTAACTTTCCTCTTGAAGCCTTTACTGAGGATAATAGTTTTTTAATGGTGTACGAAAAAGCTTTAAGGGAAGTCATTGAATATTTTAAACCCGATGTACTTTTTACCCAAAATGGCGCAGATGCCCATTATTTTGATCCTTTAACTCATTTATATGCCTCCATGAAAATATACCGAGAGATTCCGAAACTCGCTCATGAATTGGCTCATGAATATTGTGATGGACGATGGATTGCCGTTGGTGGCGGCGGTTATGACATGTGGCGAGTTGTGCCACGGGCATGGTCACTGATTTGGCTAGAGATGAATGATTACCCCATTCCAACAGGAAAACTGCCTGAAGATTGGTTAAACAAATGGCAAAAAGAGGCGCCGGTGCCGCTCATTCCAACGTGGGAAGACCCAAATCCATTATTTGAACCGATTCCAAGGAAAGCAGAAATAGAAGAAAAAAATGCACAAATGCTCATAAAAGCATTAAATATCATCAGAAGTGAGAAAAAATAGCATTCATATAAGAAAAAGTGTAGACAAAATCATTTGAGACTTTGTCTACACTCTTTTATTTTTTTGATTTTTCTTTCACTGAATCACGTTTTTCAATTCGATAAGGCAAAATAACATTTTGATCTTCTACTTTTTCTTTATTCAAGAATTTCGTTAATAATCTCATTGATACTGCACCGATTTCATATAAAGGTAATGCCACACTTGTTAATTGTGGTCTTACCATACGAGCTAATTTCGAATTTTCAAAACTAATGACCTCAATATCTTCCGGTACTTTTATACCGTGATCTTGTGCAGCATGAATAATTCCAATTGCTAATTCATCACTTCCAGCAAAATAGGCAGTCGGCGGATTTTCGATTTGGTTTAACTCTTTCCATGCTTCCACTCCACCGTCATACGTGCTGTCTTCAGCAACAATTAACGATTCATCCACATCTAATCCAGCATCTTTCAATGCTTTTTTATAAGCTTCTAGCTTATATTTGACGTTGATTGTATAACTTAACGGTCCGCTAACGAATGCAATACGTTTATGTCCATTCGTAATTAACATATTTACCGCTTCATAAGTTGCTTGGAAATAATCGATATTAACTGAAGGTAACTTTTGAGATTCATCAATTGAACCTGCAAGAACAATCGGTACAGGGGAATTTTCCATTGACTGAAGTAATTTCGGTGTAACTGCGTCGCTCATCATTACAATTCCATCAACTTGTTTTCCTAACATTGTGTCAAGCAGTGACAACTCTTTGTCTTCATTTTGGTCAGAGTTGGCCAAAATAATATTGTAGCGATACATCGTTGCAATATCTTCAATCCCTCGAGCTGCTTCAGCATATATATTGTTTGAAATATCAGGTATAATAACTCCTACTGTTGTAGTTTTTTTGCTCGCAAGTCCCCTTGCTACCGCATTAGGACGATATTCAAGACGTTCAATCACTTCAAGCACTTTTTTACGAGTAGAAGGCTTAACATTTTGATTACCATTTACTACTCGTGACACTGTTGCCATTGAAACATTCGCTTCCCGTGCAACATCATAAATTGTAACAGTCAAAGGTTTTCCCTCCTTTTTCATTTTATTATTGTCTTCATAATACGATATTTTGCTTAATTTTTTCAATACAAAGCAAAAGTTCAAAAAAATATAATATTTTAGATATAATACTAGTAAATTATCACCAAATATTCGAGTAAGAAAAAACTACCCAATCTTAGTGATTGGATAGTATAAAACATTAAGCTTTATATTCATATTGTTTCATGAATTTTTGAAGCTCTTCAAAGAATTGGTCAAATTGTTGTAAATCCATTTGTTGTTGTGAATCGGATAATGCTACAGATGGATCTGGATGCACTTCCGCCATAACACCGTCTGCACCAATAGCAATTGCAGCTTTCGCACATGGTAATAATAAATCACGGCGTCCTGTTGAATGTGTAACGTCAACAAATACTGGTAAGTGAGTTTCTTGTTTTAAAATAGGTACTGCAGAAATATCTAATGTGTTACGTGTTGCTTTTTCATAAGTGCGAATTCCACGTTCACATAGCATGATATTTTCATTACCTTTAGACATGATATATTCTGCTGCGTGCACAAATTCATCGATTGTAGCAGCTAATCCACGTTTTAATAATACTGGTTTGTTCGTTTCACCAACTGCTTTTAGCAATTCAAAGTTTTGCATGTTTCGGGCACCGATTTGAATGACATCAACATAATCCAAAGCTTCTTCAATATGAGCAGGTGTGACAATCTCAGTCACTACCGCTAATCCATATTCTTCAGAAATGCGTTTTAAAATTTTTAAACCTTCTAAGCCTAATCCTTGGAAGTCATATGGAGAAGTACGAGGTTTGTAAGCACCCCCTCGGATGAACTTTAATCCTTTAGCTTTAATTGAAGCGGCTACTTGTGCTGTTTGTTCATATGATTCTACTGAACATGGACCGAAGATGAATGTTGGCTCGCCAACTCCAATTTTTTCATTATTAATTTCAATCACTGTATCTTCTGGTTTTTTCTTACGTGACACAAGCAATTCTTTTTTCGTATCTGATTCTAATTGTTTCAAAGCCGTTTTAAAAATTGTTTTAAAGATATAATCAACCGTCATTTGATTTAACGGACCTTTATTATGCTTTTTCAGTAAATCTAACATATGACGTTCACGTAACGGGTCATATCGTGTAACGCCTTGTTTTTCTTTAATTTTACCAATTTCATTTACAATTTCAGCACGTTCGTTAATCAAACGAAGAATCTCTAAATTTAGTTCGTCAATTTGTTGTCGAAGTGCTTCTAATCTTTTTTCACTCATTCCCTAATTCTCCTCCTCCACTTAAATACAACACTTTCAGAAGACTGAAATGTATGTTACATTTTAAGATAATATCCATATTATAATCAAGAAAATTCAGAATGTCACGTTTTTAATTTAACGCTTCAACTCGTTAAAGTATATGAAGATAATAATAGAAAGGAAGCGGTTGCATTGAGTTCCAAAATATTTGCTTTAGATATCGGAACCCGGTCGGTCGTAGGAATTATTTTAGAAGAGGAAAATCACCAGTACCGTGTTGTGGATATACTCATGAAAGAACATAAAGAGCGGGCAATGATTGATGGCCAAATACATAATGTTTTATACGTGGCAGAATTAATAAAAGAATTGAAGTCAGAATTAGAAAAAAAACACGGTCCTTTAACAAAAGTGAACGTTGCTGCAGCAGGGCGTGCACTAAAAACTGAACAAGCTCTTGTGACAATTAATATTAAAAATCGGCCAATTTTTACACAAGAAGATATCAATAGACTTGAATTACAAGCTGTACAACAAGCGCAAGTTCAACTTATTCAGAAACATGAAAAAGATGAAAAAAATCATTATTATTGTGTTGGTTATTCTGTACTTTACTACAAGCTTGATGGGCAAGAAATTGGGAGTCTTTTGGATCAGCAGGGAAATGAAGCGACAGTTGAAGTGATTGCAACATTTTTACCACGAGTAGTAATTGAATCGCTATTTGCTGCATTAAAAAGAGCAGATTTGGAAATGGAGGCATTAACCCTCGAACCAATTGCAGCAATTAATGTCTTAATTCCTCCAACAATGCGTCGATTAAACGTAGCGTTAGTCGATATAGGTGCTGGTACATCGGATATCGCAATTACAAATAATAACACAATTGTGGCCTATGGGATGGTTCCAACAGCTGGTGATGAAATTACTGAAAGTTTGTGCGATCAATATTTACTCGACTTCCCTGTCGCAGAATCTATTAAACGTAAATTACATACAGAAGAAATGATTACGATTCAGGATATATTAGGATTTGAACAAGAAATCCCAAGCGCGGAAATCGTTCAATCGATTGAGCCATCCATAAAACAATTGGCAACTGCCATCGGAAATGAAATATTGCGATTAAATAACCAAATTCCACCAAAAGCTGTTATGCTTATTGGAGGGGGAAGTTTAACACCTAAACTACCTGAAGAACTTTGTAAAATCTTACAATTGCCAGCAAATCGTGTAGCCGTTCGGGATATTAGTGCCATTCAGAACTTAATAAAAGATGAAACCATTGAAGTAAGACCTGATCTTGTAACTCCAATCGGTATTGCGATTGCGGCTAAAAAATCTCCTATACAATATATGTCAGTTAAAGTGAACGATCAGGTTGTTCGACTATTTGAAACGAAAGAAATGACGGTAAGCGATGCTTTTTTAGCTGCGAAGATAAGTGCAAAACATTTATATGGTAAACCAGGACAAGGCATATCCATTACCATCAACGACCGGGATATTTTCATTCCTGGTGAACACGGAAATCCTGCAACGATATTGGTGAATGGTCAAGAAGCTTCAACTAAATCAAAAATTCAAGATGGGGATGAAATTACTATCATCCCTGGAGAAGATGGTAAAGATGCTCATGCTACAATTCGTGATATTATTGACCAAGCATCCACCAAAAAAATCAATTTCAACGAACAAACATATTTTGTTGAACCAATTGTAAAATTAAACGGAGAAAGAGCATCCCTCGATACTCCTATAAAAGACCGAGACCAAATTATCTTTGAACCTATTGAAACAGTACAAGACTTTTTAGAGCATATTAACCGACATGATGTCATCCAATTCCAAACGTTTTTAGTTAAAGTTGACGGTCAACCGGTATATTTACAAAAGTACAGTGGCACATTCTTATTGAATGGCAAACCTGCCAAATTAACGTACCCAATTCAAGATGGGGATGTATTAACGATACAAACCCCAACGACGATGCCAACTGTTCGAGTCGTGTTAGATCAATTAGATATTGCATTAGAAGACTCTATTACAGTAACTTTTCAAAATGAACCATTACAATTGAAAAAAACAAAATATGAAGTTCTCATGAATGGTGTAGTCGTACAGCCAACTACAATTGTGTATAACGGTGCTTCTTTACAATTGGTGAATAAAAATGGTAGCCCTTGGGTTTTCCAAGACGTTTTTAAATTCTCCAACTGGCAAATGCCTCCTGATTTTAGAGGACAATTCATTATTCTTAGAAACGGAAATCCAAGTTCTTTTGACACAGAAATTTTTGGTGGCGATATTTTAGAAATTCAATTAATTGAACAACCAGCTATGGGATAACGGCTGGAAGAATGCTAAATTTTAATCTAAATTAAAAAAGCAAATTGAGAAAACTCATCGTTTTCTCAATTTGCTTTTTTCCGCTTAGATAGATGAAGGTCTAGCAACTTCTGAAATATCCATCCCATCATAAACATCATTTAAATTTTCCTCATAAGAAACCGTACCATCATCAATCACTTGTGGCGATTTTACTTTTTTTGCTTTAACTTTATCTACTAATTGAGATGACTGCTCTTTAATTTGACTTGAAAGTTGAACAGTTTTTTCTTTAGCTGTTGATGAAAGAACAAGCCCTTTTTGTCGAATATTAACTGCTTGTTGCGCAACATCACTTCGCAAATCTTTTCCTGTTTTTGGAGCAAGTAGTAATCCTACAGCAGCTCCTACAATTCCTCCAACTAATGCACCGATTACGAAATCTTTCATATTGATTGTTTCCTCCTCTCTAGTTTCATGGACTAGGGATTCTTGAGGTAACTGTTGTTTTTTTACTTCGTTATAATTTGGTTTTTCCCCTGACATACATTTTCCCCCTTTATCTACTTTTTACGGCGTTTATATTTCGTCGTACTCGTATTATCCACTACCTCCACCACTTCTTGTTGGGCTTTTCGCTGTTTCCATTTTTCTGCTATATCCATTGCCACATTGCTCCATTGAACTACTTGAGCAATTTTTTCTTCATTTTTACTTACTTCTCTCGAAATGGATTCAGTAATTTGATTAATCGAGTTATTTAAATTGTTTACTGATACGCCTATATTTTTAACTGCATCTACTACAGAATTCAGCTTTTCTGATTTTTCTGTAATATCAGCAGCTAACGTATTAGTTTTTTCTAATAGAGAAGTCGTTTCACGGGTAATGCCTTCCATTTGTTTTTCAATACCTGCAATGGTACCTGCAATACTTTTTAATATTCCTTTTAATGAGAATAATGTCGCACCAATGCTTATGCAAAGAACTAAGAAAGCGATTGCTGCTACAAGTGCTGAAATATATAGTATCACTTCCATGTTGAAGACCTCCTAGAATGATGAGTTGTTTATATAATTCGACAAAATTTTTATTATTCCTTCTTCTGCTAAAAAAAGGAGCATTGAATTAGCTCCTTTTTTGATATATGAAAAATTTTCGTATCATCTTGAAAGGAACTATGCACCCATTTGCAGTATTGATTCAAATGCCTTTTGGAACTTATTAACATCACCTGCTCCCATAAATAGGAAAACTGCATTTTGATGTTTATTTAATTTATCAATTGTTTCAGCGTGAAGTATTTCACTACCATCAATAATGGCAGCTAAATCTTCAATCGTTAGTCTGCCATTTTGTTCACGAGCTGAACTGAATATTTCACAAAGATAAACCGAATCCGCATTTTTTAAACTATCAGCAAATTGTTGTAAAAAAGCTTCTGTTCGGCTGAATGTGTGTGGTTGGAAAATTGCCACAATTTCTCGATCAGGATATTTTTGTCTTGCTGATTGAATCGTTGCATTAATTTCTGTCGGATGGTGTGCATAATCATCAACAAGAACATTATTGCCAATTATCGTCTCAGTAAAACGTCTTTTTACTCCTTTGAATGTTTTTATTCTTTCTTTTATTACGTTTGCAGGGATTCCTTCATAATGACATAACGCAATGACTGCCAATGAATTTAAAATTGCATGGTCTCCATACAATGGAATGAAAAATCGATCATAATATTCATTGCGAATATATACTTCAAAACTCGTACCTTCTGTTGATTTTTCAATATTTTTTGCTATGACATCATTCCGTTCTCCCAATCCATAATAAATCACCGGTACGTTAGCACGAATTTTTTGTAAATAATGATCATCACCACAAGCGATAATGGCTTTTTTAACTTGTAACGCTAATTCTTGGAATGCCGAAAATACATCATCGATTCCAGAGAAATAATCTGGATGATCAAAATCGATATTGGTCATCACTGCATAGTCCGGATGGTAAGCTAGAAAATGTCGTCGATACTCACAAGCTTCCATAACAAAATAAGATGCATCTTTTTTACCTGATCCAGTACCGTCACCAATTAAATAAGATGTTGGCTTAAATCCACCTATCACATGGCTTGTTAGGCCGGTGGTCGATGTTTTTCCATGGGCACCTGTAATCGCTATTGATGTAAATTTCTTTATATACTCACCCAGAAATTTATGATAACGAATAACTTCAACGCCTAATTCATTTGCTCGTACGATTTCAGGATGACTATCAGAAAAAGCATTCCCTGCAATGACAGTCATTCCGGGTTGAATATTATCTGAATCAAATTTTAATATTTTAATATTTCTTTCTCTTAAAGGTTGTTCGGTAAAATAATATGTTTCTACATCCGATCCTTGTACCGATTCACCGGAGTCAAACAATATTTGAGCTAGTGAACTCATTCCCGAACCTTTTATTCCTGTAAAATGATAAATTGTCATGTTCAAAAAACCTCCCAGGGATTGACCCTAATGAATAAATATTATATATATGTCTAGTTTATACATTTTTAGTTAATCAAAAACCTATTACATTATAGCATTTATTTTTCATTTGTCTTGAAAAAAATTGAGAGGGGGCGGGCCCCTCTTTTTCATACGGATGCGCTTTGGGAAATCAATCGAATAATTCCGCTAAATCTGATTCTGTAATATACACTTCCCTAGGTTTACTTCCTTTTTGTTCAGATACAAATCCGTAACTTTCAAGCATTTCAATTAAGCGGGCAGCTCGGTTGTATCCGATGTGATATTTTCTCTGAATGGAAGATGTTGATGCGGAACCCTGTTCATACACAAAGCGGCAAACGTCTTCGAACAATTCATCTTGTTCTTCAATCATCTCTACTTTTTTAAGCAATTCTTCTTGTTCAAAGAGATACTCAGGCTCTCCTTGCTCTTTCACATGCTCGATAATTTCTTCAATCTCATCATCCGTAACATAAGTACCTTGCAATCGAATAGGGTCTGTCATCCCGTTTCCTAAATAAAGCATATCGCCTCGGCCAAGTAAGCGTTCCGCTCCTTGACTGTCCAAAATTGTTCTTGAGTCGATTTGGGAAGATACAGAGAAAGCAATACGAGTTGGGATATTTGATTTTATTAATCCTGTTATGACATCAACGGACGGTCTTTGTGTGGCAACGATTAAATGAATTCCACAAGCCCTCGCTTTTTGAGCAATTCGGCAAATGGATTCTTCCACATCTTGTGGAGCCATCATCATTAAATCGGCTAACTCGTCGATAACGATTAATATATATGGCAGTTTTAAACTATTTTTCCCCTCTTGTTCAACAAGTTTGTTATATCGAGGTAAGTCTCTTACACCTGCATGGGCAAACAGTTGATATCTTCGTTCCATCTCATCTACCGCCCACTTCAGTGCTGCGGTTGCTGCTTTCACATCCGTAATGACTGGACTGACGAGATGCGGAATGTGATTAAACGGTGCAAGTTCCACCACTTTCGGATCGATTAACATTAATTTCAATTCACTTGGTTCTGCCTTTAATAACAGGCTAACTAAGATAGAATTAATGCACACAGACTTTCCCGAACCAGTTGCGCCAGCAATCAATCCATGAGGCATTTTACGCAAGTCAATCGTTACTGGTTTACCAGTTAAATCTAATCCAAGGGCTGCTTCAAGAGGCGATTCCGATTGTAAGAAACTTTCACTATTTACGACTTCAGATAGTCGAACTGCACGTGAAATGCGGTTTGGAATTTCAATTCCAATGGTGTTTTTCCCTGGAATCGGTGCCTGTATGCGTATATCTTTCGCAGCTAAAGCAAGCTTTAAATCATCTGCAAGATTTCGAATCTTGCTTACTTTCGTCCCATGACTTACTGTGATTTCAAACTGCGTAACAGCTGGCCCTTGCATAATGGATTCAACATTCGCATTGACTTGGAAATAAGAAAGTGCTTCCACAAGCGTTTCCGCCTGACGTTCCATCCATTCCCGATCTTCTGTCGATTCTTCCGGTGGTGCCAAATATTCTAAAGGCGGCTTCATATATTTATATTCAATTTGATTTTTCTCCAATTGTTCAGGAATTTCAATTGGTTGGGATTCCTTTAAGTCGTTTGTCTCCTTTTTTTGCACTTGCTGTTTTTTTGCTAATTTTTCTTTATCAGACTTTAACATGATGACATTAAATGGTATTGGTTTTTTCTTAGGTTGTTCTTGTGTAATTGGATGCGATTCATTTGAGAGTTCTTCTTCTAAAGCCGGCTCATTTATCTCACTATTATTAGATAACTCCATTTGAATATCATCGGAAAGTGGTTCTTCTACTTCCTTTTGTACATTTAATAAATCTTCAATTCTATTTTGATTGTTGAAAAGTTGTGCTTCGTTCAATACCGATTCTAAACGGAGCGATTCAGAGATTTGTTGAAGACCATTTGCTTCATCCTCTTTCAACGAATCGCTTGTTTCATATTCATTTTGGAAATTGGAATGATTTATGCTCTCTACTTCATTTATCGAATTGAATTCATCTTTATCGACAGTATGTTGTGTTTCCTCTATTTGTTCACCCGTTTCACAAGCAATATCTTCATGAAGGTTCAACGGTTCATTTTGTTCCTTCTCGATTTGCTCTTGTAAGTCTTCATCATGTTCTGCTTCTAATAACGTATTCGCTTGAAGTAAAGAACTTTCAACAGTTGGTTCCACATTCTCTCTATACCCTAATGCAAATTGTTTGTTAACCTCACTCGTTGCAACTGATTCTATATCGTCAGTTGCTTCTATCGTTTTTCCATGATTATTTTCAATTATATGAGCTTCTTCTGTTATTGGTTCTGTAAGGATTAGAGGTTCATTAGAAAATTCTTTCTCTTTATCAACTATTAGATGTACATCTCCATCATTCTGAACTAATTTTTCTTCATCATATTCTTTTGTCTTTCTTGCCTCTTCAATTGTAATCGAAAATCCTTCTTTTGATTGATGGATGAATTGTTCTACTTCTTCCTTCACTTGTTCTAGCTTTTTGTCAATCTCTTCAACAACAGTAGTGCTCGCTACTTCTTCTGATGCTATAATTATTTCTTTCGACTGTTCAAGAGAAATTTCTTTTTCAGCATTCATCTCAAATTTCTGTTCAGTTTGTTCTTGTGTATTAGTATACAAAGCATTTATTGGCTTACGTTTCTGAAATCCATACACCGGTGAAGGTACATCGGTAGGAATAAATCTTTTTCGGCTTGGTTGTGGTTGACTTTTTTCTTTTACAATTGGTTGTTCCTTTTGTATAGGTTCTCTTTTAATTGTTTTCTCAATTAAACGCTCATTACGTCGGGACGTAATATCATAACTGACACTTGTTGTTTTTTTCTTATTTTGTTTTCGCATTTCTAACAGTTCATGGATTCTTGACACTTCCACATCATATACAAGTGAATTTTTATGATGTTGAGGTTCGATATTTGAAATAAAATCATTATAAGACTTTGGTTGATGAGGGGTCTGGTCCGACGCTTGTAATTCTTCGTCAGGGATTAATGGAAATCGAAATTTCGCTCGATTTTGTTCTTTCTTTTCGTATATAGGTTCTTGCCACTCATCTTCTTCATAATAGTCATATTCATCTTCAACTTCGTCTTTAAATAACAACTTATTCAATGTACGTTTGAGCCAATTCATCGATCATCACTCTTTCTAACATCATACCTTTTATAATTATATGATAATAATCGGTAATGAAGCTACATTCTTTATAGAATTACATCTTTCATATATGTATTGGTAAGCGAATTCATGCATTTGAACTATGTATTCGCCACTAAAGAATACCATAAGTTTTATTGCAGATTCTTTACATTACAATAACATTCAATTAAAAAAGGCTAGGACAAATTGTCCTAACCATGTTTAGAGTGTAGAAGGGATTTGAAATGCTGAACCAATTTCAGCGTCCTCTTCTAAAACTAATATACCTTTTTCTTGAGGAGCATTTGGAATTGCTAATTCTCTAGCTGAACAAATCATGCCATAAGAATCTACACCACGTAATTGAGAAGGTTTAATTACCATTCCTGAAGGCATAACCGCGCCAATTTTGGCAACTACCACTTTTTGACCTGCTTCAACATTTGGTGCTCCACAAACGATTTGTAATACTTCATCCCCTACATTGACTTTACAAACACTAAGCTTATCTGCATTTGGATGTTTTTCCTTCTCTTCCACATATCCGACAACAAATTTTGGTGACAAGTCAACGTTTATAGTTACCTCAACATTATTTTTATTTAATGCAGATTGGATTTTTTGAACAAGCTCCTCTGTTACTTCCACATTACCATTCACATTCAATTCAACATATTTACTTGCATTAAATAAATTAAACCCTTTCACTTCACCAGTTGTTTTTTCTTTGATAAGAGCTACATCCCCTACTCGCTCTACTGATGGGGTTACAACTTCCTCAGTTGTAAGTTGAACTAATAAAACATCGCCAACATGTTCTTTATTGTACGCTACAATCATTGATCTTTCGTCTCCTTTTTTATTCGATTTTTTGCTAATATGAAAATCGGCGTCAGCTCTCCATTATCATATACGAAGGATAGTGATGTAATTGGTACACGGCCAATTGAAAAGAAATGCATCGTCATTTGGGCTAGCACATCATAACCTGTTTCATTTCGAATATCCCCAATGATTAGCACGTCTTGATGAGGAACGGAAATTGTCATATCTCCTTTAATTTTTTCCCTCATCTCTTTTAAAAAGGTTTCATTTAATATGCGGCTCGCATCATAGCCATCGTTTTCATTAACAAAATAAAATATGTTTCCTGCTACTTCATCTTTTTTTACATTCGTTGACAACTTTTTTACTGAAAAGCGGGCTATTTCCCGGATTTGTTCACCAGTAGCATTTAATTTCGAAAGCATTGACTCATCAATTAATCGATAAGTTGTACCTAAATCCAAAGCATAAAAAATGCGGGTTTCTGCCGTGTGATCTGACGTAATGAAGGGATGCCCCTCTTTCGATTTCAATGGGAAAGAAGTGGAACGAATAATCGGGAATATGTTAGATAATTGATGTATTTCTTCAGCTTGCTCTTTTTCCATCGCAATAAAAGTCTGTTCAATCGTATAGACTACATCTTCTAACGCTTGTTCTTTTCTCTCATTATATTTTGCGATAATCTCAGGAAGATTAATATCCATTCCTTTTCCAAGATTTTTATGATCTAAACGTAGTTTATTATCTTTGCGATTGTACGAGTAATTAAACCTTTCAATACCTAATCGTCTTTTTAACTCTTCTACAAGCTGCTCAGGTTTCACTAAAATCACTTCCTTATGTGCACAAATAAACGGCTCACTTCAGTGAACCGTTTTAATTTTCATACATTTATTGTATCAGAAGAAACATTGGACAGTCGATTAGAATGAATTTTAGTACAGTACTTCTACTGAACGAGCAATTAACATCATTTCTACTAACTTATTATCCATATGCTTATTATTGGATATCGTAGAAACTTTTACACCACCGCTACTAGCAATCAGTTCGAATTGCCCTTCATCATGTTCCAGTACCATTGTAAATCCAAAAGCACCATCTAGTTCAACTGGTTGCTCTTTTACTATTTTTTTCGTTGAATTATTTTTCAATAAGTCATAGTGAAGCTGACTATCTTCTTTTTCATTAACATTCACAAATAAAATATATTTATCTTTTCCTTTTGATAGTATGTAATTGTTTTCATCATCTGTTTCTTTTATGCTATATCCTGATGGCAAGTATAACTCGATTTGTCCAATCTTTTTATTTGGTTCTCTTGGCGATTCTTCAAATACTGTTTGTGCACTAGCTACACCTATATTGATTTGCTCTTCTACGGATTTTCCACAACCGGCTAATCCAAGCAACGATATACAGCTAATGGTTAATAGTAACCATTTTTTCATTTTTCATTTCACTTCCTTTACCCATACTACATTTTAGTAGGATATCGAATAGAGTGCAATCTTAAAGTCTAATTTTAGAATAATAGATAAAAAATAGGAAAATTTTATCATTATTTCTCCTTTTTTAAAAAAAAATATTGTCCAATCAATAATGTAACGATATGTTCAAACATTTCCTTACGATCAACCAAATTCGCTGTTAATACGCCAATTGCTCCTTTATGATGGCGCGTATCTTTTTCATTCGTATACTCATCCATAATAGGACCTAACTCTTTTCCCGCGCGTAGTTTTTTTGCAATTTCTTCAGGCAACATAAATTGTGCTCCAGCTGCAGTCAAAACTTGACCATTTTTTAATGCCAGTGCACCCCAATTGCAACAATACATGATTCCATCTATTTCACGAACTCCGCCTTCAAGACCAAAATTCAATTCTGCCCCAGTTGCTTCTAACGTATTTAAAGCACGGTTAATAGCGCCTTGTCGGGTTTCTTCATCAGAAAATGGTTGGGATGAAACATTTGAAGGAACATCCACTTCTAGAAATTCAATATCATCAAAATATGTATTCACTACGTTTTGCACCGCTTTTACTTTTGCACGGTTATGTGTTCCAATTGCTACTTTCATGTTGCACCCTCATTTCTCTTTACTTTATTATGTTCTAGTTATTTCATAGAAATTCATTACATTGTTTTTACAGGTATGTTACAGAAACAACAAACTGTTGATTTTCGCTACATGGGGAAGCGAAAGGGCAGGAACACCACCGCCTTTCGCTCATATCAACCAATAGAAATTCATTTGGACAAATTCCCCAATTATATAGAACATAAAGAAATCTTTTTAAGGATTTTGAAGAATTGTATCAACAGTCGTACGATCTAATGCTCGAATTAGCTTAACTAATAGTTCTTTCACAGCTAAATAATCGTCAACATGAATTATGGATGCAGATGTATGAATATAGCGAGAACAAATGCCAATAACCGCACTTGGAACGCCGCCGTTCATCGTATGAACTTTTCCAGCATCTGTACCACCATGTGATACAAAATATTGATATGGAATTTGGTTGGATTCTGCAGTGTCTAATATAAATTCTCGCAATGTGCGATGAGTTACCATCGTCGGGTCGTATATTCTCAATAATACGCCTTTACCTAACTGGCCGAATTCCTTTTCACTTGTCATATCATTTGCAGCAGAGGCATCTAATGCAAAAAATAAATCAGGTTGAATCATGTAAGAGGATACTTGTGCACCTCGTAGCCCTACTTCTTCCATGACATTGGCACCAGAATAAAGATGATTCACCATTTTTTCATCTTTTAATTCCTTTAAAAGTTCGATGGCTAGTCCGCAACCATATCGATTATCCCAAGCCTTTGCCATTATTTTTTTCGGATTGGCCATTACTGTAAATGGACAAACTGGTAAAATGGATTGTCCAGGACGTATCCCCATGTTAATGGCATCTTCTTTACTGTCAGCTCCGACATCAATGAGCATATCTTTTATATCCGTTGGTTTCTTACGTTGTTCTTCTGTCAATAAATGAGGTGGAGTAGATGCAATCACTCCGGGTATTTCTCGTTCATTTGTATAAATTATCACTCGCTGCGCAAACAATACTTGACTATTCCAGCCCCCTAACGTTTGAAAGCGAATCATTCCACGGTCGGTAATGCTCGTTACCATAAAAGCTACCTCATCCATATGACCCGCTACTAAAATTTTGGGCGCATCCTTTTCTTCCGACTTGCGCAAGCCAAAAATTCCACCTAAATTATCTTGTACAATTTCGTCTGCATATTTTTCGAGTTCTGAACGCATAAATGCTCGCACTGAATGCTCATTTCCAGGTGCCCCTGGAAGTTCCGTCAATGTTTTAAATAATTGTAAAGTCTCTTCATTCATTCGGAACACTCCCTCATTATTTACTCGTTCTATTTTAACATAATCAATTGAAAACGTTGGAAATTAAGAAAGGTTTGTTCTAAACGAAAAGATTTATTTAATTGGATCCTTAAAAAAGGGAAATCTAAGTTATTTATAGAAAAGAGTATATATTCAATAAAATGATTTATCCTGCTTTCAGAAGACTGAAAAAATGATTTCATGATAAAATGGAAATTAGGAGGGAAAAGTTAATGAATTTACGTGATTTTATGTTAGGTGTAACAACAGGTTTAGCTGCGGCAGTCATTATAAAAGAAGCTTCAGAACGTATACAACCGTTTATGAATGCAAATCAAGTATTGGAAAATATTAAAGATGAATTTAGAAAAGAAAGCCCTATCGATGGTTCATGGATTTATATGAAGCCTGAAAATTATCATAACGGGGTTATGACAATCCCTGTTTATCGAGGCGGTATTTCAAGAGTATTAGATGGTGAAGTGGAAAACTTTGAATTTGCAGCGGATGCTCGTTCAGGAGTAATCGTTGAACTAAAGAAAGCATAGTCAATGCTTTTAAATAAAAAAGATGGGATACCCCATCTTTTTTATTTAAAATTGAATTTTCGCTTCTTTACTTCTTTTCAATGAATCAATTATGTCTTTCCCTGATTCATCCCACTGTACCATACGATAATACGCATCGTGATAAAAAATAAATTTATATCCATTCGTATAAGCTTCTTTTAATAGCTTCTCTTTAGCAAAAATGCTTGTCATTGGATAATCATCATATGCCATTACCCATAGAGGGTTTTGATGGGCATGAGTTGGCATAATGTCCGCCATATGAATTAACGTTTCGCCTTTTTGCTTCAATTTCACAATGGCATGTCCGTCACTATGGCCGCCTGTATGAATCATTTCAATTCCTGGTGCAACTTCAATAAAGTCAGTAAAAGTAACAACTTGGTCTTGAATTGGCTCCCAATTTTCCGCCCAGTACGTTGCTTTTGAACGAATATTCGGATTGCGCATTTCATCCCATTCAATTTGGGAAACATAAATTTTGGCTTTTGGGAAAGTGGAAACCAATCGGTCCCCTTCATATTTCGTCAATCCACTGGCATGATCAAAGTGCATATGGGTCATCAAGATTCCATCAATATCTTCAACTGTCATACCTAATTTTTGTAAGCTCTCTTCAATATTTGACTGTTCCGTTACACCATAGTTGCGGATTTGCTTTTCATTTAATTTATTTCCAATTCCGCTGTCAATCATATAATTTTTTCCATTATATTGAATGAGAATTGGTTCACATGCTAGTTCGATTTGATTTTTTTCGTTTACTGGGTATTTTCTTGACCATAGTGGTTTTGGAACAACCCCAAACATGGCACCCCCGTCTAGTGACGTTACGCCACCATCTAACCATGTCAATGTCATATCGTGAAAATGTAGTTTGTCCATCCATTTCTCCCCCTAAAATATGAAAATGTCTATGAAATCAATTGAAACTTCAATTGGAATTTATCAAAAAATAGTGAGGGAAGTTTCAATAGATCATCAAAATTATTTCTTTACAAACTGAGCTTCTAATCGATAAATCGGCTGACCTAATGAAGAAAACTTTTCTTCATACTCAGTTCGTATATTATCTTCTGGTTCATTTGCATGTAAATCTAAAGAAACATCTTTCAACTTCATGCCATATTGGGACATTGATACCAATGAATATTCAAAAAGCCCTCGGTTATCTGTTTTAAAGTGGATTTCACCTTCATCTATCAAAATCGACTCATAGATTTTCAAAAACTTTTCATGAGTCAATCTACGTTTTGCATGCCGTTTCTTTGGCCAAGGATCAGAGAAATTCAAGTAAACGCGATGTACCTCATTTTTTTGAAAAATTTTCTCCAATTCTTCAGCGTTCACTCTCAATAATCGCAAATTGGGAGGCGAACCTGCTTCCAACGCTTTTTGTAATGCTTTTACAATAACTTTATCAAATAATTCGATTCCAATATAATTAATTTCTGGATTGGCTTGAGCCATGCCAACAATAAATTGCCCTCTTCCAGAACCGACTTCAATATGCAGCGGACGATCATTTCCAAAAAGCTCATTCCACTTCCCTTTATATTCTTCGGGATTCGGAATCACCATTTCAGGATGTTGTTGAATAAATTCTCGCGCCCATGGTTTATTACGTAATCTCACTTTATACCCTACTTTCTATGTTGTTCATTCATTTTACGTATGCAAACTATGCTTTTTAAAAATAACTGTTTCTATTTATAGAATAAATTATTATGTAACAATTACAACCGTTCATAAAGAAATTAATTTTTCCAGGAATAGAGATACTCTTATTTATTACACTTTCTTCTTTATGTATATCAACGAATAAGTAGTTGTTTATTTTACTGCTCCAAATTTTGAGGATTCAAAATATCGCGGCTATGTGAAGTTGTCTCCACATTATTCAAAATCGCATGTGCCGCTTGTAATTGCATTTTTTTCAAAGGAGATGGAGAATATTTTAATTGCTGTAACCACGTTGTATACCCACGCTTATCAATGATTTGAACGTTAAAAGGCGTCAGCGAATAATCAAAATAGCCATTCCGTGATAGCAATATTTTTCGAATCGGAAAATCTACCTGATGCTTATTAAATAGTTGTGACACAATTGCTTCCATTCGATTTAATTGAATGAACGGATTCAACATTTTTTCACTTCTTTTTCCTACTTTTTTCGTCCAGAATCGTTCTCCGTCACCAACATATACAGCAGACTCTTCTTCTTCCACAAGCGTGATACATAAACATTCGGTCGGTGTTAAGATAATGACATCTAGTTCTATCGGCGCTTTTTTAATTTTAATAACAGGATAGTAAAATACTAAATAATTATCAGGCAAACGCTGAAGAACTGTTCTTAAAAAACTGTCTCTAAAAAAACGAGGATCGACATATGATTTTTCTAATAGCGTTGAACTCGCCCATTTTATTTGAAAATGGAAAAATTGATCAAGAAACATACGTTTTAACTCTTCAATACTATCTGGATGATAAACGATATGTGGCTCAAAGTACAAAGTGGACTCTTCATCAACTTCTCCTTCTTCATCCGGCATCGCTTCATGGGAGACATCAACAGATTCAATATCCTCTTGTTCTTTTATTCGCTTTTGATTGAACCATTTTTTTATAAAGGAGAAGCGGTTCGATTGTTCTTCTTCTTCAATGTGTTCCCAAGATAATGGTTCTTCTCCAGTTAGCCATTGTTGTTTTACCTTTTCCCATTGGGTTCTTTTTAATCTGACATATTGTGTTGGATATCTTGTTAAATCAATTTGATATCTCGAAATATAATCCTGTAGTTTAATTAGTTGAGCCAATGAAAACACTCTCCTACATACTCTCTCGAATTCATTTTACATGACTACTTTAAAAATTCATAGTAACGCTCACATTTAAAAATGAAAAAAGTACCCTCAAAGTATGAGGATACTTTTGTTTTAGTGGTTTAAAAGCAAAACCAAACTATTCTCAATTCAGATTATATATGAAGCGGTTTTGGAATTTTTGTTTCAAATTGTTTTTGTAATTTACGAGTCCATTCTCCAACTTTTCCATCTCGAATCAACTTACCATCTATTTCAATAACCGGCGTAATTTCAGAAGTTGTACTTGTTACAAATAATTCATCCATTTTCAATGCTTCATGAGTTGTAAATGGAATTTCTTTTACAGGCATATTAATTTCATTTGCACAAGCTATGACAACGTCGCGAGTGATTCCTTTTAAAATCATATTGTTTGCAGGATGCGTATACAATATACCATCTTTTATTCCAAATACATTTGAAGAAGAGCCTTCTGTTACTGTATTATTTCGATGTAGAATCGCTTCATAGCAGCCTTTTTCATGAGCTTCTTGTTTTGCTAATACTGCACCAAGCAAGTTCAATGATTTAATATCACATCGTAACCAACGGATATCTTCCACAAAGGTAGCTTTTACACCTTTTTCAAGATTTTCTAATGGTCGTGGATTTTCTTTCGTATAACCAATGATTACTGGTTTTACAGTATTCTCAGGGAATTGATGCGCACGAGGCGAAGTTCCGCGAGTAACTTGAAAATAAATATGCCCAGTGTTTAATTCATTTTTTTCCACTAATTCATGTAGCAATTGATGAAATTTATCCTTTGTATATGGAATCGTAATTCGTATTTTTTCAGCTGATGCATATAATCGGTCAATATGTTCATTTACAGTAAACATTTCACCGTTATATACTTTCACAACTTCATATACGCCATCACCGAATTGATAACCGCGATCTTCTTTATCAATTTTGACTTCTTCATCTTTCACAATTTGGTCATTCCATAAAGTGTATCCCATTTTCCCACATCCTTCATTTTTTCGCTGCTAATTCAATAATTGCTTCTGCATATATTGCAGCAGACTTCACTAAGTTGTCAATGACAACATACTCATCTTTTTGATGAGCCACATCAGGTTCTCCAGGAAATAAACTGCCGAATGCCACCCCTTTTTTCAACACTCTTGCATAAGTTCCGCCACCGGTTGATAGTGGTTTAGATTCATCGCCAGTATATCGTCGATAAACTTTTAACAATGTTTGAATCAATTCATCATCTTCAGGAATGTAATGAGGGCTTGAATTTGATATTACTGTTAAATTAAAAGGATATTTCGATAAACGCTCTGTGGCTTCTCGAATTTTTTCTTCATATGGATAAGTGACAGAATAACGCATGCTGACGAGTATATTTCCTCCTCTTTCTGAATCAAAAGAAACTACTCCAGCATTCAATGTTGTTGGTCCTGACATTTCGTCTATATAATCGAAACCTAGAGCTTTCCCATATACATCACTAAAAGCATCGACAATAAAAGAAACAAATGCTTTACTTGCGTCGGTTGATAAATGTTGTTTTAAAAATTTCGCAAGCAAAACTGCAGCATTTATTCCTTTTTCAGGTTCCATTGCGTGGGCAGATTTTCCTGTTACCGCTATTATAACCTGTTCTCCCTCTCTAGTGAAAGATGCTTCTTCATTAAATTGTTTAAAATATTCATAGAATTCTTTTTCAAAATCAGATGAAACATTTTTTACTATCGCTTTTGCAAAATCAGGAACCATATTATGTCGATCACCTGATTTAAAGGAAACGAGTTGCTCATTATGAGACAAAGGACTCGTTTGAGAAAACTGAATTACAGCAATTCCCTTTTCAGCATTGATGAGAGGAAAGTCTGCATCTGGAACAAAACCTATATCAGGCATTTCTTCTTTTTTGAAGTAATGTTCAACACACCGGAATCCTGATTCTTCATCAGTACCTATAATTAAGCGAACCCGTTTGGACAGTGGGATACCGGCATCTTTCACCATTTTCATAGCAAGATATGCCGCCATTGTCGGTCCTTTATCATCAATGGCACCACGGCCATACAACTTTCCGTCTTTTACGATCCCTTCAAATGGTGGATAAGTCCAATTATCACCAGCTGGAACAACATCTACATGACAAAGAATACCGAGAATTTCTTTTCCCTCTCCCATTTCAATGTGTCCTGCATAATGATCTACATTTTTCACTTTAAATCCTTCTTTTGAAGCTTTCGAAAGTAGCCACTCTAACGCCTTCTTAGGTCCATTTCCAAATGGTGCATCTTCTGTTTTATTCTCTTCATCCAATACACTTTTAATTCGAATAATTTGCTGCAGTCCTTCAATCAATTCGTTTTTTCTTTGTTCTGCTAATGTCAAAAAGTTCATGTATTTCACCTCTTTGATTAATAATTAAGGAGTTTCAAAAAAAAATTAAAAAGGTATAAAACCCTTTATATTAACGTATTCTTTGAATAATAAAACACAAAAATTATCTTTATATCGTTTTGAATTGTGGAAAAATTAATAGTTTATTGCTATAATGATTCTGTCAAATGTATTTTTTGACAAAAAATTCTGAAAAGGGGATGTCTAGGGCAGAAATTTAGACCTCTCATTCATTTGTTAGTCGTCCGCTGGTCTTTGCCATGTGAATTAAGATGAAGGAGTGGTTCATGAATATGAAACCCGCTACAAATAGAATGCTAACTCGCATTAAAGACGTGTACTTGTACATTCGGGAGAATGGAACAGTAACTACACAGGATTTAGTTGAAGAGTTTAACATCACTCCTCGCACCATTCAAAGAGATTTGAATGTGTTAGCCTTTAACAACTTGGTAGAAAGTCCAAGTAGAGGCAAATGGACAACGACGAAGAAAAAAGTAAAATTAACTTCATAGAGATAGAAATACAATATATGCTATATTTTATTGCATACAGAAAATTAACGAGTGACCTTACGTCGGGGTCACTCTTTTTTATTCACATACTCTCTTATTGATTTTATTTCTTCTTCTGTTAGCTCACGATATTCCCCGTATTTTAAATTAGAATCCAATGTTAAGTTCCCCATTGATAAACGTTTTAAAAATATCACTTTTTTATTGACAGCTTCAAACATCCTCTTTACTTGATGAAATTTACCTTCGTAGATCGTTAATTCGATTTCAGAAGTATCTCCGGACTTTAAAATAGTCAATTCTCCCGGTGTTGTGACCGTGCCATCATCCAACACGACTCCTTCTTTGAAGGCCAAAATATCTTCTTCCGTTACGATGCCATCAATTTTTGCATAGTAGGTTTTCGGCACATGTTTTTTCGGTGATAACAGCTGATGGGCTAAATTTCCATCATTCGTTAACAACAATAATCCTACAGTGTCTTTATCTAATCTACCAACAGGAAAAGGTTGATAGTGTCGATCGATTGGGCTTAATAAGTCAATCACGGTCTTTTCTCGAAGATCTTCCGTTGCCGAAATAACACCTTTTGGCTTATTCAACATTAAATAAATGAATTCTTTATAATCTAATTTTTCTCCGAGCACAAAGATTTCTTGACTCATTGGGTTTACGTGCATGGCAGGATCTTTCACAACTTTCCCATCAACTGTCACATGCTCTTTTTTCAACAACTGCTTTACTTCTTTTCGAGAGCCAAATCCAGAATTGGCAAGTATTTTATCTAAACGCATAATTTTCTACACCTACTTTAACCCGAATTTCCCTGCTATACGAGAAATTCGCTCTCCTAATAATTTTTGAGCTAACCCTGTTTTAAAGCTTATAAATGCATAAACATATACGCCAATCGCGACACAAATGGATGCCACAATTAAACTGGACAATTTACTATCAACTGGTCCAAATAACCATACTAATCCTTTATGCGCCAACAACACACAAGCAGCCATCACAGCTGTTAAGATAACGATGAGCAAAGTGCGTCTTAATACGATTTTCGATTGATAATTTAATACTTTCTTTAATACGATGAAGTTTATGGCAATCGAAACTGAATAACCAATTGCTGTCGAAAGAATTGCTCCATCCGCTTGCATTGCTTCAATAAGCGGCGTATTCAGCACTAACTTTATAAGAATACCTGTTAACAAGCTGAAAACAATCCACTTTTGAAAGTCAATGCCTTGTAAAAGTGCGGCTGTTACTTGGAATAAAGCAAATAAAATCGCTACTGGAGCATAGTGAGCAAGCACTTTCGCTCCCATTTCACTTTGAGCATACAAAAGGAAGTAAATTTCATGAGATAATAATGCAATTCCAATTACTGCAGGCAATGTGATGAAAAATAATATTTGATAAGACTTATCCATTGCCCCTTTCAATAATTGAAATTCACCACTGTTGAAATATTTTGCAATCGTTGGTACCAGTGCTAAAGATAAGCTAGTTGCTAGCATTACGGGAATAATAACTACTTTGTGAGTTGTAAAGTTAATCATACTTAAATATAGATCAGATACTTCTGACATCCCAATGTTTTTCATTGCATTATTAAATGTCAACATATCGACTAATTGAAAAAGAGGGTTGGCGATTCCGACGAAAATCATTGGTATGGAATAGCGTATCACTTCCATATAAATTTCAGTTAATTTAATGTCAGAGTTTCTGCTGCTTTGACTTCTAAGCTCATTCATTTGAGGTCGATATTTTTTCCAATAATAAATTAATACGAAAAGTCCTCCTATTGCACCGATAAAGGCAGCAAATACTGATAATGCAATAGCTGTTTCAGCTTTCCCTTTTAAAAGGATCATCACAATGAATGAAGCACAAAGTAAGAATAGAATACGCACAATTTGTTCCACTAGTTGTGAGTATGCTGTCGGCTCCATAATTCCATATCCTTGGAAAAAGCCACGCCACAAGCTCATAAATGGAACGACAATTAAAGCAAAACTAACCCATCGAATCACTGAAGCCACTTGTTCCACTGTGAAAACTTGCTCTTCACTTCGTATGACAATTTCTGCAATCGGTGATGCAAGTAAGTTTAATAATAAAAATGTCAAAAATCCTGTGACCATCATTGTGAGCAGTCCAGATTTTAACAACTTCCGTCCCGCTTCATAATCACCTATCGTATTATACTTAGC
Organism: Ureibacillus thermosphaericus; assembly: GCF_012396605.1. Lineage (GTDB taxonomy): Bacteria > Bacillota > Bacilli > Bacillales_A > Planococcaceae > Ureibacillus > Ureibacillus thermosphaericus. The sequence continues at coordinate 88,700 of NZ_JAAXPW010000003.1, forward strand.
TACAAACTTTGATACTGCAACTGGTGCGCCTGAAATAGCCACAGACAGCATGATGGTATATGGAATATAAGCATATTGGTAGAGGATAACGTTTTCTTCTCCGACAATTGCATAAAAAGGGAATACATAGATTAATCCAAGTACTTTCGATAAAAACATGCCAATTGTTAATATAGCTGTACCTTTCATTAAAGAGGACATCAAATTCATCCATTCTATAAAGGATTTTTTATAATCATCACATTCATTATTATGTATTTTTAACGTTTATGCAGTTTATTAGTTCTTTTTAATTCAAGTAAATAATCATAGTATATAATTTTACATCAAAAAATAAGCACTACCTCATATTCTTTTGAGATAGTCCTTTATCAGAAACTATAAAATCTATAACATTGAAAGAATCGCACCGGTTCCCCAGATACAGAGAAAACCGGTACGAAACAAACTCATGAACGATTCATTTTTATTTCTCATCAATAAAGAAACGCTTATACCACACAAGGAAAACATATACTGTCCAAATGTATCTTGCGCGATTTGCTTTATTATGGTAATGCTCATCTAAATATTTCATTAATTGATTCGTATCAAAAAATTCCTTCGCATAATCAGATTGAAAAGCTTCTTTGACCATATTATAATACTTCTCTTCTCGAAGCCAATGGCGAATTGGAACAGGGAAACCGAGCTTTGGACGCTTTGCCCATTCTTCAGGAAGCTCTTTTAAAGCAGCAAGTCTTAATGCAAATTTTGTATCTTTTTCATTCACACGATAATTTGTAGGAATGTTTTTTGCTAATTCCATCACTTTTTTATCTAAAAACGGTACACGCAGTTCCAAAGAATGAGCCATACTCATCTTATCTGCTTTCAGTAAAATATCTCCCGGCAACCAAAGATTTAAATCTAAATATTGCATTTTCGTTACGTCATCTTCATATGGTACTTCATCGTAAATCGGTTTTGTTATTGAATGAACACTAGGGCCAGTACGATAAGCTGGTTTTAATACGTTTAAGGCATCTTCTTCATCCCACACAACTGCTTCCCCAATGAAGCGTTCTTCGATTGTTTGTCCACCTTTTATTAAGAAGTTCGTATATTTATTTTTCGGAAGTTTCTTTGCAATAGCTCCAATGATTTTTCTTAAGCCGAACGGAATTTTTTCATAGGTTTCCATTCGCTTCGAAGGTTGGTACCATTCATAACCTCCAAAAATCTCGTCTGCTCCTTCCCCAGATAAAACAACCGTTACATCTTTACTCGCTAATTCACAAAGGAAATAAAGCGGTACAGATGAAGGGTTGGATTGTGGTTCATCCATATGCCATTGAATGGTAGGCAGTTTTTCAAATACATCATCAGCAGATACATATGTGCGTTTATTTTCGATATTGAGAATATCGGATAATTCTTTTGCATGATCCGTTTCGTTGAACATTTTTTCGTAATTTTTAAATCCAACAGAGAAAGATGTATTTGGGCGCAATAATGAAGTTACGTAACTGGAATCAATCCCTCCAGATAAAAAGGAACCAACTTTCACATCACTTATTTTGTGAGCCTCAACTGATTCTTTCACTGTTTTTTGGATTTCTTCAACATAATGTTCCAACGTGCCATCTTTCGCATGGTATTTTTTATCCCAATATTTTTCCATTTTTACGATTTTGCCCTCTTTAATAATCATGTAGTGGGCAGGTCGTAATTTATAAACTCCTTTAAAGAACGTTTCGTCCATAGATGAATATTGGAATGTTAAGTACGGACGTAAAGCATCTTTATTTAATTCTTTAATAAATGAAGGATGGGGCAAAAATGATTTAATTTCAGATCCGAAAATGAACGTATTATCTTTTGTATTTTTTGTATAATATAACGGCTTAATTCCAAAACCATCGCGGGCTATCATCATTTGATTGCGGTTTTTATCCCAAATACAAAAGGCAAACATACCGCGCAGTTGTTTTACAAACTCTTCACCATATTCCATGTAACTATAAATCAGTACTTCGCTGTCTGACTTTGTTTTAAATTGATAGCCTTTATTAATTAGCTCTTCCCGCAATTGTTGGAAATTATAAATTTCCCCGTTAAAAACCAAAACGATGCTTCCATCCTCACTATAGAGAGGCTGATTTGCTGCATCAGTTAAATCGATGATGCTTAGACGACGAAATCCTAGGGAAACTTTTTCATCAATATGTATGCCTCCGCTGTCTGGTCCACGATGTATAATTGTATCCATCATTTTTTCAATTGTTTGGTGATGGTCTATTTTCTCCGTTCCATGTATATATCCAATAAATCCACACATTACTTTTCGCCTCAACTTTCTGCATAACAAAATTATTTTATCAGAAATTGCTCCGTAATCATACCGAATTATGATTATAAAACGATTCTACTTAAGATTCAATGAATCTTCTCAATTGTACTAAACTCGACAAAGCTAGACAATTTCTAGATAATTTTTCTATATGGACTTGCTACTTATATTTTTTCCAAATGCTATTCCTTTTTACAATTCCAAAAGATTTATATTTTCATCCATCCAGCGTGTATAATATGAAATGAAAAAATCTAAATGAAAGAGAGATTTTCTTATGTACGACTGTATTGTAATCGGAGGCGGTCCATCCGGTTTAATGGCTGCTATAGCGGCTGGTGAACAAAAGAAAAAAGTATTGCTAATTGAAAAAGGAAATAAACTTGGAAAAAAACTTGCGATTTCAGGCGGCGGTCGCTGCAATGTTACCAACCAATTACCTGTTGAGGAAATCATTAAACATATACCGGGAAATGGTCGTTTTCTTTATAGCGCCTTTTCCATTTTTAACAACGAAGATATCATACAATTTTTTGAAAGATTAGGTGTACCGCTTAAGGAAGAAGATCACGGGCGCATGTTTCCTGTCTCCAACCGAGCACAAGATGTGGTTGATGCCTTGACGCGTGAATTAAAACGCTTGAACGTAGAAATACGATTACAAACTTCTGTCAGCAAAATATTAATGGATGATGAAAAAGTTTTAGGGGTTCGTCTACAAGATGGTTCTGAAATTCGTTCAAAAACAGTAATCGTGGCAGTTGGCGGCAAAGCGGTTCCTCAAACTGGTTCGACTGGAGATGGATATCCTTGGGCAGAACGAGCAGGTCATACAGTTACAGAATTATTCCCGACAGAGGTGCCGATTATATCGAAGGAGCCTTTTATTCAATCTCGGGACTTGCAAGGTTTATCATTAAGAGATGTAGCGGTTTCCGTATTAAATAAAAAAGGAAAACCCATTATTACTCATCAAATGGACATGCTCTTTACTCACTTTGGGATAAGTGGACCAGCCATATTGCGGTGTAGCCAATTTGTTGTGAAAGAATTAAAGAAAAATAGTGGTGCACCTGTTCAAATTCGTATACAAATCTTAACCAACTATAATGAAGAAACTTGTTTCCAATACTTAAATCAACTTCTAAAAAAGGAACCGAAAAAATCGATAAAAAATTTATTAAAACCGTTAGCTCCTGAGAGATGGCTATTATTTTTACTTGAAAGAGCAAATATCGATGCTTCAAAATCTTGCGCAGAAATTTCACAAGAACATATACGAAAATTAGCTCATGAGCTTGTATCGTTTACAATGGATGTCCATGGTACGCTGCCTTTAGAAAAAGCATTTGTTACTGGTGGTGGTGTGTCCATTAAGGAAATTGATCCTAAAACGATGGCCTCGAAGAAAAAGAAGGGATTATATTTTTGTGGTGAAATTTTAGATATTCATGGTTATACGGGAGGCTATAATATTACAAGTGCTCTTGTAACAGGACGTATTGCAGGAATGAATGCAGGAAAATAAATTTCATTGCTTCTGCCATGTCTTATCGAACAGGAGAGAATTTTTTACTTAATTCCCTTTTCGACATGGCAGAAGAATGAAATGAAAAATATGTTTATGCGTTTGTTTTCTCTTTATGGAATTCTCTTCCATCCGTAACTGCATCTACATATCCAGCACGGATGACGAAATCTCCGAAATACTCTCCTTCAAGCCGCTCATTTGCATAATGTTCAAAAATCGGCCTTAAAGTAGCTAATATTTCTTCTTCTCCTATATTTTCTTTATACAATTTAGCAAGTCGAGTACCTTGGAAACTTCCTCCTAAATGTAAATTGTATTTTCCAGGACCTTTTCCGATGAATCCAATTTCAGCCATAGCTGCTCTAGAACAACCATTCGGACAGCCAGACATCCGAATCACAATATCTTGATCAAATAAGCCGTATTCTTTTAAAATTGGTTCAATTTTTTGAATAAGGGTAGGTAAATACCGCTCAGACTCAGCCATCGCCAATCCGCAAGTTGGCAATGCAACACAAGCGATCGAATTTCTGCGTAGAGCTGAGTAATTGTCACTTTCCGTTAATTGATATTTTTCAATGATTTTATCAATGTTTTTTTTCGATCTTGGGCTTACATTGGCAATGACTAAATTTTGATTTCCTGTAAAGCGAAACTCACCTTTATGAATTTCAGCAATTTCTCGTAATGCGGTTTTTAATGGATAATTTTCAAAATCGCGGACACGGCCATTTTGAATAAATAATGTGAAATGATATTTACCATCTTCCCCTTTAACCCAACCATAACGATCGCCCGTGTGTTCAAAACGGAAGTCACGAGCTTCTTCAAATTCATATCCTAATCGTTTTTCGATTTCTTTCTTCACATTTTCTAAACCAAGTCGATCGATGGTGTATTTGAAGCGAGCATATTTACGTACTGAACGATTACCGTAGTCTCGCTGTACAGTCATAATTTTTTCACAAACATCAACGATTTTATCTTTCGAAACATATCCTATAATTCTCGCTAACTGAGGATAAGTGTTTGTATCCCCATGAGTCATTCCCATTCCTCCACCGATTGCCACATTGAAACCAACCAATTCATCATTTTCAACAATGGCAATTAAGCCGATATCTTGAGAAAAGACATCTACATCATTAGCAGGTGGAACAGCGATACCAATTTTAAATTTACGTGGTAAATAAAGAGCACCGTAAATAGGTTCTTGTTCCTCATGCGTATCTACAACTTTTTCATGATCTAACCAGATTTCATAATAAGCGTTTGTTCGAGGCAATAAATGTTGGCTGATTTTTGCTGCGTAATCAGATACTTCTTGATGCAGTTTAGATTGATAAGGATTTGCATTACACATGACGTTGCGATTTACGTCTCCACATGCAGCAATTGTATCAAGCAAAATACTATTTAACTCTTGTAAATGTTTTTTCATATTCCATTTTAAAATTCCATGGAATTGGATTGTTTGTCGTGTTGTAATTTTGATTGAACCGTTTCCATATTTATCAGCCAGTTCATCTAATTTTATCCATTGATTTGTTTTTGCAACTCCAGCTGGCATACGCAAACGCACCATAAATTGGTATGCCGGCTCTAATTTTTTACGTTCCCTTTCTACCCTTTGATCCCTGTCATCTTGCAAATAACTTCCATGGAATTTTAATAATCGATTATCCCAATCAGGAATACCGGATGTAACTTCATCTTGAAAAGATTCAGCCAATGTTCCACGCAAATAGTTACTTGCTTGCTTAATCTCCTCTACATCACTAGGTTTTCCCTCTTGGGGTGGTAACACAATTTTTTTTGTCACGTTTGCTTCCTCCTTAGTAAACATCCCGCTGATAACGTTTTTGCTTACGCAATTCTTCTAAATATTCCATTGCATCTTCTTCCGACTTGTTGCCTTCCTGTTGAATAATTCGGAGCAACGTCTCTTGCACATCTTTTGCCATGTTTTTATCACCGCAGACGTAAACAGCTGCCCCTTTTTCTAACCATGCATACAATTCTTTTGCATGCTTAAGCATTTTATGTTGTACATATACTTTTTCCTCTTGATCTCGAGAAAAAGCAACATCAAGTTTCGTCAACACTCCAGATTTAAGCCAGTTTAACCATTCCCTTTGATATAGGAAATCTGTTACGAAATGTTGATCTCCAAAGAACAACCAGTTTTCTCCACTAGCACCGCGCTCTTCTCGCTCTTGAACAAATGCGCGAAAAGGAGCTACACCTGTTCCTGGACCAATCATAATGATAGGTGTATCATCATCTACAAGTTTAAAGTTTGGATTTTTCTGAACATATACTTGTACTTGATCTCCCACTTCTAATTGATCGGCAACATATGTCGAGCAAACACCTAGTCTTTCTCTACCATCTACTTCATAACGAACAACACCGATTGTGACATGGGCTTCTTCAGGATATGCTAATAAGCTGCTTGAAATGGAATATTGTCGGGCAGGAATTTTACGCAAACAGTTGATGAAACCTTGGGCATCCCAATTAAATGGTCCAAATTGTTCCACAACATCTAATAAATCTCGACCATTCATAAATTGTTTTAAAGTTTCCTGATTTTCGATTAATGCATGGAAATCTTTATTTTCCGTATACTCTGCGATTTTATTCATCAACGGCTTTGTTAAAAGTGTTATTTCAAATGTCTTTAATAACGCTTCTTCAAGTGTAACAGATGTTCCATCCACATCGACTTTTGTGCTTGCCTCAAATCCTAATGCAGAAATTAAAGAGTTCACAAGTGTTTGATTGTTAATCGGGATGATAGCTAAACAATCCCCTGGTTCAAAAGCAATTCCTGAATTTTCAAGAGAAAGTTCCAGATGGATTGTTTCTTTATTGGAACCTTGCCCGTTTAAATTAATCTTTTCAATGATTTCTGCAACAAAAGGATTTTTGCGAGAATATTCCGTCTCTTCTTGTAATACAGTCGCTGCTGCTTCTTGTTCAGAAGGAGTGAATTGTGTAAATTCACTATGCAATTTCTCCTTTACTTCTCCAAACCACTTTTCTGCTTGTTCTGCATAATCAACATCACAATCAACCCGATCCACTAGGCGTTTTGCCCCTAGTTTTTCTAGCTGAATATCAAAATCTTTACCAGTTTGACAGAAATATTCATAGCTAGAGTCGCCTAATGCAAGTACAGCGTATTGTACATGATCTAATTTTGGCGCTCGTTTTCCATGTAAAAAGCTGTGGAAAGCAATCGCGTTATCTGGTGGCTCTCCTTCGCCGTGGGTACTTGCTACAATCAGTAAATATTGAGCTTTTTTCAATGCATTCGTTTTATAATCACTCATTGATGAAACCGAAACTTCTAAACCTATCTGTTGAAGCTGGTCGCCAAACTTTTCTGCAAGTTTTTGTGCGTTTCCAGTCTGACTGGCATAAAGGATTGTCACATGTTTTTGAATTGGGGAAGATGCAACGGCTTGTTGAGTCATTTCTCTAGGAGCTTCTATAACGCCAATGTTCGCACTTGCAGTTAAATATCCAGTTAACCAAATTTTTTGTTGGGGAGTTAACGTTGCTAACACTTCATTTAACTGCTTTACTTGTTTTTCATTAAATGGACTATTGATGACTTCTAACACTCTGCACACCTCGATAAAATAAATTCTTTTCTTACTTCAATCGAATCTTTTCGTTTTTTTCGATTTGAATAATAAAATTATCTTGAACAATTAAAGTGATTGAACCGTAATTCATTGTGCTAATCATTTTTTTAATACTTTCCATTGCCTTCTCAAAATTTTGTTGTTTTTTATCCATTTCAATCACTCCCTACAAATGAATATAGTGATTCTTCAATTCTCTCAATGAAAACTTGACGCACATTGTCGTCATAACCTAAACATTCACACAACACCACTTGTTCTTTCAAAAATCCTTGTTTCGCTACCCTTTTCTCAATGCCTAATTTTAATAACCCTGTAAATAATAAATAAGGAATTATGAATACCCGATTTTTGCTTTCATTTAATTTCATTAATTTTTCGTCGAAGGATGGTCCGTTACCATACAAAAAGCAAATATCAACTTTTGCATATTCGTATGTTTGTTGAAGGAGTTTTGCAATTTCTCCTAGTTCCTTCTGTACACTTGGATCACTGCTTCCCCTCCCAATCAACAAAATCTCCGTTTCCTTTGGGTCTACTGGACTTTGTTCCATTACTCGGCTGTGTAAACTATGAATAAGCTTTTCATGAACGCCGAGAGGCTTTCCAATCGTAAAGGCAACAAAAGGATATCGTCTTTTTGCTTGTTCGATTTCAGATGGAATATCGATTTTTGCATGATTTGCAGAAAGCAATAATAGTGGGATTACTGTAATGCATGTTGCTCCTTTCGAAACACATTGCTCTATTCCTTTTAAAATCGATGGTTCTGCCAGTTCTAAAAAACAATATTCTTGAATGCCAACATCGATATAGGATTTTACTGTTTCAATAAACTGAATCGCTTCTTTTACACCCTCTTTTACTCGGCTACCATGAGCAACATACAACAATGCTTGCAATTTCATCCCTCCTGTTTACACAGTTTCACGTAAAGTCGACTGACATTCTTCAAACCACGCAATCTTTTCACGCATTTTCACAACTTCTCCTACTATAATCATTGAAGGATTTTTTATTTTCTCTTCACTAGCGATGCTTACAATCGTTTCTAACGTACCCGTAACAACTCTTTGATGGCTCGTAGTTCCCCATTCAATTAAAGCTACAGGAATAGTTGGATTTCGCTTATATTTCAACAATTGCTCTGTAATGTATGGCAAATTACCAATACCCATATAAATTGCTAACGTATCGACTGATTCTGATAAACCTTTCCAATCAATTCCTTCGTCTTTTCCCTCTCTCATATGACCAGTAATAATTGCAAAGGTCGAACCAAAATCTCTATGAGTTACAGGAATTCCAGCATATGCAGGTGCAGCAATACCAGAGGTAATGCCTGGCACAATTTCAAACGGAATGCCCGCTTCCCTCAAGACCTCTGCTTCTTCTGCCCCACGCCCAAATACGAAAGGGTCTCCACCTTTCAACCTTGTAACAATTTTCCCTCTTTTTGCATGGTGTACAAGCAATTGGTTTATTCTTTCTTGTATGACATTATGTAATTTTGGTAACTTTCCGACAAAGATTAGTTCAGCGTTTGGTTTCGCATAAGTAAGCAACTCTTTTGATACAAGACGGTCGTACAAAATAACATCTGCTTGTTGAATACATCTCAAACCTTTTACCGTTATTAAATCGACACTGCCAGGACCAGCCCCTACAATATATACTTTTCCCATTTTGTTCCCTCACGTTTTTCCTGAAATATACAATGATAATCATGAATACTAAAAACCTTGAATTCTTATAAAACAACTAAGTTTTATGTTTTTTATATATTACGAAATACCCTATACCATTTCAATACTTTTTTCTAAATTAAGCATAATGAATCAGTTTTTTCAAAACAGCCAAACCAATTAGAACCAATATAAAAACATGCATTAACAAAAAGACCATAATATCCCCTTGAACACAAGTACTCGTGTCTTTATGTTCATCCGGAGAATATTACGGCCTCTAGTTTTCTAGTCAGCACTTTAATCCATAGTAATTTGGTATAAATAATAAGGTCACAAACTTAATAAGTCAATAGAATTTTTTATAATTCTATAAATTTAGTAAGAATTATTTACATAAAAAATAACAATGACTCAAAAGGTTTCTTACTTTTGAGCCATTGTTTTCAACAAATGCTTTTTATTTCACAACAATATTGACAAGTTTTCCTGGAATGGTAATCACTTTAACAATTTCTTTTCCTTCAACAAGTTCTTTCACTTTTTCGTCTTCTTTTGCAATTTCTTCTAATTGTTCTTTTGATGCATCTTTCGCTACTTTCACTTTTGAGCGGACTTTCCCGTTAACTTGAACTACAATTTCTACTTCATCATCAACGAGTTTTGATTCATCATAAGTTGGCCAAGGTTCATATGTAATTGTATCCTCATGGCCTAAAATTGACCAAAGTTCTTCACCAATATGTGGTGCAATTGGAGAAAGCATTTTTACAAAGCCTTCTGCATACTCTTTTGGTACTACTTCTACTTTATAACATTCATTGATGAACACCATTAGTTGAGAAATTGCTGTATTGAAATGTAAGTGATCGTAGTCTTCAGACACTTTCTTTACTGTTTGATGATAAACTTTTTCCAACGTTTTATCATCGGACTCTTGAATTTTATTAGAAAGTGTCCCATCTTCGTTTACAAATAGTCTCCAAATTCGATCTAAGAAACGTCTTGCTCCATCTAGCCCCTTCGTAGACCATGCAACAGAAGCATCTAGAGGACCCATGAACATTTCATAAAGTCTCAACGTGTCTGCACCATGGCTTCGCACAATGTCGTCAGGGTTTACAACGTTACCTCTTGATTTAGACATTTTTTCATTATTTTCTCCTAAAATCATTCCTTGGTTGAATAATTTTTGGAAAGGTTCTTTCGTTGGAACAACGCCAATATCGTATAAGAATTTATGCCAGAAGCGAGCGTATAGCAAGTGAAGAACAGCATGTTCCGCACCACCAATGTAAATATCTACTGGCAACCAGCGTTTTAAAAGCTCTTCATCTGCAAGTTTTTCTTTGTTATTTGGGTCGATATAGCGCAAGAAATACCAGCTGGATCCTGCCCATTGAGGCATTGTATTAGTTTCACGACGACCTTTCTTACCTGTTTTCGGATCTACTACATTTACCCAATCTTCAATATTTGCTAGTGGAGATTCTCCTGTACCACTTGGGCGAATATCGTTTGTTTTAGGCAAGCGGAGAGGTAACTCTTCCTCAGGTACTGTTGTCATTGTGCCATCTTCCCAATGGATAATCGGAATTGGCTCGCCCCAATAACGTTGACGGCTAAATAACCAATCACGCAGACGATAAGATACTTTTCTTTCTCCTACGCCTTTTTCTTCCAACCACTCGATGGCTTTCTTAATTGCATCTTCTTTTCCTAAACCATTTAGGAAATCGGAGTTGATATGTGGTCCATCTCCAGTAAACGCTTCTTCTTCTATATTTCCGCCTTCTAAAACAGGAATGATTGGTAAATTGAACTTTTTCGCAAATTCATAGTCTCTCTCGTCGTGTGCAGGTACTGCCATAATAGCACCTGTTCCATATGAAGAAAGCACATAGTCCGCAATCCAAATTGGAATAGCTTTTCCGTTAACAGGGTTAATGGCATATGCACCAGTAAATACACCTGTTTTTTCTTTTGCTAAATCTGTACGTTCTAAATCAGATTTAGATTGTACTTGTTCAATATAAGCATCCACTTGTTCTTTTTGTTCAGGAGTCGTAATTTCTTTTACTAAATCATGTTCCGGTGCAAGAACACAATATGTCGCTCCGAACAATGTGTCAGGACGTGTTGTGAACACACGGAATTGTTTGTCAGTACCTTGTACAGTAAATGTAACTTCAGCACCTTCTGAACGGCCAATCCAATTTCGTTGCATTTCTTTAATGCTTTCAGGCCAATCCAACTCATCTAAATCTTCCAATAAGCGGTCAGCGTATGCTGTAATTTTTAGCATCCACTGTTTCATTGGTTTACGTATTACCGGATGCCCTCCGCGTTCTGATTTACCATCAATAACTTCTTCATTGGCAAGCACAGTACCAAGAGCTGGACACCAGTTTACAGGTACCTCATCAATGTATGCTAATCCATGTTTATATAATTGAATAAAAATCCATTGTGTCCATTTATAATATTCTGGATCTGTTGTATTGATTTCCCGATCCCAGTCATATGAAAATCCTAATTCTTGAATTTGACGTTTGAAGTTCTCGATATTTTGTTGAGTGAACTCGGCAGGATCGTTACCTGTATCTAATGCATATTGCTCAGCAGGGAGTCCAAACGCATCCCATCCCATTGGATGAAGGACATCATAACCTTGCATGCGTTTATAACGAGATAATATATCTGTCGCTGTATAGCCTTCTGGGTGACCTACATGCAAACCTGATCCAGATGGATAAGGGAACATGTCCAATGCGTAAAATTTAGGTTTCGAATTATCGTTTAATGTTTTAAAGGTTTTATTTTGCGCCCAATACGTCTGCCATTTCTTCTCAATTTCTCGATGATTGTAACTCACGGGTACTTCCTCCTTGACCTAATTTATTGCAACCTTTTTTACTACATACGTGAAACAATAAATTGCCTATCCGTATATTATCCTAAAAGTGGTAGAATTAACGGAATTTTTAAAAAAATAAAAAAACTCGCCCCAACCCAAAGAGAAGGGACGAGAGCATGTTACTCCCGCGGTACCACCCAAATTAGTGACACATGCACTCAGCTCATACCCTTAACGCGGTGAACGGTTTTAGCTACTACTTTTCACTAAAACAGACTCAAAGGCGAGTTCGATTTGTCTGCTTACTAGCTCCCACCAACCGCTAGCTCTCTGTTAAAGCGTCAAAATCTACTATTCCTTCTCCTAGTCGTACATATTTTCAATGAATTCATTTTAATGGAAATATAGAAATTATACAAGCCCTATGAATACAAATCTTAATGTATATTATTTTAGACTAAATTTCCTCATATGGCTAGTTTTTCACCAGTTATTCTGTATTTCTTTTCTTTATTTCCTTCAGTATATTTGAAACAATTCGAACAACGTAATAAACCGCTCCCCCAAATCCGATAATGGCTAGAGCAAAAAATGCGGAATGCTTGAAAAAACCCAGTATCATGCTTAGAAGATAAATAAAAAAGAACATGATGAATCCAATAGCATTTCCTATCCCCATTATTTGAAATATCAACCCTAAACTCCCCTTTTTTTCTAATCGATATAATATTACCTATTATAACCAATATTGTAAATTTTAATATAAACAATATAAGCAATATTAATAAGATTACAACGCTTCCTCTTCAATGTTATAATGTGTAATGGTATTCCGCTCATCAATCAACATCTAACCCAACAAAATGCAACTGTTTTCGTGAATACCAGTAAGGAGTGAAACAATTGACAGAGCAACAATTTCCATTCCCTTCCGATGGGAAACGTTATTATACATGGAATCGATATTTGCGTGATAAGTTTGGCCATAAAGTATATAAAGTAGCATTAGATGCAGGCTTTGATTGTCCGAATCGAGACGGAACAGTGGCATATGGAGGTTGCACTTTCTGCAGCGCTGCCGGCAGTGGGGATTTTGCCGGTAATCGAGTTGACCCAATTCCGGTCCAATTCGAAAAAATTAAAGCAAAAATGCAGAATAAATGGAAAGACGGTAAAACAATGGCCTATTTCCAAGCATATACAAATACTCACGCACCTCTACCTGTTTTAAAAGAGAAATTTGAAGCTGCACTAAATTGTGAAGGGGTAATGGGTTTAAGCATCGCTACTCGCCCCGATTGTCTACCAGATGACGTCGTAGAATATTTGGCAGAATTAAATGAAAGAACATTTTTATGGGTTGAAATGGGACTGCAAACGATACATGAAAGAACAGCAAATTTAATCAATCGAGCTCATGATTATGCTACATATGTTGAAGGAGTCGAGAAACTTCGCAAACATAATATACGTGTTTGTACCCACATCATTAACGGTTTACCATTAGAAGATTACGATATGATGATGGAAACGGCACGTGAAGTGGCTAAGTTAGATGTTCAAGGCATCAAAATTCATCTCTTGCATTTATTAAAAGGAACACCGATGGTAAAACAATATGAAAAAGGCATGTTGCAATTCCTTGAAAGAGAAGAGTATATCAAACTTGTAGCAGACCAATTAGAAATTCTTCCGCCAAACATGATCATCCATCGCATTACCGGTGATGGACCGATAGAGTTAATGATTGGACCAATGTGGAGCGTGAACAAATGGGAAGTGTTAAACGGCATTGATGCTGAATTAGAACGTAGAAACTCCTGGCAAGGAAAATATTATAAGGCGGAAGTGAACAAATAATGCTAGTACGGGTTTTACCTTACGCAAAAACTTTATTATCATCTGTAATTAATGAAGGTGATATCGCCGTTGATGCAACCGCTGGAAACGGCCACGATACATTATTTCTAGCTAATCTTGTAGGAGAGACAGGTTTTGTCTATGCCTTTGATATTCAACAACAAGCAGTAGATGTAACAATTCAACGATTAAAAGAAAACGGATTAGAACATAGAGCCCGTGTCATTTTAGATGGACACGAACAACTGTCTAAATATGTCCAAGAAGAAGTAGCGGGGGCTATCTTTAATTTAGGCTACTTACCTGGTGGAAATCATGACATTATCACCAAAGGAGAAACAACTATTTCTGCAATTGAACAATTACTATCACTTTTAAAGATTGGTGGCATAATAGTTTTAGTGATTTACCATGGTCACGAAGGTGGGAAAGAGGAAAGAGATGCGGTGATTGAATTTGTAAAATCTCTTCCTCAAAAATATGTTCACGTTCTTCGCTATGAATTCATTAATCAAAAAAACGACCCTCCGTTTATCATTGCTTTGGAGAAAATGAAAAAACTGCCAGACTTAAAATAAGTCGGCAGTTTTTATATTTCTATTTTTCTTTATTTTCTTGTTGATTTTGAGATTTATTACGCTCTACCCAGAAATCTGCATTTTTAATTCCTAATTTAATAGGATCAAATACAGGATCTTTTCCAGCTTTTCTTTGTTCCTCATAATCTTTTAAAGCTATGAAGGAAGGCTTCGCTAATACAATAATCCCTATAACATTTGTCCATACCATTAAACCAAGTCCGATATCCCCTAGTAGCCAAGCTAAATCTGAAGTTCTTACTGAACCGTAAAATACGGAAGCAAGCATTACAATTTTTAGAATCCAAGTAACAGTTCCTTCTGTGCGTCCGGAGAATAAATAAGCAACATTCGTTTCTGCAATATAGTAGTAAGCCATTAATGTTGTGAATGCAAAGAAGAATAAAGCAAAGGCTACAAATGCAGCACCGAAATTATCTAATCCAGGGAATGCTCCAGTAACAGCAAGCTGAGTAAATTCTGTATAGTTATGCCCTGGTACATGTTCAACAATTAATTCTCCTTCAGCATTATTTACATTCGTATTGTAAGTGCCCATGAATAAAATCATTAACGCTGTTGCGGAACATACAAGTAACGTATCAATATAAATAGATGCTGCTTGCACTAGACCTTGCTTCGCTGGATGGGATACTTCCGCAGCTGCTGCAGCATGTGGACCTGAACCTTGTCCTGCTTCATTGGAGTAAATAGCACGTTTTACCCCCCATGCAATGGCTGCACCAATCATACCACCGAATGTTGCATCTACACTAAATGCGCTTCGAATAATTAATCCGAACACTGCAGGCACTTCTGAAATGTTCATGATAATTACGACAATTGCTACTAAAAGGTATGCAACCGCCATAAATGGCACGATAATTTGTGCTGCGTTTGCAATACGTTTTACCCCACCAATAATAACAAATCCTAATAAAGCAATGATAGCTAATCCTGTCATCCAAGGTGAAATGTTAAATGCATTGTTCATTGCACTGGAAATGGCATTAGATTGAACTCCAGGCATCAAGATCGCCATCGCTAAAATGGCTGCAATCGCAAACATTACTCCGAACCAGCGTTTACCAGTCCCCTTTTCCATGTAATAAGCTGGTCCACCACGATAAACCCCTTGTTTTTTAGTTTTATAGATTTGCGCTAATGTTGATTCTACATATGCAGTTGATGCTCCAATAAATGCTGTAATCCACATCCAGAATACCGCACCTGGACCACCGAATGCAATAGCGCTGGCCGTACCAATAATATTTCCGGTACCGACGCGTCCTGAAAGCGCTATCGTTAATGCTTGGAAAGAAGAAACACCAGCTTCTGATTTCTCTCCAGTAAACATTAAAACAAACATTTCTTTAATTTTTCTAATTTGAGCAAATCGGGTCATAATCGAGAACACTAGTCCTACGATTAAAATCCCATAAATCATGATTGGCCCCCAAAGGATGCCGCTAATCCAGTTTAAGAAATTTTCTAACATACACACACCCCTTTAAATTTATGTATCATGAATATTTTTTATATTACAAAAACTTATGAAAACAATCAATATTTTTGATATCATTTTTTTAAAAAAATTATTAATTTTATATTAAAAAAGGAATGTCCATATCGAACATTCCTCCAATTTCAATATAATTCAATTAAACTATATATCCTATAGATCGTAGAACATTATTCATAAAATCTCTCATGTATAGAAATACTTCTTCCCTTTCATAATCATGAAAAATATTGTGATAACTATGGGGCCAGTCTTTATATTGAAATTCACTTGTTTTTTGCAATAATAACCACTTTCTCGCCGTTTCTGAATCCGCCACTTTATCTTGATTAGGGGTAATGAGCAAAATGGGCAATGACAATGTCTTATCCTGAGTCATCAAATTTTTCATTAATTGTTGAATGTCTCGATACCATCGAACGGTAACATTGGAATGATATGGTACGTCATCCTCCATCTCTAGAAAACCATCAGAATTTCGAGTAAATAATCGTCTATCAAACTCCATCGACACTTTTTTGCTTGGTGCTATGTTCATGCTTGCTAGTGCACTTGTAAGTAAATTGGAATGTTTATGCAACTGTAACCACGGAGCAGTTAATACTAGTCCAGCGCATTCCATCTTCGTTGACCTTAAAAATTGAATTGCAAGGGTTCCGCCCAAGCCATGTCCAATGATAAATACTGGTAAATGATATTGAAGAGCGCTTTTCATGAGCTGTTTAATGAAAAGTAAGTATTCGTCAATTAATTCATCATGAACCCTCGTAAATTTTGACCCTTCTTCATGCCCTGGTAAATCGCCCATCACGACATGATAACCTTCCGTCATCAATTTTTCTATTAACCATGCATACCAACGGTGGTTTTCAAAAGCGCTATGTATTATTACTATAACAGCTTTCGGTTGCTCTTTAGTTTCCCACTTCCACATAGCGTTCCTCCTAAATCCACTAATACTTCTGTCATTACAAGTTAGTTTTGTTCTATTTTCAAATATTTTCTTATTTGCTAGGATAATATACATAATAATACTTTAGAAATGAGGAGCTTTGCGATGATTTATCCTTATAAAGATAAAGAACCTAATATCGATCCTTCTGTATTTATAGCAGACCATGTAACGATTACTGGAGATGTTACAATTGGCGAAGATACGTCAATTTGGTTTGGAACTGTGATTCGCGGAGATGTTGCACCAACGATTATTGGAAAACGTTGTAGCATCCAAGATTTAAGTTGTTTACATCAAAGTCCCAATAACCCTCTAATCATAGAGGATGAAGTCATCGTTGGTCATCAGGCTACCTTACACAGTTGTATTGTACGTAAACGCGCTTTAATTGGCATGGGATCCATCATATTAGATGGTGCTGAAATCGGAGAAGGAGCACTCGTTGCAGCTGGAAGTTTAGTACCTCCTGGTAAAAAAATCCCTCCAAATTCTGTCGCTATGGGCAATCCTGCTAAAGTCGTCCGTCAAGTAACAGAAGAAGATCGTAAAGATATGGATCGCATTATTCAAGAATATGTTGAAAAAGGAAAATATTATCAGTCATTAAAGAAATAAAATTCAAGTTATTATTATTTATACAATATTAAATTTACATTGAAAAATAAAAATGCAGGCGTTCATATTTGCCTGCATTTTTATAAAATAATTATAATCCTGCCTTCTCTCTTAATAATTGGGCCACATCTGTTCTTTCCCAAGGCAAATCGATATCCGTGCGACCAAAATGACCATATGCAGCAGTTTGTTTATAAATTGGACGACGCAAATCTAGCATTTTAATGATACCCGCAGGTCGTAAATCAAATAGTTCTTTGACCCACTCAACTAATTTGCCCTCACTTACTTTACCTGTTCCAAAAGTATCAATTGAAATGGATACAGGACGTGCAACACCAATTGCATAAGCTAATTGAACTTCTACTCGATCAGCAAGACCAGATGCTACGATGTTTTTTGCTACATAACGCGCAGCATAGGCAGCAGAACGGTCCACTTTTGTAGGGTCTTTTCCAGAAAATGCTCCTCCACCATGACGAGCATATCCACCATAAGTATCCACAATAATTTTGCGGCCAGTTAGACCCGCATCTCCTTTTGGTCCACCAATTACGAAGCGGCCAGTTGGGTTAATGAAGTATTTAGTATCATCATCAATCAACTCTATTGGAACAATTTCCTTAATAACTTTTTCCATCATATCTACTTTAATTTGATCAAGAGTAACTCCTTCATCATGCTGAGTAGAAATGACGATTGTATCAATGCGACGAGGTACATTATTTTCATCATATTCTACAGTAACTTGTGTTTTACCATCTGGTCGTAAATACGGAATCTCTTTTGATTTCCGAACTTCTGATAATCTTCTTGCAAGTCGATGAGCTAAACTAATCGGTAGAGGCATCAGTTCTGGAGTTTCATTGCAAGCAAATCCAAACATTAATCCTTGGTCTCCAGCACCAATCGCTTCGATATCCTCATCAGTCATATATCCTTCTCGTGCTTCTAAGGCTTGGTCTACACCTTCTGCAATATCTGGTGATTGTTCACCGATTGCAGTGAGCACCGCCAAGTTTTCTGCATCAAATCCAAATTTCCCACGCGTATATCCAATTTCTGCGACAGTGTCCCGAACAATACTTTGAATATCGACATAAGTTGTCGTAGTAATTTCTCCGGTTACAAGCACTAATCCAGTTGTAACAATTGTTTCACAAGCAACCCTTGCATTTGGATCTTCTTCTAGTATCGCATCCAATATTGCATCGGATATTTGGTCACAAATTTTATCTGGATGACCTTCTGTTACGCTTTCTGATGTAAACAGTCGACGATTTGACATTAAATTTCCTCCTAAATTTACGAGACGAATCTCTGCTATGATACGGTACTCATTATCCATTTTGCCTTAGCAACATTCGCCCGTAAGGAACAGTGCGAAGATGATGAAAGGCTTTAAGAAATTTTTATCTTTTTATAGGTTTTATAGGTTGAATGAGTACGACATTTGTGCTTGAATAAAAAAAGTTCCTATCCACATGCATGAGGAAAGGAACTAAACATTCTACCTTTCACTCTTATCGTTCAAGGGAACCCCTTGCATCAGGTTAGCACCACGCATTATTATAGTAATGCAGGTTGCCGGGTTTCATAGGGCCTTAACCCTCCACCAGCTCTGGATAAGAGTATCCGTTCAACCAACATGTTACGTAATATACTATACAATGTCAAATATTTTTTCCTTTTTCTCAAATTTGACATAACCCGGTATTCTATAATTTACTTATAAGTAGGTACTCTTGTTACAAGCAAAAAATTTTCATAAATAATTTTAAGAATTAGTATAGATTATTTCATCTAATGTGTTATACTAATTTCTGTATTATATAACCAACAATTAATTTTCCTAAAAATAAAAAAAGGATGGTATTTAATCGATGAATTCAGTAGAAATTGCAAATGAGCTGAAGGAATTATTAAAAGGTGGAAATATAAACACTCAATTGTCAGTGCCTCAATTAGTTGAAAAGGCGGTAACTCGTGGAGAAGCCAAATTAACAATTGATGGTGCAATTGTTGCTGAGACAGGTAAATATACAGGCCGTTCTCCAAAAGATAAATTTATTGTCGAAGAAGAAAGCATTAAAGATAAAATTGATTGGGGTAGTGTAAATCAGCCAATCTCTGCTGAAGTGTTTGATAACTTGTATATAAAAGTATTAAATTACTTAAAAGAAAAAGACGAGTTATTTGTATTTAAAGGCTTTGCTGGAGCAGATAAAGAATCTCAATTATCTATTCAAGTAGTAAATGAATATGCTTGGCACAATCTTTTCTGTCATCAATTATTCATCCGTCCAACAAAAGAAGAATTAGCTTCTCATACAGCTGATTTCACAATTATTTCTGCACCTGGTTTCAAAGCGAATCCAGCTGTTGACGGAACAAACTCTGAAGCATTTATTATCGTATCATTCGAAAAGAAAATTATTTTAATCGGTGGTACGGAATATGCTGGTGAAATGAAAAAATCTATTTTCAGTATCATGAACTACTTGTTACCTGAAAAAGGAATTCTTTCAATGCATTGCTCTGCTAACGTTGGAGAAGATGGTGACGTAGCGTTATTCTTTGGTTTATCTGGTACTGGAAAAACAACTCTTTCTGCTGACAGTGATCGTAAATTAATCGGTGATGATGAACATGGTTGGTCTGACAACGGTGTGTTCAACATTGAAGGCGGCTGCTACGCTAAAACAATTAATTTATCAGCTGAGAAAGAGCCAGAAATTTATAATGCCATTCGTTTTGGTACAGTGTTAGAAAACGTTGTAATCGATTCAGAATCACGTATTCCTGATTACGATGATAATAGCCTAACAGAAAATACACGTGCAGCGTATCCAATTCATTACATTGATAATATTGTAATGCCTTCTATTGCTGGTCATCCGAAAACAATTATTTTCTTAACTGCTGATGCTTTTGGAGTGCTTCCTCCAATCAGTAAATTAACGAAGGAACAAGCAATGTACCACTTCTTAAGCGGATTCACTTCTAAATTGGCTGGTACTGAACGCGGCGTTACTTCACCTGAACCAGTATTCTCTACATGCTTCGGTTCTCCTTTCTTACCACTTCCAGCAACAAAATATGCTGAAATGTTAGGTGAGAAAATCGATGAACACAACGTTCAAGTATTCTTAGTGAACACTGGTTGGACTGGTGGCGAATACGGTGTAGGTAGCCGCATGAAGCTTTCATATACTCGCGCAATGGTACGTGCTGCTATCAGCGGTAAATTAAACGATGTTGAAACAAAACAAGATGGTATTTTCGGATTACACATCCCAACTGCAATTGAAGGGGTTCCAAGCGAAGTGCTAGATCCTCGTGAAGCTTGGAAAGATAAAGAAGCTTACGATCAAAAAGCTCGTTATTTAGCTGATTTATTCAAAGAAAACTTCAAGAAATTTAACAACGTATCAGAAGATATTTTGAAAAAAGGTGGACCATTGGTTTAATATCAACGTTCCATCCATTCTAAACTCATATTAAGATTAAAGAGGCGCCTAATAAGTCATTGAGGCGCCTCTCTTTACGACTGATGCTCATGCATTCTTCGCAGATTAATTTCGACAAGGAGTCGCGTCAGATGTGACCAACGCAGGGAAAATATAATCATCATAAAGAATTTGAGCCTGATCAAAAAATATTACACTTTTTGATCAGGCCATTTAATTTTGATGGGCTTTTTTATAAATCTTTAATGAAAAACGGTTCTAAGTGTTTCAATAATTAAAGGGAAAAGAGTGAATTGAAATCATCGCTTCTTTCCTTTTTCTTTCATCCAATTGCAAATAGAACGGACCGTTTCTCTATTGATATGGGGTGGAAAATGGTGTGCCAAATTGGCCATATACCACGTTTCAAATTCTTTTCCTGATTCCTTAAGCGCCTTTTCAAGCTTATAGGACTGTTCGATCCTAACATTGGAATCTTCAGTACCGTGGATAATAAGTACCGGTGCATGAATGCGGTCCACTTCATAAATTGGTGAGCGTTCTTCATAAATTTCCGGATATTTTGTTGGAGATCCACCGATAAGTCTCTTTAGCGTACGTCTTAAATCAACCCGTTCTTCGTACAAATCCGCCAAATCAGCTACACCCGACCAAGTGACGATTGACCGAATATCTTTACTCAAAATCCCCATCCATAAAGCCATTAATCCTCCCCTTGAAAAACCAAAAAGGTGTACCGAATCATTATTGGCAATTTCTTTTAATAATTGGATGCTATGCAGTGCATCAAGTCGGTCATCGCCCCCAAATTCATCGCGACCTTCTCCACCTCGATTTCCACGATAATACGGTGCAAATACAATAAACCCATTTGAGGCAAATTGCGCAATTCTAGCTGGCCTTACCATTCCTACCGACTGCAATCCACCACGCAAATATAATAATGCTTCATATGAACCATCTCCAATAGGTCTAGCAAGCAATCCTTTCACTCGAAGCCCTTCCGACCAATAAACGATTTCCTCAAGCTCTACATTTGGATTAGGAGAAGGATATTTTCTAATTAATTCAATGCTACCATTCTTTTTCAAGTTGTTTCACTTCCTGCAAAATTTTTTTCATCCCTTCATCCTTCATATAAAAACTTGCATATGGATGTTGTAATACTTCCTCCGTTGTTAAAAAAAGTCGCCCGACCGTTTCGTATTGTTGAACAAAAGGTTCGATTCGAGCCACCTTTGCAACAAATACGGCTTTACAAAATGGGATTTTTTCATAAACAGTATAATGGGCAAATAATTTCAAATCCGTAATATGTACGAGCGTTTCTTCATAAACTTCCCGCTTAGCTGCTTGTTCTATTGTTTCTCCCAATTCCACTTTACCTCCAGGAAATTCCACACCCCGTTTTTGATTGATTGTACAAAGCCATTTTCCATCTTTTTGTACAAGCACCAGGACATGCTTCGGCTCAAGTGGAAACGGAGGACCTTCAAAACTTAGTTCGACTTTATTATTGTTTAAATCATAAAAAGTAAACATCCCTTCAACTCCTATACATTTAGTGTAGCGAAGGGATGTGTTCTATTCAATTATTGAAATAGGGCAATTGTTCCACAAATTCTTTTATTTTTTCATCGCCAAACTCATGAATTAAAGCATAAATTTTTTTCAATCGATTATCAATTTCATCATTCTCTTCATCAAGATGGTATGGAAGATATGGTAAATGAGCTCTTACTGCATTATCAAATTCTAAAGAGTTTAACTGATTAAATAGCTTTTTAAATATAAACACTTTATCCGGATCCAATTCAATCTTAAACTCACAAGGTTCGCCAGTAGGAATGTAATTATAAGATTGGTTTAAGACGTTCACATACAGCGTTGTCTTTTCGATAGTAATCACCCTCCTTATATTCATTATGGTGAAATATAATTAGGGCTATTCAAAAGGATAAAAAATCCTCAAAAGTTCTATCATTGAACTCTTGAGGATAGACATTCCGTTATTTACCTAAAAACGCTGATAACATCCATGTATGTTTTTCTAGACTTTGGAAAGTTGCGTTCAACATATCTTCTGTACGATCATCGCCTTGATTTGCCGCCTCTTCCATTGCTTCTTTAATCAGCTTCATAGTGGATTGGAAGTCATCAATTATTGTTTGAACCATTTCCTCTGATTTTTCTGAACCTGAAGCTTCTTGTACTCTTGATAATTCTAAATGCTCTTTTAATGTTGCAACTGGCTTTCCGCCTTTTGTTAGAATACGCTCTGCTACTTCATCTAAGTTTGCCGTAATTTCATTGTATAATTCTTCAAATTTTTCATGTAATGTAAAGAAGCTTGGACCTGTTACATACCAATGGTAATTATGAAGTTTAGTATATAATACTGAGTATGTTGAAACTAATTCATTTAATTGGGCAATTAATTTATCGTTTGACATCATTTCACCTCATTTTACAGATTTTTCTTTCTTTTTTAATTATACTAAAAACATTGTTTTTATAATTTTACAATTGCATGAAATCTCAGAAAACAGTTCATATATAGTATGATATTTTTTATTGAATTTATCCAAATATTATGTTCACCTTGTATTCAACAATCAGAAGAATAATTATGTTAGTATATAGGTAGAGGTGATGATATTGAATATGTCTGGTATCTTAATATTAGTAGGCGTTATGTATTTCATCATAATGATTGGTGCTATCGGTTTCTTTATACATATGAAAAGAAAAGGTCGATTTTAAATAAGTAAAGTAAGGAATGAGAAATTCGAACAATGAAATATCCTTTTATTTGGCTTATTCAATTTTATAGAAAATTTATTTCTCCACTCACACCACCAACCTGCCGATTTTATCCGACTTGTTCTCAATATGGACTTGAAGCATTTGAAAAGCACGGTGCTATTAAAGGCTTTATTCTTACTACAATCCGCATTTTAAAATGTCATCCTTTTCATCCTGGGGGTTTTGATCCCGTACCTGAAAAGTGGCCTTCGAAAAAAAATTAATTTCGAAGGTTTTTCTTATTGTATTTATTCACTTGTTCATGGTATTATTGATTTCGTGAAAATTACATAAATCGTAATCATTACTATTTGATGAAAAGGAGAAATATAATGAGAAATTTGATTTTCCTCTCATTACTAGCGATGACGCTGCTTTTAACTGCCTGCACCAATAATGAATCGAATCAAGAAAAGAATAACGAAATTAATATATATACTACTGTATACCCACTACAATATTTTGCAAAACAAATCGGTGGAGATTATGTGAATGTTTCTTCTATCTATCCTCCTGGAGCAAATGAGCACACTTTTGAACCAACACAAAAGGATATGATCGCTTTAGCAGATGCAGACGTATTTTTCTATATTGGATTAGGTTTAGAAAGTTTTGTGGAAAATGCGAAAAAATCATTGGCAAATGAACACGTAAAATTTGTTCCAGTCGCAGAAAAAATTGATGAACAAAAACTACAAACTTCTGTTGGACATTCCCACGAGGAACATGAACATGAACATGAACACGACCACCACCATGGAGAGGTCGATCCACATGTTTGGCTCTCTCCTACGATCTCTAAAGATATAGCATTGACGATTAAAAATGAACTTGTCAACCTTCTTCCAGAACAAGAAAATACGTTCAATACAAACTATGAGCAATTAGTAAAACGTCTCGATGAATTAGATCAACAATATAAAGACTTAGCAAGTCATGCTTCATCCAAAACATTTTTTGTGTCCCATGCAGCCTTTGGATATATCGCAGGAAATTACGGGTTAACACAAATCCCCGTTGCTGGATTAAATTCACAAAGCGAACCATCCCAGAAGGAACTTGCGGAAATTGTTGCTCTTGCTAAAAAACATCAAATAAAATATATATTATTCGAACAAAATGTATCATCAAAACTAGCATCTGTCATTCAACAAGAAATTGGTGCTGAATCACTAATATTACATAACCTCAGTGTATTAACAGAAGAAGATATTCAAAACAATGAAGATTACTTTACTTTAATGAAGAAAAATTTAAAAACGCTGGAAAAAGCTTTAAATTATTAATCCTAAGGGAGCGATTCAGAAGGCTGCAGCTTTCGATTCGCTCTTATTTTTCCTTAAATTAGGTACATAATGCATGGAATAGATAACTTATCAAATCATCACTATTAAAAAAGTAGTACAAACCAGCTTGTACTACTCATGGAGATTAAGATAACAATTCTTTTAATTTTCGACGCAACAATTTATTGGAAGCATTTCTTGGTAATGCATCAACCACATAGACTTCTTTTGGTACTTTATACTTCGCTAAATGTTGTAAACAATATTCTTTAATTTCATCAGGTGAAACATCTTTTTTCAATACAATGAAAGCAACTGGAACTTGTCCCCATGTTGCATCCTCCACTCCACAAACACCCGCTTCTTTGATTGCAGGATGCCCCATTAACACGTTTTCCACTTCTGCTGGATAAATGTTCTCTCCACCGGAAATGATTAGGTCTGAACGGCGATCAACGACATATAAATATCCTTCGTTATCTACATAACCTATATCACCAGTATGTAACCATCCGTCTTCCGTCGATGGTTTCACTTCGTAACGTCCAATATATCCTGGCGTCACATGTGGGCCGCGGATACAAATTTCCCCTTCTTGATAAGGACCGTCTGCTCCTAATATTTTAATCTGATTGAAAAATAATGGTTTACCAGCCGAACCGATTTTCCGCAAAGCATCTTCCGCAGGTAATGTCGCTGTTTGAGAGGAAGTTTCCGTCATCCCATAAGTTTGCAATACTTTCAATCCCCGCTGTTCTGCACGAATTAAATAATCTTTCGGAATAGGGCCACCTCCTGCCAATATCAACTTAAATGATGGAGATGCCTTCTGATTTCGTTCCTCAAGGATATGTAAAATTCGCTCAAGCATCACAGCTACCACTGAAACATTTGTCACCCTACCGAAAACAATATCCTCTGCAATTTGTACATGATCAAATTTTCGATAGAGCTTTACTTCGTTGCCGTATAATAGAGAACGAACTAATATCGAAAATCCACTAATATGAAAAAGAGGTACAGCACAAAGCCAAACATCTTTTTCGGATAAACCGATATTCAAAACTGAAGCAACGGCACTTGATTGATGGTTTTCTACCGTTTGACGCACGCCTTTTGGAAAACCTGTCGTGCCGCTCGTATACATAATGGAAATCGTCTGTTGCAGCGGCCATTCACGGCTTATTTCAATTGGCTTACAATCGCTATTTTCGATTTCAGAGAATCGCAAGTAGTTCACATCTTCAGGCAGTAATGACAGATCATTGTCATTGACTAATACCATTGAGACTTGTGCATCATTGATTTGATAAGCCAATTCATTAGTAGTTAGCTTACGGTTTAATAACACCATTTCACATTGTAAATGCATACATCCGTACATAATAAAAATCAAACTTGAATCGTTTTCTCCAAGAACCGCAACACGGCTTCCCTTGTCTATGCCTAATGACTTTAATTGTTCCGCACGTTTTACAGAAATCTTTTTGATTTCTTCAAAAGTCCAGTGATTACCTTCAAAAGATAATCCAATTCGATTTGGAGTTAAATAGGCTCGCTGTAGAATCCAATTAGGGTACATTATAATTCCTCCCTTTCTCCCCTTCATTTTACTAAAAAAATATCATAAATAAAAATTAACAATCAGACTCATTAGTTATCATGATTTACAAAATCCATCCAAAATGAAAAAGGCTGTCTTGAAAGTAGAAACTTTCAAGACAGCCTATTTTCAAAAACGAATTATCGATATCTAAATCAAGGGAATCTTGGGAATTGACCAAAGTTTGGTTTACGTTTTTCTTTAAACGCATCTCGTCCTTCTTTTGCTTCATCCGTTGTATAGTAAAGAAGCGTCGCGTCTCCAGCGAATTGTTGAAGTCCTGCAAGTCCATCTGTATCTGCATTCATTGCAGCTTTTAAGAAACGAATGGCAGTTGGTGATTTTTCAAGGATTTCTTCACACCATTTTACCGTTTCATCTTCCAATTGTTCTAAAGGTACAACCGTGTTTACTAATCCCATTTCTAACGCTTCTTGTGCATTATACTGACGGCATAAGTACCAGATTTCACGAGCTTTTTTATGTCCAACGATGCGTGCTAAATAGCCAGAACCGTATCCAGCGTCAAAGGAACCAACTTTCGGACCAGTTTGTCCAAATATAGCGTTGTCTGCAGCAATCGTTAAGTCACACACTACGTGTAATACGTGTCCGCCACCGATAGCATATCCAGCAACCATCGCAATAACTGGTTTTGGAATTACGCGAATTAGTCGTTGTAAATCTAGTACGTTTAATCGTGGGATATTGTCATCGCCTACATACCCACCATGACCGCGCACCTTTTGGTCACCACCAGAACAGAATGCTTTATCACCTTCACCTGTTAAAATGATAACACCGATATTTGCATCATCACGAGCACGTGAGAAAGCATCAATTAATTCTTCAACCGTTTTTGGTCGAAATGCGTTGCGTACTTCCGGACGATTAATTGTAATTTTTGCAATCCCATTATAAAATTCATACTTTATATCTTCATAAGTATGTAAAGTTTTCCACTCACGAGTCATATGAGTAACCTCCCCGAATTTTATAAGACTTCCTTAATTATTGTAGCAAATTGTTCCGGATTTTCCACGTGAATTGAATGGCCTACATTAGGAACGTTAATATGTTTCGCATTTTGTAGCTGTTCAAGCATTTGTTCAGCAATTTGGACGAATTTTTGATCTAATTCTCCAGTTATGAGTATAACGGGAAAGGAGAGACGAATTAATTTTCGCCATAATGAAGGTTGGGCACCTGTCCCCATTCCACGCAAACTATTAGCAAGCCCCGTTTCTGATTGGCTTAACCGTTCTTCTCGAATCGCTTGTTGTATTTGTTCAGGTAATGTCTTTTGGGATGCAAAAAGGGGGATGTTTTCCCACTTATCTACAAACCATTGAATTCCCTTCTCTTCAATTTCATCAGCCAATAATTCATCCGCCTGTCTTCTAGCCAGTTGTTCTTCTTCGGTATGTAAACCTGGCGATGAACTTTCTAATATTAATTGTTTAATCCGCTTAGGAAAGCGAACTGCGTATGATAATGCTACTCGCCCTCCCATTGAATAACCTAATAAGTTAAAATAATGTAATCCCAATTGATTAAATATTTCTTCCAAGTCCTTCACTTGTTCAATCATAGAATATCGTGAAGAATCTTTTGGCGCTTCTGTTTTACCATGTCCAATTAAATCAATTGCGACAATTTTTATTGTATTTGGCAAGTATTCAATTACTTTATTCCAGGTGTTAGTTGTTCCAGTAAAACCGTGTAACAAAACAAGAACTTCTTCTGCACCCTCATTCCATATTTCCACATTGACCTGTATTCCACGAATATTTAAAGTAGCCATTCTTTCAACTCCGAATTTATATGTTGCCATAACTTTCGATGTGCCTGAACATTTTCATTTCGGTTTGTTCGAATTTCTATTAATCTTAATGGTTTGTCCCCTTTTTCAAAAATCTTTTCTTTTTCATCAAAATGGTTGATTAGCAAATAGTCCATTCCATACATGTTTGCTACATCTTGAAATTTTAGTGCAGTCGGAGTTCCAAATAAGTCCTCATAGTATTCTTTTACGGTTGCTTGAGACAAGTAGGAAAAAATCCCCCCACCATCATTATTTAATACAAAAATAGTCATATTACACGGTTGATAGCGGGTTAATAGAAACGCGTTAATATCATGTAAGGCTGCCAAATCTCCAATCAATAAATACGTTTTTCGATTTTCTCTCCCTTTCGAAAATCCAAAAGCCGTTGAAATGACTCCATCAATACCGTTTGCCCCTCGATTAGCAAAGATTTGAATATCCTTTGAAGTAGGCAACAAAAAAGTATCAATATCTCGTATTGGCATGCTACTGCTCACAAATAAATCACTTTTTTCTGGCAATTGTTCTAACAAATAGCGAACGAATGCCCCTTCATCTTTTTCATGTTGAGTATATGCAAGTATATGTTTTTTAGCTATATCATCAGCTGTTTTCCAAAGAGTAAAATATGATTCATTAATCGTTGACTGGATAATCATTTCCTCTAACCATGATTCGATGGTTGCATGGATAAAATGTGTTGAAACGGAAGTTGAATCTCGAAACATCGGATCCTCATCGATTACTATATAGTTTTTTGGCTTTGATTCCATTAAAAAAATCGTTAAAAATTTTGAAACTGGTTGTGCACCAAAACGGATGACTGTATCGCAAACTGCCAATTTTTTAAACTCATCGCTTTTTAAGAGCGCATCATATGTAGCAATGACATACTGTTTACAATCTTCTGGGATATTCGCTCTCATATTTGATAAACTTTCAACTAAAACAGGCCATTGTACTTTTCGAATAAATGACCATAAATATTCTAACTTTGTACCAAGTGCAAGTTCACCGATTACGATTATTCCTCTTCGTGTTTCTTTGATAATCGATGATAGCGCCTTCATCGCTTCATAGTGTGGGGTAATCGTGCCATTGAAACTTGCCAAAAATGATCTTTTTGGTAATTCATTTTGAAAATCAATCAACAATGGCTCACGAAACGGAATATTAATATGTACCGGACCTAATGGATGAGTCTTAGCAATATTGACAACTCGTACAATATGACGTTCAACAAATGGCAGAGTTACACTGTTATCATCAGGTATTGGAAATTCAGCAAACCATTTGACATGATTTCCATATAAATCAATTTGATTGATTGCTTGTGGAGCCCCTACTTCACGCAATTCATGGGGACGATCAGCTGTAATGACAACGAGCGGAACTCGTGCATATTTTGCTTCCACTATAGCAGGATAGTAGTTTGCAGCTGCAGTACCTGATGTACACAGTAATACTACTGGTTTCCCTTTTGACTTTGCCAATCCTAACGCAAAAAACGCCGCAGATCGTTCATCCACTTGTCGATACAGATTCAATTCTTTTGTTGATGCAAATGCATAGGCTAACGGAGTTGACCGTGATCCAGGGCTAATGACTACATCTTCCACACCATTTTGGACAAGAGACGCTACAATTTGATACACATAATCCGTCAAAATTTTACGTTCACTCATTAAATTGTCCTCCTAGAGCCCGCAACATCGGACGAAACTTTACTAACGTTTCTTCATATTCCGTCATTGGATTTGAATCTGCGACAATTCCACCGCCAGCATATAAGTATGCTTTCTTATCAATTAATGCTGCAGATCGTATAGCAACGGCAAATTCTCCATTTCCATCAGCATCAATCCAACCGATTGGTCCTGCATATAATCCCCTGTTCATTTTTTCGAACTCACGAATAATCTCCATCGCTTTATTTCTAGGAACTCCACCTAACGCGGGAGTAGGATGCAAATGTTCTACTAATTGCAATATTGTTGCATGATTGAATAATTTTCCTTCAACAGGCGTATATAAATGTTGTATATCACGAATTTTTAATAATTTAGGACGCTTTGGCACTTTATACTCTTCACAATGTTTGCTAAAAATATTTTCAATCATATCGACAACATATTGATGTTCTTTTAAGTTTTTGGAATCACTTAATAGTTGTTCCCCTAGCAATTTATCTTCTTCTGCTGTTTTTCCCCGTTTGATAGAACCAGCAACACAAGCAGAATAAGCATACTGATTTTTCACCTTTACTAAACGCTCAGGGGTAGCACCAAAAAATAGTAAGTTTTTCCGCTCAAGACCAAATAAATAACTTTCCGGCTGTTCATTCATTATTTGATAAATGATTTGAGGCGAAGATAACGCATCTTTAAAATCCAATTCTAAAGAACGGGCGATTACTACTTTATCTGCTTCGTTTTTTTGAATTAAATGGGTAACATTTTCAACTGCATGGAAATAGTAATCTTTATTTCGCTCATGAATCGAGTGAATTTTCGGCTTTTCATATGTTTTCAATTCTTTCACTTGAGCTGCATGAATTAATCGGTCCCGTTCTTCCCTTAATTTTTCAAAATGTATCGAAGAATCTTGTTGTTCTGTAATCAAATGAATGCTGACATAAGTTTTCTCATGTTGTTTTATTAATTGAAAAGTAGCTACAGTAAAATAACTTTGAGGAAAATCATTCCACTCACCATTTTCTTTATTTTCCGGATCAAAGGTAAAACCTCCGAATAAAATAGGTTGAGGTTCCTGCTCTTCCATTACAATATTTTTCGTTAATTCTTTCCATTGATGCTCAATATCATAAAAACGTTGACCATTTTTATTATTTTCCAATACGATTGCTTGTCCAAGTCCAACAATCGTTAATGTTTTTTCACGATTTTGCCAAAAAAACCTTTCCCCTCTATATTGCTGTTCTCCTGCTGCATAAAAAGCTAAAGGGGACAATTGATTCACTTCAATCGTTTCAATATAAAAGGACAATTTATTTGATGCCACTTCAACTTCAGTGGTTTTAGACCACTTTTGATGCATGAAAAAAACCTCCGTAAAAAAGCAATGTAATTTGCCATAAAAATAGCAGAATCTTATTTCTGCTTTCCTAAAATAATTATTCTGATTGCCTTTCCGAACAATGCAATATCTATTTTATCATATCATTTTTTTAGGTTTAATAATAATACTTTCAACTATTCTTTCTGTGAAATTATTTATAAAGTTTTTATCCTAAAATCTCCAATTTTAGGAGTATATAGTTTTTATTTCCCTATCTCTATATTAAGTCGTTGCATTTAATTTTCTTATATAATTCATAAATCCCTCTTCTGAAAATAATTTCACCTCATCATCTGTAAACTCTTGACGCAACCTTTCAATGATATTTGGAAATTCAGAAGCATTTGATAAATTGCTTACTGACAATGGGTCCATCCCATCAAAATCAGAACCAAAACCGATATGTTCCACTCCTACTAAATTAGCTAAATATTTTATGTGCTCAACCAATTTTTCGATTGTCGTCGTTTTCTTCTCCTTTTCTATAAATGGGGGATAAAAAACAACATGGATACGTCCACCTTTTTCTACAAGCATTTTCACTTGTTCATCCGTTAAATTTCTTGGATGATCACAGAGAGTGCGTGAATTACAATGGCTAGCAATCACTTTTTTTGCAAGCGGTAATAATTCATAAAATCCTCTTTCATTTAAATGCGCAACATCTATGATAATATCTCGTTCATTTAACAATTCAATTACCTTTTTTCCAAAAGGTTTTATACCCTTTGTAGAATCTTCTGACGTGCCATAGCCAACTTTATTTTCATAATTCCAAGTTAATCCGACTATCTTAACGCCTGCATCCAAAATGATCTTTAATTTTTCAAGATCATCATCTATGGCATCACAGCCTTCCAAACTTAATACGGCTCCTATTTGCCCTTCTTCGAGCTCATCAATTTGCTTCCAATCTTTAATATGAACCATTTCCGGCTCTTTCAATACATATTTATGGAAGGCTTCAATCTGACGTAATGCTTCTTGAAATTTCTGCTCTTTAGGAATATCTGGATGGATAAATATTGCAAATACTTGAATTTTTACATTCCCTGCCTTTAATCTTTCAAAGTTAGAATATATTCTAGAATCATTGCGAAAATTGGCATCTTCAAATCGTGCTAATTTTTCTAATACATCGCAATGTAGGTCCACTACTTTCATCTATTCTCCACTCCCCATACTCTTTTGTTTTTATAGTATTTATTAATGAATAAAGATGTTCCATGCGATAATTTGTAATAAAAAAACCTCGAGACAATCATAAATTGTCTCGAGGTTTTTTATGACCCCTACGGGATTCGAACCCGTGTTACCGCCGTGAAAGGGCGGTGTCTTAACCACTTGACCAAGGGGCCACAGCTATGTATGGCGGAGAAGGAGGGATTTGAACCCTCGCGCCGGGTTACCCCGACCTACACCCTTAGCAGGGGCGCCTCTTCAGCCTCTTGAGTACTTCTCCTTATGGCTCCGAAGGTAGGATTCGAA
>NZ_JAAXPW010000030.1 GCF_012396605.1 Ureibacillus thermosphaericus
GCTAGGCTTTCAATTGGTTCGCTCGACTTGCATGTATTAGGCACGCCGCCAGCGTTCGTCCTGAGCCAGGATCAAACTCTCCATAAAAGAAAATTTGATTTGCTCAAAATTTAATGTCCGAATCTAGATTGTTAACGAGGGTTAACAACTAGATAATTTATTGCATTAACGTTTTGTTGTTCAGTTTTCAAGGTTCATTCTTATTATTTAATACATAAAAATGGAGCGGGTGATGGGAATCGAACCCACGACATCAGCTTGGAAGGCTGAGGTTTTACCATTAAACTACACCCGCATTATTATTAAGAATTGTTATAGATCTCGCATTAGCACTTGGTGCGGCCGAGAGGACTTGAACCTCCACGGGGTTGCCCCCACTAGGCCCTCAACCTAGCGCGTCTGCCATTCCGCCACGACCGCATTTATCGGTGGCTTTATCAATTATACACTTTCGATTTAATTTGTCAAGCGTTTTTAATAAAAGAAGTGAGCCATGAAGGACTCGAACCTTCGACCCTCTGATTAAAAGTCAGATGCTCTACCACTGAGCTAATGGCTCATAATGGAATGGCTGGGGTACCAGGATTCGAACCTGGGCATGACGGAATCAAAATCCGTTGCCTTACCACTTGGCTATACCCCAATAATGGCGGTCCCGACCGGGATCGAACCGGCGATCTCCTGCGTGACAGGCAGGCATGTTAACCGCTACACCACGGGACCTAATTATAATGACCCCTACGGGATTCGAACCCGTGTTACCGCCGTGAAAGGGCGGTGTCTTAACCACTTGACCAAGGGGCCATGGCTCCGAAGGTAGGATTCGAACCTACGACCAACCGGTTAACAGCCGGTTGCTCTACCACTGAGCTACTTCGGAATAATCATTTTGCAGAATCATCCTACCGACTTTTATTATTATAAAGACGGTCATCCGAAAAGTCAACACTTTTTTTCATTATTTTTATTTTCATGAATATGTGTAGCTTTCGAGGATTCAACGGTCTAACTAAGTAATTTTAGCGACTTTAATAATTTAACATAAATTATTAATAATGTAAAGCTATTTTTTCATGGGTACATTAATTTTTTTAAAAAGCCGTAACATTTACCACAACGATATTTGCTAACATCTATTCTTCGCTTTCTAGGATATTGTTGTTTACAAGATAAGCATTCATATAAATGAATCATCTTATTATATTTTCTAATGTTTTCTTCGATTCTAGAACAATATCTAGGTGCTCCAACTTTAGTTAATAAATCTCGAAAATCTTTATCGCGATGCTTATATCCTTTCCCTTGAATATGTAAATGATAATGGCAAAGTTCGTGAAGTATAATCCCCCGTAATTCATTAATCCCAAAAAGCTCATATGACTTTTTATTGATTTCAATATTGTGACTTTTAAGCAAGTATCGTCCTCCTGTTGTTCTTAACCTAGGATTAAAATAAGCTTTATGTATAAACTGTCGACCGAAATACTCTAAAGACAATTGTTCCACTAGTTGTTGTAACTCTTGATCAGTCATTTTCCCACCGTTCTTCATTACAATATTTTATCCCTTTTCAACACAAGTTTATCATAATAATAAAAGAGGTGTCTGGTTGTTTAGACACCCCTAGCACTTCTAATATAATAGAACTGATAATTTATCATTTAATACATGACAACTATTATTAAGTTTTCACTTTTCCATTTCGTTAGCAACATTTTCTTTTTCCGGTGGAATCATCGTTAAAGAAATTCTACCTTTTTCAATTTCTACTTTTTCTACCCAAACCGTTACAATATCACCTAAGGAAACGACATCAAGCGGATGTTTCACTCTTCCTTTTTTCAATTTTGAAATGTGCACAAGACCATCTTGTTTAACCCCGATATCAACAAAAGCTCCAAAGTCTACAACATTTCGAACAGTGCCTTGTAATTCCATTCCCACTTGTAAATCTTCCATTTTTAAAACATCGGTTTTTAACAACGGTTGCGGGAACTCATCGCGAGGGTCCCTCATCGGCTTCATTAAACTATCTACAATATCTTTAATTGTGATTTCACCAACACCTAATTTCTCGCTTAGTTCTACCAAGTTCACTTCACTTAGCGTCTTTTCACATTTTTCAGTACCAATATCTTGTTGAGTTAGTCCACAAATTTCAAGTATTCTTTCCGCTATTGGATAGCTTTCTGGGTGAATACCCGTTGCATCGAATGGATTTTCTGCATCTGGTATCCGCAAGAATCCGATTGCTTGTTCATAAGTTTTGGCGCCCAGTCGAGGCACTTTTTTCAATTGAGTGCGTGATGTAAATTTTCCATTTTCACTTCTCATTTTTACAATATTTTCTGCTACAGATTTAGAAAGACCTGAAACATATTGCAACAACGAACTTGATGCAGTATTTACGTCAACTCCTACTTGGTTCACGGCCGTCTCTACAATAAACGTTAACGATTCTGCTAATTTCTTTTGGGATACATCATGTTGATATTGACCAACACCTACTGCTTTAGGATCGATTTTTACGAGTTCTGATAATGGATCTTGTAGGCGTCTTGCGATTGAAACAGCACTTCGTTGCTCTACTTGTAAGTCAGGAAATTCTTCCCTAGCAATTTCAGAAGCAGAATATACGGATGCTCCTGCTTCATTAACGATGACATAAGATACCTTTCGTTCCACTTCTTTTAGAACATCCGCAATAAATTGTTCAGTTTCTCTAGATGCCGTACCATTACCAATTGCAATAATATCAATTGGATATTTATTCAATAACGATTTGATTATCTCTTTCGATTCTTCTGTTTTCGAAACTGGCGGATGTGGGTAAATGGCTGAAACTTCTAACATTTTTCCGGTTTCGTCAACAACCGCTAATTTACAACCCGTTCGATATGCAGGGTCTATTCCAAGAACCATAATGCCGCGTATTGGCGGTTGTAAAAGTAAGCTTCTTAAATTTTCTGAGAAAATATGAATTGCTTGAATTTCTGCCTTTTCAGTTAATTCGTTTCGAATTTCTCTTTCAATTGAAGGTTGAATCAGGCGTTTGTAACTATCTTCAATTGCTTCTTTCACCGGTGTAATTGAAGGTGAGTTCGATTTGAACGGAATCCATTCTTTTTCCATGATGAAAAGAGCCTTCTCTAATGGGACATGGATGGATACTTTTAGCACTTCTTCTTTTTCGCCCCGGTTGATGGCTAGTGTTCGGTGAGGAACAATAGATTTTACAGGTTCTTCGTATTCATAATACATTTCAAATACTTTCTTTTCATCTTTATTCTCATCTTTTACCGAAGTAGTAATGAGCCCTTCTCTCCACGTTAGTTTTCTTAATAAATCACGAATTTTTGCATCATCAGAAAAACGTTCAGCTAAAATATCTTTAGCACCATTTATCGCATCTTCTACCGTGAATACTTCTTTCTCTTCATTAATGAATGGGCTGGCTAACTTCTCTACTGGATCGTTTCCAAATTTCATTAATTCTTCAGCTAACGGTTCTAAACCTCGCTCTTTGGCAACAGTAGCTTTTGTTCGACGTTTCTGTTTATATGGGCGATATAAATCTTCCACTCGTTGCAAAATCGTTGCTGCTCGAATTTCAGCGGCTAATTCTTCTGTCAATTTTCCTTGCTCATCGATTAGCCGAAGAACCTCTTCTTTTCTTTGCTCTAGTTGTTGTATATAATGATAGCGTTCTTCAATCAATTTAATCTGCACTTCATCAAGGGAGCCAGTTGCTTCTTTACGATAACGTGCGATGAATGGCACTGTATTCCCGTCTTCTAATAATTTAATGACCGCTTCCACTTGGGATGGTTTAACTTCTGCGTCGTTTGCAATCAATTGAAGCATTTGCTTTTCGTCCATTTTTCCACTGCCTTTCTACCTTAGAACCTTTCCAATTCAATCGACTAAAAAATTATTTAGACAGAGTTATTTTATCATTATACTTATTTAAATGACCAATTGATGTATTTGTAATAGTAAGTAAGAACACTTATATAAAAATAGCCCACTCCAGTGAGCAGGCTTGTCCACATTTTCTATTCTATTAAATTGAAACACTGCTATTAGTCGTAATAGCGCTCTTCAGTTTTTCAATGGCTTTTCTCTGTATACGAGAAACATGCATTTGAGAAATTCCTAACATTTCACCAGCTTCTTTTTGACTTAATTGATCTAAAAAGGTAAGCTGAAGAATTTGCTTTTCCCGTTCTGATAAGATATCTATTACTTCAGAAAATACAATTCTTTTATTTGTAAGCTCGAAACGATCATCCTCTTTTCCTAGCATATCTAATAAAGTAACGGTACTTCCATCCGTATCTGATTCAATCGAATGATCAATCGATAACGCTTGATAATTTTTTCCGATTTCCATTGCTTCCAATACTTCTTCCACTTCAACATCTAAGTAATCCGCGATTTCTGGAATGGTAGGAGAGTGCTGTAATTTCACTGTTAACAATTCCACGGCTGATTTTATCTTCGGTCCTAACTCTTTTATACGGCGTGGAACATGAACATCCCAAGTTTTATCACGCAAAAAACGTTTAATTTCGCCAATGATTGTCGGAATAGCAAAAACTTCAAAATTTTTGCCAAGAGAGGGATCATAACGTTTAATTGCACCCAACAATCCCAACATCCCAACTTGAAACACATCATCATAGAGCGATTTTCCATAGGAATATTTTTTAGCAATGGATTCAACTAAATTCTCATAATGAAGCACAATGCTTGTCAGAAGTTCTTCATCTCCTGTTTGTTGATATTGGAGAATGACAGAAATAACTTCTTCTTCCTGCCTAAGTGATTGGGATTTTGTGGACATTTTCTTTCACCTGCTCTCTTGCGACATATTTCGTCATGAAAACAGTAACTCCACCTTCATTGTTCATTCTCACCTCGTCCATTAAAGTTTCCATTAAATAAAGACCTAGTCCGCCTTCTCGTAAACTTTTAATATTTTCGTCTTCTCGATATGGTCCAATTTTTGACTTAATCTCTTCGAAATTAAATCCATTTCCATAATCTGAAACCATAATTTCCATTTTATTATTGTACAATGCACAGCCGATGACGATTTCTCCTTCATCCAAACCATGATAGGCATGTTGCACTACATTTGTAACCGCCTCACTGACTGCGATTTTCATATCTTCAATTTCATCATAAAAAAAGCCTACTCGAGTTGCTAAACCAGATATCGAAAGCCGAATAACACTTACATATTGTGGCTTCGCAGGAATTCGTATTTCTACATAATCAAATGCACTCATTAGCTGGTTCCACCTTTTTATCAGTTTCAATATCCATTAATTCACTCAGCCCAGTGATTTCAAACAATCTAGCTAAGCGACTAGATAGGCGTACTAACTTTAATTCGGCATTTTCTTTTAATACTTTTTTATAAAATGCAACAAAAACTCCCAATCCCGTACTATCCATATAGGTAACTTTTGATAGGTCTAATTCAATAATCGAACTTTTATTGATTGTGATTACCTCTAGTTCCTCCCTTAACATTGGAGCAGTGTAAGTGTCGATTTCTCCTTCTATTACCCCATATATACGATTCCCTTCTTCCCGAAATTGTACATTGACATTCATCCAGGACACCTCCAAATTGACTATAGTACCTTTCCCCCAAAATACAATGATTAAACCTATAATTATATTACTTTCTAATATTTTTTAATTGTAACAATAGTAAAATCATCTTCCAATAGAAAATCTTGCAATTTATTTAAGTATTCAAAAATCTTCTCACACATTTCTTGCGCACTTAAATGATTTAACGATTTCGCTAATTCCTTAATATATGTTCGTGAGTCAAAGTTGTCCATTTTTCTAAATTCAGTTACACCATCAGTAATCATAATAATAAAATCATTTTCTGATAGATGAATGTCAGTTTGAGAGTACTTCATCTCAGGCAATACTCCTAATAATAATCCATTAGAATCTAAATCTGTAAATGTTTGTTGTTTGGAGTTATAGTAGAGTGCAGGTTCATGCCCAGCGGAACCAAAAGTAAATATATCCTTTTCTAAATCATATCGACCGTAAAACATGGATACGAACATACTGTCATCAACGCTCTTTTCAATAATACGATTTAATACTTCTAAAACATAGGAAGGATTATTGTTTGCATATTCTAACGTATCCAAACCATATTTCACCATCGACATACATAGTGCTGCAGGTACACCTTTGCCAACTACATCCGTAACAGCTACACTAAAATATTTCCCATCATCATGCATAAAGTGAACATAGTCACCATTCATTTTTCGAACAGGCACAGAAACCATTCCAATATCAAGACCGTTTGGTTTCGGAATTTTTGTTTCAAGCAATAAATTCTGAATTTTTGCGGCTATTTCCATTTCAATTCGAATCTCTTCTTGCTTTAATAATAAACTTTGATGTTCCTTTAACATCAATCCAAAGTCAACCATCACTTCGATTAAAAAATCAAAAGAATTTAATACAGAATCAGGAAGATCTGGAACAATATATTCTAGCGACTGTTTATGAATACTAACTAAATCTTCAGGAGAAACATTACTCTTCATTAATTGGCGCACTAAATTTTGACCGATGTATAGATTGCTTTCATTTTGATTTAATAAATAATCTGATAAAACTTTTTGATATTGGACTTTTAATTCTTTCAAGAGGAATACACTCCCTATTCCAACCACTTTTCAATCCTTATCACAGTTCCTTTACCTAATTCAGAATTGATTTGGATAGAATCCATTAATCGTTTTACACCTGGAAGTCCGACTCCTTGACTATTGGATGTTGTATAATTATCTTCCAGGATTTTGCGAGGATCAGAAATACCTGGACCATTATCTATTGCTGTAATAGCAATTCCTTTTCGTCCATCTTTCTCTAATTTTTCGACAATAATTTCCCCCATGGTGGCATATAAATAAATATTTTTTGCTAATTCACTTGTAGCGGTGGCAATTCTTGCTTGATCAACAACTCCAAAGCCAATTTCCTTGGCTAAATAGCGGCTTAATCGACGTGCAGCAACTATATCTAATTCCGTAACTATATTTACTGTCGGGTGATCTCTCATTTATTAACACCCCCATTGATTTTCCCTAATCACTAGGTCTTTATTCTATTAAAACAATATGTAGTTAAAAATATTGATAAGGATATTGATAAAAATAGTATTTTATATATTTAATATAACGTATTGAATAATCTTCCATCAATTACATAAATATAGCCGCAATGACGGTACTTTCGAAAATTTAGATATTTTTGATAAGAACGATCGAATTATTATTTCTATCTAATTAATATTATTTTCTAAATCATCTTTGCATTCTCCTCTTTTTTAAACAAAAAAAGCTAATAAAGCATCGTTTGCTTTATTAGCCTCATCGAATATGTATTAAAATTTTATTAAACCTAAACTTATTTCCAAAGCGATATCAACTTTTTCCATCAGCTCATCGTCCAGATGGGTTATTCGGTCGGTTAATCTGGACTTATCTATAGTGCGCAATTGTTCAAGCAAAACTACCGAGTCCCTTTCGAATCCATATTTTTTCGCATCTATTTCGACATGGGTAGGTAATTTTGCTTTTTGAATTTGCGCAGTAATTGCAGCAATAATCACAGTAGGACTAAATCGATTCCCAATATCATTTTGGATAATTAACACAGGCCTTGTACCGCCCTGTTCAGAACCTACAACAGGCGACAAGTCTGCAAAGAAAACGTCCCCACGTTTTACAATCAATAATGTCATCCCCCGCTTACGAGACGCTCCACTGTATGTTCTGCTTCATACTCGGCATGTAGACATTCACATGAAATCGACAAATTAATTTGAGCCATTTCTACATAGCCTTTTCTCAAAGCTTCCCGTATTTGATTTGGTTGCTTGCACGCAGCTTCTCTTCTCTTAAACGTATAAATAAACGTTTCATTATTCGAATATTCTAAATTTCCACCGCAAAATTCCATTACCATTTCCTGAGGAAGAGCCACCTTTACTTCCTTTGCACCATTCACTTTTTTTGCGTACACAACAAGCACCTCCACAAAAACCGTACCTTTTCTCATCACTCTATCTCATTCTATCATCTGAATATAGAGTTGAAAAGACAAGATGTTACAAATTCTGATGTTTTTACAGTTTTTGTTGAGGATTTTGTCGTATTTTAGTCATTTTTGTAATAAATTCTCGGTACTCTGGAAGTGATGATGCAAGGAACTTCGTAGTTAATTGTATCTACTTTAGTAGCCCACTCATCAATAGTAATTTCTTCATTTTTTTGCTTTCCAATTAAAACAACTTTTTCACCAATATTATATGCAGTAGGTAAAGCAATCATACATTGATCCATACAAATTCGTCCGACAATAGGTACTCGTTTTCCATCAATCAATACATCCTGTCCGCTATATTTGCGAATTAATCCATCTGCATAACCAATCGGTAATGTACCGATATAAGTTGGTTCATTAACAGTAAATGTAGCTCCATAACCAACAGACTCCCCAGGTCCGATTTGTTTTATTGCTACTAATTCCGTTTCCAATGAAAAAGCAGGTTTAAATGGAAAAGGATGTTTCGATTTTACAAATTTTGATGGTGCTAATCCATACATTGAAATACCGAAACGTACTGCATCATACTGCAAACGTGCATCTTTTACTAATGTGGTTGCAGTATTCGCGACATGAACGATTCTCGGTTTTTCAGGTAATGCTTTTATAAATTGTTCAAATCGATGAACTTGTTTTTGGAAGTAAGAATCATCCTCTTCATCTGCTGTTGCAAAATGAGTAAAAATTCCATCAAGTATAAAGTGCTCTGCCGATTGAATTGCATCATACAGGGAGCGCAACTCTTTTACTGTTGTTACGCCAATACGATTCATTCCAGTATCTACTTTAATATGTAGTTTCAGTGACTTGTTGCAAACTTTTTTTGCTTCTTCAACCCAATTTGGAGAATATACCGTTAATGTAATATTTTCTTCTGCTGCGTAATCTGCAAAGGATGCTGGTGAATATCCTAGCACTAATATTTCGGCTGTCGGTATATGTTTCCGAACATGAAGAGCTTCGTCAGGAGTAGCTACTGCGAGCATGCTTGCTCCAGCTTCCAACGCCGCTTTCGCTACTTCAATATCTCCATGTCCATAAGCATTCGCTTTCACGACTGCAATAATTTGAACATTGGGTTGAATATGTTTTTTTAATTCATTTACATTGTATTTTATTGCATTTAAATCAATAATTGCTTTTGTTGGACGGAAGTGCTTATTGTTACGCATATTAAGTATTCCCTCTTTTATTTTTTTTAAACTTCAAATCTTAAGCTTTCTTGTTTGTATTGTAAATCTCTCCGTCCAACAAAGCAATGAAATTACTTCAAACTACCCGCTGTAACTGACGCTGCAACTTCAATCAATTCTTCCTTCGTTAAATCATTGGAAGCAATGAAGAATGAAATACCATCTTTTTCCCAACTAATTGAATGGTCTGTAATAGCTCCAATTGTAAATCCTAAATCTAGTGGATCTCCTGGTTGGAATACAGGAATTGTTGCAGATTCGCCTAGCGCAATCGGTTCTTGTACTAATGTGAAGGATTTATCACCTTCAAATGTGAGAATAACACGCTCTACACCATCGTTTTCAATGCGTTTTTCATCCACTAAAGTTGTATTACCCCAAGTTAATACAGGATAATGAGTTTGGAATTCAGTACTTTCTTTTTCTGTCGCT
Source organism: Ureibacillus thermosphaericus (assembly GCF_012396605.1). Lineage (GTDB taxonomy): Bacteria > Bacillota > Bacilli > Bacillales_A > Planococcaceae > Ureibacillus > Ureibacillus thermosphaericus. Next base: position 9,789 of record NZ_JAAXPW010000030.1, read on the forward strand.
ACATTTGGTTCATTATCTTTCGTAAATTGTTCAACTGCATATTCTTTTTCTTTATGCTGCACACCTAAATCGATCTTTTTAAATGTAATTAGCATTTGCTCTTCTTCAGACTCGTCTAATATAGAAACACTTTTTGGGAGCAATGTTTTCTTATCTACAGTTACTCTTTGAGTAGGCATGATACTCTTATGATTATTTCTCGTTGCAGCAGTAAAGATATAGCTATCTTCCGTTTCCTCCATCACAACATTTTCATCAGCCAACAAGTCTTCAGCTAACGCTCCAATTAGATACGGTTGGCTATTTTGTTTTGGCCATTCACTTTGGAACTTGTACGTTTTTTTCAATGAAGGTGTGACTACGAATACTCCTTCTTTATTTCGAATAATCATTTGGGTTACATTTTCATCTTTTTGAGAAACTTCAACTCGATAAAAATCTGGTTGTGTGTGCCATACATTAACATCATAAACTCTTGGTTCGTTTCCTGTTTTAATTTCCATTGTAGCATCGAGTTCGTATCCTTTGCCTTCTGCCCATTTTTCGTGCAGCTTTTCCAAAACTTCTTCCTTCGAATCTTTACCGCAAGCACTCAGCACGACGACACTTAACAGCAAAACGAAAAATATAATGACTTTGTGTCTCAAAACTCCATCCTTTCTACTCTAACTCGATACGACAAATATATGAGGGGCAGTAGAAGTTTATGCTATCACTTTTGGACAATAACACAATTTCATGTTGATAATCAGGAATTCAAAATAATAACTTGTGCTGCAGCATAATCCCTCGAATGTGTAATGCTGACAAAACCATTTACAGCTTGGCCATTAAAATAAAGTATTGGCTTCCCAAGTTCATCATTTAAGATTTCAATTTGGTGAAACTCACATCCCTCCCTTATCCCCGTTCCATTTGCTTTGGAGAAAGCTTCTTTTGCTGCAAATCTTCCTGCTAAAAATTCGCATTTTCTTTTTTCAGAAAGCTCTTTAAAAACGGACAATTCTCGTTCTGATAAAATGCGTCTCTGGAACTTATCTGTTCGATTCATTAACTCATATATTCGATCAATCTCTACGATATCTAAACCTATTCCTTTTATCATATGTTGGCGTTCTCCTTTTAATAATCTCTAAATACAATGTATAATAATTTTATAAATTGAGGTGACTATTATGTTTGTTCGAAGAGAAAATTTTAGACAATATATTAAGTTCTATCCAGTAGTTTCAACGATAATTGCGTTGAACTTAATCGTGTACATATTAACGCTGATTCCTATTATTGGCGATAAAATTTTTTACTCAGGAATGAGCGTGAATAGGTTGATCGCTGAAGGCGAATGGTGGCGAGTAATCACTGCTACTTTTATTCATGCAGGATTCTTTCACATTCTATTTAACATGTTTGCTTTATTTTTATTCGGGCCAGAATTGGAAAGAATTTCTGGTAAAATTCGCTTCTTTACGATTTACCTAATATCAGGACTGTTTGGTAACGTCGCTACCTTCATTTTTCAACATTTGGATTATGCCAGCGTAGGAGCCAGTGGTTCAATTTATGGTATTTTCGGAGCTTATGCAGCACTTGTCTACTATACTAGAAATACAATGCCGCAACTAAAACAAATCATTATGCCAATTATTATCATCGGGTTAATTATGACATTTTTACAACCGAATACGAACTTTTACGCCCACGTTGGTGGATTAATTACTGGATTCATGTTAGGGCTTGCCTACTTCTCACCAAAAAATATATTACGTTGGCGCATGAAATAATACTAATTTGGACAATAAAAAATTTTTTATATAAAAAGAGGATGCATTAGGCATCCTCTTTTTTCATTTCCTTTGATTTTTCAAACCAAGAAAGTAACTCATTTACATCTGATTCATTTAAATGAGATACTCTCGCAGTTGCACCTGTAATACCAGACATAACGGTAGCTTGAATAGAAGCGATGTTTTTTCTTTTTTGAAAATAATTTTGTTTACTCTGGACAACTTGAATCCGTTTCTTTTCTGCAATAAACGTCACTCGGCTAATCACACGATAACGCAATGTTAGTTGGTTACCTGTAATGATAAAGCCATTTGTTTTATACTGCCATAATCTAAGCATAAGAACAGGAAGTACAAATAATATCGAAAATAAACCTAATGGATAAAAGAAGTAAGAACATAATCCAATGATTGGAAGAAGCCACAGAATATCAATCCTATAAAAATGAGGTTTTGCCTTCTTTGGTGGACGAATAAAATCCGGTTCCATTTCAAAATCAAAATGTGGAAATAATTGTCGTAACGGTTCTAACATTCTTTGATTCGAAATGATTGGAAACAACATGATTTTTTTATCGTGTTCTCCAAAACCACCGCTTGCGCTTTCTACAACGACTGTTGCATATTTAACCATTTGTCTTATAGGATTTTCGACAATTTTAATTCCTTGTACTCGATTTTTTGGAATCGTAATTCGCTTTTTTTCCAATAAACCGCGTGTAATTACAATTCGGTCGTTCTCTTGAACAACTGTAAAATCATAGTAATTAATAAATGTAATGATGATTGATACAATCCATGCCATTAAAAATGTAAAGAAAATGGTCATCAACACAATCATAAATCCAAATTGTATAAATATTGATAGCTCTTCAAAAATCCTTTCGTAAGGTATAAATTCAGAAACTTGAGAAATAAAAGCCGCTACCCCTGCAATAACCACTCCTATACTATTCGATGTAGTGGCAAGCAGAAATAAGTCTTTTGCTGAAATTTTGTAAATGATTTCATGAAGATCTTGTTGAACTTCAACTGCTTCCAATTGGTTTTTATCTTCGAATTCATTTTCACTTGCTTGCTCTATGTTTACTTTCTTTGTTTCTCTTTCAATCTGAGAAGCCTCTTCTCTCGTTATAGCTGTCAACACCACTTCAGGTTTACCATCCGTACTTCCGGCTGTTTCTACCATAACTTGAACAAGACCGAAAATACGGTGGAATATCGATTCTTTATAATTAAAACTTTGGATGCGATCAAAAGGAATATAACGTTTCTTTTTGATAAATAGTCCATATTCCACTCTTAGTTCATTTTCTTCAAACCAATAAACAAAAGTCCACCATCTAATAAACCCGGAAATTAAATAAAATATTAGAACCAATAAAAAAATTAATAAAGGGATATATTCCCAAAAGTCATTACTCTCAATTTTAAAACCGTTCGCAACTGCAATAATTAAAAATGGAATAATTAATTCTTTTAATCCCTTTATAAAGTTAATAACAGCCGAAACTGGATGGAGTTTATACTTTTTATACATCATCTTCAGCCACCCTCGCTAACTCGGAAATTCTTGCTCGCAAACGGTCTGCTTCTTCTGTTATTAACATGGGAATTACATGGGTCGTGGCTGCTGTTGAAATCGAAATATTTGCTAAATCATATTTTTTTAATATGGGACCTTGTGATGTATCCACATGTTGTACTCGAACCATCGGAATCAACGTTCTCGTTACGACAAATAAGCCACTTTGAATTTCAATTTCATGTTCCCTAACTTCATAACGCCAATGATCCCATCGAATTTTTGGAAATAGCCAAATTAATGCCAAGGCTGGGATGGCAACAAAAACAATTGCAATGTAATAAATAAATGTTGGCCCATCAAATTTATATGTAAGAAAACTAGCTACTCCAGCAATTATTGATAGAAAAATAGTATAAATAAGTCCATATAATCTCCATACCGTTAATCCTTTTCTAGGAATTTGATATTCCGGTTCTCTTCTTATCATTATCTCTCACCTCTTATCTATCTCTTTCATATACGGTTTTCCTTTTATTTTGTTTCAAAACTCCTTATTTTTTTAATTCATCATTTTTTAGCTTAGTGAATTCATATATATCATATTAGACTTCCTAGTGCTTTCTCTGTATAAATTTTAGAATTTTCAGTCTAATAAAATCACTATTCATTACGTAAGGAGTGTAGTTGGATGAACGTACCTTTAGTTTTAACCCATTTTTTAGATCGAGCCGTTGCATTATACGGAAATAAGGAAGCAATTATCAGTTATGAAGGGGATCGGCGATTCACTTATTACCAGTTCAACACCCGAGTAAATCAGCTGTCAAGGGGGCTACAATCTTTAGGCATTAAAAAACATGATAAAGTAGCATATCTTGCCCCAAACACGATTGAAATGCTTGAAGGTTTTTATGGGATATATCAAGTTGGTGCAGTAATGGTACCTTTAAATATTCGTTTAAAACCTGAAGATTATCTTTTTATTTTAAATCATAGCGAGTCAAAAGTATTGTTTGTAGATCAAGAACTTTATCATTTAATTGAACCAATCAAATCAAAATTAAATACTGTCGAATCAATTATTGTTCATAACAAAAATAGTGAAACAAATGAAATCAATTATGATGAATGGCTTGCTTCTTTTGATGGTTCAAACTTTGACAGAGTTGATTTGGATGAAAATGATGAATGCAGTTTATTATATACAAGCGGAACAACTGGTAATCCAAAAGGCGTCCTTCTAACACACCGAAACAATTATTTACATGCTTTAAGCTCGATGCATTTCTTACGCGTTACAGATCGAGATGTATACTTACACGTCTTACCGATGTTCCATGTGAACGGGTGGGGATCACCTTTTTATTATACTGCCAATGGAGCAACTCACGTTACGTTGAGAAAAGTTGCAGCTGATCAAATCTTTGATGCTATTCAAAAATATAAAGTAACAGTCATTCATATGGCACCTACTGTATTAAATACATTATTGCAATATTATGATGAACATAAACCTGTGGTGTCTCATAAAGTGAGAGTTGTTATTGCTGGATCTGCACCACCTCCTGCCTTTGTTGAACGGGTTGAAAAAGACCTTGGCTGGGAATTCATCCAAGTTTATGGAATGACAGAATCTTCACCACTGAGCTTAGGTTCCCGAATACTTTCACAATATGAAAATCTTTCAGAAGTTGAAAAAATGAGATTGAAAGCAAAAGCCGGTACACCATTTATAGGTACAGAAGTAAAAGTAGTGGATGAAAACGGCGAAGAAGTTCCTCACGATGGGAAAACAATGGGAGAAATTATTGTTCGTGGACACGGCGTGATGAAAGGCTATTGGAAAAACGAAAACGCTACAATGGAAACAATCATTAATGGTTGGTTATATACAGGCGATGTAGGCACCATTGATGAGAAAGGTTATATCGATATAACTGACCGTAAAAAAGATATTATTATAAGTGGCGGTGAAAATATCTCTTCCATAGAAGTAGAAGGCGTATTATATGAACACCCTGCTATAAAAGAAGCAGCCGTCATTGCTATTCCACACGAAAAATGGGGAGAAACTCCTCACGCCATTGTCGTATTAAAAGATGGCTACCAGGTTACTGAGCAAGAACTAATCGACTTCACTCGTTCAAAATTAGCACATTTTAAGGCAATAAAAAGTGTATCTTTTGTTGATGAATTGCCAAAAACAGCTTCAGGCAAAATACAAAAAGTTCAATTACGCAAACAATATATTGAATCGGTTCAACAAATATAAAAAGCAGGAGGGAAGCCCTTCCTGCTTACATTTATTCTTACTTTCTACCTCGACGGCGTTCTCCCGTTTTCTTACCGCCTTCTCTTCTGCTTCCACGGTGTTCTCGGCGAACACTTCGTCCCCCACTGCGTCCATTTGAACGTTCTTTGCGTATTGGAAGCGGACGTTCTTCTGTAATTTTCACTGGAGTATCGTCCGGCTCTTTTGTAAATGATTTGATGGCTGCAGCTATAAGATCCACTGCATCATAATCTTCCAATAATTCTGTTGCTAGCAATCGATAATCTTTTAAATCATTTGCTTGAACAACTTCCACAAGTTTTTCAATCGCCAATTTCTGTTGCCCTGCTAATGCTTCGTCTTCAGTTGGTGGGCGCAGAGGCGTCATGCGTTTATTTGTTGTTTCTTCAACGATTCTTAAATAGCCCATCTCTCTTGGTGTTACAAATGTAACAGCAAGTCCTGATTTCCCTGCACGCCCAGTCCGACCAATTCGGTGTACATAACTTTCCGGATCTTGAGGGATATCAAAGTTATACACATGAGAAACTCCAGAAATATCTAATCCACGTGCCGCCACATCTGTTGCAACAAGGATATCAATTTTATTTTCTTTAAACTGACGTAATACAGACAAACGCTTTGATTGGCTCAAGTCTCCATGAATACCTTCTGCTAGATATCCACGAATATTTAACGCTTGCGCTAATTCGTCTACACGGCGTTTTGTACGACCAAATACGATGGCCAATTCCGGTTGATGTACATCCAAAAGACGAGTTAAAATATCAAATTTTTCTCGTTCCTGAGTTTTCACAAAATATTGTTCAATATTTTCAACCGTCATTTCTTTTGATTTAATTTTCACTTCTTTTGGATTCTTCATAAATTTCGTTGCGATTTTACGAATTGCTGGCGGCATTGTTGCTGAGAACAACAACATTTGGCGATTTTCAGGCACTTTTTCTAAAATCGCATTAATGTCATCAATGAAGCCCATGTTTAACATTTCATCTGCTTCATCTAATACAAGGGTTTGAACATGTTCAAGTTTCAATGTACGACGGTTGATATGATCTATTATTCGACCAGGAGTTCCAACGATAATTTGCGGTTTGTTTTTTAAAGCACGAATTTGTCGTCCGATATCTTGTCCACCGTAAACAGATAATATTTTTACTCGCTTATCATATCCAATTTTATAAAGCTCTTCTGAAACTTGAATAGCTAGTTCGCGAGTCGGTGCAATAATTAATGCTTGAATATCCGGATTATTCGTATCAATTTTTTCGATAATCGGAATACCGAACGCCGCCGTTTTACCGGTACCTGTTTGTGCCTGTCCGATAATGTCGCGACCTTCTAAAGCAAATTTAATAGTTCCTTCTTGAATGGGTGTTGCTTCTTCAAATCCCATACGTTTTAACGAACGTAATGTAGATTCACTAATATTAAATTCTGAAAAATTTGTCAAACTCTTCAATCTCCTTTTTTCTCTTAAGTCGACAAATGGTTACATTTTTCAGATGGAATGTCGGCAAATATCGAGCCTTTAGTTAGAACGTTCCGTCAAATTAATAAATCCTCATACTTAGAGAAAACATTTATTTATATGAAAAGGAAAGCCCGGTCTTTGCCGAGCGGTTCAATTCTATGCATTTCAATATGTTCCAATAGAATAAAACCGATAAACTCAAAAAAAAGTACTCTTCGTTTCCTTTGAAGAGTATTTGTATAAAATGTATCCATTGCTCTCCCTAGTCTACACGGTACATGAAAATTATGCAACGATAATGCTTCTATTGTCTAAAGCTTATTTTTCAGATTGTAAAAAATGCAGTACATCCGGAAACCAAGATTCACAATCGTCGCTATAACAAATATGGTGTTTACCACAAGATGAAAAGTAAATATATTTTTCCTTTGATGAAAGTTTATCGTATAAATATTGAGCGGTTGTATACGGAACGATTCCATCACATTTTCCTTGAACAATAAAGGTTGGTATATTGATTGACTCAATATATGGTTCAACCTGCCGGACGATTTTCATAAATTGTATTGCTGCACTAACAGGTACATTTTTTAGTTTATACTCATATCGCTTAAATAATTCATTATTTTTTAAATGTCCTTCAATGGCTTCTTTTGCAAACTTTTGTAAATCGCTTAATAACTGCTTTGGAGCAATATATTTCACAGCCGCACTAAGCAAAACGATTTTCTTTATAGGATATCGTTTTCCTAAGTATAAAGCGATGACTCCTCCCATGGAAAAACCTACAACATAAACCTTGTCGACTTTTTTAGCTAATCTTTTATAAGCAAGCTCAGCATCAATCAGCCAATGCTCAGCTGTGAAACCTTTTAATGAAAGTGTTTCACCATGACCACAAAATGTGGGGATTTCCACAATCCAATCGGTTTGATTTCGTATGTATTCTGCTAAAGGTTGCACCTCATACGGTCCTCCGGAAAATCCGTGCAACATCAATACACCAACAGACATAAGAAACACTCCTGTTGTAGAAGAATTCTTCCAAATAAAAAAGTGAAATTCACTTCGAACACCATTAGTTCTTTTCTGCCGGAGTCTCCATGAATTCCACTATAATGGCGAATTCTTTATTTATTAAAAGTATTAATTATCGTCTCTAATTTCATACCTCGAGATCCTTTAATTAAAATTAACGAGTCTTTATCGGCATGTTGTTTTATATAATCGACGATTTTCCCGTAGTCATCTTTCGTGTGCAATATTCGCCCAGAAAATCTTGGTGCTATTTTGTGATATAACCATTCCATACGAGGCCCAAATAAACATATTCTTGAAATACGATTTTCATCAATGTATCTAGCTAATTCTTCATGGAATTGTTGCTCTTTATCTCCTAACTCCAACATATCTCCTAAAACTAGCCATTTATCTTTTCGCATCGATGTGGATTGGAGGAATTCAATTGCCGCTTTCATTGATGTTGGTGCTGCGTTGTAAGCATCATTTATAAACAAAACATCTCCAACAGGAACAAGTTGCATCCGCATATCTGTAAGAGATACTTGTTCCAACCCTTTGCGAATTTGTTCATCTGACATTCCTAAAGATTTTGCGACAAGCATAGCACCTAACGCATTTTTCACTTGATGTTTTCCTAATATCGGAATAAAAAATTCGCCGTTTAATTCACCATCAACAATAAAGCGGCTGCCCTTTTCCGTCGTCTCTATTTCTCGAATCATTAAATCATTTCCTTGTTGAAAACCGAATGATTTCGATCTTAATTGGGGAGTAATTTCAATTAATGCTCTCAATAGAGGCTCATCACCGTCATAACATAATACACCTTCTGAATCGAATCCCTTAATAATTTCAAATTTCGCCTTCGCTATACCTTCTCTTGATCCCAAATCTTGCATATGAGCTTCGCCAATATTCGTAATAACAGCATAATGCGGTTTAGCTAATGTGGATAAAAACTCAATCTCGCCAAACCCGCTCATTCCCATTTCTAAAACTGCAATTTCTGTATCTTCATCAAGAGACAATATTGTAAGAGGCAAACCTAGTTCATTATTAAAGTTACCAATCGTTTTTTGCACTTTATAAAATGGTGAAAGCAAACTTGCTAAAATATCTTTTGAAGATGTTTTTCCGTTCGAACCTGTGATTCCAATGAATTTTGCCTTCAGCTCATTGCGGTACATACGCGCCATTTGTTGCAACGCGAGCCCAGAATCCTCTACAAAAAGAAGCGGTACATCTTTTGGTGGATTCGGTTCATCTTTTAACCAAAGGGAACAACTTGCTCCTTTTTCAAAAGCTTGAAGCACATATTTATGTCCATTCGTTTTTTCCCCGCGAAAAGGGATAAATAAATCTCCTTCTTTAATTGTTCTTGTATCAATGGATACGCCGGTTACGATTTTTTCACCATGTTCACCAGCTTCGATATTTAACCAATTTGCAATGTCTTGAATACTTTTTCTCATCATTCATCCCACTTATTCTCTATTAAATTGAAGTTGTTGTTTTTCTTTATGTCGCTCAAGTGCTAATTCGATTAGCTGATCAATTAATTCAGAATAGTTTAACCCACTGTTTTGCCAAAGAAGTGGATACATGCTGACAGGAGTGAAGCCTGGCATCGTATTTACTTCATTTATAAATACTTCATCTCCACATACGAAGAAATCAGCTCTTACTAAGCCGGAACAATCTAAAACTTTAAAGGCACGAATGGCCATATCTTTCATTTTCTCTTCCACTTCTTTTGTAATTTCTGCCGGAATAATTAATTTTGTTGATCCGTCCTTATATTTTGATTCGTAATCATAAAACTCAGTTGTTGGCTTTATTTCTCCTGCTACGGATACTTTCGGTTCATTATGTCCAAGCACAGCCATTTCAATTTCACGGGCTTCAATTCCTTGCTCTACAACTACTTTCCGATCATATTTAAAAGCGATATTAATCGATTTCTCTAATTCTTCTCTGTTCGATGCTTTGCTTATTCCTACGCTAGAACCTAGGTTTGCCGGTTTAACAAACATCGGATAAGTTAATTCACGTTCACACTTTGAAAGCAATGCCTCTTTGTTTTGGTCCCATTCATATCGAATAAAATAAACGAATGGTACTTGATTTAGTCCTGCAATGCTAAACAATTGCTTCATGACAACCTTATCCATTCCAGCTGAAGAGGATAGAACACCATTTCCAACATAAGGAAGGTTCAATAATTCAAGCAATCCTTGTACTGTGCCATCCTCACCATAAGTACCGTGGAGCAATGGAAAAATCACATCAAATTTTGCTTGTTCCTGATTCTCATCCAAAATAAATTCAAGAATGTAGTTTGGTTTACTTTCTTTCTTTGTAAATTGTAATTCTTCAATAGATTCAGCTGGTTTCGTTAACTGAGGACCTCTGCACCATTCGCCATCAATGGTAATATAAATCGGAATTACTTCATATTTATCAAAATCGATAGCTTTGGTTACCGCTGTAGCCGTTATTAGTGATACTTCATGCTCCGCGGATTTCCCCCCATATAATAATCCGATTCGTTTTTTCATTTTTCGACCTCCAACTTTTGAGTAATACTAGTTTATCATGAAAAGATTTAATTCATGAATGCTAAAAAGAAAAAACTCCCTGTCATTTGGCAATACCCTTGGACAGGGAAGTTTACTTCAGTTTAATAAGTTCATCATGTTCTTGTTTTAAAATCATTTTTAAATCATTCCATACCTCATCAGGATAATCATAATCGGAGAGTGTGCGAATTTCTAAGCCAAAGTGGTTGTCTGGTTTATCCACTTTATAAAGTGAAATCAAGGCACCTTCTTTAAAATAATTGCGATATGCTTTTAATAATGAGACGTCAATCGTTGGAATTGTTTCCTTCGACTTTCTTCGCCAAAAACCCCCATTTCCTCCGTTTTCTTTTATAATATTATTGATAAGTGTTGAAATGAGAGTCTCAAAATCTTCTAAGTAGCGAAAATAAATTTTCGTTGTTTGATCAGCTGCGGATGAACAATACACATAACGATTTTGCAGGTTCACAAAAAACGGTGTTGAAACAGGTTCCTTTTTATGAGCTAAATATAATAATTCTGCTTGCTCAATGGGAGTAAGCTGATTTACATGCCTTTCGTCAGCAAAATCAACCCAGCACAAATCTTGATTTGTATCATCCACTTTTTTAACAAAGTTTTTTATTTCATCGCTTGGAATATAATCTAGCTGGGTATGCATATTAAATAAACCATCTTCGTAATTGTGTTTTAACAGTAAAATATTTTTGATTGAATCGATTGCTCCAATAAATTGTTTTAATGACAAACCGCTAAAAATAACAAAGCGATCAACATCGTTCATATGTATAAACAAATGGTAAAAATAATCATCAACCGTCTTATATTTTTTAGCCATTCGATCACTCTCCAATACCGCAACAGTTAAGTTTATTATAAGATGTAATTATGTTTTTTGAAACAATTTCACAAAGGTTTCGTCTTATTGTTGTGTTTTAATCGGATAAAATCATATTTTCGCTATAATACCATATAGAATATGATACAGTATATTGATGAAGAGCTTTGTTGATTGCAATATTATAGAACATAGGTGGACAAAATGGAGAATAACAGAAATTTTGCAGAAAGATTCGATTGGAAACTTGCTGCCATACTCGTCATGTTTTTAATTATTAGTTTAGTAGCTATTTCTTCCGCTCAAACGACAGGGCAATATGGTCAAATAAATTTTGTTTTTAAACAATTACAATGGTACGTGATTGGTTCCTTCATCGTTGCTTTTGTCATGTATTTCGAGCCGGAGCAATATAAAAAAATGTCTTGGTATTTATATGGTTTTGGAATTTTACTCTTATTTGTACTTATTTTTATGCCAGAAGGTCAAGGCCAAATAGGGGAGCCAAAAAACGGAGCAAAAAGCTGGTATCATATACCAGGTCTCGGAAGTATTCAACCTTCTGAATTTATGAAAACTTTTTTTATTCTTGCAACCGCAAGACTGATTAGCACTCACCATGAAAAGTATGTAAGTAAAACACTTAAAACAGACTTTTTACTTTTAGGAAAAATTGGTTTGTCATTATTCATTCCGCTTGCTCTTATCATGCAGCAACCTGATTTAGGTTCATCACTAGTATTTATTGCCATTACTGCTGCACTCATTGTTGTTGCAGGAATTTCATGGAAGATTATTCTACCTATTTTTATCAGTGGTATGAGCATTGCCGGATTAATTTTATGGATGGCTTTATATATGCAAGATTTTCTTGCAGAATATTTAGGAGTAAAACCTTACCATTTCGGACGAATATATTCATGGATTGATCCATACTCATATGCAGATAAAGCTGGTTATCATTTAATCACTTCACTCAATGCCATTGGTTCAGGAGAAATTTTCGGCAAAGGATATATGAACCGTGAAGTATATGTAGCAGAAAACCATACCGATTTTATCTTTGCCGTAATCGGCGAGGAATGGGGATTTATAGGTGCTAGTTTCGTCATTTGTCTTTATTTCCTATTAATTTACCATTTAACAAAAATCACACTCACATTAAAAGATCCATTCTGTACATATGTGTGTGCTGGTATTATCGCAATGATTACCTTCCATGTTTTTGAAAACATCGGAATGACAATACAACTACTTCCGATTACCGGAATCCCTTTACCGTTTATTAGTTACGGTGGAAGTTCACTTATGGGAAATGCCCTTGCTATTGGTCTTGTATTTAGCATGAAGTTTCATTACAAAAAATACATGTTCTCAGCAAATGAAGATGATGAATTATAAAAAAAATTCCCGCCGATGCGGGAATTTTTTCGTTCAACCAAATCAATATTGGGAAGTAGTTTTTGGTGGTGCTAATACTTTTAACAATTCTAGCCGTGACTTTGTTACAGTTGCAGTTACCCCTAATTTCGATAATTTTGAAGCAATCTTTCTCAAATCCACTTCCTTGCCCATTCCAACCACCTATCCTCACATTATATTATTTACAACGTACAAATAGTGAAAAAAGTTTCGTACAAATATCCTCAAAATATTTTACCATGATTCTATTCCGTTTAATTTTTCAAAAATGTTACAACTACAATCTTGTCAAATAAAATGCCCTAAAAATTTATGGCATATTGAATTTACTTGTTTTCAAAAATCGGTAAAGTTACAATGTACAGTGTTCATACTAATTTAAAATTTATAAAGGCAGGAACATTATGAAAAAGATTGTTCTATTATTAGCTATACAATTTCTCGTTTATTTGGGATTCGGAATTATTATTCCTGTTTTGCCGGAAGTAATTGTGCAAAACCAATGGAATGAAGTTCATGTTGGCGGGTTATTAACGGTTTACGCATTAGCCAGCTTCTTTACAGCACCTTTTTGGGGACAATTATCTGATAAATTTGGCAGAAAACATTTAATCTTAGTAGGTCTTGTTGGTTTTTGTTTAAGTTTTCTTATTTTCAGCTTATTTATCGATCATTTATTTATGCTATATTTTTCACGCATCGTTGGTGGATTGTTTTCTGGGGCTTTATATACATCTGTCACAGGATATATCAGTGATATATCCACAAACGAGAATCGCAATAAATATATGGGCTTAATGGGCATGTCGATTGGTCTAGGGTTCATTTTTGGTCCTGCGATTGGCGGAGTGCTCGGTGAAAAGAGTTTGCATCTTCCTTTCACTGCGTCAGCAGCTCTAATTGCCATTCTCTTTGTTATCGCACTCATTGGATTAAAAGAACCTGAAAGAAAAGGAGAAGCAAACAAGCGGCAAATCATACCAAAAGGCGCATCCACGCTTTTCCAATATCGCGTTCGATATTTATTTCTCTTTTCATTTTTCGTTACATTTACGTTAGCGGGAGTAGAAGCAACATTTCAATTGTTCCAAATTAATCGCATCAGCATCACTCCCCTTCAACTAGGATATTTATTTATGTTTAGTGGATTTGTCGATGCTTTCATTCAAGGAGGAGTCATTCGACAAATAAAAGATGGTACAGAAACAAAATGGCTGTTTGCAGCTCAAATCGTGACTGCTATCGGGCTATTATTAATTGCTCTAACATCTAGCCTGGTAACGGCCGGCATTGCTCTATGCGTGTTTACAGCAGGTAATGCATTAGCTAGAACATGTGTTGTTTCGCTAACAACTAAAGAATCCGGAGGAAAATACGGTCTCGCTGCCGGACTTTCTTACTCCATGGATAACTTAGGCCGAATTATCGGACCGTTATTTTTCACTGTTTTATTTAAAATTGGAATGTCTCTAACTTATTACATCTCGTTCATCATTAGTTTGATTATCATCGTATTCATTTTCATTTTCAGTCGTTCAAAAAAATCCCTTCGCACTGAACTTGAATAAATAGCTAATTATCAATAAAAAGGGAGCGCTAAATCCTTTCAAGCGCCCCTTTTTCATATTTTAGAAAAGGTAACAACATATTTTTATGCATATATTTACTACAAACGGTTATAAGAATAATAAAAATGTGTTGGAGGATAGAACTTGGACTTTTCATATTTGTTACGATTGCCGTCCCAATTTGAAGGGATTCGTACAAGACTAGAAGCATCAGTATTAAAAGCAATAAATATTTTACCTACCATTCAACAAACCAATTTCACTGATAGTAAATTTGCTGGTTATCCATATTTACCAAAAACTATGAAGTATCCAAAAGATATAGATGGGAATTATTTAATACTTCTTGCTCAAATAAATTTTGAACAATGTCATTCGTTTCATCCATTTCCTTCACGAGGAATATTGCAATTTTTCATTTCACCTTCATTAGCAAAGTATCAACTGACCGAAGAGATTTTTCAACATTATTTTAAAGTTCGCTATTATCCCAATATATTACCTGAACATGAACTAGTCACAGATTTTTCATTTCTGCCAAACTTTGCATACTCTCCGATAAGAAATGAGATGTCACTCCGATTTATCTATACGGTCGAACCAGTTTCTGCAATGGATTATCGATTAACCAAATATATCAGTCACTCAGATCTAAATAAACAGCTTCATGATGGACGTACACTTGAAGAACATTATTTTGAACATTTTTTAGGAGCAGAGCATAAAATCGGAGGATATCCCTACTTCATTCACCAAGATACTAGAACCCATTCAACCCTGTTAAAACGGTATGATACGCTACTATTACAAATGGTTTCAGATGATGAGCAAAATATTATGTGGGGAGACTCTGGAATCATCAAATTTTTTATTAATAGCAAAAAACTCGCCCAATGTGATTTTACTGATATATATTTGCAGGCTGAACAGTACTAGCTAATGGGCAACCAATCAAGTGGTTGCCTTTTTATATGCCAATAATTTCTATCTAATCAATAAATACGTTATAATAATATATAATTACTGGGGGAGTAGGTGGGTGTGGAATGAGCATCATCATTAATTCAATCCCTTTCATTCCTATCTTATTTGCTTTAAATATTATTCTTGCCATTACAATTATCTTTTTAGAGAGAAGAGATGCATCTTCCACTTGGGCATGGATCCTTGTTTTATTTTTCCTACCCTTAATTGGCTTTATTTTATATTTATTGCTTGGCAGACAACTACGAAAAAAACATTTATTTCGCTGGGATGGACAAAAAGATATTGGCATCGACAATTTAATCAAATATCAAATAGAAGCCCTTGAAAATGATACGTTTCAGTTTAATGAAAACTACGTTAAAAATTATAAAAATCTTATTCAAATGAATTTAAATACGGGAGATGCCATTCTTACGCAGGATAATCAAGTTCAAATTTTTGATGATGGAGTTGAAAAATTCCAGTCATTAATCAATGATATATTGAATGCAAAAGATCATGTTCATATTCAATATTACATTTTCAAGCTCGATAATTTAGGGCAAAGAATTTATGAAGTATTAAAGAAAAAAGCAAAACAGGGTGTCAAAATTAGAATCTTATACGATGAAATGGGTTCAAGAAGCATAAAAAAAAGACATTTTAGAGAATTGATTGAATTAGGTGGAGAAGTTGAAGTATTTTTCCCTTCGATTTTCCCGCTTATTAATCCGCGTTTGAATTTTAGAAACCACCGAAAAATCGTCGTGATTGATGGTCGAATTGGCTACATTGGTGGGTTTAATGTCGGGGATGAATATATAGGTTTAAACAATAAATTTGGCTACTGGAGAGATACCCATTTACGCATAGAAGGCAGTTCAGTTCTTCCAATCCAAACTCGCTTTATTTTAGATTGGAATCAAGCTAGCGAACACAAAATAGAGTATTCAGAAAGTTATTTTCCTGCCATTCCTAAAAAAGGGGATGTGGCTATTCAAATTATCTCCAGTGGTCCTGATACAGACTGGCCAACAATTAAAAACGCATATTTAAAATTACTCATGGAAGCAAAACGGTATATTTATATTCAAACACCTTATTTTATTCCGGATAACAGCTTCTTAAATGCAATTGAAGTGGCTAGCCTATCGGGAATCGATGTTCGTATTATGATTCCAAATAAACCTGACCATTTGTTTGTTTATTGGGCTACTTATTCTTATATTGGGGAATTATTGAAGGCGGGCGCGAAAGTGTATATTTACGATAAAGGATTTATCCATGCGAAAACCATTGTGATTGATGATGAAGCAGCTTCAGTAGGAACTGCTAATATCGACGTTCGAAGTTTTAAATTAAACTTTGAGGTGAATGCATTTATTTATGATAAACTTGTTTGCCATGAATTAGCCGAAATCTTTGAAAAAGATATTTTAGATTCTAGAGAATTAACACTGGAACAATACGAAAATCGTTCAGTCATAATCAAATTTAAAGAGTCAATTTCTAGACTGTTAACTCCAATATTATAAAGAATTCGTTTTTCCAAAAAAACCTTTGGAAAAACGAATTCTTTTTATTTATCAATTCCCAAATATTCTTCTAAAGTTAATCCTGAATCTTTTACTTTAGTTGCAAGCTCCACACCTAAATAACGAAAATGCCAAGATTCATACATATAACCTGTAATGTGCTCTTTCCCTTTCGGATATCTTAATATAAAGCCGTATCTATGTGCATTCTCTGCTAACCATTTACCAGCTTCCGATTGTCCAAACGCTTCTGTAAGCCATAAATCTTCACGGCCTTTTTCACCAATATCAAAGGCTAAGCCTGTTTGGTGTTCGGAATAACCAGGACGTGCACTGTAGCGATCTGCATTCTCTTTGCCATCTCGTTCTACATATTTGTTATAAAGTAATTCCTGATATTCATAAGAACGATATGTACTAAATGCTACTAATTCAAAACCTAATGTTTTTGCTTCTTGGGCCATCAACTCAAAAGCGGCACGAGCTTCTACGTTTTCACCCGGTGCATAATCTTTTGGAAGTGGATATTTTTTATTCGCAATCAGTACTCCCTTAATATAAGTAGGCTCACTAGGCAATGTTTGCCCTTCAATATAACCATTATTCTCTTTGTATTTCTTATCTTCTGGTTTCTGTTGTTGTTGCTGTTGTGGTTTTTGGTGAGGTTCTTCCCCTTCAACTTTTCCTTCATCTTGTGAGTCGCTGGAATTTTCCAATTCATCTTCTAATACTTCAGAATTTTCCTTTGCTTCTTCAAGCCCATTTTCTTTTTCTTCTGAAATAGCCTGATCTTCCGTTTTAATTGTTTCACTCTCATTGTTCAGATTGTTATTAATGAAAACGATGGAGACAATAGCAATGATCATTATCAACAAAATACCAAGTAGTGTATAATGCTTTTTTTTGTTTTTCATAAAATCACCTAATCCCGTCTCATTTCAAAACACGCTCTATTATTTTAACACTATTTTCTCATATTTACTTCAAAAAAATTAGTCGAGCCCATTTAGACTCGACTAAACTACTTATTTTGCTTCTTCAACTGGATGCTCAGAATAATATTTTCTTCCTATATAGGTTTGTAAAATTAGTAATATCCCGCTGACGGACCAATATAACGGTAATGCCGCCATGGACGAAATTGAGATGATTACAATCATAATCGGCGAGATATAAATCATCATTTTCATTTGTTGCTTTTGAGCTTCTGGAACTGTCCATAATGAAACTCTCGCTTGTATGAAATAAACAATTCCAGCTATTGCCGTTATAACGAAATCCGGTGTTCCTAAATTAAACCATAAAAATTCGTGAGTTTTTACCTCGTCTGAATACAGAATAGCAAAGTATAGCCCCATGATGATCGGCATTTGAATTAAAATCGGCAAGCATCCTAAATTTAACGGGTTAATATTATGTTCACGGTATAAGGCTAACATTTCTTGTTGAATTTTCATTTGTTCTTCTTTTGTTGTTGCCTTTTTTAATCTTTCTTGGATTTCATCCATTTTAGGCTTAATAACATCCATTTTGGATTTCATAATCGATTGTTGGCGATAATTACGCAACATAAAAGGCATCAAAATAAGACGAATGAGAATTGTAATCGCAATAATCGCTAAACCATAACTACCGCCAAACCATTCGCCAAGCGTATTCAACAACCAATCCATTGGCTTGACAAAGGTATGATAAAAGAATCCTTCTTGATTTTCAACTGCTTGGCATCCTGATAACACTAGTAACATGATGCCGAAAAGTGAAAACAGCATTAGTTTTTTCATTTTTCCACCTACTATTAAATTCTAACTAAATTGAAGTATACGGAATATACTTTATAATTTCAAACAGCAGGTGTCAAAATGAAAAACAACTTTATATTTTTTCTTTTTCGACGTTTGCTGTTTCTGGAAGTTCGAATCTAAAAAAATCATGATGCAATTCATCTCTGAAGTGTTTCGGTGTAACTCCGGTATACTTTTTAAAAATACGAGTAAAATAACTTTGGTTGCAAAAATGGAATTGTTCAGAAATGGATGTAATGCTTTTATTTGTATGTCTTAAATAGTATTGGGATTCTTCTACTCTTCTTACATTTAAGTATTCTACCAATGTAATTCCTACATGTTCACGGAAAATGCGGGACAGGTGGCTTGTACTAATATGAAATTTTTGCGCAATACTTTCTACCGTTAAATCATTTTCTAATTCATCATTTATGTACATGATTACTTTATTGACAGTTTGATGACGGAATGTAGGTTGTTTTCGATCCGCAATAAAACTTACATAAAAGTCTATTAACTCATCAGCAAACTGTAAGAACTCTGCATCTTTCATTTTATTTTGAATCATGTCTATACAAGCAACATTAAAGGCAAAGGCTTTCTTCGAAGGCACTTGATTCTCCATAAGTTTTCTTGCAACAATCGAGGAAAGTGTCATAAAATAATTTCTAACTTCTTTAATAACTTGCTTTCCAAAACGAATTGATAAGATATCAATTAGCTCGTGCAATGATTTTTTCGCCTTATCTGCCTCCAAATGGAATATTTCAAATAACAGACGTGATTCAATGGTAAAAAATTCTTCAATACCGGTGTATTGATTAATACTGTCAATTTCTTGAAAATATCTCTTCGAAATCGTTTCAGAAATTGATTGTTGGTGTAGTTGCATAAAATACCCCATCTTTCTTCAGAATGAAATTTGCATCAATCGTATATATGTCAATAGTTACTATACTAATATAACCAATCATAAAAATGCTATAAATAAAAATTTTTTAATATGAAAAAGGTGACAATTTGATTAGTTTCATACTAAAAATCTGTCCTAAAGACCGAAAAAAATTGAAAATTTAAATAAATATTTATAACTAAAGTGAATATTACCATAATTTTCGTTTTTTTTTCAACTCCCATTTCCTAATTAAATTACCGATGAATATTATCTTTGATTCACACTATGGAAATGTGATTTCTGTTTTTCAATAATATATATTTCCTAATAAAATAGAACTAGATTTTTCAACAAATTTTTTCATTAACTCAGATGCAAAATGTTCTTATGTTATTACATTCTTCTCTATTTCTTTTCTAAAAATATGTAGTAAAATAGAAATTATTAAAATTATAAATGTGGACAAACGAGGTGTTTTAGAGTGGATCCAAAAGAAATAGAAGAAATTATGGATGTCATTAAAGAATTCTTCCCTGAAAATACATCCATCGCTATTTCAGATACTAAAGAATATATATATTATCAGCCAAGTAAACATGTGGACTTAAAAATTAAACCTGGCGACCCAATTAAAGAAGGTTCTGCTGCATATAAAGCAATACAATATGGTAAAAAAATCAACACTTACATTGAATCCGATGTTTTTGGCGTTCCTTACTATGGTATGAGTATCCCTTTAATTACTGAAGGAGAAATTAAAGGGGCTGTCACTGCTATTTTCCCTCAAAAGCCATCACCTTTTTTAACAAACTACATTACAATCAAAGTTGATGATTGCTGGTATCCAATTAAACATAATGAAGTTGTTTATTTAGAAACTCAACTTCGCAAAACTTTCGTAAAAACAATGGATAAAGAAGGATTCCATCGTTTAAATCTAAGCGATCTTGAACTGTTCCTATCCAACGACCATTTTATTCGTTGCCATCGTTCATATATCGTAAACATCGATTATATTGATGAAATTCAACCTGATTCCCATTCAACATTCCTTTTAGTTATGAAAGATGGTACTAGAATTCCTGTAAGCCAAAGATATGCAAGCTACTTCCGTCGTTCATTAGGTTTCTAATATTTCGCTAACGAAAGTGTTTTGGCACATACTTTGCAGCAATTTCATCATATAAATTTTTTAAATAAAATTGCCGTTTTCCTTTGAGAAAGCGGCGTTTTTTTATATCAACCAACATATTTATATAGTTTTTTAATTTTCTAAAATAATTTTTTGTCGAAAAATCTCGTATTTTCTCGTTCAAACGATAATTAAGCATTTTCATGCAACATTTGAAGATTGTGTGACAAAGAAGTGCTATTATTAATGTATTCTTGAGCATGGCAACGTTACTCGCTCAATATACTGAAAATTCTTACAAGCTTTTTTCTCTGTTCAACACGAACATCAATAAAGGGGAGGATTATATGAATTCAATCATTGAAAAAAGAATTGGTATACCACAATTAAAAGAACGTATTGTATCTGCCGAAGAAGCAGCTGCCCTTATCCCAGATGGTGCAGTAGTCGGCATGAGTGGTTTTACACGTGCAGGGGATGCGAAAGTTGTTCCTATGGCTCTTGTTGAACGAGCAAAAAAAGAACAATTCAAAATTGATGTATATACTGGTGCTTCACTTGGACCTGAAGTAGACCATTACCTTGCAGAAGCTGGCGTTATTCGTAAACGTGGACCTTACCAAGGCGAAAGAGCAATGCGTAATTTGATCAACAAAGGTGACATTCTATATGTAGATGCACACCTTTCACACAATGCTGAGTTAGTACGTCAAGGAATTATCGGTCCAATTCAATATGCAATTATTGAAGTTTGTGCAATTACTGAAGATGGATTACTTATTCCAACTACATCTGTAGGTAACGCACCAATTTTTGCACAATACGCTGAAAATATCATTCTTGAATTAAATATTTCCCATCCAGAAACTTTAATTGGTATTCATGATATTTATATTCCTGGTCCTCAAGGTGAGCGTGAACCAATTCCTTTAACAAATGCAAACCAACGAATCGGTGAAAAAGGAATTCGCGTTAACCCAGAGAAAATTAAAGCAATTGTCATTTCTGAAGAGCCAGATGCTCCTTCACTAATCGTTGATCCAGATGAAGAAACACAAAGAATGGCAAATTTATTATTAGACTTCTTCCGTTCTGAAATTAAAGCTGGACGTTTAACAAACCAATTAATGCCGATTCAATCTGGAGTTGGATCTGTAGCAAATGCTGTTTTAGACGGCTTTAAAGAATCTGAATTTGAAAATTTACAAGTTTACTCTGAATGTTTACAAGATGCTGTATTTAATTTGATCGACGCTGGAAAAGTAAACTTTGCATCTGCAACATCCATTACTTTAACTGCTGAAGCACAGCAAAAAGTATATGGCAACATTGAAAAATATATAGATAAAATTTGCTTGCGTCCTCAAGAAATTTCTAACCACCCAGAAATCGTTCGTCGCCTCGGATTAATTTCTATTAACGCTGCACTTGAAGTAGATATTTACGGTAACGTGAACTCTACTCACGTAGCTGGAACAAAAATGATGAACGGTATCGGTGGTTCTGGAGACTTTGCTCGTAACGCTCGTCTAACTATTTTCGTAACAAAATCTTATGCAAAAGGTGGAGCAGTTTCATCCATCGTTCCAATGGTTTCACACCATGACCATACTGAACATGATGTGGACATCATCGTAACTGAACAAGGTATCGCTGACTTACGTGGTCTAGCGCCAAAAGAACGAGTGCCGTTAATCATTGAAAACTGTGCGCATCCAGATTTCAAAGATCAACTTTGGGATTATTATCATCGAGCAGTAGAAAAATACGGAAATGTTCAAACTCCTCATATTTTAGAGGAAGCATTAAGCTGGCACGTGAACCTATTGAAAAACAACACGATGAAAAAAGAAGTAGAAGTAAAATAATGTATGATTTTATTAATAGCACAAACTAATCATTGGTTTGTGCTATTTTTTTAGAACATTACATCAATCGAATACGTTCAAAGCTTCCACATATTAAGAAAATTTCCAAACTATCAATATGTATTATGATGGGCTTTAAAGAAAACAGATTGATAATAAAGCATAAACAATTGCAAGGTTGGGACAATAACACCGCGCTAAATAAAATGGCCGATTGGGGGGTGTCTAGAAAGCCGAAAATATTCTAGACATCCTCAAATTATTTTATGATTTGCTCCTGTGGTAGTCAAAACAAGTTTCCACAATTCTCGTCGCTACTGCGACCATTTTTCTTTTGAGTTCGTTATCCCAACCTTGCACTAAAATAGTTATCTAACTTCTTGATTGTTTTCGTTATAATAAATAACCGCCGTTTGTAGGCCACTTTCTGCAATCATATTGTTTTCTCTAATTTTTGTTTCAGTATCATCTGCAGCCGTTTCAGCAATTTCTTTTAAATCATTATTATTATTTTTGCTATAACGCTTTTCACCAAAGTCAGTTTCCTTCGAGAATGTTGTCCTCATATTTTTTATCATCTTCATCGTTTTATCTCGATTTTCTTTTTTGCTGAGAAATGCTGCTACACCTGCTACAAATGCAGTCAATACAACACCTTTCCCTTTTGCCATGGAAATAACTCCTTTCATTTTCTTTTCTTACTGACAATAAAAAAAGTGACATAAAAACATAATGTTCTTATGTCACTTATCTTTTACGCTTTTACATCATCATATACACCACTACGAAACTCATTCACGACGTAAGAGCATATAGGATTCATTTTATATTGATGTTCCCTCGCATATTCCACTGCCCGTTCTAATAATTTTTTCGCGACACCTTGCCCACGAAGCTCTGGTGAAACGAAGGTATGCGTCATATCCATTATTCCATCATGCTGATTCCACGTAATTTCTGCTAACATTTTCCCATCTTTTTCATACTCAAAAGCAAAGTAGTTCGTCCCTCTTTCAACAAGTTTAAATTCCATAAACATTCCACCCCTTTTTGAATTACTATATCATAGGGAACATGCATTGTAATTTAGTTTGCTTCCTGTTCTTCAGAAGATGAGAACCATGAGGAAATTGTTTCGATTAATTTGCTAAAGAAGTTTTTCACTTTTTCCCAAAATCCTTCATCATGCAGAAGATTTCCAAACTTTTCTTCAATCTTTGAACTGATGTTTGACAATTGATCTGCCCATTTTGAAAAATCAATATCCAGCTGTCGAATTCGGTCCATTAAATCAATCAACATTTGTCTATCAGCATCACTTAACTCAATTTGTAATTTTGATAATTGATCTGTTACTATTTTCTCCACTTCTTCCCTTGTTTGTGGATCAATTTCAGCAATTTGCTTTTTAATCTCCGTTAATAACTGCGCAACTTGTTCATCGCTAATATTTGCGTTATCAGCAAGTTCTGTTGCGACATATAATTCTTCGTTTGCAACATCTGTTCTTTCAATATCTAATGTTTCTCCTGTTTTTACTTCATATGCTTTGTAAATTCCAACAAGGGCTGAATGTCCCGTTACTGGCTTTGGAGCGGCTACTTCCACTGTTGCATCTTCTAGGCCCGCCGTCAACATGGCATTCGCATACATTTCAGATGTCACTTCTGTTATATTTTCCGGCGTTACGATGCTGACTGTAAGGCCTTTCCCCTCTTCTTCTCGAGTAATTTTGGCTGAAGAATACATGCGAGCATTTGGATTACTATTACTAATGTATTTTACTAAGTCTTGACCGGAAACGATGATTTCATCTACTTCTTGTTCTTCATCTACTCTTAATACTTCTCGTACCATTTCTTTTTCAGTATCTGAAAGGTTTGCACCATAAACCACTATTGGAACACCTAGTTTTTCGTTAATCGTTTTAGGAGTGGCTAATGCTTGTCCAGGCATAAGCGTACTGAACATGAAAAACAAACCAGCTATGATTGACAACCATTTCTTCATTCATAATTCTCCTTTCAAACCTAAACTTCAGGTTTGCTCATAATTAGTACGAATAAAAAACACAAAAGGTTTCCGTACTGTCCTTTTGTGTCTATTCATAGAAGCATTAAATTATTTCCGTCCAACCATCTTCTTGTTTTACTTTTTTTTGTTTCATGAGCACACCTAAAGCTCGTTTAAATGCACCTTTACTCATATCAAACATTGCATAAATCTCTTCCGGAGTCGACTTATCGCTAAAAGGCATCTTTCCTCCTACACTTTGTAGGTACTCATAAATCTTCTCAGCATCATTGCTGAGTCTTTCGTGACTGCGAGGTAGCATGGAACCATTCATTGTTCCATCTTCCTTGACAGCAATAATCCGAACTTCTACGTCTTGCCCTAGCCTTGGTTCAGATTCCATTTCACTATGGTGTACAAATATTCGATAAGGATGATCTATACCTAATAAAAACGAACCTACTGGCAATAGCCGATAAGCTCGAGCCATTATATTTTTATTAAACAATTTTTCAGAAGCCTCTTCGTACAACTCACTTACCTTTTCTTCTGTTATGAGACGCCCAAACAATTCGCCCTTTCGATTTGTATACAACGTAATAAATAAGTGATCTCCTGCCTTAGGCCATAAAGAACGAATTTTTGGTAAATCTTCTGCTTTCACAAGGGCTTCCCGAGTTGAGCCGATATCTACAACAGCACCTTCATTCGAGATTTTTAATACCTTTGCCCATCCATATTCTCCTTGAATAATATGCGGTACCATTGTTGTCGCTAATAACTCCCCACGGCGATTCGCATATAAAAATACCTTTATACGATCTCCTACTGTGAGAGGGGTAGCTACTTCAGAACTATTAAGTGGGATTTCTAGTTCACCATTTGTCAGTATCCACCTTGAACCAGCTTTCTCTAGGACTGTTAGCTCTACTACTTGACCAGCTTTTAAATCTTTCATTATTGCTTCCCTTCCGCCAATAAATTATGGTTGTTGTTTCATTTTTTCAAGCTTTTTTACAATTTCCTCATCTTCTTCTAACAATTGAACTAAATCTGCGATGCGGTCGATTGAATTCCAACTTAAATGATGTTCAATCCCTTCCACATCTTCATAAATCTTATCTTCATCAACACCAATGAGTCTTAAAAATTGCTCAAGAAGTTCATGTCTTTTAACAAGTCGCTTCCCAAGCTTTTCTCCCTTTGGTGTAAGTGTTAACCCTCTGTATTTTTCATATACCAAATAACCGTCTTTATCTAGTTTCTGCACCATTTTTGTTACGGAGGAAGGTAAAACCGATAAAGCTTCAGCTATGTCAGACACCCGGGCATATCCTTTTGTTTCAATTAATAAATATATTTGTTCGATATGATCTTCCATACTAGGTGTTGGCATAACACGACCCCTCACTTTCGTCTATCATATTCAGTTTACTACAATGTAACTAAAAAATGTAACTTTTAACGGCAAAAGAATCAAACAAAAATGTCCAAAAAGTTTAGTTTTCAACTTTTTGGACATCATTACTCTACATGACCCCTTCTTTTGCCCACTGCATGAATAGCACGTATGATTTCCTTATTAATGTTTTCTATATTTCTTGAGTCCTTTAATTCGTTAAACGCTTCTTCTCGAGCATTTAAAGAAACCACATAATATGTAGGCAAATTATTTAACACATTTGCCACTATATTTAATTCGCATTCTTCACAATTACAGAATGTTTGATATTCCACACTTCGTAAAAAATAACGAACAAGTCCACTTACTATTTCTTCCATTACATTCACTAATCTTAGTTGTGACATTTATTTTTTCTCTCCGTTCAAACTATACTTTTATTAATTAATACTATAAACGGATAGAACAAAATACTCAATAGTATCAAGTTATTTTTTCATAATAATCCCATATAAATACAATTTCATCTTGTATAATTATTTCAAAATTTGCCATTTTTATTAACATTTTTACATTTTATCCTGAATGCTATATCTTTAGTAGGGATATCTATTATTGATAATTGCCTATTATTTATGAACTAATAAATTTTCATTTAATTCCAAAACAATTGGACAGTGGTCACTTCCTAAAATTTCAGAATGTATTTCACTATTTATGATCGCATCGACAATCAAATCTGAAACGATAAAATAATCGATACGCCATCCAATATTTCGTTCTCTTACTTTATTCATATAGGACCACCAAGTATATGCATCTGTTCGGTTTGGATATAAATATCGAAACGTATCAGTAAAACCTTCTGATAATAATCTTGTCATTTTTTCCCTTTCTTCAAAGGTAAACCCAGAATTTCCGATATTGGATTTGGCATTTTTTAAATCAATTTCTTGATGAGCGACATTTAAATCTCCACAATAAATAACAGGCTTCTTACGATCTAACGCTTTCAAATAATCGAATAAATCATCTTCCCATTGCAATCGTTTATCCAATCTTGCTAAATCCCTCTGTGAATTTGGTGTATACACATTTACTAAATAAAATGAATCGTATTCTAATGTAATAATTCTGCCTTCTGATTCAGAATCCATTTCTCCGACTCCATATTTTACGGAGAGAGGTTTATGCTTCGTAAAAACTGCTGTTCCTGAATACCCCTTTTTCTCTGCATAGTTCCAATACTGATAATATCCTTTTAGCGGCAGTTCTACTTGTCCCGCTTGACATTTCGTTTCTTGAATACAAAAAAAATCTGCATCCATTCTATTAAAGTAGTCTAAAAATCCTTTCTTTAAACAAGCTCGTATTCCATTAACATTCCACGAAATAAATTTCACTTTCCCACCTACTATGTATGAAAAATTTAAAGAAAAGCAAAATAAGGGAGAAGCAACCTTTTTAATGAAGGTTGCTGCCTCCCTATGAATAATAAAGATTCAATTGGGAAATTTCCAATGATTTATCTTGGACATTAATCTTCTCCAACAATTTTCACTTCAAGTTCTAGCTCAACACCAAATTTTTCTTTTACAACTTTTTGGACCATTTTGATTGTTTCTATATAATCCGTCGCAGTTGCGTTTCCTTTATTAATAATAAATCCAGCATGTTTTGTAGAAACTTCTGCTCCGCCAACCCCTTTTCCTTGAAGACCACTATCTTGAATTAATTTTCCAGCAAAATAACCTGGTGGGCGTTTAAATACGCTTCCTGCTGAAGGATATTCTAACGGCTGTTTAGATTGTCGTTTATAAGTCAAATCTGCAATTTTTGCATCAATTTCTTCTTTATTACCTTTTTCTAGTCGGAATAATGATGAAAGCACAATATAGTTCTTCTGAGCTATAATGCTTTTTCGATAACCTAATTCCAATTCTTCTTTTGATAATACAAGACGCTTTCCTTCCCTAGTTAGTACTGTGGAATGAACGATGATGTCATTGATTTCTCCACCGTAAGCACCGGCGTTCATCGCCATTGCTCCACCTACTGAACCTGGAATTCCACAAGCAAATTCTAAGCCTGTTAAACTTGCTTCTGCTGCTTTTTTGGAAACATCCATAATAAGTGCTCCACTTTGTGCATACACTTCGGTTCCTTCAATTTTTATTTGATTGAGTTTCGATAAATTCATTACAATTCCACGAACGCCACCGTCACGAACAATCATGTTAGAACCATTTCCTAAAATTAACAACGGAATTTGATGGTTATACGTATACTGTACAATTGCCTCAACTTCCTCTTCCGTCTCCGGCATGACTAATATATCAGCATTTCCTCCAAGTTGTGTCATTGTATATTTTTTTAACGATTCGTTTATTTTTATATTTTCTTTATTTGTAACCCCAGATAAATCCTTAACCCATTGTTCAATTGTCATAAAAGCATATTCCTTTCCTGTATTAAACCTTGTATCTGTAATTGTATACTTTTTGACAAGCAAATATATGCTTTAATTGCAAGAATTTTACGATTATTTTCCAACTTTTCAAAACATAAATCTTTCCTCGATAAGTGTACCATGTTTTCCATTAGTTATAAAAGTTTAGACTATAAATAATACTTCCAAGTATTGTCTCTAACATTATAATAAACTATTATGAAAATAAGAATGTTGAAAGCAGGTGAAAAAATGAAAAAGTTTGCTGTAGATTTTTCCCACTCTTCCATCACTTTTTCTGTAAAACATATGATGATAGCAAATGTAATAGGCCACTTTAATTCTTATCATGCGGAAATCGAAGCAGATTCAATTGAAGATTTAATAAATGCAAACATTAGTATAGAAATTGATGTAGCCAGTATTTCAACAAACGATTTATTGAGAGATCAACATTTAACTTCAAACGAGTTTTTTTATGCGGATAAATATCCAAAAATCACTTATAACGTAACAAGCATAGAACAAATCGATCATAATAAATTTTACATACATGGTGATATGACAATAAAAGAAGTAACAAAACCTGTGATCTTTGAAACGACTTATAAAGGACATGTTAAAAGCCCTTGGGGACAAGATACATATGGATTTTCAGCAGCAGCGAAAATCAACAGAAAAGATTTTGACTTAACTTATAATGCAAGGTTAGAATCTGGAGGACTTCTAATTGGAGAATTAGTAGATGTTAATGCGGAATTTGAAATTTATCCAATACTATAGTGTTTTATAAATCTAAATCTATTTAAGAAACATAGTGGATTAGATAAACATTTTTAATAAATACATATTGAAGCGTCCATACATTTATAATCGAGTAGGAGGGAGCGATTAACTCCCGTCCTCTCACACCACCGTACGTACGGTTCCGTATACGGCGGTTCAATTAAGATGATTGACGCAAGTCTTTATAACTTCCGTGAATAGCTGTTCTCT